>JAZNNG010000031.1:0-2252 GCA_045580165.1 Eubacteriales bacterium
AAATATTTGAAAGGAGAAATGGAAAGAGCCTTTTCCGAACGAGAATATAGATATTGGAAAAAGAAACTAAGAAGACTGTTTTTGGACTATATTCCCGTGATTGGAAATATAATCAAGAAAAGACTCAAATAAGTGATATAAAAATTATATCCCGACAAGATAAGATCTTGTCGGGATTTTTTATATTCTCACACCGCGAAGTATCTTTGCACCTTCAACCATTCCTCCCGTTTTCGGAAGAAATTCTGCCGTTAGCTTATCGCCGTCAGTACAGAATTTTATTTTTCCCGAATGTGGTGCGTTCTTGAATCGGTAGAATAATACGAGAGCGTTCTCGCTTGATTCCTCTACGCAAGAGGCGAAATTGCAATTCTCGAATCGCTGAGGAATAAGACCGATCAGAGTCGGCTTAAAGCAAGAGAGCCATATATCATTAAACGCAAACTCTCCGGATGCGGCATCAATATACTGCGTTTTGCCGTTGGTCACGAGCTTGACTGAAAGACCGTCACCGTTGCTTGAAAATCCGATGTATTTTATATTCATCGGGTTATCTTCGATTTTATAAATTTTGTCAAAGCCTTCAAAACTCTTGATCTCACATTCACTTGGCATGTAAAACTCGGAAATAAAGCGGTCAAGCTCCTCGATAGTAGCGGTATCTTCACCGAGTATAGTGTCTGCAAGCTCGTAGATTCCGCTTATTTCCTTTTGCATATCGGCAAAGCATTGACATTGTACGCTGATTATCATATCATCCTTGGGAAGAACGAAGCAAAGCTGACCGAAAGCACCATCGCCTCTGAATCCGTCGCGTGCATTGCGCCAAAACTGATATCCATAGCCTGCGCACCAATCGGACGTTCCGTTTTCGCCGTTTGATATTTGCTTTGATGTGGCAAGATGTACCCATTCTTCCGACAGAATCTGTTTATCATTGAGCCGTCCACCGTTTAAGTAGAGCATACCGAGATTTTCTATATCGCGGATCTCTGCGCAAAGACCGACACCGCCCTCGCAATGGCCTGTGTGGATAATATCCCAGTGCTCGGGTGCGTGGTCAAGATATTTGAAAAGCTTTTCATACAGGTATTCGTAAACGGTCTTGCCCGTGTATTTCTGAACGATTATTGAAAGTAGGAGGGTAGCACCCGTGTTGTAAACAAACTTTTCACCCGGTTCATAGAAAAGCTCCTCTCTCATAAACGCTTTAACGGGATTTTCTGCGTTTATCATTTTGTTCATTACGCAGGTTTTATGACCCGTGCCCATAGTCAGAACGTTGTGTACGGTCATACTGGCAAGACGGTCGCTTATAACCTCGGGGCAGTCGTCCTTGAAAATGTCAACAATACGGTCGGTCACCTTAAAGAGTCCTTCGTCAACAGCAAAACCGACAGCGGTACTGCAAAAGCTCTTGCTGAGACTGAAAAGCTGTTTGTTGTCGCTTATTTCGTACGGAGGCAAGGCAACACGGCAGAGAAGCTCGCCCTCTTTGATAACCGAAAAAGCGTGAATGTCGGTGTTGCAGTTGTTTCTCTCGTTTGAGAGGAAATCCATAATTGCCGACTTTGATACGCCAGACTTAACGTATATGTAGCTCATTATATACCTCTTTTTTTATGTGAAAACGCCCACCAATTATGAAATAAAATCGAGGGCGTATACTTGCGTATTGATTATATCATTTGTAAACAATAAAATCAATAGCTTGATTATATTTGTTTGATTTTTATAAGAATGATACTTCTTAATTTTACGTTAATTCCGCTTCATGCATTTCTATTGCTATTTCTTCCTCCGTATACAATGGAATGAAAACAAGACCTGAATGTTCTTTTGTCGCTTCAGCTGCGCCTACTGAGCCTGAATATTCACCGTATTGTTCACACAGGCTACTATATTCATTCTCTGAAATAGAAACTTTTTCGCCGTTTACTAATTTATAATACAGATCATTGCCGGTGTCTCCCACCCATTCAAAACCGTTCGTTCCGAATTCGGCAATCAATTCCATAGATGCGCCGCCATCGGCAATTTTGTAAACTGCAATCGTAGAATATGCCGCACCATTGCTTCCGCTATTGTGGATCAACCCTTTTTCGTCTATCCAGGCATTGTCACGGGGCAAACGTAATTTTACGGCAATATGCGTAAGCGGTCAGAACGCCGACATTACACCGTGCGGAATATGCAGACAGTCACTCTCGGAATTCGGGGATATGGATGTGATTTGTACAAACTACGACGGA
>JAZNNG010000032.1:0-18080 GCA_045580165.1 Eubacteriales bacterium
ACTCGTATACTTCTTTGAATATGCTTGTGCAGTTTCGGGTTATATTCTCGGAGTTAATCCCTTCAATCAGCCAGGTGTCGAAGCATACAAGAACAACATGTACGCCCTTCTCGGCAAGCCCGGCTACGAGGACAAGAAGGCTTTACTCGAAGAACGAATGAAGTGATTTTGTTAACAATATGTTAACTGTCAAATTTATTGTCAATTTGACACAAAAAACACTTGATTTTTTTGGAATTTTAGTGTATTATATATATGGGTACAGAAAACCCCTACAAATACACGGAGGTATTTAATATGATTAAACTTGTAATTGGTGTCAAGGGCACCGGAAAAACCAAACAGCTTATCGAGCTCGTTAATAAGACATCTTCGGAAAGTAACGGTTCCGTTGTATGTATTGAAAAAGGCACAAAGCTTACTACCGATGTAAAATATACTGCACGTCTTATCTCGGCAGAAAGCTATTTTATAGATGACGCACAATCTCTTTACGGTTTTATCGCAGGCATTTCCGCAAGCGACCACGACCTTACAGACTTGTTCATCGACTCTGCTCTCAAGATCTGCAGAAATGATGTTGAAGCCTTTGACAAGTTCCTTGATGAGCTCAACATGCTCTCTGAAAAGGTCGGCTTTGAATGCTTCCTTACCTCCTCTCTCCACGAAGACGAAGCAACCGACACAATGAAAAAGTACTTATAATCAAATTAGGGCGCCGAAAACGGTGCCCTTTTCACATTCAGTCATATTCCGGCATAGTATGGTATAGAGAGTTATATACTCTCAACCGACTGTGTCGGAATTTTTATATGGAGGATATCCCCATGGCAGATAACAGAAACGGATGCTCCTGCAGCAGAACCGGCTTGTCAACTACATCGAGCGGATCTGTCATAATAGATACGAATCGCGTATTTGACGCTTGCCGTGACCGTGATTGCTTCGAGGACGTAGTAGTATACGTGTCGGGTGACGGTCAGGAGCTTATAGATAGAACGTCTAACGTCAAGGTTTCTCGCGCTTGTGTTCTTTGGAGCAACATTTCTGTTGAACCCGTTCAGTTCAACAGAGGATTTTATCAGGTAACAGTGCGCTTATACGTAAAGCTCGAGCTTGAAGCTTGCGTATGCACGGGCAGACCCAACAAATTTGAAGGAATTGCCGTTGTAGAAAAATCGGTTATTCTTTACGGCGGAGAAGGAAACGTAAACATATTCAAGAGTACACCCGGTATTAACGGCTTTTGCTCTGCACCCAACCTTTGCGAAGCAGGAAGTAATCTTCCTTCGGCGACAGTTGAAGTTGTTGATCCCGTTGTTCTCAACGTAAGAGTAAGCGACCCCGCGTGTGAATGCAGATGCTTCAGATGCTGCTCTTGCGATGAAATACCCGATTGTGTAGCATTGACGGTAAACGGCGGTCTTTGCGGCTGCAACAACGACACTCGCAGACTTCTCGTAAGCCTTGGATTTTTCTCGGTTATTCGCATAGAGCGTCCCGAGCAGTTCCTTATTAATGCTACCGAGTACAGCGTTCCCGAAAAAGAATGCTTCTCTACCACGGATGACGACACCAATCCCTGCGACATTTTCAGAACAATGGATTTCCCGATCAGAGAATTTCAGCCCCAAAGCTTAACATTCTCCGAACTTACAAGCAGATCCTGCGATAATAACGAAAGATCAGGCAGCGGTTGCGGTTGTTCCAAATAATAACAAGGGCTTACAGGTTTCTGTAAGCCCTCATTTTATTTAAGTTCAACTACTGTTACGCCAAGGTCGCCCTCGCCGTATTTCCCCAGTCTGAAGCTTTTGACTCGCGTATCTGACTTCAAAAAATTCCATACGGCAGTTCGAAGCGCTCCTGTACCCTTACCGTGGATTATTCTGACTACGTGAATACCCGCAATCTTTGCCTCGTCAAAATACTTATCAATCATAAAGCAGCCATCATCGCCAAGCTGACCTCTTATATCAAGCTCATCAGTAAAATCACTTCTTACGGCGGTGTGGTATTTGGAATATGCGGCCACCTTTTTAGTCTGCTTGGTCTCACCCTTCGACTCCTCAAGCATAAGATTTGATATCTTAGTTCTGAAGGTCATAATACCTGCTTTTACCGTAACCTTACCGTCACGCTCTGACACCTCAATAACCGTTCCCTGCTTGTTAATATCAACAACGAGTACTGTATCACCCACCTTAAGCGGACGCGGCAATACGTATCCGTCAAGCTTTCTTTCCGTAACAGGATCGACCTTATCTCCTGCTTCACGAAGCTTTTTGCGTATTTGTGAGCGAGCACCCTCGAGCTTTTCTGCGAGCCTTTCGCTTTCTCTTGCCTTTTTGACCTCTTCAAGCTGATCAAGTATAAAATCACTTGTAGCACGCGCGCTTCTGATTATTCCTGCGGCTTGTGTCTGAGCCTTTTCAAGTTGCTTTTCTGCCTGTTCAAGCTTAGCCTTTATCTCGGCTTCCTTTTCTTTTGTGCGCACCTCAAGCTCTGTCTTAAGTCTTTCAGCCTCGGCGCAGTTTTTGTCTAACTCAAGTCTTGTTTCCTCAAGCTTTCCGATAACGTCCTCAAAACGTTTATTTTCACGCGAAACAAGCGCTGATGCGCGTTCAATTATCTCACTCGATATCCCAAGCTTTGTGGATATTGCAAATGCGTTCGATTTGCCGGGAGTTCCTATAATTAGTCTGTAAGTCGGCTTTAAGGTGTTTACGTCAAATTCGCAGGAAGCATTGCATACACCGTCTTCTTCAAGTGCATAGGACTTAAGCTCTGCGTAATGAGTCGTAGCGGCACAAAGAGCGCCTCTGCACCTTACGTGCTCAAGTATTGAGACTGCAAGTGCCGCACCTTCAACGGGGTCTGTTCCTGCTCCGAGCTCATCAAACAGCACAAGAGAACCGCCGTTTACTCTCTCGGTTATATCGACAATATTGACCATATGAGAAGAAAACGTTGACAAGGACTGCTCTATACTCTGTTCATCACCGATGTCGGCAAAAACACTTTCAAACACGCATATTTCAGAGCCTTCCCTGCAAGGCAGGTGAAGTCCTGACTGTGCCATAAGAGCAAACAGACCAAGAGTTTTAAGTGTAACCGTCTTACCTCCGGTATTGGGTCCCGTAATAACGAGAGTATCAAACAAGCCACCAAGGCTTACGTCAATTGGAACGACCGTTTCGGGTGATATTAACGGATGGCGCGCCTTCATAAGATTTATCTTTTTAGAGTTATTTATAAGAGGCTCGCTTGCATCAAGCTTATACGAAAGCTCGCTTTTTGCAAAAATAAAAGCAAGCAGGTTAATATTATCATAATTGAGAGCAAGTGTGTCTGAAATAGAAGCACACATAGACGATAGAGATGCAAGTATTCTCTCTATCTCTTTTTCCTCTCTCGTTTGCAGCACCTTGATCTCGTTATTGGCTTCTACGACAGAAATCGGCTCGATAAATAACGTAGCACCTGAGGACGAGGTGTCGTGAACAAGCCCTTTTATTTCTGCCTTATGTTCGACCTTTACAGGAATTACAAATCGTCCGTTACGGGTAGTGATTATATTTTCCTGTAAGTATTTTGAACGCGGACCGGTAATAAAGGATTGGAGATTTTCCCTTACCTTATTATTCGCGACTCTTATCTTGCGTCTGATATCGGAAAGCTCGGGACTTGCGTCATCAGCCATTTCTTCTTCCGATATAATTGCCTTTGTAATTCTGTCTTCCGACTTTTTATCGGTTATAAGCCGTGCAAAAATTACGGAAAGAGTTCCCGAAGGGACGTTTGACGATTCCGCGTATTCTATAAGAGATCTTGCAGAACGAAGAAGTCCCGCTATGTCAAGAAGCTCACGCATAGAGAGAGTTGCTCCCTTTCCTGCGCGTTCGAGTGCATCACCGATATCGTGTACCGCAGAAAACGAAGGAACGCCCTTGGTTGCGGACATTCGCTTGGCATCGCTCGTCTGCGCCTGCAAAAGCTTGATCTTATCCACTCTGGTTACGGGGACAAGCTTACGCGCAAGCTCCTTTGCTCCTTCTGTAACGGCAATAGAAACTAGCATCTCACGTACTTTATTAAATTCAAGTGTTTTTATGGATTTCTCAAATCCGGACATTTTATCCTCCGAACAATCATTCAGTAAGCGTTTTATAAATCTTCAAAGCGGAAAACGCCTTTTCAATATGAGCAGAGAGATATTTCTCGCAAAGCTCCGAAAAGCATTCAAGCTCTATTTCGTCGAGTGTAAATCCGAACATCTTTTTTATGTCGGAAATTATTACGTATCTCATAGCGGATATAACAGACGGTGTAACGGGGACTAACACCTCGTAATCGCTGACTGTCATTTTATCCTTGCATTCCGTACAAACGGCGTTCCCGTCGTATATTCTCATATACGAGGATGTTTCCGTAAGGCTTTTGTTACAACAACAGCAACCGATAACAGAGGGTGAGAAACCGATAATCGAGGCACATTTAAGCTCGAAAACCGATTTGATCATCTCTATCGGCTTCAAGGAATTAGCTAACGCATACAGAGAATTAAGCGTAAGTGACAAAAGCTCAGTGCTATCATCCGATTCATTTGATACGAAGTCGGCAACGCTCACAATATACGAGCCGAGAGCAAGCGACTTAACGTCTGTGCTTATCTTAAAAAAGCTGGTCTTAAGCTCAGCTTCCTTAAGTGTGTAGGTTCCGTTTTTTTCACTTAACGTAAAAGTCGAATAGGAAAACGGTTTTACCGCCGCAAAGTTCTTGCTCTTTATACCGTTTGCGCCATAAGCAATAACCGATATTTTCCCGAGCTTGTCAGTAAGTACTTTTATATATTTCTTGTTATCGCTGATAAGAGTTTCGCCGAGAACAAGACCGTTTATATCAATGCTTCCCATTACAGATCCGATTGATTGAAGCCAAAATTGGCAAGATTTACTTCGCTATCTCTCCAGTTTTCCTTTACCTTTACCCAAAGCTCAAGGTGGACCTTAACACCAAAGAACGCTTCAAGGTCTTCCCTTGCGTACGTTCCTATCTTTTTGAGCGTAACCCCTGCACGTCCTATAATTATTCCCTTATGAGAAGCCTTTTCACAAAATATGTTTGCCCTTATAACAAGAAGCTTGGATTTTTCCTCGAACGCCTCAATAACGACGGCGGTTCCGTGAGGAATTTCTTCTTCAAGTACTCTTAAGAGCTTTTCTCTGATAACCTCAGCCGCAAGACTTCTCTCGGGCTGATCGGTGATCATATCCTCATCAAAAAGCCAATCGCCCTCCTCAATAAACTTGTCTGTTTCCTCAAGAAGAATGTCGCATCCGCGTTTATTTAGCGCAGACATAGGAACGACTGCGTTAAAGTCGGCAAGCGCGGAGTATTCGGCTATTGCCTCTGCAAGTCGGGACGCATTGACCGTGTCATCCTTGTTTACAACGAGAATAACCGGAATTTTTCTTGATTTAAGTCTATCGGAAATTTCCCTCTCGGTGTCGGACACCGACTTTGCGGCATCAACAACAAGGTAGGCCGCGTCAACACCTCCGATCGCGCTTTTAACGCTTTTTACCATATAATCTCCGAGCTTATTATACGCCTTCTTCATAAGACCGGGTGTATCAACGAAAACATATTGAGTTTCGTCAACAGTAAGGATTCCGTGAATCTGATTTCTTGTGGTTTGCGGCTTTTTTGAAACTATTGCGATTTTTTCTCCGAGCAATGCGTTAAGAAGGGTGGATTTACCAACGTTAGGGCGCCCGAGTATTGCTATAAATCCCGTCTTTTTCATTTATTTATCCTCTTGTAATTCCAATGTCATCAAGTATTTCTTTCTGGAGTCCGAGCATTACTTCCTCGTCTGCCTTTTCTATGTGGTCATATCCGAGCAGATGAAGTACAGAATGCACGCAAAGAAATGCAAGCTCTCTCACGTAGCTGTGGCCGTATTCCTGTGCCTGACGGCGAGCGTGCTCAAGAGAAATAACTATATCACCAAGCACTATTTCCTCATCCTCTTCAAAATAGTCGAGCTCGTCTGCCTCATACTGTGGGAAGGATAGCACGTCGGTTGACTTGTCTACGTTTCTGTGCTCGCGGTTAAGCTTGTGTATCTGTTCGTCATCGGTTAACGTTACCGAGACCTCGCATCTGTTATCGATACCCATATATGCAAGAGCCTTATTGATTACGACCTTAATAAGATTGTTTGTTTCAGGGAATACAGGCTCGATTTCCTGACAGTTATCAATTAATATCAAATTCTTCATAGTATTGTCCTCACTGCTTGTCCTTGTTTACCGTAAATTTTGCTTTGTTCTTGGTTTCACTTGCGTATTTCTCGTAAGCAAGTATTATTTTTTGCACGAGTCTGTGTCTGACCACGTCGCGTTCGCTGAAATAGTGAATTGCGATATCGTCGATCTTATCGAGTATTTTTATTGCCTCAACAAGACCGCTTTTCTTGCCGAACGGAAGGTCGGTCTGGGTAACATCACCCGTAATTATAGCTTTTGAGTTAAACCCGAGACGTGTAAGAAACATTTTCATTTGCTCGGGTGAGGTATTCTGCGCCTCGTCGAGAATAATGAACGAATCGTCAAGAGTGCGTCCCCTCATATATGCAAGCGGTGCTATCTCAATGCTTCCCCTCTCCACGTGTCTCGCATATGCTTCACTTCCGAGCATTTCAAAAAGAGCATCGTTTAGAGGTCTTAGATACGGGTCGATCTTATTCTGAAGGTCACCCGGCAAAAAACCAAGCTTTTCTCCCGCTTCTACTGCAGGTCTTGTAAGTATTATACGGCTGACCTGCTTTTCCCTCATAGCTTTGACTGCCATAGCAACCGCAAGGAAGGTCTTACCCGTTCCCGCAGGCCCTATACCGAACACTATCGTATTATCTCTGATGGCATCAACGTATTTTTTCTGACCTACGGTTTTTGCCTTAATGGGCTTTGCCCTATTTGTAAGACATATACAGTCATCGTTGAGCTCACCAAGCTCACCGTTTCGCCCATCATTGATCATATCTATAATGTAGGAGATGTTTTGCTCGTTTACCGTGCCGTTGTTTTTGATGATTCTGAGCAAATATTTTACGGTTTCGGCAGCTTTTTCGACAGAATCTGAGTCATCACCCGAAACTGTAAGCGCAGACTCGCCGCTATCGCTCAAGCTTCTGTTGTGAAGTCTGACCCTGAAGGCTCGTTCTATTATTTCTGCGTTAATATCAAAAGCTCCGAACAACTGTGAAAGCTCATCGAGCGAATCTGTCTTAATGATGATTTCCGACATTAATTTCTCCTTAGATCTATTGAACGTTTTTGGTGGAAAGCTTTACCCTCCTGCAAATATCCTCGGTTCTGAAGATTTTGCACGACAACTCGACGTAATCAGCTTCGTAAAGGATATCATAGCTTATGCTGACAACGTCTCCGAGAAGCGATACCTCCCGTAAATACTCGTCAAGCTTTGCCTTTGCGGCGCTTGCAGCCTGCTCTGGAGTTAAACTAATTGTGACAGTTTCAGCACCGATATAAGTGACCTCACACAGCTCAATCGGAAGCTTGATAACGTCAAACGGCTCAATTCTTTTTCTTTTTACTATTATATCACATTCTTCCCCGAAATTTCTACTGTTTTTTGAAAGTTTTATTCGCTTTCCGAGAATTTCAATACTTTTTTCGGTAAAAGTTTCTCCCGTATATGATTTTTCGCTTGTTTCGTACGGGATTTTTATCAAAAAATCATCGCACACCTCGCCGATAACGCTCCCCTCTGCGTTCTTCAGGCTATATCCGCGCAAATTACTGTCACTTATCCCTCCTATCAGCAGCTCTCCGGCTTTAACCGTGTCGCCTACCTTGACGGCAGGTGTCCCTTCAACCGTATACACTGATAATATAAGCGCATCCCTTGAGGACACGAGATTTGAACCGTCAGGGGAAACGTCTGTTCTCTCGCTTCCGCGATATTCCATAACCTCTACAACGGCAACGGTGCCTCTGAAATTTACTCTGAGCCAACCGACAGACCCGTTGTCAAGCAAGACCTGATGATGAAGCTTGTCAAGGTCTATTCCATTAATTGATCTACCCTTTTCAAGACCGTAATTAACAAGTATGCTTTTGACGTAATCATCGGAAAGATTCTCGTTCCCGTACACTTCGATTTCCCAAACAATTGTTGACGAGAGAAAAATTACAGCAATACAAAGAATAAATCCCAAAAGCAGACCTACACGTTTTCTTTTACTGAGAATGTACGAAGGAATGCCGCCACATGTGACCGTATACTCAAATTTGTCGCCAAGAATTAGTTCAAGTTTTCTTTTACCGCAAGAGCATCTTAGAGCTACTGATTTATCGTTACTGTATACAGTTTTATACGAAACCCCTTGCTTGAACAATGCGTCTGCAGCTCTGCCAATTTTCTCCTTCCCAACTTCAAGCATTGAGTATCCGAAAATTACGTCCTGGAGTCTGAGCTTACCCATTATTCTTCTCCTATGAGCGATATCGTGCAAATTTTTCCGCTTACAGTTATTTCGCTGTTTGAAAACGTGTTAAGAACAAGCCCGCTTCCCGAAACAGAAATATGAGAATCCTTTGTTTTTATCTTTACGAGATTATCAGAATATTCTTCAAGTCCGACACATCTGAAAACAGAGAGCGCACCGTTGGAGTCAAGAAAAATCGACGCCCCCGCAGAGTTGTGTCCGAACAGTTTATTTTTGATCTCATCCTTGAGTACACGTATATTATCTCTCATACCGACAACCTTATGAAAATATATTTTACTATAATTATACTGTTCGTATGGAGGGATTATTATCACACACAACCGTTACAGAACCGCAATTATTGCTTTTTTATCAAGCTGCGCCTTGCTGCTATATCTATTACTTATGCCTAAGTCGGTTTCAACGTCCGTCATAAACTCGGTCAACTCCTGTCTTTACGGTGTTATTCCGTCTTTGTTCTGCTTTATGGTTTTATCAAAGCTTATAACGAATTCGGGTGTAGCTTACGTTATAAGCAAACCCTTTGGGAAAATTTTTTCGAAGGTGACAGGGCTCCCGGGTATTGGATCTTCGGTATATCTGTTTTCTTTTTTGTCGGGATATCCGTCGGGAGTTATCGCATCAGCTGAGCTATATAAAAACGGGCTAATCAGCAAAAATGATGCTGAGCGCTTGTGCGCAATATCAAATAACACCGGACCTGCGCTACCCGTCATACTTATAGGCGCCCGAATGTTTAATAATCCTTGCCTCGGCGTTACCGTTTACATAATTCAGATTTTATCGTCAATCACGACTTGTTTGATGTTCAAAAGCAAAACCGCGACCGGACGCGAGGAGGTCTACTCAAATTCATATACCAAAGATCTGCTTACCGCAATTACAGAGTCGCTTGAGGGAGGTATCAAGTCAACTGCAATAATGTGCGGATATATTATCGTCTTTAACGTGCTGGGCGACGCAATTTCAAATATCTGCAACCACTCATTTGCTTTTGAGGTCGTAAGACCGTTTATCGAAATAGTAAGCGGAAGTGCGGAGATAACCGAATTCCCACATGCTATCAGCACGTTAATTCTATCCTGTACCGTTACCTTCGGAGGCGCGTGCGTACACATGCAAGCGGCGTCGGTTATGTCTTCTCTTGGCCTTTCGGTCAAGGCTCATCTTTACTTCAAGGTCACACAAACGTTATTATCGTTTGTTTTTTCCTGTGTTGTCATATTATTGTTTCAAAGTGGTTTATTTTAAAAAAGGGATTGTTTTTGCAAAGGATTTGTAGTATAATTATAAATAATAAAATTATCGGGGTAGATTATGTTTTTCAAAAAGAAAAATAACGAAAATGAAATTTGCAGATTCTGTGTCAATGCAAAGATCGGTGATGATGACGCGGTTACTTGCAGTATCCGAGGCGAAGTCGAGCCAACGTTTTCCTGCAAAAGGTTTTCGTACGACCTCCTCAAGCGCGAGCCCGGAAAAATCCGTAAGCTTGAGCCAATGGAATATATCGATATAAATAACTGAACGGAGCAAAAATATGTCCGAAAAAATTTCTATAAGAGGCGTTAATATCGATAACGTCACTATGGACGAGGCAACCTGTATAATTGACGGCTACGCCGCCTCAAAAGAATTTCACTGCGTATTTACACCCAATGCGGAAATAGTTGAGCTTTGTATTGAAGACGAGGAAATTTTGCGCATCGTAAATTCCGCAGACCTCGTTGTCCCGGACGGTGCAGGCGTAGTGCTTGCATCAAAAATACTCGGCAAAAAGCTGAAGCAAAAGGTTGCCGGTGTTGAGCTCGGCGAAAGCGCAATAAGGCTTGCCGTCAAAAACGGCTACAAGGTCTTCTTCCTCGGCGGAAAGCCCGGAATCGCCGAGCTTGCCGCAGAAAAGCTTGCTGAAAAGTACGAGGGCTTTTCCCCCGTCGGAACAAACAACGGTTACTTTGCAAAGCAAGGCGAGGAAAGCGATAAAATAATCGAAAAAATCAATTCGCTTGACACCGATATTCTCTTTGTGTGCCTTGGTGTTCCGATACAGGAGATGTGGATATGCGAAAACCGAGAAAAGCTCAAGAACGTAGGACTTGTTATGGGCCTTGGAGGCAGTCTTGACTCGTACTCGGGCAACGTAAAACGTGCTCCGCATTTTTTCATAAAGTTAAATCTCGAATGGTTTTACAGACTCATCAAGGAGCCGAAGCGTATCGGCAGAATGATGAAGCTCCCGAAATTTGTTTTCGGCACAATACTTTACAAAATCACAGGAAAGGATAAAAAACAATGACAGTTAATCTTCTCGCTTACACCCCCGATGCGGACAAGCTCGTAGCCGCAGCCGCAAAGCTTTGCTATGCAAAGAGCGATATTCCCACCCTGCTTGACAATCTTACCCCCGACAAGGTCGAATCCTTTTTGAATCTTCTTTCAGACCTTGGTCACGCGAGCCCTATCGAGCACGCTACGTTTACCTTTGGTATAGAGGGAGTTTCACGTGCGCTTCTTGCTCAAATAACACGTCACAGAATCGCATCCTTCTCCGTTCAAAGCCAGAGATACGTTGATAAATCGAGCTTCCAGTACATCACTCCTCCCGAAATAGAAGCCATTCCCGAGGCACGTGAGGAATACATCAGAGCTATGGAAGAAGACGCGGCTCATTACGAATCGTTAAGGAATATTCTCATAAAAAAGCATACACAAACATTTATGTCAGAAGGTAAAAGCGAAAAAGAAGCCCTTAAGCTCGCTGAAAAGAAGGCTAATGAGGATGCGCGTTTCGTTCTTCCCAACTCTTGTGACACGAAGATCATTATGACCATGAACGTGCGCTCACTCCACAACTTCCTTACACTCAGATGCTGCAGACGCGCACAGTGGGAGATACGCGAGCTTGCTATTGAAATGCTCAAGCTCGTACGCGAGGCAGCTCCTCTGCTCTTTGCAAACGCAGGACCGTCTTGCCTCAGAGGAAAATGCTCCGAAGGCGCATACACCTGCGGCAGGGCTGCCGAAGTAAAGAAAGAGCTTGGCGCGAAATGAAAGCCGAGGCTTCAAGATTTGTAGATTCTGACGTCTTTGAGGGGATGGTTTCCTTCAGGTCGCTCATAAACGCTATTGACAACAAGATTTCGGACAGAAAGATAATTCGCGTTGAATACAGTCGCGACAGAGCCAAAAAAATAGCCAACCATCTTTCGTACATAAAGGCTATGTCACACGTACACGGCTTTGAAATTTGCGAGGTGGACGACACGCAAATTTCAAGCGTAGCGATCGGCACGAGTCACGGAGGAATCATAACCTACTGTACGTCTCGTACCATACACGAAATCACAGATGCATCAATTTCCAAAAACGGCTTTTACGTTATGCTCGATGGAGTTGAGGACCCGTACAATTTCGGTTACGCGCTACGCTCAATATACGCATCGGGCGCTGACGGTGTAATACTTCCCGAGCGCAACTGGATGAGCGCCGCGGGTGTAGTTTGCAGAGCGTCAGCAGGAGCATCCGAGCTTATGCCGCTTGCAATGGCTTCACCCGAAGCTTGTATCAAGGCGTTCAAGCAAAACGGATACAAGATTGTATGTGCAGATATCGAGAACTCAGTATCGATTTACGATGCAGAATTAAAAAAACCGCTACTGCTCGTCGTTGGCGGCGAAAAGCGCGGTCTTTCAAAGGTATTTACAGAAAATGCCGACTTGATCGTCAGACTTGATTATGGCAGGAATTTCGATTCCGCCCTGTCAGCGGCGTCGGCCGCAAGTATTCTCGCGTTTGAGGTATTCAGAAGCAACAGATAGCTATACGGTCCTGCACAAAACCGCAAAGCACCTGCCATCAAGCGCTTTAAGCACCTTATTTGCCTTATTTTCATTATCAAACAAACCGAAAACGGACGGTCCGCTTCCACTCATTTGAGCGCCAAGCGAGCCGTTCTTTTTCATTACGTCAATAATCTCATAGGTTTCTCTCAGCTCATCCTTCATAACGTCCTGGAACAAATTAAACATTCCTCTCTCGATTATGCAAGAATTACCGTTATTAACAGCATTAACGTAGTCGGAATACGAAGCTTGGGGTTGGGATTTTCTTTCTTCCGTATCTATACGAAAATATGCAACGGCGGTAGAAACGCTCTCGAAGTTTGATTTAGCAATAACTATCCAATATTTACTAAGCTTTGTTATCGGCTTAATTATCTCTCCCCTGCCCTCAACGGCGCAAGTGCCACCGTATATACAAAATCCAACGTCTGAGCCGACTGTCAACCCGATACGGCTCAGTGTTTTAACGTCGGTTTCATTGCCGAGAGCTTTATCAAGTGCGCGTATAACAGCTGCGGCATCTGCGCTACCGCCTGCCAGCCCTGCCTGACAAGGAATCCTTTTATCAACGCTTATATTGATTTTAATGTTCCTGATCTCAAAGTAATCAAGATACGCCTTTGCAGCTTTATAGCATAAATTCGTTTCATCGCAAGGAAGATCGGAATTTGCAAAATATTGATTTATCTCTATCCCTTCATGAACCTGAACCTCAACAGTAACATCATCACAAAGCGATACGCTTTGCATAACGCTTTCAATATTATGGTATCCGTCTTTTCTTTTGTTTATAACGTCAAGAAACAGGTTTATCTTAGCATAAGCCGGTACGGTTATTCTTTTCAAATCAAACCTCTTATTTTTTCTTTTTTGTTCTATTGATAATTGATACAAGACTATTGTTTTTGATATCTATTGCGCGTACAGGGCAAAGCTCCTGACAGCAGAAGCATCTAATACAGCTATCAAGCTTGATAGCTGCAACCTTTTTCCCTTTTGCTTCGACCATTTCGATGGTATTTTTAGGGCAGCTTCTTTCGCACTCGCCGCAACCGACGCATCTGTCCGAAATTACGGGGCGCGGACTAAAGAATTTACCAAGCTTACCGCCGCTGAACCTTCTCAAAATCATCGCCAATCCTCGTGGCTTTGAGTCGGGCATCTTATAATCGGGGACGATAAAGCTTTCGTAATCATCACCAATGATTTTGATATCGTCCGCAGACTCGTAGGTATATCCGCGTCTTACCGACTCGTCTACGTATAAAACTTCCTTTACCCCGATTATCTCCTTAGCGATCCTATCAATATTAAAAGGATTCAACGAAGTAATCAAGCAACCGATATCTCTCGGGGAGCCCCCTGTCGGTCCATTACCCTCCATACCCACAATAGCGTCGAGAATATTCACAGTTATCCTATCAGACATAACCGTGTACGCTAAATCGTTAAGCATTGATGCAAACTCATTATAATCGGGAAAGCGCGCGTGCATTTCAAATTTTTGCAAGCCCGGTATTACTCCGAAATAATTTTTCACCGCACCGCTCATACCCGTTAGCGAGTGAGTCTTGATCTTTGGAAGATTTATAATTACGTCCGCCTCTGTTACGGGTGTCAGCATATTAAACGATTTTACAAGTCTTCCGTCCGACGAATTTACCTCCGTGTACGAGGTATCGTAGTTAAGCTTTATGCCGTATTTTAACGCTACACTCTTTATCTTACATACGTTGTAGGATGCCTCAAGCGATTGCTCGGTGTACGGACCTCCCGCGCTTTCGGCTATGGTTATTTCTGCGCAATGAAAGGTAAGCAGAATTTTAATAACAGCCTCGAGAATCTCGGGTCGGGTAGTCGCCGCATATTCCGGCGGCTTCTTTATAATGAGATTAGGCTTTACTACTACCTTTTTACCTTCAAAACAAGCTTTTGTGAGACCGATATCGTCAAATTGAGCTTTGATAAGCTCTGTGAGTCGGTCAACGTCATATTCTTTTGCGGCTTGTACCGATACGGGAATATCTTTAATATTGATATTTTGCAACACGGTTTCCTCCGATATGATGAAGTTATGCAAATAGTTTTACGTTCATTTCAATAATTATATTAACATATCTACTCCGCTTTTTCAATATAATTAGGTTTTTTTAGGGCTTTTAACTCTTTTTTAACAAAAATTTATTGACTAATACCGATATATATTATAAAATTAGTTTGACAGGAGGTGCTTTACTTGAAGTTAAACGTTGACAAAAAATATTTAACTATTGCAATATACGTCTGCGTATGCGCTGCAATTATTCTTGCGCTTTATTTTATCGGAGACAATATACCGGCTATAAAAAATGCCTTTGATAAATTCAACGACATAATGAGTCCCGTATATTACGGCCTTATTTTTGCATATATTGCAAATCCGCTCATGGTCTTCTTTGAAAAAAAGGTATTAAAGTTCAAGAAAAAAGAAAGAAAGCTCCTTAAAAGAACGCTCTCTCTCATCATTACATATCTTATCATACTCTCAATAATCGCGGCATTCTTTATGCTATTACTTCCTCAGGTAATATCGAGCTATAATGACCTTTACTCAAAGACTGAGACTCTTATCAAAAACACAATACCAAAGCTCGACACCTTCCTCAAGTCCTTGAATATTGATTATTCCGAATATCCGAATCTCAAGGAAATACTTGAGTCCGAAACCATTACCGACACCATAAAATCTTTCTTCGACTTTTTCCAAAATTCTCTTAAGAGCATATACAACTGGTTCCAGACTAATTTCAAGAGCATTTTCGGAACTATGTCTCAGATAATCGGAGGATTCTTCGATATAATCATCGGTCTTATCTTCTCGGTGTACTTCCTTGCATCAAAGGAAAAGCTTTGCGCTCAGTTAAAGAAATGCGTCAGAGCGCTCCTTTCGGACGAGCATTATACATCCTTCTTTGTTTTTCTTAAGGACACCGATAAAAAATTCGGCTCGTTCATTATCGGAAAAATAGTTGACTCGCTTATCATAGGAGTTATAGCATTTATCGTTCTTGCAATAATCGGCATGCCTTACTATCCTCTCGTAAGCGTTATAGTCTGCGTTACAAACGTAATTCCCTTTATCGGTCCCTTTATCGGAGCTATTCCCTGTGCATTCATTATACTTACAGACAGCCCCGTATACTGCTTGATATTCATTATATTTATATTCCTTCTCCAGCAGCTTGACGGTAACTATATCGGACCGAAGATACTCGGTGATGCTATCGGTATCAGCTCTCTTTGGATACTCTTTGCGATCACGGTTATGGGAGGTTACTTCGGACTTTTCGGAATGCTTATCGGAGCACCCCTGTTCGCGGTTATCTACTCCCTCGTAAAAACCTTCGTTGAGAAAAGACTTAAATCACGCGAGCTTCCGTACGAAACCAAAAACTATATTCCGCCCGTGATATCGGATACCAAAAAATAACGAAAAAACACTCAACTATCACTTCATATCGGCGGGGGTATTTCATTTTCGGGCATAGCCCTACTGGGTACAGGCGGCGCACAAGTGCGCTTATTGCAGGCCTGCAAGCCACGCATTTGTTACTTGCTACCCGTAAACGGGTCCCTTGGATCAAACAAACTTAACTGATCTGATTCTTGGTCGTGTTTTAATTGTTCGGCTATATATTCTTTTATTGCCTTTGTATTTTTGCCAACCGTATCAACATAATATCCTTTGCACCAAAATTCTCTATTCCTATATGCAAATTTCATATTCCCATACTTTTGAAATATCATCAAACTGCTTTTCCCTTTTAAGTATCCCATAAATCCTGACACACTTATCTTTGGCGGTATACTTACAAGTATGTGTATATGGTCGGGACATACTTCTCCCTCTATTATCTCTACTCCTTTCCATTTACACAATGTTCTCAGTATTTCTCTTATTTCCATTCTTTTATCTTCATAAAATGCTTTTCTTCGATATTTCGGTGCAAATACTATGTGATACTTGCAATTCCATTTCGTATGTGTTAAACTATTTGTGGCATTAAAATTGACTTCTTTTTTCATTTTTACTGTCCTCCGATTGTGTTGTGTTGTAACTGGCAGGTCACAGCTTTATTTTACACAATCGGAGTTTTTATGTCTATACTCACCGGCAATAGCCTCTATTGAACCCCGCCACTATGGCGGGGTTTTCTTTATGCAAGAAAAAATCGGTGCCAATAGGGACGTACCCTAAAGGACAGTTTTCAGAAATACAGCATATTTCGAAAGAGGTATTCCGTATTTTGCTTTGGTGGACACAAAAGCAGTGCTTGTCAGGAGAATCGACAAGACGTAGGCGAACAAAAAAAGACTCCCTTGTGTAAAGGGAGCTTTTTGCTATCTGCGTACCGATGCTTTTCGATAAATTTGAATTTGACAATCTTCACATGATGTTTTCTGCTTTTAACCTCAATAAATAAAACAGCTTCAACCATTCCGGCTGCTCTTCAAGGGTATCCTGCATTTTTTGTAATGTTCTTTTTCCAATGCGCCTATCTAATACCGCAAACATTCTAACAATTGGATGACTTGAAGAAATGCTCTCCTGTATTTCTTGATTGCGGTATATTTCTAAAGCTTCGCAAAATTCCTCATCTGTATATTCCGTGCGTTGATTTATAGGATATTTCTCCAACAATGTCCAAAACTCAGCCCAGTATTCACTAACACCGGTTGGGTTAGCATTTTTCGTACATCCACTATCAATAAAATAGGTATTCACTGTTTCCCAAGAGAAGCGTTTTACTTGCTCACCGTCTATGCAAACCTCAAAAATATGACAACCGTCCATCCCTACGTATGTGGTACAACCATATCTTATTCTGCCTTGTAATGAATTGGCAAGCATGTCTTGTTCAAGATACTTTCTCATTCCGCTCCATGAACCAAGTATTTTACCCATAAAGACCACCTCCTCGTAAAATTTGTATATATCCGTCATATTATGCTACTATTATAACACAAAAACCGCAGATAATCAATCTGCGGTTTTTTGCTTTTTCTGTCGGTAGGTAAGGCACTCCAAAAACTGTCCTTTGGAGTACCGCTCTATAGAGCGTCGTATTTCGTTATTCTTTTATCTGAACAAAAGCTTCTTCAAGAGTATGAGCACGGCGATGAGGGCAATGCCGCCGCCGGCGGAGGCGATGATGACGACCGTCGTCGTGTCGGGGCCGCTCTTCGCGAGGGGAGGTGTCGCCGTGACCTCGCTGTGGCCGCAGACTATGCAATCCTGCCTTGCAATGCCGACGCTGCTCTCCGTCGCCTCCTTCAGCACCTCGTTGACGATGAAGACGTGCTCGGAGGTGGGGGTGGGCTCGCCGTGTGCGGTCTGGAAGCCGCAATCGGTGCAGTAGACGTCACCCGTGTAGCCCTGCGAGGAGCAGGATGCCTCGCGCGCACCGCGGATCTCGGTCGTTGCGTGGTCGCAATCCTCGCGCATATGCTCGATGCGTCCGCAGACGGAGCAGGTGTGCTTCTTCAGGGCGCCCGAGACGGTCGACCACTCGCCGAAGGAGTGAGTGCCTGTCCTCGGGGTGTACGTTCCTCTCTCGATTATCTGGTAGCAGACGGAGCAGGTAAGATCACCCGTGTAGCCCTCCGAACCGCAGGTCGACGCGGTAGCTCCGACGAGCTCGAAGGAGGAGTGAGGA
>JAZNNG010000033.1:0-19340 GCA_045580165.1 Eubacteriales bacterium
TAACAATCGTGTCTTGACATATTATTTTTTTCTTGGAGGAAAAAACAATGAAGAAGTTTTTAGCACTCGTTCTTGCAGCGCTTATGGTTCTTGCAGTTGCATCCTGCGGTCCTGCAGCAACAAACGACGATGAAACAGTTACCGACGAAAAGGTTATCAAGATAGGCGTATTCGAGCCTTCTACAGGTGACTCTGCTTCCGGCGGTAAAAAGGAAATCCTCGGTATGCAGTACGCAAACTCCGAGACACCCACCGTTACAATCGGCGGCGAAGAATACAAGGTTGAGCTTGTACTCTCCGATAACGGCTCTACAACAGACAAGGCTCCTTCCGCAGCAGCAGCTCTCGTTGGCGCTGACGTAGCAATCGTACTCGGCTCTTACGGCTCGGGCGTTTCTATGGCAGGAAGCGAAACCTTTAACCAGGCAGGCCTCGCTGCGATCGGCGTAACCTGCACAAACCCCAACGTTACAGCAGGTAACGACCACTACTTCAGAATCTGCTTCCTCGATCCCTTCCAGGGCTCTGTACTTGCAAACTTTGCAGTAGATAAGTTCGAGGCTAAGAAGGCATACCTTCTCGGCGAGCTCGGTAACGAGTACGACCAGGGTCTTATCACCTTCTTCGAGCAGGCATTCACGGCAGCAGGCGGCGAAGTAATCAAGGATTCCTTCCCCACAAACAACGCTGACTTCACTACATACCTCAATAAGGCAAAGGCTGAAGGCGCAGACGTTATCTTTACACCCGTGTCTATAGCTTACGCTACACAGATCATCACTCAGGCAGCTGCTCTCGGAATCGAAGCTCCTATCCTCGGCTCCGACACACTCGACGACAACAAGGTTCTCGAGGCTGCTAAGGACACAAGCATCAAGCTCTTCGTTTCTACCTTCTATCAGGAAGGCGGATCTCCCGAGTTTGACGCAGGCATCAAGGCTTACATCAACAATAACGAGGACGCTAAGACCTCTAACGGCGGTAACGACACAATTTCCGCAGTTACAGCAATGGGTTACGATGCTTACTACGTAGCACTTGAGGCTATCAAGGCTGCAGACTCTGCAGACGCAGGCGACATCAAGGCGGCTCTTCCCACAGTAGTATACGACGGTGTATCCGGTCACATCGCATTCGATGAAATCGGTGACGCAGTTCGTGACACTGCTTACATCAAGACCTCCGACAACACAACTGCTACATGGACTCTTGAAACAGTTCAGCAGGCAAAGTAATTAAACCGGTTTAGCTTAATCGGAATCGCTTGGCGGATTTCTGTCCGCCAAGCGATTAGTTGCTTTTTTGACCGCGCGAAAAGCACACGGAAAACCGCGTATTTTTCGGACGGTCAAAGAAAAAACGGCAAGAATTATGACTGTTTTATAAAAAAATAACGGAGATCTGCGAAAAGCACGCAGACTTCGTACGCCAATAAAAGATGAGAGGTGCTTTTGTGGAATTTATTGCTTCAATTCTGGTATCCGGTGTTTCGCTCGGCGGTCAGTACGCACTTATCGCCATCGGATATACTATGGTCTATGGAATCTTAAGACTTATAAACTTCGCGCATGGCGACGTGTTTATGGTTGCGGGTATGTTCTTGATCTTTATAGTCAGCTCGCTTCCGTGGTATGCGGCTATTCCGTTTGCGGTGATCGTAACCATTATTCTCGGCTTTATTATTGAGCGCGCGGCGTATCTGCCGCTGAGAAGCGCGCCGAGAATGAGCGTTATGATCTCGGCTATCGGTGTAAGCTACCTGCTCCAGAACCTTATTACATATGTGACCGCAGGTCAGCCTCAGTACTATCCGAAGCTTCCGTTTTTGTCCGAAACTGTTCCTGTGTTCGGTACTGAAACACAGTGGTCAAAGCTCGTGACTCCGATAATAGTTATCGTGCTTGTATTCGCTCTTACCCAGCTTATAAACCACACCAAGATAGGTATGGCTATGCGCGCGGTATCCAAGGACTTTGAAACCAGCCGCCTTATGGGTATCAAGATAAACAGCGTTATCTCGTTTACCTTTATCATTGGCTCTGCACTTGCTGCAGTAGGCTCGGTGCTCTACTTCTCGAACTTCTCGGTAATCGTTCCCACGTCGGGCGCGCTTCCCGGACTCAGAGCGTTCGTTGCGGCGGTATTCGGAGGTATCGGCTCGGTACCCGGCGCGGTTGTCGGCGCGTTTATAATCGGTATTTGCGAAAGCATTATCAGAGGTACGGACTTCGCAACCTTCTCGGATGCGTTCACCTTCGCTCTGCTTATAATCATTCTCGTTGTAAAGCCTACGGGTCTGTTCGGCGAGAAGGTAACCGATAAGGTATAAGGAGGGCAGAAAAGTGGCACAGAACAAGAAAAATATAAAAGGCACTCTCGTATCCATATTCTTCATCCTTTTGTTTATGGGCGCGGTAATGGTGCTCGAAAACTTAAACCTCTGGATCCCCTCATCAAGCCTTCCCAAGTGGCTTAAGCCCACCTCTATGCTTTTCACCGTTCTTAAAAAGGGCGCGGTGTACTCGCTTATCGCGGTTTCCATGAACCTGCTTAACGGCTTTACGGGTCTTTTCTCCCTCGGTCACGCAGGCTTTATGCTTCTCGGTGCGTACACCTACGCAATTTTCTGTACGCCCGTGGCTATCAAGGAAAGCGTATTCTACAAATTTGAGGGCTCGTCCGTAAACTTCTCACTTCAGGAGCTTTACGGTACGTTTATCGGAAACGAAATGGTCGCAAACCTCCTCGGTGTAATCACGGCGATGATACTCGCAGGTCTTATTGCGGCACTCTTCGCATTCCTCATTGGTCTCCCCGTTCTCAGACTCAAGAGCGACTATCTTGCTATCGCAACCCTCGGCTTTGCCGAGATCGTGCGCGCTCTCTTCCAGTGGGAGCAGCCCGTTTGGAGTAAGATCACAAACGGCGCTAATATCATCAAGGGATTCCCCCTGTTTACAAGCTTCAATATCAAGGGCTCGAACGGTAAGGTGGTATTCTATATGTCCACCCTGTTCCCGATAATAATCGCGGCAGTATGTATTACCGTTATGGTGCTCATAATAAAGTCGACCTACGGACGTGCGTTCAAGGCTATAAGAGACGATGAGATAGCGGCTGAAGCGATGGGTATAAACCTCGCAAAGCATAAGATGCTTTCGTTCTGCACCTCCGCGTTTTTCGCGGGCATCGGCGGCGTTCTTTACGCAATGTATTCCACCACGGTTCAGGCAAAGCCCTTCACCTCGGCGCTTACCTACGAGCTTCTTCTCATCGTGGTAATCGGCGGTATCGGCTCGGTATCGGGAAGCTGCATATCCTCCTTCCTGTTCGTTGCGTGCTCGGAGTGGTGGCTCAGATTTCTCGATAAGGAAACGTTTATCGGTGACTTCAAGGTACCGCTTCTCAGAGACGGCTTCCGTATGGTTGTTTTCTCGGTTGTAATTATGATAATCGTGCTCTTCTTCCGCCGCGGTATTATGGGAACCAAGGAGCTTCCCGACGTGGTGAGAGGCATAAAGAAGAAGCTTACGAGAGGTAAGAAGACAGAAGGGGAGGCAAAGAAATGAGTATGGAAAACAAGAACACAAATAACGTCCTCCACATTGAAAACGTAACTATGCAGTTCGGCGGCGTGGTTGCGGTCGATAACCTCACACTTGACGTCAACCGCGGCGAGATAGTCGCGCTTATCGGACCTAACGGTGCAGGTAAGACCACGGCGTTCAACGCGATCACGGGTGTTTACGAGCCCACGAACGGTGCGATAGATTTTCTCGGTCAGAGAATTCTCGAAAATCACCCTCGCGGAAAAATGAAAGCCATCTACGCGGGGCAGAATAACGGTGTATATACAAATTCTATCGTTAAGACCCCCGACAAGATAACCAAGCTCGGTATCGCAAGAACCTTCCAGAACATAAGACTCTGTAAGGGAATGACGGTTTTTGAAAACGTGCTTATAGCAAAGCACCTTCACCAGAAGGCAAACCTTTTCTCTGCAACCTTCAGATTCAACAGTAAGGAAGAGCAGAAAATGAGACGCGAGACTATGGAGCTTCTCGAAATGCAGGGGCTTGCCGAGTTCAAGGATGAGCTTGCAACAAGCCTTCCTTACGGTCAGCAGAGAAGACTTGAGATAGCAAGAGCGCTTGCAACGAATCCTACGCTTCTCTTGCTCGACGAGCCTGCGGCAGGTATGAACCCCCAGGAAACTCTTGAGCTGACGGCGTTTATCAGACAGCTCCGCGACGATTACAACCTCACCATCCTCGTAATCGAGCACCACATGGACCTCATAATGGATATATCCGACAGAATTTACGTAATAGATTTCGGTAAGCTCATAGCAACGGGAACACCTGCGGAAATACAGGCAAATCCCAAGGTAATAAAGGCATACCTCGGAGGTGACGACGATGCTGAAAATTGAAAACCTTAGCGTTTCCTACGGCGGCATCAAGGCTCTCCGCAATATAAGCCTCGAGGTTCCCGAGGGACAGATAGTTACTCTTATCGGTGCAAACGGCGCGGGTAAAAGTACAACGCTTCGCTCTATCGTAGGTCTTGTAAAGGCTCACGAGGGAAGCATTGAGTTTTGCGGGAAGAATATTATGCACCTTCCCACCAATAAAATAATCGAGCAGGGAATAACACTCGTTCCCGAGGGAAGAAGGGTATTTCCCGACCTCACGGTGCTTGAAAACATCAAGATAGGCGCATATCTGAGAAAAGACGACCTTGACGACGATATCGAGTGGGTATACAGCATATTCCCGAGACTTAAGGAGAGAAGCTGGCAGCTCGCAGGTACTCTTTCGGGCGGTGAGCAGCAGATGCTCGCGGTTGCGAGAGCGCTTATGAGCCATCCTAAGCTTCTTATGATGGATGAGCCCTCGCTCGGACTTGCTCCGCTTGTAATTAAAGACATCTTCAACGTCATACAGGAAATAAACAAGCAGGGCGTTACCATTCTGCTTATTGAGCAGAATGCGAATATGGCGCTCAAGATAGCGCATACTGCATACGTGCTCGAAACGGGAAACATAACACTTTCGGGAACGGGCGCAGAGCTTCTTGAAAACGAAGCGGTCAAGGAAGCATACCTTGGCAAAAAGAAAAACTAACAAACCTTTTCTTATTTGATCGGAAGGATTCGCAAAATGAAAAGACAGCTTATAAAAGACATTTACGCCGACAAGGAAGCATTTGCCGGCAAAGAGGTAGTGCTCGGCGGATGGGCAAGAAGCGTGCGCGATAGCAAGGCGTGCGGCTTTATCGACCTTTACGACGGAAGCTGCTTCAAATGCTCTCAGGTAGTATTTGAGAGAGATAAGATAGACAACTACGATGAGATCGCAAAGCTCAACGTTGGCTCTGCGGTAGTAGTTACGGGTGTAGTTGAGCTTACCCCAGAAATGAAGCAGCCCTTTGAAATAAAGGCTACCAAGGTAGAGGTAGAGGGACTTTCGACTCCCGACTATCCGCTTCAGAAGAAGCGCCACACGGTTGAATATCTCCGTGAGCAGGCGTATCTCAGACCGAGAACAAATCTCTTCTCGGCGGTATTCCGCGTAAGAAGTGAGGTTGCGTTTGCTATCCACAGCTTCTTCCACGACAGAGGCTTCGTTTACGTTCACACACCGCTTATCACGGGCTCGGACTGTGAGGGCGCGGGAGAAATGTTCAGAGTAACGACTCTCGACCTTGACAATATCCCGAGAGACGAAAACGGCAAGGTAGACTTCTCACAGGACTTCTTCGGAAAGAGCGCAAACCTTACGGTTTCGGGTCAGCTTGAGGGTGAGACCTACGCAATGGCGTTCGGTAACATCTATACCTTCGGACCCACCTTCAGAGCAGAAAATTCCAACACCGCGCGTCACGCGGCAGAGTTCTGGATGATAGAGCCCGAGATCGCGTTTGCTGATCTTAACGATAATATGCAGCTTGCGTGGGATATGATAAAGTATATCATCAACCACGTTCTTGAAAACTGCGCGCAGGAGCTTGAGTTCTTCAACAGCTTCGTTGATAAGACCCTTCTTGAAAGACTCAATATGCTCGCTGCCAGCGACTACGAAAAGGTAACCTATACCGACGCGATAAAGCTTCTCGAAAACAGCGGCGCGGACTTCAAGTTCCCCGTATCGTGGGGCTGCGACCTTCAGACAGAGCACGAGAGATACCTCACCGAGCAGATATTCAAGAAGCCGGTGTTCGTAATAGATTACCCCAAGGAAATAAAGTCCTTCTATATGCGACTCAACGACGACAACAAGACGGTTGCCGCTATGGACCTTCTCGTACCCGGAGTCGGTGAGATAATCGGCGGAAGCCAGAGAGAAGAAAGACTCGACGTGCTTCAGGCGAGAATGGCAGAGCTCGGACTCAAGGAGGAGGACTATTGGTGGTACTTAAATCTTCGCCGCTACGGCGGAACAAAGCACGCAGGCTACGGTCTCGGCTTTGAGAGAATTATTATGTACCTCACGGGCGTATCCAACATACGCGACGTAATTCCTTATCCGAGAACGGTAGGAAACGCAGAATATTGATCCCCAAAAAGCCGCAAAAAATTGCGGCTTTTTTAGGGTGAGTGTTTTTTGAGCTATTGTTGACTAATATACGGCTTGTCAATGATAGGTACGAAAATTGATGGGCGGTGAGATAATGAAAACAGAGCAAACGGTTCAAGGTAACCTCGGTGTCACGGGCAAAAAACGCCTGATCGAGCTTAGCTTTATGAACGTCATATTTACCGTAATGGTAATATTCGTGCATATATTTTCCGAGAGCGTTACGGGACTTGACAGAGGCTCACTTCAGTATTTCATAATATTTGCACCGTGGAAGCTTTTTCAGTTCGTGGTGCAGGGGTTTGTGTTTTTAAGCGGAGTCAAGCTTTTTATAAAGGACAGGTCCTGTGACGGTATCGGCGGCTTTTATCTGGGACGGCTTAAAAGAGTGGTCTTGCCGTACGTGATATGGGTGGTCATCTACTACGCCTATTTCGCGCTGGTCGGTTGGATAAACACGGACGTGGGAGAATTTTTCCATTATCTTATAACGGGAGATATATCGGCACAGTTCTACTTCGTTATAATTATCTGCCAGATGTATCTCATAACCCCCGTAATAAGTAAGCTGTTAAAAAAGACCGACAGCTTCACTCCCGTCATATACTCGCTCTTTATCTCTCTGATGCTCGGGCAGTATATGCCGCAGTTAGTGGCGCTTTTTGAGCCTGAGTATTATTTCGCCTATAACGACAGACTTTTCACCACCTACCTCTTTTACTTCGTGGCAGGCGCGGTAGTCGGTAAGAATTACGAAAAGGTAAAGAAGGCTCTGCTTTCGGCAAAGATATCGGTTTTCGTGATGTTCGGCGTCTTTGCGGCGGCAAATCTTACACTGTCCTACCTCACCTCAAGCGGACGCATCTACATAGGCTGGCTTGAAACTCTGCACTTCGCGTATTCGGTGAGCGCCGTGCTCGCATTCTTTACCGCGTTTGCGTGGGTAGCAGACAAATGCGCGGATACACCGAAGGCAGTCAAAGCGCTCGACTCGTCAAGCTATATGCTTTATCTCTCGCACGTTCTCGTGCTTTTTATAGTAAGACGTCACCTTGACAGATTCGGCGTTAATGACATCGGAGTCAGACTTCTTGTAAGTACGGCACTTATGGCAGTATTTGTTCTGGTGTCCGTTCCCGTATGGGAGACCTTGAAAAAGGCGATAAAAAGTAAAGCGCGAATATAATCCGCCGCTTTACGCCAAAATATTAGTAAACTTTTTAAGTTTAATAAATTTTATCTTTTGACAAATGAAAGGAAAAAACAAAATGAAAAAGATTATTGCACTTCTTCTCGCACTCGTTCTCACATGCGCTTGCTTTGCAGCTTGCTCCGCTGAGGACGGCAAGATCACAGACGAATCTAACACCAATACCGAGGTAACCGTTAAGGACGTTGCCGCATCGGCAGTTCTTGACGAGGTTAAGAACGTACTCGGCGAATACTACGGCGCAGATGCAGACATCCCCGCTGAATCTCTTGCAGATACCTACGGCGTAAAGGCAGAGTGGGTAGAGGAATACGCAGCACAGATGCCCATGATCAGCTTCAGAATCGATACCTATATGGTAATCAAGGCTAAGGACGGTCACGTTCAGGACGTTGAAAAGGCGCTTAACGATTACCACACATATCAGGTTGAAAATTCCATGCAGTATCCTATGAACTTGCCCAAGCTCAAGGCGGCAAAGGTTGCAACGATCGGCGACTACGTTCTCTTTATCCTCACAGGCTACGTTCCGGACGAGTATATGGATGACGAAGAGGGCGCATTCAAGTACGCATCTGACAACAACCAGATGGTTATCGACAAGGTTGAGGAGTTCCTCACAAAGTAATTTTGTAAAGCCGCATTAGCGGCGCGGAGCAGAAAATGGTATTCAGCAGTCTCGTATTTTTATTCAGATTTCTCCCGTTGGTGCTACTCCTTTATTTCATAGTACCGAAATGGGCTAAAAATTCAATACTTTTCTTTTCAAGTCTTATTTTCTATGCTTGGGGAGAGCCTGTATACGTGGTGCTGATGCTCTTTTCAACCGTGGTGGACTTTTTCCACGGTATGCTCGTATACAAATTCAAAAATGAAGGGCGTATGGGCGCCGCAAAGACGACGCTCATCGTCGACATCATTATAAACCTCACGCTTCTCGGATTTTTTAAGTATTCGGGATTTGTGGTAAACACAATAAACTCGGTGTTCGGTCTGGCAATACCGTTTAAGGGAGTGGCGCTTCCTATCGGCATTTCGTTCTATACCTTCCAGACCATGTCCTATACCATCGACATTTACAGAGGCGACGCAAAGCCTCAGAAAAACATTATTTCCTTCGGCGCGTACGTTGCGCTTTTCCCCCAGCTTATCGCGGGTCCGATAGTGCAGTACAACACTATCGCAGAGCAGTTAGTTGAGCCGAAGATACACCTTGATAACTTTACAAGCGGTATTATGCGCTTTACGGTGGGACTCGGAAAGAAGATACTTCTCGCCAACACCGCAGGCGAAATATTCGATTCACTCACCGCAGGCGGAACTGCGGGAATGTCCGCGCTCGGCGCGTGGCTTGCTATTATAGCATACTCGTTCCAGATATTCTTCGATTTCTCGGGATACTCGGATATGGCTATCGGACTCGGCAGAGTATTCGGCTTTGAGTTCCTCGAGAACTTTAACTACCCCTATATGTCAAAGAGCATAACGGAATTCTGGAGAAGATGGCATATATCTCTCGGAAGCTGGTTCAGGGATTACGTTTATATCCCTCTCGGCGGAAGCCGTGCGGGCAAATTCAAGCAAATAAGAAATATCGCTATCGTGTGGCTCCTTACGGGAGTATGGCACGGAGCCAACTGGAACTTCATTTTTTGGGGAGTTTACTACGGAGCGCTTCTGCTTATCGAAAAGCTCTTCCTTATGAGGTATCTGAAGAAGGCACCTGCGTTTGTTTCACACATATATACACTTCTTATAGTAATTTTCGGCTGGGTGTTCTTCGTATTCGAGTCCACTCCCGACATTATGGGCTTTTACAAGTCAATGTTCGGCGCGAACGGACTTTCTGACCCGACCGCGCTTTATACTCTCGTTAATAACATTCTGCTTCTTGCGGTATTCGCTCTTGCGTCGACCGATATTCCGAAAAAGCTTTTTACAAGGCTTGTCGGCAAGGTGCAGACCCCTGCAGTTTACGCAGGTGTGAGAATCGCTTACGTTTCGCTTATCGTGGTTATCGGAACCGCTTACCTTGTAAACTCGTCCTATAACCCGTTCTTGTACTTCAGATTCTGAGAAGGGGGGACGAAATATTATGAAAAAAGCTAAAATAATCGTTTGCGTCTTTTTCTTCACGTTGCTTGCGGCGTTGACTTTTGCAAGTATGGTAAACCCCGTGAGAGACAGCTCGGAGAGCGAAAACAGACCGCTTGCGCAGATGCCCGAATTTTCGCTTGAAGCCATCTTTGGCGGAGAATTCACAAAGGGCTACGAGGACTTCGTTACCGACCAGTTCGTGTGGCGTGACGCGTGGATAAATATAAAGTCGAGAGTCGAAAGACTTCTCGGTAAGACCTCATCCAACGGCGTGTACTTTGGAAAGGACGGCTACTTTATCGAAAGAGTTAACGAAAACGATATTGATAAGGAGCAGCTTGATAAAAACATAAGTCAGCTCGAAAAATTCCTTGAAAATATGACGCCCGAGATCAAAAATAAGCCTGTTATCGCGATCGCTCCCGTGGCGGCGATGATCCTCACGAATAAGCTTCCGTGGCTTGCCGACGAGTATGATTGGGATACGCTTTTCGATGGATTGTCCGAGAAATTCGGCGACTCGTTTGTTGACCTACGTCCCGTGCTCAGAGCAAATAAGGACGATTATATCTACTACCGTACCGACCACCATTGGACGACAGACGGCGCGTATCTTGCTTACACTGAGCTCATAAAGGGCTTTGGCTTTGAGCCGCTTTCAAAGGACGAATTTGAAAGGGTAGAGGTAAGCGATGCCTTCCTCGGCACGGTTATTGCAAAGCTCAACATCAAGTCGGATACCGATACGATAGTCAGGTACGAGCCTAAGGAAAATAATAAGGTCGAGCTGAGTTATAATAACGGAGCGCAGATCACAGACAGCTTCTACAATGAAGATAAGCTTTTAACAAGAGATAAGTACGCGTACTTCCTCGGTGACAATACGGCGCTTATCGAGGTCGAAACCGAGATCGAGAACGGCAGAGTTCTTATCATGGCAAAGGACTCTTACGCTAACTGTATGTTACCGATGCTGGCGTGCCATTTCGAGAAGATATACGTTATCGATATGAGATATTTCAACGCAGGAATGGTGTCGTATACGAAGCAGATAGGCGACGTTACCGACGCGCTCGTGCTTTATAACGCAAGCGGCTTTACTTCTGCAAAGGCGCTTGTAAAGCTTTATAACTGAATTTAAAACGGGGTGGTGAAAGTGTCCACCCCGTTTTTTGATTGGTGTCTTTATGAATGGGTCGCGGCAGACGTCGACCCCTACAAGTAAAACAAACGATTTTAACCATCAAAACTAAAATGTATTTCTCAAAACTCTTGCATTTCATCAAATTTGTGATATAATATATGTGATATAAAAATAGGAGGACTTTGAAATGAGTACACTTCATATTATCGACCATCCCCTGATTCAGCATAAGCTTACAATAATGAGAAGCAAGAAGACGGGAAGCAAGGACTTCCGCGAGCTTCTTGATGAGATCGCAATGCTTATGGGCTACGAGCTTACACGCGATCTTCCCCTCAAGGAAATAGAGATAGAAACACCAGTTTCCAAGATGAAGGCGAAGACCATCGCAGGTAAGAAGCTTGCAATCGTTCCGATACTTCGCGCAGGACTCGGTATGGTGGACGGACTCTTGAGCCTCGTTCCCGTTGCCAAGGTGGGTCACATAGGCCTTTACAGAGACCCCGACACACATATGCCCGTTGAATATTACTGCAAGCTCCCCTTCGACATTGAAGAAAGAATAGTTATCGTGGTCGACCCTATGCTCGCAACGGGCGGAAGCGCGGCTGACGCACTTCAGATGCTCAAGGACAAGGGCTGTACCAATCTTCGCCTTATGTGCCTCGTCGGCGCACCTGAGGGCGTCAAGAAGGTTCAGGAGGCTCACCCCGACGTTGACATTTTTATCGCAGCGCTTGACGAAAAGCTTAACGATCACGCGTACATAGTTCCCGGACTCGGCGACGCGGGCGACAGACTTTTCGGCACGAAATAAGCAAAGACAAATAAGAGTATCAAGGGGTGTGTTGCTTGGCAATATACCCTTTGACTGATTAAGGAAGAATATGCGGACCTTATATATAGGCAAAAACGACGCGGGGCAGAGGCTCGATAAGTTTATCATCAAGACCTTAAAGGCGTTCCCAATGTCGCTTTTATATAAATCAATACGCACCAAAAAGATAAAGGTAAACAGAAAGCGCACAGAGGCAGGCTATATTCTGTGCGAGGGTGACACCGTGGAAATGTTCATTTCCGAGGAGTTCTTCGCCGCAGACGCAAGCGACAACGCGTTTATGCGCTTAAAGCCCAATATCGACGTTATTTACGAGGACGAAAACATTATTCTCGTAAATAAACAACCCGGACTTATAGTTCACTCGGACGAAAACGAGGAGGTCAATACCCTCATAAGTCACATCAAGGCTTACCTTTACCGTAAGGGCGAGTATGACCCGAACGCAGAGCAGTCGTTTGCTCCCGCGCTTTGTAACCGTATTGACAGAAACACGGGCGGCATCGTTATCGGTGCAAAGACCGCCGCGTCGCTCAGATTTTTCAATGAAAAAATCAAAAAACGTGAGCTTGATAAGCTTTATCTATGCGCGGTACACGGAAAAATGCCCGCAAAGGAGCAGACTCTATGCGGCTTTCTCAAAAAGGACGGAGATAACAATCTCGTCGATATAAAGACGAAAAAGCTCTCGGGATATAAGGAGATTGTAACAAAATATAAGGTCTTGAAGGAAAAAAGAGGACTGTCGCTTCTTGAGGTAGAGCTGATAACGGGTAAAACGCATCAGATACGCGCCCATCTCTCGTCTATCGGACATCCGCTTCTCGGCGACGGCAAATACGGCGTCAACCGCGACGACCGTAAGGCAGGATATTCGTATCAGGCACTCTACGCCTATAAGCTTCGTATGTCCTTTGAAAAAAGCGGAAACGAGTTCGATTATCTGTCGGGACAAATTTTCTCGGTGGATGATTCAAAAATATATTTTCTTAAAGAATTTGAATGAAAGACGTCTTTCGGGGTATAAAAATGCCAATAAACGAAACACGGGCGGCAAAGACAAAAGCGCCCGTAAAATACAGAGATATTTCACCTCTTGCCTGCCTTCTTACGTGGATAGGCAGCTCGGCAGGGGTAAACTTCATACTTGAGTGGCTTCAGAGAGGCTCGATAGTCGGTGCGCTTTCGCACCTGTTTCTGAGCTTTCCGATCTTCCTCATAAATACTGCGCTCATAATGGCGACCACCTTCTTTATGCTTATAGTTAAGCGCAAGTGGTTTGCTTTCGCCGTACCTACGGTAGTGTGGCTTATTATAGGTGTCACCAACGCAATAGTGCTTGGCTTCAGACCTTTGCCGATATCGGCGTCCGACTTCAGACTCACGGGCGAGGCGACTCAGCTTATCGGACTTTATATGAAGCCATGGCAGATATCGCTCATAGTTATCGGAATCGTTGCGGTGCTTGCGGCAATGGTGCTTCTGTTCCGCTTCGGACCGCGCTACAAGGTGGATTTCAAACGCGATATAAAGCTTGCGGCGCCAATACTCGTGCTTCTCGCAGTCTACGTTGTTATAATAAGCGTTTTCGATTTCTTCCCTCGCGGAGAGGAAACTCCCAACGAATATTACGAGAGAAACGGCTTTGCGTATAATTTCTACAAGAGCGCAGGCGCGACGGGCGTAAACCTACCCGATGATTATTCGGACGAAAAGGTCAACACTCTTAAAGAGGAGCTTAATGCAAGCGAGTCCGAGACGGTGCCTCCCGAAATTCCGATAGAGGAGGATAAGCCGAACATCATCGTTCTTCAGCTTGAATCCTTCTTCGACACTTCGTGGATGCACGGAGTGACCTTGTCGGTCGACGACCCCGTACCGAACTTCAGACGTCTCTGTAACGAGTATCCGAGTGGACTTTTGTACGTGCCCTCGTACGGCGGCGGTACGTCAAACGTCGAATTCGAGGTGCTCACCGGTATGAACCTCGACCACTTCACGATAGGCGAGTCACCCTACTATACGCTTCTCAAGGAAAACGTGCTCGGTGACGCCACCCCCTTTAATATGAAGAAAATGGGCTACACCGCCCACGCGATACACAACTACAACGCGCTCTTCTACGAGCGCAACAGAGCGTACAGTCACCTCGGCTTTGATACCTTTACTCCTATCGAGTATATGAACGGCTATAAGCGCAACAGCTTAAGCTGGACCAAGGACGATATCCTTCCCGGTGAGATACTGTCGGCGCTGAAATCGACCGACGGAAGCGACTTCGTGTTCACCGTTTCGGTGCAGGGACACGGACCCTACGCCGGCTACGTCAACCCGAACGAGTTTGCCGAGTACGTAGACGCCAAAGCGGATAACCTCACCCCCGAAAAGCAGGCGGGGCTCTCCTTCTACGCAAGCACCGCGAAGGAAATGGACACCATGGTCGGCGACCTTATAGATAAGCTTGAGGACTATGACGAGAAGTGCGTGGTAGTAATTTACGGCGACCATCTTCCCGCCATCGACTTCAGCGTGAACTATATAAGCGATCATGCGCCCAACGCCTTCACCTCCGAGTACGTTATCTGGTCGAACTACGGACTCGAGGGCGAGGATATGAACCTTGAAACCTATCAGCTTCTTGCGCAGGTGCAGAAGATGATGGGCACGAGCGAGGGCACCTTGACAAAGTACCATCATAAATATATGGGAACCGACGAATATCAGGAAGGACTCAAGCTGCTTGAATATTCAATGACGAACGAGGAGGTAGAGGAAACTGCTCCGAGCGAGCTTAAGTATTCCTGCCACCCCGTGAAGATAACTTCTGTGGAAATAAAGGACGAATTCATATTCGTTTACGGCGAAAACTTCACTCCCTGCAGTAAGATAGCGGTAGGAGAGGGAGATATACTCGAAACCGAGTTTTCGAGCCCCGAAAGGCTTGTTGCAAAGCGTACGGGAAGCTTTCTCGATACGGTGGTGTTCGTGGCACAGACAACGCGTGACGGTGCAACCGTGCTTGAATATATAATGCCCGAGGAATAAAACAAAAAGCGTACCGAGCGAATGCTCGGTACGTTTTTGTGTATAAAGAAAGCCCGCGTGTCGTGGTGGGAGTTGGCGGTGACTACTGCGGTGAAGACAAAAGCAAAATGGCAAAGAACTATGTAATAAGCATTTATATCACCTTTTTATAGCCTTCCCCTTGAAGGGAAGGCTTTGAATCACTAATGTTTAGTAAGCATCAAAAATATAAACAAAAACTATTGAAAACCGTCACGAAATAGTGTATTATAGAAATAGAAAAGGAGGGTTATTAATGAATCGGTTTAAGGAAATTATCAGACAATCGGGGCTTCTTTTTCTCGGATTAGTAGGGTATATGTGGGTCGGATTGTTAATCGCTGACGGCTTGCTTATTATAATTGTTAGCCTTACTTTTACAATTTCTCCGTTTATCGACCGAATGTGCCGCATTGTTGGATATATTACTGTTCTATCAATTGCCATGGCAGTATGCTCCTCAAGAATATCGTATAAGAAAAAGAGTTTTTGTCTTTGGGAAACGATTGCTTCAGCAGGATTGATGTGTATTTATCAAATGTCGGTTGCTCCTATTTTTAATTTTGCTATGTATATTTCCGGGGCTGCCTGGTATTTGGGCGAAATATTTTGCGGGGGTGCAAATACTCCCGTTGGTCAGGTTGGATATGCTCCTGCGAGGTGCTATGTGTTGGGTATGTTGATCTGTGATGCTTTTTACATTGTTGCTATAGTTATCGGAGCATATATCGGGTATAGGAGTAGACAGAGCTTTGCTAAAAAGTTGACTGAAAAGACACCAACGCCTCGGAAGTAGAAGTGTTTCTTGCTTCTATGGATTTTTCCTCTGATGCAACGAATAAATACATTATATTCTTTGGAAATGTAACTTACTATTTCGAGGATTTTAGAACGAGTAGTCCAACACAGTTGGTACTTATATAACTAATATAAAACACCACCGCCGAGAGTAACCGTTTGGTCGCTCTCGGCGGTTTCGTTATAGACTAATTCACAAAGTTATGATATAATTACAAAAATCTCATTTCAGGTTCGAACCAAGATCCACTTATTACGACTATTTAGGTGAACGTTCAAAAGCATTCCGGAAAGCAGGTAAATTTATGACAAATGAGGAAATCATTCAATATTATGATTATCTGATAAGACTTGCGACATCAAAATGCAACTCGCAAAATGATGCCGAAGATCTTGTAGGAGACACAATGCTTGCGGCTTTTGCCTACATGCACCGCGGAGGGGTAATAGAGCATCCAAAAACTTGGCTTACCAATACGCTCTGCCATAAGCATAACGATAACCTTAGAAAAAAATATCGCTCACCCGTTACAGTATGTTTAGACGAAAGCGCCGAGGTTGCGGAAGACGAGGATGAAGAATATTTCACCTCCGAAGAAGCATCCAAGGTACGTAAGGAGCTAAATCATCTTAGTTTTATTACACGCGATGTTCTAATACGCTTTTATTTTGGGAATCAAAGTGTTTCGGATATTGCCGAGGGTCTTGGTATCCCCGAAGGAACGGTAAAAAGCCGATTGTCAGCAGGTCGTAATCAGATGAAGAAAGGACTTGAAACTATGGAAACAAGAGAAAACTATTTGCCCGGAAGATTAAATCTTTCTTTTGGTGGCTCGGATGGACTCAAGGGAGAGCCTATATCCCTTGTAGAAGGGGATTTGATTGCACAGAACCTTTTGATTCTTGCATATGATAAGCCCATAACAATCAGTGACCTTTCCAAAGCTATCGGTATTCCTGCTGCTTACATTGAGCCGATCGTCAAAAAGCTCATAGATGGCGAGCTGATGGTACAGATGGATAGCGGCAAGGTGTATTCCGATTTCATTATCAGTAAGGCGCAGGATATTCTAAAAAATTTCGAATCACAGAAAAATTTTGCACACAAGCAGTTTGATACTGTATGGAGCATTGTCGAAAAAATGTCCGCTAAGATTTCCAAAATGGATTTCGTAAAAAGTATGGATGGCGAGGAAAGGACAAAGCTTGACAGATATGCCGTTTTGAAGGCGTTGCAAGATTTCCAGCATTTTGGAACCGGCAAGATTGAATCTCCCAAGTTTCCGAAGCGAAAAGACGGCGGTTGGTGGTTTGCTCAAGCAATAGCCTTTGATGCCGGATATAATACAAAGGAGTACATGGATGCGTCTGAGTACTGCATACATGGAGGTCATCGCACATCGGAAGCAGTATCCGTCGGACGAACAAAGCGTATCCGCCTTTATGAATTTGACACCACGCTATGGGATAGCCCTCATCGTTTCGGTGGCGCATATGAACTGTATTTTAAGCATATTATTCCGCTATTATGGAGTATCTACGACGGCATTTCACTTGAAACATCAGATATCCCGAACGATTTTATTTCTTATATCCCCACCCTTGAACAGTTTGGGGTAATAGGACGCACAGAGGATAAGTTATGCGTCAAGATCCCCGTATTGAAGAAAACCGATTATGATGAAATGTGTGCGTTGATTAAAAATGCGACCGAAGAAATTAAAGCGGTGATAGGAGTAGAATTTACTACTTTTATTACTTCTTTGAAAACCCCTGTTCCAAAACACCTGACATCTGTTCCCGAGCTTTTCAGATACATGGAAGCAACTGCTTATTTTGTTATGTCCATTGTACGTGAGGCATATGACAAAGGATTGCATTTGAAGGATGTTGATTATTGTTGCCCCCCGACGGTATTGGTGTATGAAGAATAAAATATAATGAAACCGCCGAGAGCGACCGTGGTTGCTCTCGGAGGCATCATCCGCAGCAATACCCATTATATTTGCAACAAATAAAAAACACTTTTCCAAAATCTATTGATTTTTAGCCCAAAGTATGATATAATGTATTCCAATAGCAACGACGAGAAAGAGTAAGCATTTGAAGCTTTTCAGAGAATCCCATCATCTTCGGATGTGCTGTGAATGGGTAAAGCGTATTTTGCCGAACATGGTCTCCGAGCTGCGTACCGAGTCTTTATGGTTAGGCTACGCCGGGGTCGCCCGTAATAGCGATAGAGTTTCGATAGATCATTTCCTATCCGAACTTGATAAGGCTTGTTATCGTGAGAAACAAGTGAATTAGGGTGGTAACACGTGAGTTTTTCGCTCTCGTCCCTTGTACTATGTGTATGGGGGTGAGAGCGTTTTTATTTTGCAGTTTTTCTGCACAACAATTAAGTGTTACAACTATTAAAAGAAATGAGGTATGAATTATGGAAAACATTATTGTAGGTGGAGCATGGCCATACGCTAATGGTTCTCTCCACATTGGGCACATAGCTGCCCTACTTCCGGGTGATGTTCTGGCCCGTTATTTCAGAGCAAAAGGAAAACGTGTATTCTATGTATCCGGCAGTGATTGTCATGGTACACCGATTACTATCAGAGCAAAGCAGGAGAACTCTACACCCGATGTAATCAGCGAGCATTATCACAAAGAATTTTGTGAGGTATTCGAAAAGCTTGGATTCTCATACGATCTCTATACCAAAACATCAGCCCCCAAGCATAAGGAGTTTGTTTCGGAATTTCACAAGAAGTTATATAGCGGTAACTATATAGAGGAAAGGACAGTAAAGCAAGCTTTCTGCCCCACGTGTAACAAGGTACTCACAGATAGATTAGTCGTAGGAACTTGTCCGTCGTGCGGTTCTGCAACTCGTGGAGATCAGTGTGATTCCTGCGGAGAAGTATTAGAGGTAGATACCGTTATCGACGCAAAATGCGCTGATTGCGGAACGCCACTGTCATTTGGTGAAACAACTCAATTGTTTTTGCAAATCTCAAAACTGAAAAATGAACTATGTGATTTCCTCGATGCTCATCCATATTGGCGCAAAAACGCTATCGCATTTACAAAGAGGTATATTAACGAAGGACTCCGAGATCGTGCTATTACGCGCGATCTGGATTGGGGTATCGATGTTCCAAAAGCCGGATATGAGGATAAGAAAATTTATATTTGGGCAGAAAATGTTTTGGGATATTTGTCCGCAACATCTGTTCTGTGCGAAGAAAGAGGAATTGATTTCAAAGACGCATATGGAGCAGAAAGCCGGCACTACTATGTGCACGGCAAGGACAATATACCGTTCCATACGATTATTTTGCCTTCACTTTTGTTAGCTCACGGAGACGGATTGCGTTTGCCGGATTACATTATCTCAAGCGAATATATTACACTTGAGGGAAGGAAGATATCTACAAGCCAAAATTGGGCTGTGTGGGCGAAGGACATTGCCAAAGAATACAACCCCGATGCTATAAGATATTTTTTTATTGCCAACGGCCCCGAAAAAAGAGATACGGATTTCTCTTGGAGAGAATTCAAAAAGCAAAACAACTCTGAGCTGGTAGGCGCGTGGGGAAACTTTGTAAACCGTACACT
>JAZNNG010000034.1:0-6288 GCA_045580165.1 Eubacteriales bacterium
ACGCAATGACTATTACCCTTCTCACCGACTCGCAGGGCAAGAAAATGGGCAAAACCGCAGGCAACGCGGTATGGCTCGACCCGAAGAAGACATCACCCTACGACTTCTTCCAGTACTGGCGTAACGTAGCGGACGCTGACGTTCTTAAGTGCATCAGAATGCTCACCTTCATTCCTCTTGAGGAGATTGACAAGATGGACAAGTGGGAAGGCGCACAGCTCAACGAGGCGAAGGAAATACTCGCGTATGAGCTGACCAAGCTTGTACACGGCGAAGAAGAAGCAGAGCGTGCCAAGGCTGCGTCTCGCGCACTCTTCGCAGACGGTAACAGCGCGCTTACCCCCACCGTAGAGGTTTCCGAGGAGCTTCTGCGCGACGGTGCAATAGACGTCTCGGGTCTTCTCGTGCTTGGAAAAATGGTTCCTTCGCGCTCCGAGGGCAGACGCGCTATCGAGCAGGGCGGCGTTTCGGTTGACGGAGAGAAGGTAACCGACTTCAAGGCGCTTATAACGAAAGAACAGCTTAAAGACGGCGTGCTTATCAAGCGCGGAAAGAAGAGCTTCTCTAAGTTTATTATGAAGTAAGAGGAAATTATGAAGGATTTTTATGAAAATCACGTCGTTGACTTAGTTCTCTCGATTATTTTCTTGGCTCTCGGTATTCTGCTTCTCCCCGTGTTTTCACTGGGAGAGGTTATACTCGACGTAGCGCTTGCCGCAGCGCTCTTAATCTATCTTTTCACCTTTCTTGTAAAGCGGTTATCGACAGCCAAGAGCACGGTTCTCGTGCTTACTGTAATTGAGTTTACCGTGATACTGCTGATTGCGATTGGCTTAGTCCTTAAGCAGTTTAACATCTTCAATATTGCACAAAGCTGTCAGATAGTGGGTGTCGTAATCTGGTTACGCAGTGTCGTCTCGCTTGTGAAGGGATATTTCGTATCGACCGCCGACGGAAGGCGCGCCTATCCGCTTGTGACCTTCCTTCTTTATATCGGTCTTGTAACGCTTGGAACTTGGCTTTTCGCCGCTCCTATCTTTACAGATACAACGCTTGCACTTATTCTGTGCATTCTGTCGTTCGTTCTCTTTGCACTATTCACTGTCTTTACAATTCTCTTCTGGCCACGCAAGAAGAAATAATACTACTCTTTTAGCGTCTTAGGTGCACGGCGGTATTTCATTACCTTCCGTGCACTTTTTCTTCTGTATATAACATTTTTCTTGCATTTTTATTACTTACCAACATTTCAAATTAAAAATTAAACAAATTTACGCCTATTTTTCTCTTACGGGTATTGACAAACCGTTTTAATTATGCTATTATATTTAAGCGTGAAAATACGCATATGCCCCTGTAGCTCAGCCGGTAGAGCACTTGACTTTTAATCAAGGTGTCCGGGATTCGAATTCCCGCAGGAGCACCAAGGGACTGAGAAATCAGTCCCTTTAACTTTAATCACTGCAAAGCCGTGCATATCACCACACGTAGTGTGTATTTTTTCGGGATGTAGCGCAGTTGGTGAGCAAGTCAAAACCTTCTAAATGACGGTTTTGACGCAGCGAAGTCCGCAAAGCAAGGAGCAAGCCGAGCCGAACAGGCGACCGTGAGCGACTATGCGACCGGACTGGGATGCAAGCGTAGCGCGCTACCTACTTTAAGTAATAATTCAACACATTTTTTATATTCAACCTTTTCGGGATGTAGCGCAGTTGGTAGCGCGCGTGCTTTGGGAGCACGATGTCGCAGGTTCAAATCCTGTCATTCCGACCAAATTTGGCTTTGGAAAGCAATTTCCAAAGCCTTTTTCTTCGTTTTCTCCGATGCAAATTTTGAGGGCTGACGAAATCAATCGTCAGCCCTCACTCAATTTCAAAACAGAGGTATTATTTATCAATATTCATATAAATACTTGCCGTCTTGCATCTGCTTTATTTTCACACCGAATATATCTTCAATAATGGGTAAGCTGCTGATTTCGCTCGGTGCTCCATATGCAATGATTTCTCCGTTGTTCATCACGGTAAGCTTATCCGAAAAATCAAAAGCGAGCGGCAGATCGTGCATCACCGTCACGATCCCTTTGCCGTTATTGCCAAGCCGTTTTAACAGCTTCATCAATTCAAGCTGATGAGCGATATCAAGATAGGTGGTGGGCTCGTCCAGAAGAATGTAATCGGTATCCTGCGCAAGAGCCATTGCAATATAGGCATTTTGTCTCATACCGCCCGAAAGTGAATATAACGGCTTTTCCGCAAGGTCTGCAATTCCTACCTTCTCCATGGCAGAGAAAGCGATCTCTCTGTCGCGGCTCGTATATCTCCTCGGATAGCTGAGATATGGGAATCTGCCGTGAAGCACCATCTGCATAACGGTCATATCGGGAGTGTTTTTCCCTTGTGAAAGGTATGCTATCCTCTGCGCAATTTCTTTTCTCCTTAACGAAGAAAGCTCCGCGCCGTCTATTTCCACGGTTCCGTCTGTCATAGGCAGTATACCGAGCATCACCTTAAGAAGCGTGCTTTTTCCGCATCCGTTCACGCCGATAACACTCGTCAGCTTTCCTTTCTCAAAGGTAGCGGTAATACCGTTAAGCACAGTCTGCTTTCCGTAGCCCGCTGTAACGTTTTTTATTTCAAGCACGGCTGCGTCCTCCTTTTTTGCGAATCAGAATGAAGATAAAGAAGGGCGCACCGAGGAATGCCATAATGATTCCCACGGGCAATTCGTAGGGTGCGAATACCACTCTTGCCAATGTGTCGCATAGTGAAACGAAGCCCGCGCCAAACAAGGCGCACAGCGGCAACAGATGCTTGGACTCCGAGGTAGCTATTCTTCTCACTGCGTGAGGTACTAAAAGTCCTACGAAGGAAAGCAGTCCGCAAACGCTGACCGCCGCACCTGCCAATAGTGCGGAAAGCAACAAGAATATTACACGCATTACGTTCGTATTCAGCCCAAGTCCTTTAGCGTTCTCGTCACCAAGCGTGAGCACATCAAGCTCGTTTGAGAGCGTCAAAAGTATCAAGACGGATGTTAAAACGATTACCGTGGCAGGTATCAGCTTTGCGTAAGTCACCGATGAAAAATCCCCGATCCTGAAATCGTTGCTCATCATACTGACCTCGGGATTAAAGGTGGTGACAGTGTCGGATATTGCGCCGAGTAAAGCATTGAGCGCGACTCCCATCAGTATGACCGTTCCTCTTGAAGCGCCCCATTTTTTTGCACCGAGACTGACAAGTATCACGGTCAAAAACGCGCCGAGAAAGGCAAACAGAGAGAGCCTCCAACCACCCATGATGCCGAGTGCCGAGCAAACAGTAACGGCAAGACCTGCGCCTACATTGACTCCGATAATACTCGGCGAGGCAAGACGATTAGCAAGCACGCCCTGAATGACCGCACCCGCAACGGCAAGAGCCATACCGCAAACAAGTGCCCCAAGAACTCTTGGCAATCTTACGTAGAGCAATATTCTCGCCTCTGAGCCGTTTGCATTACCTTTTATTATTTCCGAAAATGAAGCCCAAAGATTTACTTTTGTCGCGCCGAGACCAACTCCAAGAATTACTGACAGAAGCAGCAATCCAAGCGCGATGCAGTATATATAAGCTATCTTATTTTTTCGTAAGCTTTTCATATAGTATCTCGTATGACTCTGCCCACCTGTCGTTCGGCTTCAGACTGAACAGCGTTTTGTCCATTACGTGCAATCTGCCGTTCTTTACCGCATCGAGCGTACTCCAAGCAGGGTTCTCCTTCATCAGATTTTCAAGCGACCGCTTTGCCGCCTCGGTATCACTTCCCATAGTCACCACAAAAATATGGTGCGGTTCTTCTCTAATAATCGCTTCTACACTTAAATTTTCAAGCAGGCTTGTATTACTGTCGGCAATATTGATACATCCCATATCGCAAAGCATCTCGCCGAGAACCGTTCCGCTGCTTCCTTTCGCTTTTACAAAGCTTGACGCGGCTCTCAGCAAAAGGATCTTTCGCTCTCCATCCGGAATATCGGCTTCGGCATACTCTGCCTTGATCTTGTCGATCTGCGCTTTAACTGCAAGTCCGTTCTGCTCATACAGATCCTTGCGACCCGTAATATCGGTACAAATATCGAGCATCTTCAGATAATCTTCGAAATCATCCACGTCAAAGTAAGCAACGGCAATTCCCATAGCTTCAAGCGTTTCTCGAAGCTCAACGTTTGAGGCAGTTGATGCGCTCGCGATGACTAGATCGGGATCGGCGGATATCAAAAGCTCAAGGCTCGGTGAATGTGCGCCGCCGATATTGACAGCATTCCCAAGGTCAAGCCCGAAATCCTCCCACGCATCCTCTGCCGAGGCGCAAAGCTTGCCACCCGCAAGCATCCAAACGTCCGCAAAGCTCCCAAGAAGCGCGGCAACTCTTTCGGGATTCTTTTTAACGTTTACCTCACGTCCGAGGGCATCGGTAAAGACTACCGTGTTTTCGTTCTCGTTCTTTAGCTGATCGTTACATGCAAGCATAGATAACAGGGTTGCCGTAATCAATATAAATGCAACTATATATTTTATTGTTTTTAAGTTTTTCATATTTCCTCATAAACGGCGTATTTTATTGACAAATCGTGCAAAACATGATATAATATTATATCATAAAAACAGATGTAAGTCAATGAAATCGAGGTAAACAACAATGCTTACGAACGAACAGATTACAAGTGTGAAAGCAAGAGGCTTTCTCAGAAACAGAGGAACAGACTGCTTCTCGGGCAGAATTGTTACGGTTGCAGGGCTTTTCACACCCGACGAGCTTCACGCAATAGCGGAATGCACAGAAAAATTCGGTAACGGAAAGGTGATCTTCACGGCAAGACTTGCCGCAGAGATCGTTGGCATTCCGTTTGACAAAATTCCCGAAGCTGAAGCGTTTATGGCGGAGCGAGGATTGTATTTTGGAGGAACAGGCGCAAAGGTTCGTCCTATTACCGCTTGTAAGGGTACGACCTGCGTTTACGGAAATATCGATACACAGGCTCTTGCCAAGGTTATTTACGATAAATTTTACATAGGAATGCGCGACGTCAAGCTTCCTCACAAGTTCAAGATCGGCGTAGGAGGCTGTCCTAATAGCTGTATGAAGCCGAGCCTTAACGACGTAGGTATTGAGGGATGCAAGGCATTCTCTTTTGACGCCGAGCTTTGCCGCGGCTGTAAGAGATGCGCCGTTGCCGAAAGCTGTCCTACAAAGGCAGTATCTGTTGTCAACGGAAAGGCGGTTATTGATACGTCTAAATGCACAAGCTGCGGTGTTTGCGTTGGAAAATGTCCTTTTGGCGCTGTTCCCAAGGAAGCAGAATCGGTCTGCCGTATCTTTGTGGGCGGAACTTGGGGAAAGACCCAACGCATGGGAACACTCTTGAATAATGTATATTCGGCAGATGAAGTTCCGACCGTTATTGAAAAGGTTATGCTTTGGTATAAGGAAAACGGATATGTCAAGGAGCGTCTTGGTGCGGCAATCGACAGACTCGGTGCAGACACACTCGAAGCGGCAATCAATGGAAATGATCTGATCGACAGAAGGGATGATATCCTTGCAAAGCCTTTACTTGATAGATAAAAACAAGAAATCCAATTAAAATATCAATGCGATAGAAAGCAAAAATCATAATAAACTCACTGATAAATAAGAATTTGTTGGTGAAAATATTTCAGCTAAGATTATTGAAAGCTATTGCAAGTTCGAATAAAATGGTGTATAATATACTTACAATTAAACAAACGGGAGCTTGTATACAGGCTGAGAGGAAGGTGTGACCTTCGACCGAGAACTTGATTTGGATAATGCCAACGTAAGGATGCCTGATAAGCAGATGTCGGGAGATTCGTAGAATTTTCGGAAGCTATCCAAAAGATGGCTTCCTTTTTGTTTGCTTGTAAAATACGAAAGGAGAAATTACAATATGAAAGGGTTAAAGAAAATGTTGCTTGGAATTGCTTTTTTAATGATTGCATTAATGGGAGCAATTATGTATGAAGGCGATTTTGCTTATGTCTTGTTTATTATAGGTGCACCACTTGGATTGATATTTTGTATTATCGGGTGCTATGATGAGCAATTAGCAAACTTTTTCAAGAAGTACACAAACGAAGAAAACACAGAAAAGAAAGAGTAGTTTGGACTTCATCAAATTCCAATTTATCGAACTAAAATGGGTGCAAGACCTTTCACCGAAATGCACCCATAAGTCTAAAATTTGCACCCACTCGAAAATGGTATCAAAATCTTAGATTACTC
>JAZNNG010000035.1:0-11253 GCA_045580165.1 Eubacteriales bacterium
AGGCGAATATAATATCACTGCGGAACGAAGTGAAGCAATATCACTTTTGCGCAAGCAAAAATATCACGCTGACGAAGTCAGCATATCACTAAAAGCTTACGACTCTGAAGTTTTTCGAAATTTTGTAGATGCATTTTGGGCATTTTCGGTCTGTAGACAGATTCGAACCAGCGAAATGCATTTTTTCATATAGATTCCCCACAGCACCAAATCCGTGGATAGATTCGAACCGCCACACACTTTCCGAAGCCTTTCAAAAACCCTTCCCGTTCAAAATTTATTTACAAAGCCATAGATGCAAAGGCATTTGGGATAGTTTCGTACCAACGAAGTATATTTTCAGTTTAATATTCAAGCCAAAATATAGTTAACATATACGTTTGTCATCTTAAAAATCAAAAATTTTATGGTATAATATAATCAACCGATATCGGAAAGCTTGATTACAACTATTTACGGAGGAAAAATTATGTCAATAGGATCAACTATTAAAAAATTGCGACACGAACACGATATGACACAAGAACAGCTTGCTGCACTTCTAAATATGACACCAGCTGCTATTTCGGCTTGGGAATGTGACAGAAACTCGCCCGACATTAGCCAAATTCCGCTTTTATCTCACATATTCGGTGTGTCGGCAGATGTTCTGCTTGGCATTGACTTGTCCTTGCAAGAAGAAAAAATTGAAAATATCATCGTAGAAGCCGAAAAGTGTAGTAGTAAGGAAGCGGTAAATATTTATCGACTTGCACTTGCCGAATATCCTGCATCCTATACACTTATGCTGAATCTCGCCCGTTCTCTTGACTATGCAGGAGAACCAGAAACATACAATATCCGTCTGAAAGAAAGAATTGCACTGTATGAAAAAATTCGCGAAGGAACGAAAGACGCATATACCAAAAACTGCGCGGAAGGTTGGCTGTGTCGCATATACATAAACCAAGGACAGCGTGATAAAGCAATGAACATTGCAGAGAGCGTTCCAAATTTTATGTTCTCCTACCACGACTTTGAACTTATGTTGGCGCAAGGAAAGGAAAAAATTTATAATATGCATCATAGCATTGAAGGGGATTTTGCTTCTCTTTGTGATGATATTTGTTTTATGACTATGATTGAGGTGGATGGAAAACCTTTTTTCACACACGAACAAGCAATTACAATGCTTGAGAAAATACCGAGATTGTATGAGGTTTTCTACGAGAACAAAGATTATCTTGACGATAGTGTGATGATTTCCTTGGCATACACGCGCATGGCTGAACATTATGCAGAGTTGAAAGATGTAGCTAATACTATACGTTGTATTAAGTCTGCCTTGGAAAACGCAAGAAAGGTAGATGCATACTATGAGGGATTGAACAATGGTCCTTATGGAATAACCGATACATGGGATTATCCTCAAATTCCGAAAGAAAAGAGGCACACATCCATTCTTGCAAATCCCGATTTTGACTACCCAACCTGTACGATATGGATCGACAAAGATGGAGAAAGTCAGGTTCAGCGTTGCATACGAGATTTTTCACATTCAAGATTTGATTTTATTAGAAGTGAGATAGAAAATTATACTACATAGATTTCGTTGCAAGCATGGCGTTAAAAGTCCGGTAGAACGCGGAACCTTTTAACGTCCATCATCGCCAAGGGGTTAGTCTACCCTCTGCAAAACCATCGTGCATCTAAATCGGCCACACATGACAAAATCCGAGAACAAAGTTCTCGGATTTTTTAATCAAGTATTTCAATTCTCTCAATTTTATGATATAATTATTTTAATAACATTACACGAGGCAAACACATGGTAGACATTACTTCTTTTACAGATACGTTCACGAAGGCACTTGACGATACATTCGGTGAGCGCGTATTCTTTATTGGCTTACAGGGCAGCTACGGACGCGGTGAGGCAACTGAGACGAGCGACATTGACCTTGTTGTGATTCTCGACAAGCTCACGCCCGTTGATATTGAAGCTTACGGTGCGATGCTTGACACACTTCCCCACCGAGATCTTATCTGCGGTTTTCTTTCGGGTAAGGACGAGCTTATTAATTGGGATCCCTCCGACTTATTTCAGTTTTATTACGACACCGAGCCGATACGCGGAAGCCTTGACTGTATTATCGAGCAGCTTGGCCGTGACGCCGTAATCAAAGCCATCAAGCTCGGCGCGTGCAACATATACCACGGATGCGTACACAATATGCTCTATGACAAATTCGACGATATACTGAAGGTCTTTTACAAATCCGCAGTCTTTACCGTACAGGCTATTTACTATCTGCAAACGGGAAAATACATCCGCCGTCACGCAGAGCTTTTGAATTCGGTAGAGCCCGATGAAAAAAACATAGTTGAAACACACCTGCATCTTAAGCACGGCGGTGCGGTCAATTTCCGCGAGATGTCCGAGGAATTATTTGAATGGTCAAAAAAGTGGATAGAGAAAACCAAGTAAATCAAGATAGAAAAAGCACCCCTTTGGGTGCTTTTTCTATCTCTTTTTTCTGTATTCGGACGGTGAGATTCCGCATATTCTCTTAAATTCGCTTGAAAAATGCTTTGTGTCACGGTAGCCGCACATTTCTGCGACCTCCTCCACCGAATAGTAGTCGGTCGACAAAAGTGTTCGCGCGTAGTCTATTCTTTTATCTATGATGTACTTCTTCGGGGAAACCTTCATCTCCTTTTTGAAAAGCTTACACATATACGCATAGCTGATATACGACTTCTCTGCGGCGGCAGTCAATTCAAAGTCGGTTTTTAGGCAGTTTTGCTCAATATACAGCACCGACTCGTATATTCTTTTATCTATCGCGTCACTTCGCGTCGCTCTGTAAAGCTCGGCAAAAACAAGATTGAGTATAGACGCGCACTCGCTTTTATACGCGGTCTCCTTTGACTCCCATTTAGCCAGAATAAGCTCGAAAAGCTCCTTATACCTATCGGGATTCGCAGGCAAATAGTACTCTATCATATCGGAGCTATAATTAAAGACGTTCATATGAATTACTATCATACGGTCACGTCTTGAAAAGCGGTTATAGTCAACGTAGGCGGGAAAATAGCAAAGCGAGTCCTTGGACGGCTCAAACGAGTGCTTTTCGCTTATTATCTCGGTGTCCGATTCAAGTCTGAAGGAGAGCGCGGAGAAATCGCGTCCTGTGTTTATATGCTTTACGGGACCGTGGTCGATATACATTACGTCAAGTATCTCAAATGCTACGTATTCCTGTTCAAAAATCATTACTGTCACCCCTAATCTGTAAAGACAGTATAGCAAAACAGTTCAAAAAAGTCAACCTTTAGGTTGATTTCACAGGTGGTTTAATCCGATTTTTTCTGTTATACTTTAATTACAACAATAAAAAGGAGGCATAAAAATGCTTACTGCCAAAGAAAAAAGAGATTTATGGATGAAGGATGCCACAGATCACCGCGATCTTTTAGAGGGACGCGCGGCATCTGACATAGAAAAATACCGCAAGGGATACGCAAAAATCAGATTTGTTGACGAAAACGGTGCGCCCGTTGTCGGCAAGAAGGTAAAGCTAACGCAGAAAAGCCACGACTTCAAGTACGGCGCAAACATTTTTATGCTTGACGAGTTTGAAAGCGACAAGGACAACGCCACGTACCGTGACATGTTCAAAAAGTATTTCAATCTCGCAACCGTTCCCTTCTACTGGAACGGCATCGAGCCCGAGGAAGGAAAGCTCAGATACGACAAGAACAGTCCCAAGATATACCGCAGACCCGCGCCCGAGCTTTGCGTTGAATACTGCGAGGAGAACGGCATTGACGCCAAGCTCCATTGTCTTATATACGAGTCGTTCAACCCCGACTGGCTTCCCAGACACGATCTTGAAAAGATGGAAAAATTATACGAGGAGCGCTTCCGTCAGATATCCGAGCGCTTTTCGGGCAGACTCGTTGAGTTCGAGGTAATGAACGAGCTTACGTGGGTTCGCGACAGAGCAGACAAAACGGCGGTCATTGACAAGCGTGATTTTGTAGAATGGGCGTTTAACCTTGCCCGCAAGTATTTCCCCGAGGACGTACTTGTATTCAACGAAGGTATGCCTGTGACTGACGTTGCACGCAGAAAATATCTTTCATACTACTTTATGCTTCTTGAAAGATCGCTTCTTAAGGGCGCCGATATGGACAAGATCGGAATTCAGCACCACACGTTCACAGGCTCAAGATCAAAAACAGAAGAACAGTACGAAAAGGAACTTATGCGTACTGACAATATGTTCAACCCCGAGACTCTTTTCAAGGGACTCGATACACTCGCAGAATTCGGTCTTCCTCTTGAAATTACAGAAATGACAGTTCCCACGTTCGGTGAAACCGACGAGGACGAGGAGCTCCAGGCAGATCTGCTTGAGGTGCTCTACACCGTATTTTTTGCTCACCCGTCCGTTGACACAGTCGTTTACTGGAATCTCCCCGACGGTTATGCGTACTCCAGAGAAGCGCCCGACTATTGGAACGAAAACAACTGTCACGGCGGTCTCTTCCACCACGATCTCTCGCCCAAAAAGTCGGCAACAAGACTTTGGGAGCTTTTCAACAAAAAATGGCACACCGAGCTTGAGCTTGAGACAGACGCAAACGGTTACGTTGAGCTTCGCGGCTTCTACGGCGACTATGTTGCCGAGATCGGCGAGGGTAAAGCAGAATTCGGAATACACAAAAACGACGTTAACGTATACACGGTAGAGGTTGAATGATTTAAAAGGCGTTTGCATTGCAAACGCCTTTATGTTTTTACCAGTTTCTGTCCCTGTATTCACACGGGGTGTGTCCTATGTGATTTTTGAACACTCTGTTAAAATAGGATACGCTGTTAAAGCCTGCCTTTGTTGCTATCTCGGTAACCGTATATTCGGTGTGGTCAAAAAGAGATGCGGCATAGTGTGCTCTTTTGTGGTTAATATAATCACTGTAGCTTTTTCCTACCTTAGCCTTGAATTTTGATATGTACCCCCTTTACTGGACAACAGTGAAGGGGGTACATATCAGTTGTTGCGGTCGGTTTTGTTTTACTTACCTTCTTTTTCAGCGAGCTTGCGTCCCATAAGAACACCCATCGCGGATGCCATCATAAGACCTCTCGTCCAGCCTGACGAGTCACCGAGACAGTGGAGTCCCTTGACGCTCGTATTGAGGTTTTCGTCTGTCTTTACTCTGTTACTGTAGAATTTAAGCTCGGGAGAATACAGAAGCGTTTCCTCTGACGCAAAGCCCGGAACCACCTCGTCTACCGCCTTGATAAAGTTGATTATGTTCATCATAGCGCGGTACGGCATTGCGGCGGTGATGTCACCTGCAACCGCATCGGGTATGGTCGGCTTGACATTTGAGAAGGCGAGCTCCTTCTGCCAGGTGCGCTTTCCGTCAAGGATGTCACCGTATCTCTGAACGAGAATGTGTCCCGTTCCGAGCATATTCGTAAGCTCGCCGACCTTTCTCGCGTATTCGATAGGATGGTCGAACGGCTCTTTGAAGTTGTGAGATACCAGAATTGCGAGGTTAGTGTTGTCGCTCTTTATTTCCTTATACGAATGACCATTTACGACTGCGAGTCCGTTGTCGTAATTCTCCTGTGCAACAAATCCGCCCGGATTCTGACAGAAGGTTCTGACTTTGTTCTTAAAGGGCTTCGGCCATCCGATAAGCTTGGATTCGTAAAGCACCTCGTTTACCTTTTCCATAACTTCGTTACGGACCTCAACACGAACACCGATGTCAACGGTACCCGGCTGATGCTCGATGCCGTTTTCGCTACAAAGGTTTTCGAGCCATTCTGCGCCACGACGTCCCGTTGCGATAATCGTAGTATCTGCGTCTATATCGTAAGTACTGCCCTTTTCAGTTACAGTAACACCGTAGCAAATGCCGTCAACAATTTTAATGGTGTTACACTCGCATCCGAATTTAAGCTCAACACCGTTTTCCTCGAGATACTTTTCAAGCTTGTAGTATATCTCCTGTGCCTTTTCCGTACCGAGATGTCTGATAGGACAGTCAACGAGCTTGAGTCCTGCCTTGATGGCTCTCTTTCTGATCTCCTTGACCTCCTCGGGATTGCTTATTCCCTCAATCTTGGAGTCTGCACCGAATTCAAGGTATATCTTATCTGTGTAATTAATGAGTTCAACTGCAAGGTCTTCACCTATAAGGCTCGGAAGGTCACCGCCTACCTCGGGAGAAAGCGAGAGCTTTCCGTCCGAAAATGCGCCGGCACCCGAAAAACCCGTTGTAATATGACAGTAGGGCTTACAGTCAACGCAATGCTGAGTTTCCTTTTTAGGACATCTGCGCTTCTCTATCGGACTTCCCTTTTCAACTATTGTTATTTTCTTTTTGCTTCCGTGTCTTATAAGCTCTATTGCGGTAAAGATACCCGCAGGACCTGCTCCTACGATAACTACGTCTGTTCTCATAGCAATTTTCCTTTCCGTCGGGGCAAAAAAATAACCGCGTATTATGGGAATACACGGCAGTCTTCTGCAAATTTATATCCTTCTCTATTATAGTATAAACTCACGCTTTTGTCAACACTATTTTTCAAATTGCCCTTTTCTTCTCTCGGTTGACTAAACGGGCAATTTATGGTAGAATAAAAACATAAAGTCTCACACGGAGGTTAGCTATGAACAACACACTTGAAAAGAAATACGGTCTGTTTACGGCGATCTCGATGGTTGTCGGAATCGTTATCGGCAGCGGTATCTTTTTCAAAGCACAAAACATTCTGAACAATACAAACGGCAATATGCCTCTCGGCATCTTAGCGTGGCTTATAGGCGGCGCTATTATGATGATATGCGCGTACTGCTTTGCAACCCTTGCTACCGTATATGACAAAGCTACGGGTCTTGTCGACTATGCCGCAGAGGTGTGCGGACACAAATACGCATATCTCCTCGGTTGGTTTTTCACCGTTATCTACACCCCCTGCATCACCTCAACACTTGCGTGGGTGTCGGCACGCTACGCCCTCGTCATTTTCGGTGATATGGACCCGACCACAGGCCGTTGCCTCGCACTCACCTGCCTTTTTCTCATAGCGTCGTACGCGCTCAATTTCCTCTCCCCCGTCCTTGCAGGTAAGTTTCAGGTATCGACTACTGTCATAAAGCTTGTACCCATAATTCTTATGGCGGTTGTCGGAACAGTATACGGTCTGTTCGTAACCCCCGAGACTGCGTCCGAGCCACTGCTTCTCACCAATTTCCAGACCTGGCACAAAAGCGGCACCGAGGTACTGTTCGGCGCGGTGGTGTCTGCCGCGTTCGCTTACGAGGGTTGGATACTTGCAACCTCAATAAGCGGTGAGCTCAAGGATGCGAAGAAAAATCTTCCCCGCGCACTCGTTATCGGATGCTCTATCGTTATGCTCGCTTACATTCTTTATTATATAGGCGTTGCGGGCGGCGCTACTGTTGACTCACTCATCGAAAACGGCGCGACTCAGGCGTTCACTAATCTCTTTACGAAAACGGGCGGTGTGATACTCAACGTATTCGTCGCGGTATCCTGTATGGGTACACTCAACGGTCTCGTGCTTTCCTGCTCGAGAAATATGTACTCGATAGCAAACAAAAATCAAGGACCGAAGCCCGGGATGTTCTCGCAGATCGACAGCTATACGAACATTCCCACGAACTCTGCGGTTATCGGACTCTTATTTACCGCCGTGTGGCTTTTCTACTTCTACGCAGCAAATCTCGATAGTATTTTCGTTGCTACCTACTCGGCAGAGAGCGCAAACACTATCGTAAAGCTTCTCGGTACGCTGAGCGCCGACGGAAGCGTTTACACGGTAAACTGGTTCGGCTTTGACTCGTCCGAGCTTCCGATAGTAGCGCTTTATGCACTATACATTCCTCTGTTTTTTGGAATGACGAGAATAAAGGAGCTGTCGTTTACAAAACGTATAATCTTCCCCATACTTGCGGTGCTCGCATCGGTGTTTATGGTGGCATCTGCGATATACGCGCACAAGTGGGGTGTACTCTACTTCGTGATAGTATGCGCCGTGATAATGGCGATAGGCGCTGTGCTGAGGAAGAGTAAGGAATAATAAAAACAAAAAAACGCGGACAATTCCGCGTTTTTTCATTTTTCCATTATACAGACGACCGACCTTACAAACCATTCCTTTGTTACGGGGAGCTTTGCTATGGGTGCAAGAAAGCTCCGAAGCGGAATTTCCTTGTAATATATCTTTTTCATCCCGCTTGCGCTTATGATCTCGTTAAAGCGTTTTATGGTGAGCTTATTTATATAGGAAAAGTATTCCTTGCCAAGCGCGTTTGTGGATATTCTGAAGCTTATCCTCATATCCCTGTCGTCAAGCTCGCCGCAAAGCTCCTTATATGCCTTTATCAAGGTTTCCTCGTCAAAAAAGAGGTGTACCCACGGTATGCTTATTACGTCGCTTAAATGTGCGCCGAAGGGGTGACCGTAGGGCGGAAAGTTTATATAGAGCCTGCCGCCCTCTCTCAGTACGCGCCGTGCCTCGCTTACCACCTTTTCGGGCGGTCTTACGTGCTCCATCGCGTCGTTCATTATCACTACGTCAAAGCTCGAGTCCGCAAAGGGCATTTCGGCGGCATCGGCTACGCTATACGAAAATTTCTTTTCAAGTCCCAGCCTTTTGGCATACGCCAATGCTTCATCGCGGTAACGCTCCTCGATATCCATCGCGCAAACACGCTTCGCGCCGCGCGTGACATAGTATAAGGACTTCCCTGCGCCGCCTGCGCCGACGTCAAGCACCTCCTTGCCCGAAAACATATGTCTGTCGCTTCCGCATTTGCAGGAATCGAGATACAGCTTAAGCGTCGATTCTCCGCGCTCAAACTCCCACTCGCAATACTTCTGTCTGCCCACGCTTTCGAGATTAAATGGATGCTCAACGGGCTTGAACAGTTTATTAAGCCTTATAAGCATCCCTGCGCTATCGGTCGTCGGCATGAGCTTACCTACCGACATTGAGACTATCTTCAATCAACATAAGTCTGTTGTATTTTGCTACCCTCTCCATACGGCAGGGCGCACCCGTTTTGATATAGCCGACTCCCGTTGCGACTGCCATATCAGCGATGAAGGTATCGTCAACGTCACCCGAGCGATGAGATAAAATACTGCGGTAACCGTTTTTCTTAGCAAGGGCTATTGCCTCGAGAGTTTCTGTGACCGTTCCTATCTGATTCGGCTTTATGAGTATCGCGTTTGCCGCGCCAAGCTCTATACCACGTGCAAGTCGCGCGGAGTTGGTCACGAAAAGGTCGTCGCCAACAAGTGCTATTTTGTCCCCAAGTCGTGAGGTCATTTTTGTCCACGCATCAAAATCATCCTCCCCGAGTGGGTCCTCGATTGAAATTATCGGATAATCGTTTGCAAGTGACTCAAAGTATTCTATAAGAGCGTCGGAATCGAATTCCCTGCCCGATTTCGGCTGCTTATACCCACCGTCACACTTCCATTCACTTGCCGCCGCGTCAAGCGCAAGCTTTACGTCATTCGTTGAATATCCTGCCTTGTTTATCGCGTTTATAATAAGCTCGATCGCCTCACGCTCACTCCCAAGGTCGGGAGCAAAGCCGCCCTCGTCACCAACGCCTGTCGAGAGTCCGCGCTCCTTAAGCTCACTTTTGAGGGCGTAGTATATCTCACACCCTGCACGCACCCTTTCACGCATACTTTCAATTCCGACGGGCATTATCATAAATTCCTGAATATCAATATTGTTTGAGGCGTGCGCGCCGCCGTTGAGAATGTTCATCATAGGCACGGGTAAAGTATTATCGGCAAAGCCGCTGATATATCTGTAAAGCGGAAGTCCGAACGATGCTGCCGCCGCGCGTGCAGATGCCATTGACACGGCAAGAATTGCGTTTGCGCCAAGCTTTGACTTGTTATCAGTTCCGTCAAGCTCACGCATTTTTCGGTCTATCGCACTCTGGTCACATACGCAAATTCCGCTTACAGCCTCGCTTATTTTTCCTATCGACTCTACGGCACGTCGTACTCCCTTGCCTGCAAAGCGCGTCAAATCACCGTCACTAAGCTCGTGCGCCTCGTGAGCGCCCGTCGACGCGCCCGACGGTACCGATGCGGATGCAACCGTACCGTCAGTTAAGCTCACCCTTGCCATAACGGTGGGAAAGCCGCGCGAATCTATGATCTCGTATCCTCTGACACATTTGATCTTTCTTTCGGTCATATATTTTTCTCCTTGTGTTTTTATTATATTGTCCGCATTTAACAGGAAAATTATTCAGATGAAGGCATAAAAAATCCGTTGCAAAAATTGCAACGGATTTTTCACCTTAATATGCTATTTGGGCATATATCATATTTCCTAAAGGAAACACGTCATTATTCATCATAGCCAGTCCAGCCGGCAAGTCTTCTCGCAAGAATTACCGCGTCAAGAGTCGTGAGCTTTTCATCACCGCTAACGTCTGAGGTCTTGCCGTAAACCTGCTCATAATAACCGGTCCAGTTAGCGAGATATCTCGACAGTACCACTACGTCAAGCGCCTCAACTTCTCCGTTGTGATCAACGTCACCGTAATTATAGGTCTCTGCAAACTGATCCATGTGAGCAGCATAGGGGTCATCCGTCATAGTATCGGGAAGCTCGTAATAGAAATCGTTAAAGCCGAAGGTTCCCGCGTCATAGAACATCTTTATGTTTTCGTTGTTATATCCGTAATAGTGCGTGAACGTGCCCTTGCAGTTTTCAAGATCTGCTGCAAGCTGTGAAAACTTCTTTTCATTTTCACTGTCATAGTCCATAATAACGACGTTGTTTCTGATATTGAATCCGAAGCCGTCTTTTACACTTGAGGGTCCGCTCTTTATGAAATTCATTCTGATGTTCCAGAACTTGTTGTTTTCGAATACGCAGTTCTCGTAATTTGCGTACGTGGTAGTTCCTCCGTAGAAGCAACAGTAGTCGTGCTTCTGGTGGGTATATCCCTTGAAGCCGTAACCCGATGCTGTGAGAAGGTTGTCGTAGATATGGCAGTTTTCAAGTCCGGCGTAGTACTTGCTTTCGATCTTTGACTTTGTCGAAAGCCATACCTCGAGAGATGCATCCCAAAGAACGTTATCGTAAATTTCAATGTTCTTTTCAACTACAGGTGTTCCGAAGGTAAGCGTACCCTGCCACTGTACTGTCGGTCCGCAGTCAAAGCACTGATAGATGTAGTTGTT
>JAZNNG010000036.1:0-22476 GCA_045580165.1 Eubacteriales bacterium
AAATTGAACGGTTTTTGTTTGATAAAATCGTTTGTTTACGGGGGTGTCGTTTTCTGTACGGACAGAAAAGAACGAAAAGAGCCGTTCAAGAGGGGATTCGAGACCCCCTCTTGGAAATCTCCCTCCTCGCCAAAGGGCTGCTCCCTTTGGAAACCCTCGCGACACATTTGTTTTTCACGCTATGTGAAATCGTGGGCGCATAATTTTGCTTTGCGATAAAATTTCAAGTTTCACCGTAGGGGAGGGGTCTCCCCCTCCCGTCCGAAATTGCACATATGAACGGGTATGGGTTGAGATTTTACGGGCGATTCGTGAATCGCCCCTACAAATCCACACGCGCTGTATGGGAGCCGACCCTTGTCGGCCGCGCGCCTTGCCTGCGGGGGCGTCCCCTTTTTGTCGGTAATTATATCTTGCCGCGCAGAATATAATGTAGGGACTGCGAGGTGAGGCGTTTAATGAAAAAGCTGTCAGCGAGACCCGTGGCGCTTGCCGAATATATGCTCACAAACCGTGCGACCGTAAGAGGATGCGCCGCGTGCTTCGGACTCAGCAAATCAACAGTACATAAGGACGTCACCGAAAGACTTTCGCATATAGACGCAGATCTGTGCGAAAGGGTAAGGGAGCTGATGGAATATAATAAGTCGGAACGTCACATACGCGGCGGCGAGGCAACCAAGAGAAAATACGCCACCGTCGATTGTGACAAAAAATAAAGGGCGTTTTTAGCAAAAATAATGTGAAAGAATGGGGTAAACGCCTCATTCTTTTTATTGGAGCAGAAATTTCCTGTTTACAATTTGAAAAAAATGTTATATAATCATAGTGTATGATAATATGATATGAGAGAGGACGTATCCGACACAAATGCAGGACAGCTTGAAAACCCTAAAGGAATACTTCGGATACGATAGCTTCAGACCGGGTCAGGAGCAGGTCATAAGCTCCATTCTCGCGGGACGCGACGTGCTCGCCGTAATGCCGACGGGCTCGGGCAAATCGGTATGCTACCAGGTCCCCGCGCTGGTTAGAAGCGGTATCACCTTGGTCATATCTCCTCTTATATCGCTTATGCGCGACCAGGTGTCCTCACTCGTGTCGGTGGGAGTAAGGGCGGCGTATCTCAATAGCACGCTCACGCCGGGTCAATGCAGACAAGCCCTCGACAACGCCAAGGCGGGAATTTACAAAATAATATACGTTGCTCCCGAAAGACTGTCGACTCCCGCGTTTGCGGACTTTGCCCGTGGCGCGGACATAGGACTCGTGGCAATAGACGAATCGCACTGTGTTTCCGAATGGGGACACGATTTCAGACGAAGCTATCTTGAGATAAAGGATTTTATAGCGAGTCTGAAGCGCCGACCCGTCGTGGCGGCGTTCACCGCGACGGCGACCGAGCAGGTCAAGCGCGATATATGCAAGCTTCTTGCTCTTGACTCGCCCGTCACCTTTACGACGGGCTACGACAGACCCGGCCTCTACTTCGGTATAAAAAACGTTCGGGACAAGCTCGGATACGTTATTGATTTTATACGGCGCCGTCCCGACAAGTCGGGAATTATCTACTGTGCTACGAGAAGAAACACCGAGGCCCTGTGCGCCACGCTTATTGACCGCGGCATCGACGCGGTAAAATATCACGCAGGACTCACCGAGGACGAGCGAGGCCGCAATCAGGACGAATTCATCTATGACAGATGTAGAATAATCGTCGCAACCAATGCCTTCGGTATGGGAATAGACAAATCCAACGTTTCGTTCGTTATCCACTACAATATGCCGCTGAGTATAGAGGCGTATTATCAGGAGGCAGGCAGAGCAGGGCGTGACGGAATGGACGCCGAATGCGTGCTTCTGTTTTCGGAGCAGGACGTAAAGCTTGGGCGGTATATAATTACGAAAACGGCTGGCGAGGGTGAAGACGACCCTGCGGAGGCAAGACGCCTGAGAGATATAAGCCTGAGAAAGCTCGAGAGGATGTCTGAGCTATGTCGGGCAAGCACGTGCGTCAGAGCAAATCTCCTCTCGTATTTCGGCGAGGAGTATAAGGCTACTCCCTGCAACAAATGCTCGTATTGCTTAAGAAAAAACACTGACGTTACGGTTGACGGCGCAAAGCGCGTTATCGGAGATCTTATTCTCAGAACGGGCGGACGATTTGGAGTCAACGCAGTCGCAGACATACTCGCAGGTGCGAGAAATCAAAAGCTTATAGCGCGTGGCTACGACAGACTGTACGAGTTCGGACGGCTCAGCTTCAAGGACAAAAACGCCATTAAGGACGTAATTGCCGAAATGATAGAGGATGGGCTCCTTTATAAGACTCAGGGAGAATATCCGCTTCTCAAGCTGACGGACAAATATATGAGCCTTTCGGCAAAGAAAGCGCCTGTAGAGCCGTATCAGGTGGTCATAAACGCTATTGACAGAGAGATTCGCCCCGATGCAAGTTTACTTCTTGAGCTGAAGAGTTGGCGAAAGAGGACGGCGGCAAGGCTGGGAGTTCCACCGTACATAGTATTCAACGATATGACACTCTCGCTTATCGCTCTCGCAAGACCGACAAGCTTCCGGGAGCTTATCAAAGTAAAGGGAGTTCCCGAGCAGAAGGCGTCGAGATACTGCGACGAGATAGTAAAGATAATATCGGATTTCAATAAACGCACATAGATCCAAGCTACCCGAAAGCAAAAAAACAAACAGGAGGTATAACTCAATGTTCAGAAAGAAAGAGTGTATTGCTATGCTTTTAGCGGGCGGACAGGGAAGCCGCCTTTACACACTGACGGAAAAGACGGCGAAGCCCGCGGTACCCTTCGGAGGCAAATACCGCATTATCGACTTTACGCTGTCGAATTGCATCAACTCGGGAATAGATACGGTGGGTGTGCTCACACAGTACCAGCCACTTGTTCTCAACGAGTACATCGGAAACGGACAGCCGTGGGACCTTGACAGGACCTTCGGCGGCGTTATGGTACTGCCGCCCTATCAGGGAAGCAAGTCGGCAGACTGGTACAAGGGCACCGCAAACGCCATTTACCAGAACTTAAACTTCATTGAAAGATACGATCCCGACTACGTGGTCATTCTGTCCGGTGACCACATTTACAAAATGGATTACAGCCGTATGCTTGATTTCCACAAGCAGGCAGGAGCTGACTGCTCCATCGCGGTTATAGACGTGCCGATAGAGCAGGCGAGCAGATTCGGAATAATGAACTGTGACTCCGACTCGAGAATAATCGAGTTTGAGGAGAAGCCGGCAGAGCCCAAGAGCACGAAGGCGTCGATGGGTATATACATCTTCAACAAGAAGGTGCTCTCCGACTACCTCATTGCCGACGAGGCTGACCCGAATTCCTCCAAGGATTTCGGAAAGAACATAATTCCCGCAATGCTCAGAGACGGGAAGAGACTTTTCGCTTACGAATTCTCGGGATACTGGAAGGACGTTGGAACCGTTTCGAGCCTGTGGGAGGCACATATGGACCTTCTCGGCGATGACCCCGTGTTCAACCTCTACGATACCACACGCGGCAGAGTGTTCTCGAGAAGCGAGTCAAGACCGCCCCACTTTATCGGAGAGTCGGCAGAGCTTACGAATTCTATGATAACCGAGGGCTGCGAGGTATACGGTAAGGTAATAAACTCGGTGCTTTTCGGCGGCGTTTACGTAGCGCCGGGTGCTGTCATCAAGGATTCTGTCATAATGAGCGACACACGCGTGCTTGACGGCGCAGAGGTGTGCTACTCGATAGTTGACAGTGACACGGTGATCGGAGAAAACACCAAGCTCGGAGCAGGACAGAAGCCGAGCAGATTCAAGATAACACTTATCGGAAGCGGACTCGAGCTTCGCGCGGACGACGAGATCCCCGTAGGAGCGACCGTTAACGAGGCCGCACTCGAAAAAATAAGAAACGGTGCAAAATAAGGAGAAGGGAGAGAGTAACAATGGCAACTGCAAGCGGTATAATTTTTTCAAATATACACGATAAAAACGTACCCGAGCTTACGCGCAAGCGTACTATGGCGAGCATTCCTTACGGATGCAAGTACAGACTTATAGACTTCGCGCTTTCAAACATGGTAAATTCGGGCATCACCAACGTCGGAGTAATTACCCACTACAACTATCAGTCGCTTATCGACCATATCGGCTCGGGCAAGGACTGGGACCTTTCCCGCCGTTCGGGAGGTATCAAGATACTGACCCCATACCTCACCTCCTTCGCAAACTCCGTGAATATGCTCTATAACTCGCGTCTTGAGGCGCTTATGAGCATAAACTATTCGCTCTCGCGCTACACGTCGGACGTAATAGTCTTCTCGGACTGCGATATAATCTGCAATATTGACTTAAACGAAATGATAAACGCGCACGTAAATTCGGGCGCGGATATGACCTTCGCGGTAAAGAACGTGGAGCTCACCGAGGAGGACGCGGCGAAGAACGTTATCTTCGAGTCGGATAGCGAGGGCAACATCACCGACGTGATTTCGTTCAGAACACGCGGTATCAGCGGTCCGCGCGACGTAAACCTCAACATTTTCGTTGCAAACACAAGCTATATTCAGCGCGTTGTCAACGACGCTCTTGCTCACGGCTTCAAGAGCTTCCATCAGGACGTTATCGCGCCTAACCTCAAGAAAGATAAGCTGATGGTATACAGATACGACGGATATTTTGCGAATATCGGCTCTGTTGCAAACTTCTTCTCTCACAATATGGAGCTTATCTCAAAGCCCGAGATACGCGAGGAGCTGTTTGGCACCAAGAACCGTCCCGTTTACACCAAGGTCAGAAACTCCGCGCCCACCAAATACGGAGAGGGCGCAGTTGTAAAGAATTCGCTTATTGCTGACGGCTGTATTATCGACGGCGAGGTTGAAAACTCCATCCTTTTCCGCGGCGCAAAGGTCGGCAAGGGAACCAAGGTCAAGAATTCTATTCTTTTCCAGGACACCTTCACGGGTGAAAACGTATTTCTTAACTGCGTTATAACCGACAAAAACGTAGTCATCAGAGATGACCGTATACTGTCGGGACACGAAAGTATGCCTTTCTTTATAGAAAAAGGCAAAATGATATAAGCGCAAAGCGCGAAACCGGGGAATTACAAGGTTAATTTTTGCTGCCGCCGATGCGGCAGATGGGAGTATAATATGAAACTATTGTTTGTTGGAAGCGAAGCGGTGCCGTTTGCGGCAACGGGCGGTCTCGGCGACGTGCTCGGCTCTCTCCCCGCAGCTCTCAAGGCAGAAGCGGGCGACGGGTTTGATATCAGAGTCGTTATCCCTATGTATACGAGCGTTTCCGAAAAATACAAGGACAGCCTCGAGAAGGTTTGCGAGTTTACCGTAAACCTGTCGTGGCGTCAGCAGTACTGCGGCGTATATAAGACCGTATACAATAACGTGACCTATTATTTTATTGACAACGAGTATTATTTCAAAAGACAGTCGCTCTACGGAAGCTTTGATGACGGAGAGCGCTACGCCTTCTTCTGCAAGGCGGTTCTTGAAATGATGCCGAGGATAGACTTCTATCCCGACGTGCTCCACGCTCACGATTGGCAGAGCGCGCTCACGGTCATCTACCTCAAGAGAAAATACCGCTACTTTGAGGAATACTCGAATATGAAGGCGGTATATACCATACACAACATCGAGTATCAGGGAATATACGGCTTCGAGATCCTCTCCGACGTATTCTGCCTTGATTCGTGGGACAGATACATAGTCGAATACGACGGCTGCATCAATCTCACAAAGGGCGCGATAGTATGCTGCGACAAGCTTACCACGGTAAGCCCGAACTACGCAAACGAGATCCAGACCGAATACTATTCAAGCGGACTCCACTATATTATAGGTATGAACCGCGATAAGACAATGGGCATTATCAACGGTATTGACTACGGCTACTATAACCCCGAAACCGACACCGAGATAAGACGCCACTTCAGCGCGGATAATCAAACCCAGAAGGCAGAGGATAAGCTTGATATCCAGCGTATATTCGGGCTTCCCGAAAGACGCGACGTTCCCGTGGTTGCGATGATATCAAGACTCGCATCTCACAAGGGCTTCGACCTCGTTAAGCGCATACTTGAGGAGGCGGTAAACACGCTTGATATGCAGTTCGTGCTTCTCGGTACGGGCGATATCGATTACGAGGACTACTTCTCGTATCTCTCACGTAAGTATCCCGAAAAGGTCGGCGTAATGCTTGCGTTTGACAAGTCGCTTGCAAAGAAGATATACGCAGGCGCGGACATCTTCTTAATGCCCTCAAAGAGTGAGCCCTGCGGACTCGCGCAGATGATAGCGTCACGCTACGGAACCGTGCCCGTGGTGCGCGAAACGGGCGGACTTTACGATACCATCAAGCCCTATAACACCGAGGACAAAACGGGTAACGGTATCACCTTCAAGACATATAACGCTCACGATATGTACGACGCCGTGCGCCGTGCCGTAGAGCTTTATTCAAACAAGCGTCAGTGGAAGGCGCTCCGTACAAACGCTATGAGCGCGGACTTCTCGTGGAGCGCATCTGCGAAGAAGTATCTTGAAATGTACGAAAATCTTAATTAAACACATAAGGAAAGTTGGAGCATAACGTGAACAAGAAAATGGCAAAAAGCGAAATTCGTGATTCCATCGTCAGCAAGCTGTCGAGATATTACGCGATAAACCCCGATGAAGCGACAGAGCTTCAGATGTATAAAGCGGTGTCCCTGTGCGTCAAGGACGAGCTCACCAAAAAGGCGGCGGAATTCAAAAATCAGTACAAAAAGCAGCATAAGAAGAAGCTCTATTATCTCTGTATGGAGTTTCTCGTAGGAAGACAGCTCAGAAACAACCTTCGCAACCTCGGTCTTGCCGAGGAGTACGGCGAGGTTTTAAGCGAGCTCGGCTTCGACATAGACAAAATTTATTCCTGCGAGCCTGACCCCGGACTCGGAAACGGAGGACTCGGACGTCTGGCGGCGTGCTTTATGGACTCGCTGACCACTCTTGACTACCATGCTACCGGCTTCTCCCTTTGCTACGAGTACGGTCTGTTCAAGCAGAGAATTATCGACGGCGAGCAGGTAGAGCTTCCCGACGTGTGGATGCCTGACGGCGACGTGTGGCTTGTTCCGAGACAGGACAAGACCTTTACCGTCCGCTTTGGCGGTCACGTCAGCGAAAAGTGGAACAACGGACGTCTTGAGGTTGTCTACGAGGACTACGAGGAGCTTCAGGCAGTGCCCTACGATATGATGATATCGGGCGCCGACTCGAACGCGGTCAATAAATTAAGACTCTTTAAGGCTCGCCCCGTACAGAATTTTGATATGGGTCTGTTCTCTCAGGGTCAGTACATAAAGGCTATGGAGGACAGCAACAACGCCGACATCATCTCGAAGGTGCTTTACCCCTCAGACAATCACGTTGAGGGTAAGTTCCTCAGACTCAGTCAGCAGTATTTCCTTGTTTCCGCGTCGCTTCAGAGCATAATCAGCGATCACCTTGCCGCATACGGCACTCTTTCAAACCTTGCCGACAAGGTCGCCATCCACATAAACGACACTCACCCCGCGCTCATTATTCCCGAAATGATGAGAGTCCTCATCGACGTATATTCTTACGATTGGGATAAGGCGTGGAGCGTGGTAAAGAGAACGGTTACCTACACCAACCACACGGTAATGCCCGAGGCGCTTGAGGTATGGCCCGAGGACCTCCTCAGAGTCAAGCTCCCGAGGATCCACACTATCGTGTGCGAGATAAACCGCCGCTTCTGTAACGATCTCTGGCAGAAGTACACGGGAGACTGGGACAGAATTTCAAGAATGTCCATAATGGCGTCCTCGCAGGTCAGAATGGCTAACCTCAGCATCGTCGGCTCGAACACGGTAAACGGCGTGTCGAAGCTTCACAGTGAGATTCTCAAGAGCACCGTATTTCACGATTTCTATAAGAACGAGCCGTATATGTTTACGAACGTAACCAACGGTATCGCTCACCGCAGATGGCTCTGCTATGCTAACCCCAAGCTCGCGGCTCTGCTCGACGGGTGTATTGGTGACGCGTACCGCAAGAGTCCCGAGCGCCTTGCGGATTTTGCTAAATTCTACGGCGACAAGGCGGTCTACGAGCGCCTTGCCGAGATAAAGCGCGAAAACAAGGCGACGTTCGCTATGCACATTCAGGCAAAGACGGGCGTCAGACTTGACCCCGACTCGGTATTCGACGTTCAGGCAAAGAGAATGCACGAGTATAAGCGTCAGCTTTTGAATGCGCTCAAGATAATCAGCATTTACAACGAGCTTTTGGAAAACCCCGACAAGGAGATGACTCCTCAGACCTTTATCTTTGGTGCAAAGGCCGCGCCGGGATACTATATGGCGAAAAATATCATCAGACTTATCTACTTTATAAGTCAGGATATCGAAAAGAATCCGAAGCTCCGCGAAAAAATGCGTGTCGTATTCCTTGAGGATTACAACGTAAGCCTTGCCGAAATGCTTATGCCTGCGGCAGATATAAGTGAGCAGATCTCGCTTGCAGGTAAGGAAGCAAGCGGTACGGGTAATATGAAGTTTATGATAAACGGTGCGGTAACGCTCGGTACTCTCGACGGTGCAAACGTCGAGATAAGCGAAGCCGTCGGCAGAGATAATATCTATATCTTCGGTCTGACCACCGAGGAGGTGGAGGATCTCTGGAAGCGCGGCTACCGTTCGCTTGATTACTACAACGGAAGCCTCGTTCTCAAAAATGCGGTCGACCGCCTTGCAACAGGCTTTGCTTCAAGACGCTTTGACGATATGAGAAACTATCTCATTTACGCTCAGCCGATTTCCGACCCCTATATGTGCCTTGCTGACTTCGAGTCCTACAAAAAAGCGCACGAAACTCTCCTTGCCGATTACGAAAATAAGGAAAAGTGGCTTGGCATGTCGCTTATGAATATCGCAAGCGCAGGTATCTTTGCCTCCGACAGAAGTATCGGCGAGTACGCACGCAACATCTGGCACATCGAACCCTTTGACAAGCCTCGCGGCAAGAAGTGAGGTTGGCTTTACGCGAGAGTGGTTTTTATGCCGCTTTTTGAAAAGAAGCTCAAAAGATTGCCTTCGGCAACTTTGCAAAAACTTTAGGGAGCGCGAAGACGCGTCTTTGCGCGGGAAGGGGACTAAACTCGTCCACTTTCTGAATTTTATCTGCTTCACGAGGAGCATTGTCTCAACATTGAACGGATATCCGTACAAACTGCACGACCACACTGTTCGCGCCCTTCTGCTTGGGGCCCACTACCGCCAAGCAGGGCTAATTTGTGGGAACTTCGGGGTATGGGTGGAGGTTTGATTTGCGAAAAGCCTTAAGCTTTGCGCCCTAGACCTCACATAGCGTGTAAATAAACGTTTTGCGAGGGATTCCAAAGGGAGACTTCCCTTTGGCAGGAGGAGATTTTCAAGAGGAGGCATTGAGCCTCCTCTTGAATGCCTCTTTGGTTCGTTTCTGTGCATACAGAAATGAACAAACCAACTCAAATTTCGCAAATCAAAAACAGGTCATAAAGCCTATCTAAGCAAAAACAAAAAAGGAGAAAAGCTATGCACATCCCACACGTTATAAAGCACAGTAAGCTTGAGCCTCACGCAGAGCTTTTCTCTGCTTTTTCTTATTCCGATACACTCACACTTGAACTCCTTATCCCCGAGGAATACTCGCCGCAGAACGTAAAGCTCGAGCTATGGCTCGACGATTCTATGCAAAACCGAAGCTATGACGTGGCACACCTGGAAAACCGCGACGGCTTTGCGGTCTACACCTACACCTTCGATTTTGCCGACATCTGCGAAGCCGACAGCGGACTTTTTTACTATCACTTTTCCTTCGACAGTACCGACGGCAGAGCATATATCTCCCGTAACGGTGTTACGCTTTTGCCCGAAATCACGTTTGATGAAAATAACGTATCGTCGTATCAGCTCCTTATCTATCCCGAAGACTTTACCACGCCCGACGGTATAAAGGGCGGCGTAATGTATCAGATATTTGTCGACCGCTTTAACCGCGGCTCTGTTCAAATGCCGATAAGAGAGGACGCCGAGTTCAATCCCGATTGGGATAGCGGTGTGCCGCAGTATGCCGAATATCAGGGCGGATTTGTAAAAAACAATATGTTCTTCGGCGGCACTCTATACGGAGTATGTGAAAAGCTTGACTACCTCACCTCGCTCGGTGTCAACGTTATATACTTAAATCCGATATTTGAAGCCTATTCAAACCACAAGTACGATACGGGCGACTATATGAAGGTCGACGAAATGTTCGGCGGCGAGGCTGCCTTTGATAAGCTGATCTCGGAAGCCGACAAGCGGGGAATAAAGATAATCCTCGACGGAGTTTTCAACCACACGGGCTCAGACAGCATCTACTTCAACAAAAACAACCGCTACAACACCGTCGGCGCGTACAATTCACCCGACAGTCCGTACTTTGACTGGTACTTTTTTGACAATTACCCCGATGACTATAAGTCCTGGTGGGGAATAGAGATTCTCCCCAAGCTGAACGGCAGAAATCCCGAGCTTGTCCGCTATCTGTGCGGCGAAAACGGCGTCGTGCGCCACTATCTCCGCCGCGGCGTATACGGTTGGCGCCTTGACGTTGCCGACGAGCTTGACGGCGACCTGCTCGATAACATAAGAGCCGCCGCAAAAGCCGAGATAAGTGACTCGATAGTTATCGGCGAGGTGTGGGAGGACGCGTCAAACAAGGTCGCGTACGACCGCAGACGCAGATATTTCAGAGGCGCAGAGCTTGATTCGGTTATGAACTATCCCCTTCGTAACGCGACGGTGGAATATATGAAAACGGGAGATGCCCGTCCCCTTGCGCGCACCGCAACAGAAATATATTCCCACTATCCAAAGTGCGTAAGCGACGCGCTTATGAACTTTCTCGGAACTCACGATACCGAGCGCATACTCAGCGTGCTCGGCGGCGAGGATATCAGCGCTATGACAAACGAAGAGCTCTCGCAATACAAAATGAGTGACGAGGCGCGCGAGCGCGCAGTGAAGCTTTTGAAGCTCGCCTACGTTATAATTGCCACTATGCCGGGAGTTCCGTGCATATACTACGGCGACGAGGCAGGCTCAGAGGGTGCACGTGACCCGTTCAACAGACTTCCGTATCCGTGGGGACGTGAAAACGCAGAGCTTGTTGAGTGGTATAAAACCGTCGGCAATATACGCCGCGGTGAAAAGCTTTTTGAAAAGGGATACTTCCGTGTTGTGTCGGCAGATGGCGGCGTTTTCGTCTACGAGCGCTTTGACGGTAACGAAAAGCTCACCGTGGTCGTAAACCGAAGTGCTCGCGACGTAGCTTGTAAAAATGCAGGTGTCGGAAGGGCTCTCATTTCGGGAGCGTGCGGCGACAGTATAGTTATACCGCCCGACAGTGCAGAAATAATAAAAAGCTAAAAAACTGCAACGAAATTCTGCGACCTCAGACTTCACACATCGAGCAGATAAATGTTTCGCGGGGGTTCAAAAGGGGCGAAGCCTCTTTTGCGGGAGGAGATTTTTAAGAGGAGGCATCGAGCCTCCTCTTAAATGCTTCTTTGCTCACTTTCGTTGCATAACGAAAGTGACAACCAACACAACTTTCCGCAAAACAAAATCAGATTATAAAATTTATCGAAATATAAACTAATCCCCATCGCCCTGCTTTTATCCAAAATTACATCAAAAATGTCCAAAAACATATTGTAATACATCCAAAATCACCTTATAATAAAATCAGAAATAAAACCGAAAGGAACTACTCCTATGTATAACTTCCCGATAGGCGTTTTGCTTGAATCCTTCAGACTCCCCACGAGCGACGCAGTAAAAAAAGCGGCTCAAATGGGTCTTGACGGACTCCAGATGTATGCAACGCAGGGCGAAAACTCACCAGAAAGCTTAAGCGGCGCAAAAGCAAGGGAGCTTCTTGCTTTTGTCAAGGATAACGGACTTTGCTTTTCGGCTCTTTGCGGTGACCTCGGTCGCGGCTTCGGTAACCCCGAGCTAAACCCCGCACTTATCGAAAAATCAAAGAGAATACTCGAGCTCGCGCTTGAGCTTGACTGCAACATCGTAACGACTCACATCGGAGTTGTTCCGAGCGACAAAAATCACGACAGATACAAGATAATGCAAGAGGCTTGCCACGAGCTTGCCGAATACGCCGACAGTCTGAAGGCGCATTTCGCAATCGAAACGGGCCCCGAAACCTCGGCGGTCCTCAAGGAATTCCTCGACAGCCTCGGCTCGCGCGGAGTTGCGGTAAACCTCGACCCTGCAAATCTCGTAATGGTAACGGGAGACGATCCCGCAGGCGCAGTTTACAACCTAAAGGACTACATAGTTCACACTCACGCAAAGGACGGAGTAATGGTTAATCGCGGCAACCCTGAATACATATACGGCGTAGTTCATCCCGTGCCGGAGAAATTCAGGGGCGTGAGATATTTTGAAGAAAAGCCACTCGGAACGGGCGGAGTTGATTTTGGAGTATACCTTAAGGCGCTTGAGGATATCGGCTACAAGGGCTATCTCACAATAGAGCGAGAGGTCGGCTCAACACCCGAAAAGGACATCCGGATCGCGGCAGACTATCTTAAGAAGGTCATCAGCGAGAGTTGAGAGGTATTTATTATGGTAAGAATAGGAATGATAGGCGCGGGTAATATCGCAGACCTGCACCTCACAAGCTACAAGAAAAATCCGAACGTGGAAATAGCGGCAATATGCGATATTAACCCTGAAAGACTTAACGAAGCTGCCGACAAATTCGGTATTGAAAGAAGATACTCAAGCGTTTCCGAAATGCTTGCAAACGAAAAGCTCGATGCGGCGGACGTTTGCGTGTGGAACTGTGCTCACGCAGAATGCACCATAGCGGCGCTTGAAGCAGGACTCGACGTGCTTTGTGAAAAGCCGATGGCGATGTCGTACGAGGAAGCAAAGGCAATGGAGGACACCGCAAAGAGATGCGGCAAGCTTCTTATGCTCGGCTTCGTAACGAGATTTTCTCCCGAGGCGAAAATAACCAAGGACCTTATCGACAGGGGCGTCTTCGGTGATATTTACTACTCCAAGGCATCCTATATCAGACGCAACGGAAATCCCGGCGGTTGGTTTTCCGACAAGGCAAAATCGGGCGGCGGCGCGGTGATTGATATCGGAGTACATCCGCTTGATCTGACACGTTATCTTATGGGTAACCCCAAGCCCGTGTCGGTATACGCGGTAGTAAACGATTACCTCCGTTCTGAAAGAGCAGCGCTCAAAACACACGTCGGCTGGTCTCCAAAGGGCGCTGATCCAGAGCACGACATAAACGACGTTGACACGTCGGGTATTGCTATTATCAAGTACGATAACGGCGCGACCACACTTCTCGAGGCCGCTTACGCCATTAACGGTGAGCCGAGATCCGAAAGAAGCCTTTTCGGAACAAAGGGCGGTATTACTCTTGACGGTATGAAGGTCTTTTCCGAAATGAACGGCTTTATGACCGACGTAAAGCTTGTTGACCTTAACAGCTACAAGGATGGCGGCGGTATGTTTGATGAGGAAATGAACCACTTTGTTGACTGCGTAATGGGCAAGTGCGAGTGCAAGTCCCCCGCAGAAGACGGTGTTGTTGTTATGAAGATACTCGATGCGATATACGAATCTGCCCGTACGGGACACGAGGTCGTGCTTGACTGATGAAGATAGGTGTCAGCTCGTATTCGTTTGCAGAATACATAAATGCAGGCAAAATGACACAGGCAGACTGCGTTGAGGGTATCGCGCGTGGACGGGAGTTTCTTAAAGAATAAAGAATTAAAAAAAGGACGAGATGAACTCGTCCTTTTTTACACCTTAACGTTTTCGAAGAAAACATATCACAGGCGTAGCCTATATCACGCGCGAAGCGTATACCACAAATATCTATATCACTGCAAAACCGCGTAGCCGTTTTGCCTTACCCTTCGGTAAATCTCGATGGCGGTGTTCCCGTGATACGCTTGAACACCGTGCTGAAGTAATACTGGTCGGTAAATCCGAGGCTTACGGCGCATTCGTGTACGCTCATTCCCGATTCCAATAAGAGCTTCGCCTCGCGCACCTTCATTGTATTGAAGTACGCCATAATTCCGATACCGGAGTATTTTGAAAAAATTTTTTTGAGATTGCTTCGGCTTATCTCGCACCCTGCGGCTATATCGTCAACGTCAAGCTTCCTGTGCAGGTTGCTTTCGAGAAAAACGACTATCTCCGAGAAGGTCTGAGCACTCTTTGACGCGTTCTCGTTGTCGATGACAGAGGTCTTGCCGCGCATAGTTATCATTTTGAGCAAGAATATCTCAAGCCGTCTCACCGCAAGCTCCGACTCTATCTCCCGTTCGGGGTCGATATCCTTGACCCTGTACGAGCCGCAAATAAAGGACGAGCGAATATCCTCAAGCACCGTGTCAAGCTCGGCGCGGTCCTCGTCGGTGAAATCAAACAGACGGTTGTTTATCTTCGGCATCTTTCCGACGTCAAACGATATTATTATTACGGTAGGCTCGCGCTTGCCCTCAGACCATATACGGTGAAACTCCATAGGCTTATGGAGTATCGCCTCGCCTGCGTGCAGAGTCATTATCTTTTTGCCTGCACAGATGCCGACGGCGCCGTCAAGCACGAATACAAGCTCCCAGAAATTATGTACCTCGCCCACGAATCTGTATCCGACCGGAAAGGTCTCCCTGAAGGCGGTAAACAACGATTTTATTGAGAAGCTTTTCTTTACCGGAAGCTCAATGTAGCTCATAACACACCTCGTGTATCCAAAATTGAATAAAAAGTAGCCAAAAACCTATTGTAATTTGCTTTAGGATACATTACAATAATAGCATAATTGGTAGATTGTGTCAACACCCAATTTGTGAAACACGGTAAATTTTTGATTATTCGTGCTGAAAGGCGCAGAATTGGAGACTTTTATGAAAAAGCTTAAACTCGGACTTGTCGGACTCAGCTGCCGCGGTATCGGACTTCTTATGCCCGTAATTCTTCCGCGCGAGAACGTGGAGGTTGTTGCGGTCTGCGATCTTTACCCCGACAGAGTAAAGGACGCAGCGAAGAAAATAGTTGAGGCAGGCAAGAGCGCGCCCGCAGAGTATCTTGATTATCACGACCTTATTGCCGACGAAAACGTGGAGGCGGTTATCGTCGCTACCGCGTGGGAATCCCACGTTGACATAGCCTGCGCGTGTATGGAGGCAGGCAAGAGCGTTGCCGTTGAGGTCGGCGGAGCATATAGCATCGACGATTGCTTCAGACTCGTTCGTACTTACGAGAGAACGGGTACTCTTTGTATGATGCTCGAAAATTGCTGCTACGGCAAATACGAGCTTATGGCCCTGAATATGATAAAGAAGGGACTTTTCGGTGAGATAGTTCACCTCTCGGGCGGCTACCATCACGATCTCAGAGATGAGGTGTCCCTTGGACGCGAAAACCGTCACTACCGCTTTAGAAACTACCTTTCGAGAAACTGCGAGAACTACCCGACTCACGAGCTCGGACCTATCGCCAAGTCAATAAATATCAACGACGGTAACAGAATGCTTTACCTCACCTCCACCTCGTCAAAGTCTGTCGGGCTTCACGAGTTTATAAAGAGTGACGAGAGATGCGACAAGGAGCTTTTAAATAAGGAGTTTAAGCAGGGCGACATTGTTACGACCGTCATCAAGTGCGCGAACGGCGAGACCATCGTGCTGACACTCGATACAACTCTCCCGAGATACTACACGCGCGGCTTCAGCGTTCGCGGAACCAAGGGTATGTACGAGGAAGTAACAAATTCCGTATTCCTCGACAGCAAGAACAGAGATAACCACTTCGATTGGAACAAGCATTGGGGCAACGCAGCCGAGTACCTCAAGGACTACGAGCATCCCATCTGGGAAAGATACGAAAAAGAGGGCGTAACGGGCGGTCACGACGGTATCGACTGGTTAGTTGTCGGCGCGTTTATTGACGCGGTGCTAAACGGCTATGACGCGCCTATCGACGTTTACGATATGGCGTCCTGGATGTCTGTTACGGCTTTGTCCGAGGAGTCCATCGCCTGCGGAAGCAAGCCCGTGGCAATTCCCGACTTTACAAATGGCAAGTGGCTCATCAGAGAGAGAAATATCTCTCCCGAATACGATCTTTACGCAGGTCTTTAATAAAAAGCACAGAAACGGAGATTTTAAATGGCTTATCTGATCAAAGACGTAATTTCTCAGTTTGATCTTGATTTCAAGGTGGCGCCCTACGGTAACGGACATATTAACGATACCTACGTTGCAGACTGCGAGCCCAGATATATCCTTCAGCGAATCAACAGTAACGTGTTCAAAAAGCCCGAGGAGGTAATGGAGAATATCGCGCGTGTGTGTGACTTCCTAAGAGGGAAAATTGCGGCTGAGGGGGGAGACCCCGACCGCGAGACCCTGTCGCTTATCAGAACGCGTGACGGCAAGGATTTCTATAAGGCGAGCGACGTCGATTACTTCAGAGTCTATAAGTTTATTGAGGACGCGTACTCTGTCGATATTCCCGAGGATCCGAGTCAGTTTTACAGCGCGGCGCGCGCGTTCGGTAAGTTCCAGAGGCTCCTCTCGGATTTTCCGGCAGAAAAGCTGCACGAAACCATTGTTGACTTTCACAATACGGGAAAGAGATACGAAATCTTTGAAAACGCGGTAAGCGCCGACGTTAAGAACCGCCTTGAAGGCGTGAGTGCCGAGGTTGAGTTTGTGAGAAGCAGAAAAGGGATAACCACGCTCATCACCGAAGGTATGGAGAAGGGAATAATTCCGCTTCGCGTTGCACATAACGATACTAAGCTTAATAACGTAATGCTCGATTCCAAGACGAATACGGGACTATGCGTCGTAGACCTCGACACCGTAATGCCCGGCTCACTTCTTTACGATTTCGGCGACGCGCTCAGAACAGGCGCAAACACCGCGGCGGAGGACGAGACTGATCTCTCCAAGGTGAATTTCGACCTCAGAATGTTCGAGGCATTCGCCAAGGGATTTTGGGAGGAGCTTTACGGAAAGCTCACCACCGAGGAAATAAAGCTTTTGCCGATGTCCGCGGTAATAATGACCTTCGAGTGCGGTATGAGATTTTTAACCGACTATCTTGAGGGCGACACGTATTTTAAGATACACAGAGAAAACCACAACCTCGACAGAGCGAGAAATCAGTTTAAGCTTGTTGAGGATATGGAAAAGAAGCTTCCCGAAATGGAAACGATAATAAAGAAATTGCTTTTGAAATAAGGTAGAAAAATGAGAATCATTGTTTGCGAAAATTATGAGGAGCTCTCTGAAAAGGGCGCAAAGCTGTTTTTGAGTCAGCTTACCCTGAAGCCTGATAGCGTGCTTGGTCTGGCAACGGGAAGCACCCCCATTGGACTTTATAAAAAGCTTATAGAGTATTATAAGGCGGGAGAGGTCGACTTTTCCGAGGCGAGAAGCATAAATCTCGACGAGTACTATCCCATCTCCCCCGACAACGATCAGAGCTACCGTTATTTTATGAACAAAAACTTCTTTGAGCATATAAATATCGATATGGCGAAAACCGAGGTCCCCGACGGTATGTGCAAGGATCCCGACGCAGAATGCGAAAGATATGACCGACTCATCGACGAGGCGGGAGGCATTGACATTCAGCTTCTCGGAATAGGAAGGAACGGACACATCGGCTTTAACGAGCCTGACGAGGCATTGACGGTAACGACTCACGTGACCGACCTTACCGAGAGCACAATAGAAGCGAATTCGCGCTTTTTTGAGAGCACAGACGAGGTGCCGAAAAAGGCGATAACGATGGGAATAGCAAGTATTCTCAAGAGCCGCAAGATAGTGATGCTTGTCAGCGGTAAGGAAAAGCACGAGGCGCTGAGCGCACTTCTTGACGATTCGATAACCTGCTCAAACCCGGCGACAATGCTGAAGGCGCACCCCGACGTAGTGATAATCTGCGACAGGGCAGCATACGAAGGAAAGTGAAAATACAGAAAAACGGGAGGCAAATCGCCGCCCGTTTTTTTGTTGGTCGACCTGGTTTGGATTTGTGGATTTTGAGATGGCGTTGTTCATTTCTATGTGCACGGAAGACGAACAAAGCCAACGTAAATTCACTCAAAACAAAATCAGGTTAAATTCCTTTTCGTAACATTAAAGTTTTTTTCAAAAATCTTCTTTCGCTATTGAAATTGCGAAAATTTGTGGTATAATATACGCAGAGTCTTGCTATCGCAAGTCAGGGCTTCGCCCTTTGCGCACTGCCGTGCGCCTGCGTTATTGACGGCTTCGCAAAAACATTCTTGCAAGCAAATGTTTTTGCTTTATGGTATAATATACTTTCGCCTGCATAGTTAAATGGATATAATAAACCCCTCCTAAGCGGGTGTTTTAACGCTCGCCTTTGCAAAAAGGCAAATGATCATAGGTTTGAATTGTATCACATATGCGCTTGTACCTCAGCAGGATAGAGGGTCCGCCTCCTAAGCGGAACGCCCCCGGTTCGAATCCGGGCAAGCGCGCCAAAAATCCCCGAAAACACTACGTTTTCGGGGATTTAACTTTTCTTGACTCACTCATTTTTTGAGTGAGTTTTCTTGCTTTAGGAGCATAGAACAAACTCAAACTATTACCATATCCCGATTAGCAAGAAATTAGCAGAAAATCGGTGTTTTGCTAATCGCCTGCTAATGGAATTTTTAGCAAAATCCTGCTAATTTGCGCAGGCGTATGTTCCATCCATAGACTTTTTTGATTTTTTGTAAAAAATATGATATAATTGTTGTAACGTTTTATGAGTTCCCCAATCTAATAGTTGAAAGGGCGGTGAAAATGTGACTGAGTTTGAAACGCTTTTCAGTGAAAACCGAGAATTCATTTTCAAATATCTAATGAAAATGACACGGGATATTACGCTATCCGAAGAGTTGACACAAGAAACCTTTTTTCGTGCATATATGAACTATGCCTCTCTGCGAAACAAGGAAAAAATTTCAGTGTGGCTCTGCCAAATCGCAAAGAATACATATTTTGCGTGGTATAACGAGCAAAAGAAAAAAGATTCTCTCGACGATCTCGAAGTAGCAAGCAGCGATGTAAGCATAGAAGATGCATTTGTTCAAAAAGAACTTTCCAAAAAAGCACTGCATTGCTTACACGAATTAGAAGAACCTTATAAAGAAGTATTTATGCTTTCTGTGTTTGGCGGTTTCTCATTAAAAGATATTAGTTCGATCTTTGGAAAAAGCGAAAGTTGGGCACGAGTTACATTTTACCGTGCCAAGCAAAAACTATTAGAAAGAATGAGGTAACGATATGAATTGCAATATTGTTAAAGATTTGATTCCACTGTACATTGACGGGTGTTGCAGTGAGGAAAGCTCAAAGATTGTTGAAGAACATATTAGAGATTGCAACGATTGCAAGAAACTTCTTAAAGATATGAAATCGCCCTCCGATATTGTTACTGTTTCGGAATCACCAAAAAAATTTAGCAAGCTCAATGATTGGAAGGCTTCTGTTTTACAGTCGATTTTGTTGTTCCTTTCATTTGCTCTAATTACGCTCGGCGTTGCATTAGAGGCAAGAACACCATCGGGTATTGGAAATGGTTTTTGGGCATTGAATCTCGTTATTCCGGCAACCGGATTTATGCTATCAATGGCAAATTGGTATTTTGTAAGAATTTATAAAACCCGAAAAAGTTTTTCCAATTATTCTTTAATTGCAACGCTTGGTGTTACACTATGTGCTTATATATGGTCAGGATTCCATTACGAAATAAATCTTTTAGACTTATTCACAGGTAATGCTTTTGCCGAAAGTTTAGAAGGTCTGCACGCATTATTGCTTCTAAATGGTATTGGAATATTATTAACTGCCGTATTCTGTGCTTTATCCAAAACCCTCTCAAACCAATACGCAAAGATGTTGGGGAAAGAGTAAGGTGAGCTATATGAAAAAAGCAATATCAATTTTGATATGCTTACTATTTTCACTGACAATACTGTATCCTGCAGGCGTAATAATAACGGCGTGTTTCGGATATAGCTTTGAGCTTATTAGTGTTTCGGCTTTTGCAATCGCTATTGCTGTATTATCAGTTTGTATTGTTATACTCGACCTTGTTTTCAAAAACCAACTTGAAAGCAAAATGGTACAGATTCTACCGGCTATTATAACGCCATTATCTTTAATCAACGCTGTGTTTTATATTTTTGAGTGTCCGCGAATTTTGGTAATAGCAAGCGTGTTGCTTTCTGCAGGTTGTTGCTGCTACTTAACGGTTAAATACGGAAAACCATTGGCACTCAAAATTGTCACATTGGTTTTGTCTGCACTAATGATTTTGCCTATTTGTTTCTTCAGTTTTATTGCCTTAATTTTCGGCAACATTGGTCAAAACACAGTTGTGAAAACTGTTGAATCTCCGAGCGGAAAATACTACGCTCAAGTTATTGACAGCGACCAAGGTGCTCTTGGCGGCGATACTCTTGTTGATGTATATCAAGATTGCGAAATAAATGCCATTCTTTTCAAAATCGAAAAGAAGCCACAAAGAGTTTATTTCGGTGATTGGGGCGAGTTTGAAAATATGCAGATCCGTTGGAAAGATGATAACTGTTTGGTAATCAATTCCGTTGAATATGAAATAAAATGACACGAGAGAACACCGTAAGTAATTTCGGAGTATTCTGTAGTAATATTACCTTTACCCTAATTCAGTCGTCCTTGCTAATTGCCTGCTAATCAAATGAGTTAAAACAGGATAATATCTTCGGTAATGGCGTAACACAAGATAATACTTTAACCTTAAAAACCCTGATATAATCCCCCTAAAGTAGTCTTGAAAACTTTTTGTTTTTTCAAGTGTCTACTCTAAGGGGATTATATCATTCAGAGACCTGTCGGGGTTATCTTATATTTCAAAAACCATAAAATCTTGATCTCGAAGTTTAATAATTTTTTGTTCTCCTGCCTCGATTAAAGTCCTATAGTCTTTTTCTCTCAAATCCGAATAATGACATATTAAAATGCCGTCAAATAAACATAATCCGGAAAAATCCGTTAAGCCATATGTGTCAACATCATACTTGGCTACATGTTGAATAGAGCGAGAAGCAATATGCGCACCGGCACTACCGCCGATATACATTGCTCCGCGAGACAAGCAGTCAAGTATCACCTTTTCCGCTCTTGATTCTTTAATTCTTTTCAAGGTTCCAAAAGTGTTTCCACCGCTGATGTATATAACATCTATATGAGTATTTACATCAAATTCAGCAGGAGAAAAATAATTAAAAACATATATGTTTTCTTTGGAAAAACCAAATTCCGAAAGACGCTGATAAAATTTTATGCTTTTTATTGCTTCTTCTGTGGCTTTTTCATTTGGAAAGTACAATACCTTGCATTGATCAACCTGACATGGTAAATTGTCATATATGTATTTAGCGGAATCACTATTCCTGAAGTCGCATGATGATAATATAATTTTTGCCATTGATATATCAATCCTTTATCTCGCTAGTTTCGCATTTGTATTACAAATGCTTTGGGCAAAGCCCATACCCCTATTCTTCGGCGTATAATTCGTCGTAATACCACCGTATAGGGTTTTCATAAATATATCGCAAATGCTCATCATAGTCCTGACGGTTGCGAATGATGTGATCATTGGAGCGATATTGCCATATATTCACGCCGTATTCCTTGTTACAAAATCGTGTGAACGTAGATACGAACCGCGACGGAACGGAATTCTGCACTGTAGGGACCGGCGTCCTCGACGGTCCGTTATCTATGCCTTTTACCCACAGCATAATATGAATATGGTTTGGCATAATTACGTAACTCTCGACCGACAGATCCTCGTAAAAAACGTTCAATTGATGGATGTATTTTTCTGCGATTTGTCCGTATTTTGTTAATTTGATTTGCGGACCGTCGGGGACGCCGGTCCCTACAACGCGCGAGAGGATACACTTTCTCTCTTTCGTACATATCGTGAGAAACACGGATTGGTTTCGATTATAGTCCGCACCCTTCAATCTGGTGGTCTTGCGATTTTTTAGTTCGTCCATTTTCATCACCCATCCCTTTATACCACAAATCGGCAGAGAAAACAAGTTCTCTGCCGATTTCCTGTGCCTTCAATTTCTCCGTTAAGAACAACAGAGAAATGCAACAGTTTTTTTATTTTTATTTTGCGTGATATAGCTTCTTGACCTGATATTTGGGCTCGCAGGTCACGTTGATGCCAAGCTTTTTGAAGGTACGGCTATCTGTCATGGAAAGAATAACAGAGGAATGTACCTCGCAGTTTTTGAGGTTGTCGAGTTGCT
>JAZNNG010000037.1:0-8553 GCA_045580165.1 Eubacteriales bacterium
GAGGATTTGTAGGGGCGATTCACGAATCGCCCGTAAAATCTCAACCCATACCCGTTCATATGTGCAATTTCGGACGGGAGGGGGAGACCCCTCCCCTACGAGAGAATTTCAAATCTCGACCCATACCCCACCAAACCGATATAATTCAGAGTGTGGACGAGTATAGTCCCTTGCCCGCGCGAAGACCGCGTCTTCGCGCTCCATAAAGCTTTTTGCAAAGTTGCCGAAGGCAATCTTTTGGGCTTCTTTCTCGAAAAAGCCGGAAAATCATTCACTCAAATTTTTAAGGCATAAATCACTTATAGGGCAATCACTGCACCTCGGCGAGCGTGCGGAGCAGGTGTCTCTGCCGAACATAACTATTCTGTGACAGAAGTCGGTCTGATACCCCGGGAGCACCAGCTCGGACATGGTCTTTTCGGTTTTGACGGGGTCCTTCTGACCCTCTTTATACATACCGAGTCGACCGCAGATACGCATAAGATGGGTGTCGGCGACGATAGACGGCACACCGTAGACGTCACCGAGCAGGAGATTAGCGATCTTTCTGCCGACACCGGGAAATTTCAAAAGCTCGTTCATACTGTCGGGCAGAACGCCGTTATAATCGCTCACGAGCATAACGCACGCGTCCTTGATGTTTTGCGCCTTGGTGTTGAACAGTCCGCATGGGCGGATAACGTCCGCAATTTCGGCAACACTCGCCTTCGCTATTGACTCAAGAGTCGGAAAGCGCGCAAAAAGCTCACGGCACACGACGTTCACTCGCGCGTCGGTGCACTGCGCCGAAAGCCTGCCCATTATGAGCAGCTTCCACGGCTCACCGTCCCATTCAAGCGCGCATTTCGCGTCGGGATAGACGTCGATAAGCCTTTTTGCAACGGCGTTTATATTTTCTTTTTTCTGAGATTTTGTTAGTTTTTTCATTTTTTATTTTGTCTTTTATTTTGCGCCTTTTTGAAAAAAGGCGCCCCAAAAACTTTATGGAGCGCGAAGACGCGTCTTCGCGCGGGTAAGAGGTGGAATTCGTCTGCTCTCTGAATTTTATCTGTTTTATATGACGCCTCATCCGTCACTCGCGTTGCTCGCGACACCTTCTTCCACCGGAGAAGGCAAACGGGACGCCGAAGGCGCCGACCCCTACGAGAGATTTGCAATTTGCTCCGTAGGGGAGGATATTATCCTCCCGTAAGAATTTGCACAGACGAACGGGTACGGGTCGAGATTTCACTCACCACAAAACTACATGCGCTGTTTGCCCGCGGGTGCTACCCGCCGCGCGCCTTGCCTGCCAGTGCTACGGACAACACGTCAAAGTCAAAGTCATCCTTCAAAATGCTACACAAGCACTCTAAAGGCAGCCCTACGACGTTGTAATAATCGCCATCTATCTTTTCAACGAAGATGCCGCCGAGGTCCTGTATCCCGTACGCGCCTGCCTTGTCAAGAGGCTCGCCCGTTGCAATATACGCCGCGATCTCATCCTCGGAAATCTCACGCATCTTCACGCTCGTGATCGTGTGCGAGGAAACCACCTTCTCGCCGTCGGTCACGCAAAGCCCCGAGTAGACCTCGTGCGTGTTTCCCGACAGAGCGCGGAGCATTCTCGCGGCATCGGACGCGTTCTCGGGCTTTGTCAGCACCTTGCCGTCAAGACACACGACCGTGTCGCAGGCGATGATGATGCCGTTTGCCGTACACGCCGCCGCTTTTCTTTTTGCTAGCTCTCGGACAAGCTCGCCCACATTTTCGGGCAAGCCGTTCTTTTCGTCCGCATCGGTCACCACAACGTCAAAATCAAGACCGATATGCGAGAGTATCTCCCGTCTGCGTGGCGACGCCGATGCAAGCACAAGTCTTTTCATATCAGTTTTTACCCGTCGAGCCGAAGCCGCCGCTTCCGCGCTCGGTCTTATCAAGCTCGTCGGAAACAATGAGGTTTGCCGCAAACACGGGCATAAACATAAGCTGAGCCACGCGTTCGCCGACTGCTACCTCGTAGTCGGTATCGGAATTGTTGATAAGCGAAACGAGTATCTCCCCTCTGTAATCGCTGTCGATAACGCCGATGCCGTTGGCAAGCGCGATACCGTGCTTGGTTGCAAGACCGCTTCTTGCGCATACTATTGACACAACGGACGAGTCCGCGGGTGCAACCGCAATGCCCGTGGGAATTGCCGCGCGGCTGTGAGCCTTAACGGTTATGGGCTCGTCGCCTGCGTGACGGAGGTCGAGCGCCGCCGAGCCTTCCGTTGCGTATTCGGGTATCTGTGCGCTCTCGCGCAGCTTCTTTATTTTAACGTCTATTTTCATAGTAACCCTTTCCCACCGAAAAAACGGTGTTGACTTTGAGTTAGCGATAGTTTATAATATTTTTAAGCATACAGGACTATTATACATAATTTATATTAATATTTCAAGAGTAAACGGTAAAAAAATGAGAACGAGAGAAAGAATTAATAACGAGCTGCTCGCGCCGGCGGGCTCACCCGAGGCGCTTGACGCGGCAATAGCGGCAGGGGCTGACGCGGTCTACTTCGGCGCGTCGAAGTTCAACGCGAGGATAAATGCGGAGAATTTTGACCGTGAAAAGATTGAACGAGCGATCGCCAAATGCCGAAATTTCGGCGTGCGGTCTAATATCACCTTCAACACGCTCGTGTACGGGCGTGAGATATCCGCCGCGCTTGACGAGGTGGAGTTCTTATACAAATGCGGCGCCGACGCGCTCATTTTAGCCGATTTCGGACTCGCTTCGATTATAAAAGAAAAATTTCCCGACATTGAGCTTCACGGAAGCACGCAGATGTCAGTGCATTCCCTTGAGGGCGCGAGATTTCTTGCAAATAAGGGCTTTGACAGAGTGGTGGTGGCGCGCGAGCTTGACCGCGACTCCATCGCCTACATCTGTCAAAACTCGCCCATCGAAACCGAAGCCTTTGTTCACGGCGCGCTCTGTGTTTCCCACTCGGGACAATGTCTTTTCAGCTCGATAGTAGGAGGCAGAAGCGGAAATCGCGGCGAGTGCGCCCAGCCCTGCAGACTTCCGTACTCGGGCTCGTATCCGCTGAGCCTCAAGGACAACTGCCTCGCACCTCATTTTGCCGACGTTATGTCGCTTGGCGCGGCGTCCTTCAAGATAGAGGGCAGAATGAAATCCCCCGCTTACGTCTACGGTACCGTGTCGGTCTACCGCCGTCTTATCGACGAGCGCCGCAACGCGACCGAAGCGGAGCTTCGTGAGCTTGCCGACCTGTTTTCAAGAAGCGGCTTTACCGACGGATACTACACGTCACGGCTTGACAAGTCGATGAACGGCATCAGAACCGATGCCGACAAGCAAAAGACCGTCACCGAGGCGGAATTCGACATAAGATCACGTCGCCGTGAGGTAACTTTTTCTGCCGAGATATGCGAGGGCAAGCCGACAAGGCTTGAGGCTTCGCTTGACACAAAAGAGGGAATAATAACGGCAAGCGCCGAGCTCGAGCCGCCCGAAAGGGCGCGCACCGCGCCTATGAGCGCCGAGTCGGTCATTAAAAACCTTATAAAGCTCGGCTCGACAGACTTTACCTGCGACCCCGAAAAAGTGAAAATTTCAATGGACGAGGGGCTGATGCTTCCCGTTTCCAGAATAAATACGCTCAGACGCGAGGCGATAGCCGCGCTTGAAGAAAAGCTTAAGCCCGTGCGCCGCGTGCTTGACTCCGCGCCCGAAATCAAGCTTACTTCTGCGGACTATAAGCCGTACGCGAGCGCCCGTTTTGAAAATGCCGCGTCAATAACTGACGCCGCGCGAGAATATTTTAATATAATCTATCTGCCGCTTGAAAAATTCGACGGCAGAGTGGCAAACGGTGTTGTTTTACCGCCCGTTGTGCTTGACCGCGAGCTTGACGCCGTGAAAAAAGCCTTGAAAGCCGCAAAGGAAAGCGGCGCCGTCCACGCGCTTGTCGGTAATATCGGGCACGTAGCCGTTGCGCGCGGGCTTGGCTTTATTTGTCACGGTGATTTCAGACTCAATGTGTCAAACGAGTACAGTGTGAGCGAGGCTTTGTCGTGGGGGCTTTGCGACGTTGTTCCGTCGCCAGAGCTGACTCAGGCGCGTCTCGCGGACCTCGGACTCTGCGCCTCGTCAAACGCGATAATTTACGGCAGACTTCCGCTTATGCTGCTTGAAAAATGCGCTATCAAGCAAGTCGTCGGCTGCGACTCCTGTGCCAAGGGAGAGGCGGCGCTTGTCGACCGCCGCGGCGAGAGCTTTCCCGTCTACCGTCACGACGGACACAGAAACACGGTCTATAACAGCCGCGTGACCTATATGGCTGACAAGAGAGCTGACCTTGACCGTGCAAATATTAGCGGCGGTCACTTTATATTTACCGACGAAACTGCTCCCGAGGTCGACAGAATTATAGAAGCGTACAAGAACGGTTACAAGTGTGACAAGCCGTTCAGGAGGATATAGCGAGGACGCCACCGCGGGCAAGGCGCGCGTGTGGTTTTGTGTTAAATGAAATCTCGACCCGTACACGTTTGTCTGTGGGAATTTGGTTTTATTACGGTGCTACGCACCTTTGCCCTTTTTTGTAAAAAAGGGCGCAAAAAACTCCAAGGCGCGCTTTTTGCTTTTCGGCAATCATAATCTACACCCGTACACGTTTGTCTTTTTATTCTTACTCCACACAAAAGGAAAAATATATGGAACAAAACGAACTCAAATTTGAAAAAGCCATACTTGCCGCCATCAATCTCCCCGAGCACGACGAGGGTGAGTGCGAGCGCTCGCTCGACGAGCTTGAAAGTCTGCTCGACACCGCCGGCGGCGAGGTCTTTGCGCGCGTAATACAGTCGAAATCAAACCCCGACCCTCGCACCTGCTTCGGAAGCGGTAAGCTCAAGGAGCTTGGCGAGCTTTGCCGTAACAACGGCGTCGATGTGGTTATTTTCGACAACGAGCTTTCGCCCGCACAGATAAAAAATATCGAAAACGAGCTTGACGGCGCACGTGTGATCGACCGTTCTATGCTCATTCTCGACATATTCGCGCTCCACGCGATGACTGCCGAGGGAAAGCTTCAGGTCGAGCTTGCCCAGCTCAAGTACACCGCCCCCAGACTCACGGGACGCGGTGTGGAAATGTCGCGTCTGGGAGGCGGAATCGGCACTCGCGGACCCGGTGAATCCAAGCTTGAGGTCGACCGCCGTCATTTGAAGCGCAGAATGGAGCAGCTTGAGGACGAGATACGCGAGCTTGACAAAACAAGACTTACTCAGCGTAAGGCGCGTGAGCGCTCGGGTATCAAGAAGATCGCCATCGTCGGCTACACCAACGCAGGAAAATCCACTCTCTTAAACGCGCTGACGGGCGCGGGAATACTCGCGGAAAACAAGCTTTTTGCGACCCTCGACCCCACCACGCGCAAGTTCACGCTCCCCTGCGGAGAGGAGATACTTCTCACCGACACCGTCGGCTTTATCCGACGTCTTCCGCACCATCTTATCAAGGCGTTCAAATCCACTCTCGACGAGGCGGTTTTCGCTGATATTATCATAATTCTCATCGACTCGTCCGATCCCGAGCAGGACGAAAAGACCGCCGTTTGCGAAAGGCTTCTTTCAGAGCTTGGCGCGGACGGAAAGCCCGTGCTTTTCGTTTACAACAAGTGTGACGCCGAGGGCGCGGCGTATCCGCGTGACAACAGAGAGAACACGGTCTGCGTGTCTGCAAAAACGGGCGAGGGACTTGATACGCTTGTAAACAAGCTTGAAGCGCTCGTGCTGGACGGCAAGAGCGAGGAAATATTCATAATTCCCAACGCAGAGCAGGGAATACTGTCGAAAATGTACGGACTTATGACGGTAAATTCGGTTGATTACGGTCCCGAAAGCGTTACGGTTACGGCAATCGCCGACGGCAAAGCAAAGGGAATGCTCGAACAATACCTCAAAAACAAGCCCGAAAAGAAGAAAGAGGACTGGGAGTAAGCGATATGTCAAACGCCGAAAACAACAAGATACTGTATACCACCGTAAGGCAAGAGGCGAGCGCCGAGTTTACCGAGAAGAAGTCGGTGTTCATTGGTCACGCAAAGCCTGTCAAAAGTGACGCCGAGGCGATGGAGTTCGTCGCAAAAATAAAGGAAAAATACAAGGACGCGCGACACAACTGCTACGCGTACTATTTAAATTCGGGCGTGCTTGCAAGGTACAGTGATGACAACGAGCCGCAGGGAACTGCGGGTATACCCATTCTTGAGGTCATTAAGAAAAGCGGAGTCAACGATTGCGTGGTCGCCGTGACCCGTTACTTCGGCGGAATTCTCCTTGGCGCAGGCGGACTTGTCCGCGCCTACTCGACGGCGGCAGGGCTCGCCATCGAGGCGGCAGGCGTCGTTACTTATGAGGAATACGAGGCGTTTTCGCTCGAATGCGATTACGGCGAGTACAATAAGATCAATTTTGAGCTTGAGTGCGTCGGCGCGATAATCGACAGGTGCGATTTTCTCGAAAACGTCAAGCTCGGCTTCGCCGTAAAAAGCGAGATATCGGAGCTTATCTGCCGAAAGATCAGTGAGCTTTCGGGCGGCAAGCTTGTTCCCGTATCAACGGGAAAGCGATTCGACTGCAGTCCGTAGCACGGACAGGCGAGACGCGCGTGAGGATTTGCGGTAATTGAGGTATCGACCCATACCGCCAACATTGGTGGAAATTTGGCGGCAGAAGCAAGCCCCTCCCCTACGGCGAGATTTTGAATTCTCATTGTAGGGGCGAACTTTGTTCGCCCGTTTGATGCGATTTTATCATTTTAATTCGTTTGTATATGCGGGCGACCACAGGTCACCCCTACGAAAACAGAGGTGTAAACCGATAAAATTCAACGCAACACCTCACCACCGCCTTCGGCGGAGCCTCCCCTCAAGGGGAAGCCTAACCCTGCGCCCACAATTTCATACAGCGTGAGGACAAACGCTTCGTGAGGGTTTCAAAAGGGATACCTCCCTTTTGCGAGAGGGGATTCTAAAGGGGAGACATCGAGTCTCCCCTTTAGTGATTCTTTGGTTCGTTTCGTCGCGTGACGAAATGAACGTCCAATATCACTTTATCACAAAACAAGATCAGGTTATAATCTCTCTGTGCACAATTTTGCTTCATCAAATTTGATGTGCTTTATTATACGGTGCTTCGCACCTTTGCCGCTTTTTGAAAAAAGTGGCGCAAAAACTTTTATACGCGCATTTAGTTTTGTGGCGAGTGAGACCTCAACCCATACCCGTTTATCTGTGCAAACCCATACTCCCTCGTCTGTGTGAATTTTGCAAATTCCCACAAAATAAAAAAGTGTTTTTCGCAAAATGCGCGTATATTTTATATTACATAGTTAAAACCGATGATTTTCGTCCCATTACGGCTTTTCCCGAAAGGAGCTTTGAAGTGGCTAAAACTATTCGTGACACCTTGCTTGAAAGAGAAAAGGAAACTCTGTCGAAATATGCTTTTCTGACAGTCAATACTCGCGGCAGAGACAAGCCGTACGTGCCTTGTGACGTGCGTACCGAGTTTCAGCGTGACCGCGATAAGATCACCCACTGCAAATCCTTCCGCCGTCTTATGCACAAAACTCAGGTTTTTCTCTCTCCTGTCGAGGAGCACTACCGCACACGTCTGACCCACACGCTTGAGGTCACACAGATCGCGCGTATTATTTGCCGCGCGCTTATGCTCAACGAGGATCTTTGCGAGGCGGCGAGCCTCGGTCACGACCTCGGTCACACCCCCTTCGGTCACACGGGCGAAACCGCACTCCAAGAATGCTTTTCACCCGATTTTACTCACTATAAGCAGAGTCTACGCGTAGTAGAATTCCTTGAAAACAACGGCAACGGACTCAATCTGACATGGGAGGTCCGTGATGCTATTGTCAATCATCAGGGCAACAACATCGCATCGACTCTCGAGGGCGTTGTGGTCAAATTTGCCGACAGAATTGCTTACATAAACCACGATATAGACGATTCTATCCGCGCAGGCGTGCTCGACGTTGACGATATTCCGTCAGATATACTCGACGTGCTCGGACGCGGTCACAGCGAGCGCATAAACAATATGGTAAAAAGCATTATCGCGGCAAGCGCAGGCAAGCCCGATATTTCGATGGAGCCCGACGTCGCGCTCGCAACGGAAAAGCTCCGTGACTTCCTTTTTGAAAAAATTTACAGAAATCCCAAGGTCAAGTCCGAGGACGGAAAGGCTCGTGAAATGATTTTCAGACTTTTTGAGCACTTCGTCAACAACCCCGAGACTATGCCCGAATTCTATTATAAAAACACCGAACGCGAGTCGGTCGAGCGCTGCGTCTGCGACTACATCGCCTGTATGACCGACCGCCACGCCATTGAACTCTACAAAGAACTATATTTACCTAACGTCTGGTCAGGCGGCCGCTGAAGTTGAGTTGGCTTTACGCGAGAGTGGGTTTGGTTTGCGCCTTTTTAAAAAAAGGCGCCCCAAAAACTTCATTCAGCGCGAAGACGTGGTCTTCGCGCGGGTAAG
>JAZNNG010000038.1:0-3187 GCA_045580165.1 Eubacteriales bacterium
TCCGACTTCAAATGAGATGTACGGATATACCTTCTGCTTTGAAACAAACGGAGATGGCTCCGCAATAACCGTAGACGAAGAAAACGCAATAGCCAAGTTTAATACCAATGTTGCATAAAACAAGCGGCCCTCGTTTCGAAACGGAGCGAGGGCGTTTTGACAGAGGGCGGAGTGAGAGATCATGCCGCCTTTTTCCTTTCTGCCGATAAATATTTACAAACATACTTTCTTGTACATATTGAAAAAACAAGCGATTTGTGTTATAATATGATAAATAATGATTAACTGTGCAAGCGAGGTGCGCAAATGAACATCAAGAATATGGAATTTGGAGATGCGGTCAAGTTCGTCCGTATGAAGCTTGGACTTTCACAAACCGAGCTTGCCGATGCGATTGGTGTGTCCTTGCCAACGGTAAGCCGTTGGGAGAATAAGGGTCGCAAGCCGCAAATGATGACGCTCGGCAAATTCTATGAGTTTTGCCGTGAAAGAGGAATAGACTTCGGGGAGGTGGATTCGGTATGAAACGAAGAAATATAGCGCGCTTATTTGCGGTTCTTTTGATCATGAGCCTTATGCTTTCGGTGTTGCCCTTGGCGGTGTCCGCGCAGGAAAACGAGCTGATCACAACGCGCTCGGAATTTGAAAAAGCATTGAATAGCGCAAAGGACGGCGATACCATTCTCGTCGGTGATATTGATTTTAACCTTAACTCTACCGGCGCTGTTAATACGGTTGAAAGAATTACCATTGATAAGAACATTACGATAAAAAGCGGAAAGACGGATGGTAACGCCGTGTTTACGGGCGCAAGCTTCATACTGAACGGTACGAAGATCGGCGGCAAAAGCTCGTCGTTTGTATTTGAGGGTATCGTCTTTGACGAAGGGCTTGACACAAGCACGCTGACGGATGAGGACTGGCAGCTTTCCTATGATAGCCAAGGCGAGGAATTATCTCCGTATCCGTTAAAAAATCAGTATGCTATACAATGCAAAGGCAATGCAAGCGCAAGCTTCAAAAACTGCGAATTCAAAAATTATATGCATACGTACGGCCCCGCAATCCGCGCGTTTTATGGAGATTACACGCTGACTCCCTCGCTTGAAGCGGAGCATGGCGACAACGTGCCGTATAAGTTAGAGCTTAATTTGGAGGGGTGCAGCTTTTCCTCCAACGCATCGTTGTATGGCGGCGGTGCGGTCTACGTAGAGGCAGCCGACAAAAACGTTATGCTGAATGTTAAGGATTGCAGCTTTAAGGAAAACAAATCAGGCTTTGTTCAGAATGCGGTCGGCGGCGGCGCGGTGTTCGTAAAGAATACCGTTGCAACCTTTGAGGGATGCGTTTTCGAGAAGAACGACGCGAATTATTATTACGGCGGCGAAAGATTTTGGGCGGATAAGCTGTGCGGCGGTGCAATCGGATGTGACGATGGCTCCTCTCTTACCGTTCGCAATTGCAAGATCATCGGAAACAAGGCATCGTTTGGCGGAGGAATCGGAGTTCTTATATCAAACGCGAATATTGAGGATTGCTATATAAGCGAAAACAAAGCAATTCCCGAAACCGAGAGTGCATCCGGCAATCTCGGATTATGCAGTGAGCGGGGACTCGGCGGTGCGATATATCTCAACGGCGCAACGAACGTAACAGTAAGCAACACCGAGATTCGCAAAAATTACGCTGAAAACGCAATGGGCGCGATATACACGGATTATGCTCCTTCTTTGGATTACAGCACTCGCTCGGTAGAGCTTCTGTTCTGCACGATAGAGGGCAACACCTGTAAAATGAATATGTCCGACTATATGGGGTACGGCGAGGACAGATGGCTTTGGTATTCGTGGTACACCGATTTCTTTGATATAAGCTATCTCGAATATTATGGAAATCTGGTGGTTGACGGTATATATGAAACTCACCTGCCTAAAACCGAACAGCCCACCGAGGAAAACGGATACAACTATTTCGGCAGTACTGCCCCGTCAGAGTGGTACAACGATGAAGGACATCTCGTACACGCCCCCACGGTTTCCACCGACTTTATTAAGGAAAAGCTCGGTGACAAAAATTACTACGGTACGTTTACCGTAGGCGCAAACAATCACGACGTAACCTTCCGATTCTTTGCAGACGGCGAGTGCAAGCATACGGTAACAGTCCCTTCGGGCGTGATACCTACATTACCCGATCTGTTAAAAACGGGATACACGCTGACCTCTTGGACACTTGGTGAAGAAATGAACTATGATCAGGGCAGTCCTTTAGTGGTTGGCAACGAAACCGAAAATGTAGACATTTATGCAGTATATACCCCCAATATCTACAAGGTAACCTTCGACTTTGGTTATAATCAGACCGAAGCAACGCAGACCTTTGGCGAAGCACTTTCTCTCCCCGAGGTCATTGAACGCACGGGATATACCTTTGTCGGCTGGTTCACGCTTGCGGACGGTAAAGGAGAAAAGCTCACCGACGGCGCGAACTTTATGACCGCCGAGAACGTAACCTACTACGCTTTTTATGAACCGATAGTGGTTACTCCGCCCTCCGAGTTTCCCACCGTTCCCGTGATCATTGTTTCCGTCGTTATCCTCTTGATAGCAGGCGGCGCGGTTTGGTTCTTCATTCTCCGCAGAGGAAAAGGAAACGAGCCGATCCCCGTTACTCCCACGGATGCGCCCGTACCGAGTGCCGTATCCACGGTGACAGCCAAGATCGTCAAGACGAGATATACCGACGAGGAAATTGACCGAGTCATTCAAGACACGAAGGAAGTACAGAAGCTGACCGACCGAGAGCTTGACGTATTCCGTGAACTGCTCAAGGGGAAAAAGCAGAGCGAGATCTCCTACTACCTCGGCATCACGGTCAATACTGTGAAGGAATACACAAGGAAGGTCTACAGCAGGCTCGGAGTCTCAAACAAAGAAGAACTGTTCGAGCTGATTGATTCCAAGCTCCGTAGGGACTTATAACTGAATAAAAACACAATGCAAAAGGCAGTCGAAATTCTCGGCTGCTTTTTTGCGTTTTGGGGTAAAAAGCGGGTATCCATCCTCTTTTACCCCCCTTTTTTTTGAAAAAATCTCGAATACCCCCCCCACTTACCCCCCCACAAGGAGGGTCACAGAACCGTCAAGATCCTATATAATGGGAGAACAGTATGATGTCCATAATAAAA
>JAZNNG010000039.1:0-6078 GCA_045580165.1 Eubacteriales bacterium
TATAATAGGAACGCTCAATATTAATAATATTTTTTTAAGGAGACACATCTATGAGAAAGTTTTTAGCACTCACACTTTGCCTTCTTACTGTACTTCCTATGGCTCTTGTTGGCTGTGGTAATACCGAAGCAGGTAACAACGAAGTAGCTGCAACCGTAAAGTTCGGTGCAGGCGAATACATCAGCGCACCTACTGTTGCAGACGCAACTGAAGATAAGAACGGCTCGGGTAAGCTCGACGTTACCTATGCGGCAGTTACAGTTGACGCAGACGGCAAGATCGTCGCTTGTGCACTTGATACCGCAAGCAACACCGTTAACTTCACAGCAGACGGTAAGGCAGTTGCAAATGCTGAATTCAAGACCAAGTACGAGCTTGGAAACGACTACAATATGGTAGCTTACGGCGGTGCCGTTAAGGAATGGTTTGAGCAGGCAGATGCTTTTGAAGCAGTAGTTACAGGCAAAACTCTTGACGAAGTAAAGGCTCTCGTTGCTGAAGCAAACAAGGGCACAGAAGAAGTTATAAACGCAGGCTGCACCATTATGATTAACGAGTTTGTCGGTGCAATCGAAAAGGCTTACAACGCGGCAACTGTTGAAGTAAGCGCTGATGCAGCACTCAAGGTAAGAATTGCTACAGAGCAGACTCTTACAGACGCAACAGAAGAAAAGGACGGAAGCAATAAGGTTTCCGTATATGCTTTCGCAGCAGCAACAGATGCAGACGGTAAGGCTCTCGCCGCTTCCAGCGACTGCGTAGAAGTATCCTTCACATTTGACGCTGCAGGCGTTGCTACTCTTGACACAACAAAGGAAGTTGTTTCCAAGAAAAACCAGGGTGCAAACTACGGTATGGTAGCATACGGTGGAGCAACAAAGGAATGGTTTGAGCAGGCAGCAGCATTTGACGCAGCTTGCATCGGCAAGACCGCAAGCGAGATCGCAGGTCTTGCAGCAGCAGACGGTAAGGGTGTTGAAGACCTCCAGAGCGCAGGCTGCACCATCTACGTTACAGGCTTCGTAAAGGCAGCTTCCAAGAACTAATAAAAAACAAATATAGTATAAGCGCAAAAAAGGAGAGTTCTCTCCTTTTTTTGTCTAAATGGGTTATGAAACAGAGAATATGCCGCACGGCGCTTGCGTTGTGCTTGCTTGCTTGCACTCTTCTTACCTCGTGCGAGACAAAGCCTCACAAAAATAAATACACCGAGTATTCCATGGACTACTTCGATACGGTCATCACCATCGTGGGCTACGAGAATACCGAAGCGGAATTTGATAAGGTAGCAGAGCTTGCCTTGTCGGAGCTTGGCGAGTATCACCGCTTATATTCCATATATCACCGCTTCGACGGTCTCGAAAACCTTTGCACGATAAACGAGCTTGTCGACGGCGCTCACCGTACCGTTACCGTGGATAAACGTATTATTGATATGCTCCTTTATGCAAAGGAGGCGTATGAGCTGACCGACGGCACGGTGAACGTGGCTATGGGAAGTGTGCTGTCGCTCTGGCACGATTACCGTGAGCTTGGAAGCGATGATCCCGCAGAGGCGTCACTTCCGCCTATGGACAAGCTTATGTCGGCGGCAGAGCATACCGATATTACAAAAATGGTAATAGACGCGGAGAACTGTACCGTCACCCTCACCGATCCCAAAATGAAGCTTGACGTCGGCGCCATTGCCAAGGGCTACGCGACGGAAATGGTCGCGCGCTCGCTTGAAGAAAAGGGAGTCACGGGTTACGTCCTCAACGTCGGCGGAAATATACGTTCCATAGGTACCAAGCCCGACGGCACAAGTTGGACCGTGGGAATAGAAGACCCGAACGGCGAAGACTACCTCGCGTATCTTGAGGTCAGCGGAGAGTCGGTAGTAACAAGCGGCTCGTACCAGCGCTACTACGTTGTTGACGGCAAGCGTTACCACCACATCATACACCCAGATACGCTAATGCCCGCCGAGGAATTTACGTCGGTTTCGGTAGTGTGTACGGACTCGGGGCTTGGCGACGCGCTTTCAACCGCACTTTTCTGCCTGCCGCTTGACACGGGACTTGAGCTTGTTGAAACAATGAGCGAGGTCGAAGCGATGTGGGTGGACGAAAGCGGTAATAAGACCGTATCATCGGGATTTAATAATTATTTGAAGGAGAACTAATATGCTTGAAACGTTTATGACTCATTATAAGGATATACTTTATTTTCTTGCAGAAATATCGGCGGGAGCGCTTGAATTTGTCGGCGTTATCATAATAATCGTCGGCTCCTTCCGCGCACTCGTGCGTTTAGTTAAAAGCCTCACCAAAAAAAGCTCGTTCAAGGGTGAGGTAGACCTTGAGAAATCGCTCTCACTCGCACTTGAGTTCAAGATGGGCGCAGAGATCATAAAAACTGTAATTATCCATAATCTCGAGGAGCTTGCAATACTCGGTGTGGTAATTGTTATCCGTGCACTTATCGCTTTGCTTATTCATTGGGAGATACATATAAAGGAAAAGGAAAAAAGGCTTAAGGAAGCGGAGAAAAGTAAAGAATAAATAATGTAAAAAAGTGGCGGCATTCAGCCGCCACTTTTTCTTTATGAATCAGTTATTGAAATAGAAGGGCTTGCCCGTCTTTGCGGACGTGTATATTCCCTCGAGTATCTGAGTTACAACGTAAGCCTGCTCGGGGAGAACGAAGGGCTCCGTATCGTTTATGATAGAGTGGATCCAGGCAAAAGCTTCTCTGTGTCCGGGGTCGGAGCCGCCTGCAAGACCCTCGTAAAGCGGAATACCGCCTGACTTCATATCGGGGCTTGTTACGTACTGCTTGCCGTGCATAACGCCGTTGATACGAACGCCGTTAAGCATATCAACACCCGCCTTCGTACCTGCGAGAGTGGTGATAGCCTCGCGCGTGTCGAGAAGGTTGATAGCCCACGATGACTCGAGATTTATGACTGCACCGTTTTCCATGACGATAAAGCCGAACGCGCTGTCTTCGGTCGTAAACTTATTAACGTCCCAGTCGCCGCCGGGGTTACCCGTCTGTGTCTGCTTGTTGAGCTTGTGGAAGGTCTGACCTACACAGTACTTGGGCTTGTAGTTGTTCATAGACCAGAGAGTAAGGTCGAGAGCGTGTGTTCCGATGTCGATAAGGGGACCGCCGCCCTGCTTGTCCTCCTCGATAAATACGCCCCACGTGGGAACGCCGCGACGTCTGAGCGCGGTTGCTCTTGCGTAGTAGATGTCGCCGAGCTCACCCTCGTCGCACATCTGCTTGATAAAGAGAGCGTCGTCGCGCTGTCTGTTCTGATAGCCGATAGTGAGCTTCTTGCCGGTTCTCTTTGCCGCGTCGAGCATCTTCTTTGCTTCCGCGGAGTTTATTGCCATAGGCTTTTCGCACATAACGTGCTTGCCTGCCTCAAGAGCGTCAACGGTTATGTAGCTGTGGTCGATGTTGGGAGTAAGCACGTGAACAACGTCAATGGACTTGTCCGCGAGAAGCTCCTTGTAATTCGTGTAGGTCTTTGCGTCGGGCGTACCGAACTTGATCTTTGCGTCCTCGGCGCGCTCGGGAACAATGTCGCAGAACGCGACCATTTCGCATTCCTTGACCTTTGCGAGAGAGGGCATGTGCTTTCCGTTTGCAATGCCGCCGCAACCGATGATTCCAACCTTAAGCTTTGTCATTTTATAGTCCTCCAAAGTAAATGCAGAGTGAGTACGCAAGGGCATACTCCTACACGGCTATTGTATATTATTTTGCCTGATTTTGCAATGGGTTTTGAAAATATAACGCTTTATTTACGCTTTGTATTATACAATATAAATGCACAAAATCATTTATCTATCAACTGATATATCCTGACTTTTGCTTTCGGATCATATGCGTAAGCATAAAAGCTGCTTTCTGTGGCACTCAGAATGAAATCGCCCACAATATCCTCACAATCGCCTTTAAGAGAAACCTTTGCAATAATACTGAAATTATCATCTACTATATATATTTTTCCGTTACCGCTTAAGATCAGCCTGTTTTTGGTGTCAAATCCCCAAGGATAAAAATTGTTTGGCAGCTTCATTTTTTTATTTGCATACGCAGTCGGTGCCTTATCATTAAAAGATGCATAGCAAACGGCACCGTATTCTAAAACAGAAGGAATGCCATACAGGTTTTTGTTATTTGAAAAACCCCCGTCACAATATCTGGATATACATTTTCCGTCTTGAAAAAATTCAAAATAAATGTAATCGCTGTCTGATATGTAGTAATAAAGTATGGGTTTGCAAATTTGCTTTGAAAAGAGCTTGGCGGTTTTTGATGCGGAGTCGATCCCCGAAAAATCTGTGATGCAGGTTTGCCAACCGTCAGAAAAAGATTTGAATTCATACGGAGGCAGTTCGATTTTTTCATTTGAGAGTATATGTATTCCCCAAAAAGTCGTTCCCATAAGCGTATTCCTACCGTTGTGCTTAAGCCGCTATTTCTTTTAGATATACCGTGCCGTCCTTCATACTGACGGCAATGCCGAAGTATCTTACGTTTCCGCTTTCGTCCGAGTACGATATTCCGCGGCTCAGCGTGGCGTCGTTGATGTAGGTGTGGAAAACGTACGAGTCCCCGACTCGCGGTGCTTTTTCTTCAAAAAGCACTTTGCCGACCTTGGCAACCTCGGACTCGTCTATTTCTATAAAGCTAAGGCTTTCAACCTGTGACTCTACCGTTAATAGAATTTTCCACTCTGTATTTATACTGTCCGTATCATAAAAGTGAACGTAGCCGTCCTCACTTGATAACTGCTCATCCATCACCTCTGTAACCGAAACGGCAATCGTGTCGGACTCGTCCAAATCAACCTGCTTACTGTCCGTATCATAAAAGTGAATGTAGCTGTTTTCACTTGACAACTGCTCATCCGTCGCCCCTGCAACTGAAACGGCAATCGTGTCGGACTCGTCCAAATCAATCTGCTTACCGCACGATACGAAAGAAAGCAGTATTAAAAGCGATACTGTAAGTAATAGTGAGTGCTTCTTCATAGATTAACCTCGTTTTGCAAATATGTGTTTGGATACTATGTGAACATTCTAACATATTCAAAGTGAAATTTCAAGAACACAGGCCTATTTGTCGGATTTTTGAGCCTATTCGTAGAAAATCGGGCGATGCTTTACGTAAGCTTTTCGCGCTTCAGTTTGTCAATGCGCGCCATCATTGACGACGCGTAGTGTATTCCGTGAGCGTATGCGCGCTTATATAATTCGTAAGCCTTGTTTATATCGGGCTCACAACCGCGTCCTAAAAAGAGCAGATTTGCCAAAAGGAACTCACCCTCGGCGACTCCGTGCTCTGCTGCCATTGTCGCACACTCATAAGCGCGCTGATAGTTCTGCACAGGCTGTGTCGAAGTGGGAAATGGGAGCATCTTATCCCGATATAACGATGATTCCGACTCTCGCAGCCCTTTTCAAGGTTTCACTTGATGAGCTTTTCGATTTTGACGTAAGGAATATCGACAAAGAAATCGAAGATATCCGTTTGGAATACAACAAATATTTTTGGAGCAATTTTGAAAAAGCTGAACAAATATTACTTGATGGATTAAAGCTTTATCCCGCCTCCATTCAATTAAAAACAGAATTATTTGAGCTTTACGCCTATAATGTTGATAGAGGTGATGAAGTTATCAATAAAGCATTCGAACTTGGAAGTCATATCACCAGCATATCACAAGATGTTTTCTGCACCTGCCGCACAAAGGCAAATATGATACATATTTACACGTATTTGGAACGCGAAAAGTGTCAAGATCATTACGATGAAATAAAACAGATCATCGAAACCCTTCCATATATGTACCCTTATATGTTGCAGGACAAAATGCGCCTTTCTGCAAGTTATATTAAGGGAGAGGAAGGTATGAAGGAAGCCAAAGCTCTTAAAGATATAGAATGGCAGGAGTTTTTCATAGCTTGCGCCCAAGTAGGACATCGCTATTTTGATATGGGTGACTACGAAAATGCGATGATTCATTTTCAAGAAAGTGTGGACGTTATTGAACGATTTATGTATTCCGACAAGCAGGGC
>JAZNNG010000040.1:0-11648 GCA_045580165.1 Eubacteriales bacterium
ATACGATCGTACCGCCTGCATTTTTAACTCAACACTGTATTTCTTGTTCTTGTGTGTCCTTCTTGGCATAAATATATCCCCCTAAAGTAGTCTTGAAAACTTTTTGTTTTTTCAAGTGTCTACTCTAAGGGGATTATATCACCCCGCCTCGTGCGGGGCTTTTCTTTGCTTTCTGCATATCAAAAAAGCCTTCTCCTGAGGGAGAAGGGGGACCGCTTTAGCGGTGGATGAGGAGTTACTTGAAGATTGAAAACACCTCATCCGTCACGCTTCGCGTGCCACCTCCCCCGCTAGGGAAGGCTATTCAATTTTATCGCTAATTTTGCAGACTCGCGTCCGCACCTTTTGTTTTATACTCTGCAAGCCTCTTTGAGAACTCCTATCGCTTTTTTAAGAAGCTCCATATCAATATTAAGCGGAGGCAGTAAGCGTACCTTGTTCTTTGCCTTGAGCACCAGAACACCGTTTTCAAGACACTTGTTAACTATCTCGGACGCGTCCTTTTCGGTCTCGATGCCGAGCATAAGACCCATACCACTGACGCTCTTGACACCGCTTGCACCGATAAGCTCGCTCTTTATGTATTCCGACCTTGAATTAACACCGTCAAGTAAAGTCCCGTCGATCCTTTCGATAATACTTACGGCACCTGCACAGCAAACGGGATTTCCGCCAAACGTCGAGCCGTGCATACCGGGCGCGAAAATGTCCTGGACCCTCTCACCCAGTAGAGTAGCACCGATCGGGAGTCCGCCGCCGAGTCCCTTTGCCGTAGTCACGATATCGGGAGTAATGCCGTAGTTCATATAGCCGTAAAGCTTGCCCGTTCTTCCGTTACCCGTCTGTACCTCGTCCACTACCATTAGCAGATCGTTTTCCTTGCACAAACGGTCGATCTCAAGCACGAAATCCCGATCAAGCGGATGCACGCCGCCCTCACCCTGCACGGTTTCAAACATAATAGCCGCGCACTTGTTTTCGCTGACCGCACGTCTGAGAGCATCAATATTGTTTGCCTCGACGTAGATAAAGCCCTCGGTGAGAGGAGTGAAGTGGTTGTGGAAGACCTCCTGACCCGTAGCCGCGAGAGTGGTTATAGTCCTTCCGTGGAAGCTGTTAACAAGCGTGATTATGTTATAGTATTCCTTGCCCTTTTTGTTTATCGCGTACTGACGCGCTGCCTTTATCGCGCACTCGTTTGCTTCGGCGCCCGAGTTTGAAAAGAACACCTTTTTCATTCCCGTTTTCTCGCATAGAAGCCTTGCAAGCTTGGCGCAGGGCTCGGTGTAGTAGAGATTTGACGTGTGAGCGAGGGTGGATGCCTGCTTTGTGACTGCCTTTACCCACTCGTCGTCCGCAATTCCGAAAATATTTACCGCAATGCCGCTTCCGAGGTCGATATATTCCTTGCCGTCGACAGATTTCAGAACTGCGCCCTTGCCCGAGATAAGCTCAAGTGGAAAACGCGCGTACGTATTTGCAATATATGATTTATCAAGTTCAGTTAAAGTCAAGATAATAAACCTCCATTTCGCCGCTTGGGCGGTACAAAAACTTAGGAAAGTTCTCGGTATTGCACTTGTTTTCTTTACGCCTTAGTAAACATAGTACCGATACCCTCGTCGGTGAGAAGCTCGATAACTATCGCGTGAGGCACGGTGCCGTCGATGATAAATACCTTTTTTACTCCGTTTTCAATGGCCTCGATACAGCACTCGACCTTGGGTATCATACCGCCGTTAATGGTGCCGTCCTTGATAAGCTTCGGCGCTTCCTCGGTGGTGATCTTTGAGATGAGCGAGGAGGGGTCGTCCTTGTCACGGAGTATTCCGCTGATGTCGGTCATTGAGATAAGGCTCTCTGCGCGAAGCTCGGAGGCGATCTTCGCCGCCGCCGTGTCTGCGTTGATGTTGTAGATGTTGCCGTCCCTGTCACAGCCGATGGTCGATACCACGGGGATGTAGCCGCGGTCGAGAAGGTCCGTGATAGGCTCGACGTTGACGCTTGTGACCTCGCCGACGTAGCCGAGCTTTTCGTCAAGCTGCTTTGCTTCGATGAGGTGACCGTCGGTACCGCAAAGACCTATCGACTTTCCGCCGATATTCTCGAGATGGTTTACGAGATTCTTGTTTATCTTTCCCGCTAGCACCATCTGAACTATGTCAACCGTTTCCTTGTCGGTGACGCGAAGTCCGTTTACGAACTCGGTCTTTTTGCCGACTCTCGCCAGCATATCGGTGATTTCTGGACCGCCGCCGTGAACCAGCACTACCTTTACGCCAACCAGCGACAAAAGCACGATGTCGCCCATAACGGCTTCCTTGAGGTCCTCGTTTATCATAGCGTTTCCGCCGTATTTTACAACTATTATCTTGTCCGTGTATTTCTGTATGTAGGGAAGCGCCTCGATAAGCACCTTTGCCCTGTCTGCATTCGACATATTCATACTTAGATCTCCTTATCAGGTTCTGTAATCGCCGTTTATCTTGACGTAATCGTAGGTGAGGTCACAACCCCACGCGGTAGACGAAGCATTGCCGTCGTTGAGGTTTACGAGAATATCTATGTCCTCCTCAAGCAGGATATCCTTTGCGATATCCTCGGAGAAATCAACTCCCGCACTGTTCTTGCAAACGAGTATCTCGCCTTTGCTTGACTTGAACGAAACGTCTATCTTGTTTACGTCAACGTCCGCGCCGCTGTATCCAATAGCGCAGAGGATACGTCCCCAGTTTGCGTCCGCGCCGAACATAGCCGCCTTTAAGAGTGACGAGCAAACGACGGACTTTGCAACCGTCTTGGCGCAACCAAGGCTTCTTGCGCCCGATACGCTACATTCGATGAGCTTGGTCGCTCCCTCACCGTCCTTTGCAATACTGCGGCAAAGGTAAACGGTTACCGTGTTGAGCGCCTTCATAAACTCGTTGAATGCCTCGCCCTCGGAGCTTATCTCGGGGTTGCCCGCACATCCGTTAGCAAGCACGGTCACCATATCGTTTGTGGACGTGTCACCGTCAACGCTTACCATATTGAAGGTGTTTTCAATGTCGGACTTCAGTGCGCGGTTGAGCATTTCGCTGCTTATATTAACGTCGGTGGTTATGAATACGAGCATTGTCGCCATATTCGGATGTATCATACCCGAGCCCTTGGCGATGCCGCCGATCTTACACTCAACGCCGTCTATCTCAAAGCTTACGGCGATGTCCTTCTTCACTGTGTCGGTGGTCATAATACCCTCGGCGGCATTATCTCCGCCGTTTGAATTAAGCCCCTTTATAAGAGAGGGGATACCGTTTTTGATGGGCTCGATGTCAAGAGGCTGACCGATAACACCGGTAGACGCTACCACAACGTCAGAGGGGTCTATTCCGAGAGCCTCACCGAGATGGGTGCTCATAGCCTCGGCTACCTCGAAGCCGTTTGCATTGCAGGTGTTTGCGTTACCGCTGTTACAGATAATAGCCTGCGCGTATCCGTCCGCGATATGCGCCTTTGTTACTGCAAGAGGCGCACCCTTGACGAGGTTCGTGGTGTAAACCGCCGCCGCAGTCGCGCGCTTTTCGGAATATATCAGCGCGAGGTCTCTTTTGGTTTTGTTCTTGCGTATGCCGCAATGAATACCGTTTGCCGTAAAGCCCTTTGCGGCGCATACGTTATTGTCGATTACCTTTATCATATCTAAACTCCGTATATTGTTAAAGCTCAAGACTGAGCGTTTTATTATTTCCCGTTGCTATATTCAAGCACTCGACCGCCGCGCCTGACGCTCCCTTGCCGAGATTGTCATAACGCGCGATGAGGAGAATTCGGTCGTTATTTCCCGCGACGGTTATTTGCATGGAGTCCTTGCCCGAAAGTCCCGCCGCTGACATAAAGCCGCCTTCTGAGGCGTCATCAATATAAGTAACAAGCGGTCCCGTAAATTTTTTTGCGTAAGCCGACTTGATATTTTCTACCGTAAAGCCTTCGCAAAGCTGCTCCTTGAACAGAGGCACGGTGACCTCCATACCGCTGTAAAAGTCAGACACGATGGGGCAGAATATGGGAGCGCTTTCAAGTCCCGTGATTGCTGTCATTTCCTTTAAATGCTTGTGAGTCTGCGTAAGCGCATACTGACGTGGCGCGGTGAGAAGCGGGTCTATCTCATCCGACTCGTATTCCGCTATCATTTTCTTTCCTCCGCCGCTGTAACCTGTTATCGAGTGGCAGGTGAGCTTTTCATCCTTATTTATAATGCCGGCCTCGATAAGCGGATAGACGAGAGCGATAAAGCCGCTTGCATGGCATCCGGGGACCGCGATACGCTTTGATACCGTAAGCTTGTCCGCGTGTGCTGCCGAGAGCTCGGGGAAGCCGTACGCCCAACCCTCGAGAGTTCTGTGGGCGGTGGACGTGTCTATTATAACCGTGTCGGGATTCGTAACGAGTGATACCGACTCTCTTGCCGCATCATCGGGCAGGCAGAGAAAAGCAACGTCACAGCTGTTAAGAGCCTCGCGTCTTGCCGCGGGGTCCTTTCTCTTTTCCTCGGGCAGAGTGATGAGGGTTATGTCATCTCTTGCACCGAGCCTTTCGTATATTCTGAGACCGGTCGTTCCGGCGCTTCCGTCAATAAAAACCTTAGTCATTTTCTTCCTCAAAATAAAAAATATAATATATGATAGCACACTTTGTATAAATATGCAATAGTTTTTTCAAAAAAAGTTTATAAAGATTTTTTATGCACTATATATGTATAAATATGCAAAAATAATGCATATATTCGCAAACTTGAGCAGAAAGTACAGTTTTTTTCGTCAAAGAGGGGAGTGTGTTCAACAAAAAAGCCAAAATTCAAGGATAAAAAAGTAAAATATTGAAAAGAAAAAGTAATATTTGGATATAATTCGGACTTGAAAACAGGTATAATCTATAAAAAGACCCTCGTAAAATTGCAAAGGAGTCAGAAAATGGACGAGATTGTTGTAAAAACCACCGAATGGAGTGAGCTTGCCGAAGACTATAAGCTTGGACTCGAGAAGCTCGGAATTAAGGGTATCGGTAAGCTTAAAAGCCTTGATGAAATAAAAACTCACGGCGGAAAGCTGTCGATAGGACTCGAATGCCTTGACCGCGACCTGTGGGACTTTGACAGAGCGTTTGAGACTATAAAAGCGCTCGGCATCAACAGAGCGCGTATACAGTCGGGCTGGCAGAAGACCGAGAGAGCAGACGGAGTTTACGATTTCGCGTGGCTTGATAACGTTGTCGACAAGCTTGTTGGCGCGGGAATTTCTCCGTTTTTGTCGCTTTCTTACGGAAACATAATCTATTCTGCAGACCCCGACTCCTTGCCCGACGTTAAAAACGGCGGTATCGGGCATATTCCCGTTATCACCGAACGTGAGCGTGAGGGCTGGAAGAACTACGTAAGAGCGACTGTCGCTCATTTCTCTGACAGAGTAAAATATTTTGAGATATGGAACGAGCCGGATATAATAAACTTCTGCCGATGCGAGCTTAAGTGGACCGAAGCGTATATGGAGCTTGTTAAAATGACATCTCCTATCATACGCGAGGAGGCTCCCGACGCAACTGTAATTTCCTGTACGGCGATGGCGGAAAATATAAGACCGCTTATCGAAATGGGACTTGGCGACTACGTCGACGTTCATTCCTTCCACGGCTACAATGCGTGGCCCGAGCTTGTCGGTGCGGCGCAGGAAAACCTGTTCTCGTACATAAAGGCAAAGGCCGGGCACCTCAAGATATGGAGAGGCGAGGCGGGATACCCGTCATTTAACGATCCGAGAAGCCGCGGCGCGCTCCACAACGTCAAGGTCAGCGAGATAAAGCAGGCGAAGTTTGCCGCAAGACATATCGTTTGCGATATGGAGATGGATTTTCTTGACCTCACATCGTACTTCCACGCATACGAATTCTTGCACTATATGAGAGTTATCCGTTACTACTACGGAATAATCAGACATAAGGACTTAAGCCGTAAGCCGTCGTACCACGCGCTTCAGGTGATCTCGCACGTATTTGACGGGGAAGTGAAGAAGTCAAGGGACTACTTGCTGGCAAGCGTTTGGAAATACCCCGAAAAGCGTATAATCGACGATGAAAAATTCACAAAGCTTAAGCTTGCATCGTTTGAAAAGGAAGGTAAGCTCATATTTGCATATTGGTTGCCGTATGAGATAGAGGACGAAACGGTGTGCGAAAGGGTGCATCTGAGTCTTCCTTATGCCGAGGGCAAGATCGATGATCCCGTGATAATCGATACAATGACGCGAACGGTCTACCCGATCGACAATCCCGAGGAATTTGTGGCGCCCGTTACCGACTATCCGATGCTTATCGTCGACGGTGAAACGGCGGCAAAGCTCTGCGATATTGATACAGAGGTCGAAAAGAAGTCACTTGAAACCGTGATCGAACAGAAATACGAAGGATAAAGAATAACCTCTCGGTCAGACAAAGCCGAGAGGTTATTTTTGACTTTTTATATGAAAATTGTAATATGTGAGCAAAAAAAGTAATATATGAGTAGAAAAGACCGATTTTGTGTGATATAATCTCTACGATGGGTGATTATGGAAAATTTTCGATCACTCGGTAACTACCAAGGAGGTAAATATGATAATTACTGATTATTTCCGCACTAAGCCCGATTTAACGTGGGATATGGCGCTTCAGTGCGGAGTCAAGAAGGGAACCATCCGTCTCCCTGAGGACAGTGACTTTGACGTAACCAGTCTTGAACACTTAAAGACTGTTAACGAGCGCTTTTTAAGCCGCGGTATCAAGCCGATAATCGTTGAGCCGCTTCCCAACGAGCTTCACGATCACATAAAGATCGGCGATAATCATAGAGACGAATGCATTGAAAAGTTTATAAAGCTTATGGCAAATCTCCGCGAGGTCGGAATAGACACGGTTTGCTTCAACTTTATGGCGCACTACGGCTGGACTCGTACAGGCTCGGACTATCCCGAGAGAGCAGGCGCTAAGGTAACGGGCTTCGAGCTTTCAAAATTCAAGCCCGACGGTTATACCATCAGCACCGAAAAAATGTGGGATAACTACGAATACTTCGTACGTGCGGCAGTTCCGTACGCCGAAAAGTACGGAATAAAGCTCGCGCTTCACCCGGACGATCCGCCTATGGCAGATTTCTTCGGAGTGGCAAGAATAATGACGAGCTATGAGAATATTCTCCGTGCCGTCAACACGGTGAACTCCCCGAATCTCGGCGTGACCTTCTGTCAGGCGTGTTACCATCTTATGGGTGCTGACTTAAGCGTCGCTATTCCCGAGCTTGCGAAAAAAATATTCTTCGTACACTTCCGTAACGTACGCGGAGATAAGACCAATTTCAGAGAGACCTTCCACGATAACGGCGACCTTGAAATGGCAAAGATATTAAAGCTTTACGTTGATAACGGCGTTGACTGCCCCATCAGAGTTGACCACGTTCCCACCCTTTACGGCGAGGAAAGTGTAAACGCGGGCTACGATGCTCTCGGCAGACTTTATGCGATAGGTTATCTCAGAGGAATTCTCGAGTCTCTTGGCGCTTGCAGAACATAAGGGAGGACTTTATGAATAAGGATTTTCTTTTAACGGGTAAGCTTGCAAAGACTCTTTACAAGGAGATCAAGGATCTTCCCGTAATCGACTATCATAACCATCTGTCAAAGGCAGATATAGTAAGCAACAGGAAATTCTCGAATATCACCGAGCTTTGGATAACCCCTGACCCTTATAAGCACAGACTTATGAGAATAAAGGGAATTGACGAAAAGTACATAACGGGAGACGCTACCGACTTTGAGAAGTTTGAGAAGTGGTGCGGCGTATTTCCCGAGCTCCTCGGAACACCCGTTTACGATTGGTGTCTGATGGAGCTTTCCGCCATATTCGGCATCGATACATTCCCCACAGCAGAAACTGCCAAGGAGCTTTGGGAAGAGCTTAACGCCAAGCTCGTTGACGATTCATACTCGGCACTTGAGCTTCTCAAAAGGGTGGGCGTTGAGTACGCCGCACCCTGCGCATCAATAACCGAGGACGTTTCGGTATACTTTGAAAGCGATACCTTCGCTCCCTCACTCAGAGGCGACGATATTGTTGCTCCCGACGCTAAATTCATAGCGACTCTTTCAGAAGCCGCAGGCAAGGAAATCGGCAGCCTCTCCGACTTCTACGATGCGCTGAAGCTCCGACTTGACGAGTTTGAGAAGGCGGGCTGCGTTTTCTCGGATCACGCGATCGACGATTCGTTTATTTACGAGGAGGACGACGGAAACGCTGATAAATACTTTGCAAAGATACTCAGGGGCAAGGAGCTTGATGCTGACGAAGCGGTGCTTCTTAAATCGGAAATACTCAGATTTATGGCGTGCGAGTACGCGTGTCGAGGACTTGTTATGCAGCTGCATATAGGCGCGCTCCGCAAGACCAGCTCAAGACTCAGACGTATTGCGGGCGCGGCAGGCGGCTTTGCGGGAATCGGAAGTGACATCAATATTTCCGAACTCACGCGCTTCCTCGATGACGTTGAGACCGCGGCAGGCTATTTGCCCAAGACCATACTCTTTACACTTAACCCCTCGTATAACGCGGCGCTTTCAATACTCAGCGGCTCGTATTCAAGGGACGGTGTCGGCGCGGTGGTGTCTCAGGGACCTGCGTGGTGGTGGTGCGACCACATCACGGGAATGAGAGAGGTGTTTGAAAGCCTCGCGGTCTATTCCGCACTTTCCGAGTTCGTCGGTATGACAACGGACTCAAGAAGCTTTTTGTCTTTCGTAAGACACGATTATTTCCGCCGTACCCTTTGCTCGTATCTTGCCGATAAGGTGGAGTGCGGAGATTTCCCCGAAAGAGTTGACGACCTGATACTCATCGCAAAAAAGATGTGCTATCTGAACGCCAAGGAATTAATTAAGTAAATTTAACACCGCAGAAGCGGAGAAGGAGAATAATTATGGATAAGTATTATGAAAACAAGGTAGCGGTAGTAACGGGCGCGGCAGGAACACTCTGCTCCGTTATAGCTGAGGACCTCGCAGAGAAGGGCGCAAAGGTAGTTCTCGTTGATATGAACGTAGAAAAGCTTAATGCACTCTGCGAAAAAATAACTGCAAAGGGCGGCTTTGCGATAGTTCGTCCCTGTGACATCACAAACGAAGAAGCAGTTGAAGCGCTTGCAGATGACGTCTATAAGGAGCTCGGACCCGTAAGCTTCCTTCTCAATGGCGCAGGCGGAAACAATATGAACGCTATGACCACAAACAACCAGTACGACGAGCGTGAGCTCACAGATGAGAAGCCCGAGGATATGAGATGCTTCTTCGACCTCAAGATGGAAAACGTAAAGAACGTTCTCGTGCTCAACACAATGGGTACGATCATCCCTACAAGAGTGTTTGCAAAGCATATGATCGAGCTCAAGAACGGCGCGGTTCTTAACTTTGCTTCTATGAATACGTACCGTCCTCTCTCCAGAGTTCCCGCATACGCAATGAGTAAGGCTGCGGTCGCAAACCTCACACAGTGGCTTGCATACTACTTCGCACCTGCAGGAATCAGAGTTAACGCAGTAGCTCCCGGCTTCTTCGTAAACGAGAGAAGCATCAACTATCTCGGTACTGTTGAAACAGGCCTTACCGCAAGAGGTCAGAACGTAATCAACCATACCGCAATGGGACGCTTCGGCGAAGCAAAGGATCTTCTCGGTACAGTAAACTTCCTTCTTGACGATAGAATGGCATCCTTTGTAACGGGTATCACGGTACCTTGCGACGGCGGCTTCCTTACAAGCGCAGGTCTTTAATCAAAACAAACCGGAGGACAGAAAATTGAGTATCATAATCAATTCCGAAAAGGTTATAAAGAAGCAACATAATTTCTGGAACCACATTTTGTTTCACCCCACCGACGCAGTTGAGGACGAATGGGGTCAGAAGATCCTCAATCAAATAGCAGATGATAAGGCATCGGACTACGTGCGCATATATACAATGTTCGAGGATATGGTCACAAGAGGCGAGGACGGAAAGCTCGTATTCGACTACACCGAGAGCGACGTTCGTCTTGACTATCTTGTTTCCAAGGGCTTTAACCTCATTCTTACCTACGCATTCATTCCCGAATGCTTAAACGGCGGAAGTGATAACCCGAACGACTATATGGGCCCGAGATATAAGGGCAAGAAGTTCTGTACCTTGCCGCCCAAGGATTTTTCCGAATGGGAACAGGTGTGCTACGAGTACACAAAGCACATTACGGAGAGATACGGCAAGGAAAAGGTTGCAAGCTGGTATCTTATGTGCTATAACGAGCCCGAGCTCGGCTTCTTCCAAAAGGGACTTTCACAGCAGTTCAAGGAAAAGGCGGGAGATATGTCGACTGAAGACTACTATGACAGTCAGCTCCCCGTTGAGGCGTCCAAAATAAAAATGGTAGATTATACCAAGCTTTACGCATACTTCGTAAAGGGTGTTCTGAAGGTAGACGAGAGCTACATAGTCGGAGGACCTGCAGCGGCGCGTCCTTACACGGTCGATTTCTTCCTTGAAAATCTTCACAGAGATTATCCGGGTACAAGAATCGACTTTGTCAGCGGTCACACCTACGGTACTGAGCCGTATTGGGTAAACAGTGGCAAGCGTCCCATCAAGGCAGGTAACAACCTTGAGAGAGTTATGGACTACGTTGCGGCAGTCAAGAAGCATTTTCCCGACGGAAATATGGAAATAATGATAGACGAGTGGGGACTCGGCGGCGCAGGCTTCTACGACCTTGAAAAGTGTCCGAAGTACATTTGCCGTGAGACTGAGATATTCTCGGCTTACTTTGCAGACCTCATCGTCGATTATATCGAGCACGATATCAAGATAAGCAGAACGAATCTCTGCCTCTCGGGACAGCACGATATGACCAAGGACTTTACGGGATACCGTAATTTCTTCACGCTCAGCTTTATCAAGAAGCCGATATACAATATGTTCGTCCTCGTCGCAAAGATAAAGGACAGAGTGCTTGAGCACGGCGGAACGGGCGACGAAAATCTCAGAATGCTTGCGACCCGTGACGATAGCGGCAATCATAACATAATGTTCACGTACAGAACACCTTATTTTGACGGTAATCTTGCCGACAGAGTGGAGACCGTAACGGTGAAGGGCGTTACGGGCAAGAAGAAGGTAGTGGAGTGGAGAATAGACAAGTTCCACACCAATCCTTACGCGCTTTGCTTAAGAAAGGGATATGACGGAACAAACCTCACACCCGAGCAGGTAGAGGAGCTTCGTGAGGAAGGACTTATGAAGCCTGTACGCGAGTACGAGGTAGAGGCAAACGGCGAGCTCAAGATCGACGTAACGCTTTCCGACAACTGTGTTGTAATGCTCGAATTCTAAACAAACAAAAGGCTCACTTCAGAGGAAGTGAGCCTTTATTTATGCGAGATAAACGTGTATGGGTCGAGATCTTGCTTGCGGGAAAATAAAATACGCGTCTTAAAGTTTTTGGGGCGCCTTTTTTCAAAAAGGCGCAAAGGTGCGAAGCACCGTAATAAAAAAAGACACCCGCCATACGGGAGGAGATTTTGTTGCTGCAAATCTTTGCTCGCGCATCGCCTGTCGGGGCGTCCC
>JAZNNG010000041.1:0-27069 GCA_045580165.1 Eubacteriales bacterium
TGATAAAGGAGTTTTGAAAATGACTCAGGCACCCTTCCAGTCAAAAAGAAGATATCCAAAGACCACCGTATCCTCTTCAAGACCTGCCTCGGTTGGTTTTGAAACGAACACAAGATATACGAGAAAGCCCTTGTCCTCTAACCGCACCAAATTTAACGACCCTATTGCGAAAACGGTAAGCGCGGTCAAGCGCAAGGCTTATATTGCTCCCGATGCCTCGGTAATACTTATGCCGGGCACACTTGAGCGCGCTGATATCGAAGAAGCGGACGCTCGCAAATCATCTTACGATAAATTCTCTCCTTCCCTCGCCAAGCGTATAAAGGACGCGCTTCACAAGGGTAGCGACGCTTACACTCTTTACGGCGTTGATACAAGCGAGATCTTCACCGAGGAGATCGAGCTTGATGAAAACATCGGCGTTACTGCGGTGCAGAGATGCGATACCGAAGAAAACATAACCGTAAGCAAGAAAACAAGAAAGCCCTTTAAGGTTATCAAAAGCGAGTTTGAAGCAAAATTCCGTGTTTTTGCGGGCAAGCTTTATAACCTCCGAATCAGCTGATATTCTTGAAATATAGTGTCTCCTCCAAGACAAAAAAGCGACGGATGTATGGTCAGTCTGACTATACTTCCGCCGTTTTTTTTGTGCAGTGTAAACAAACTTATTTTATTTTCTCTTTACCTATTGACTTATATGGTTTTGGGTGCTAAAATTACCAAAACTTGAGTCGTCATTTGTTTTCGTAAGTACGCTTTTGCGTCTATGAAAGGAAGCGATTTTTTATGACAAGCAACACACCGAAATTCAAAGTATTCTTTGGTGATCCCGATCTTCCGCAAATGTTTATGATGTTTCTGCCTATTTTTTTAGACAGAATACTCAATTCGTTTATCGGTACGGTCCACTCTTACTTTGTTGCCGATGCCGGTGAAGCGGTAATCTCCGCAATAAGCCTTGCAAATCAAGTAAACTCTATGCTTTCCTCGGTGTTCTTCTGCGTTTGCAGCGCGGTCATAGTCGTAGTGGCACAGCTTACCGGCGCAGGCGAACGTGACCGTGCCTCACTTACGGTCGGTCACGCACTCGTTTTCACCGTTTACGGAACAGCTGCTGTCGGAATAGTTTTTGCTCTCTTCCCGTCCTGGATTATGACACTTTTTTTCGGTGATATAGATCCACTCATTCTTGAAGAATCGATAAAATATATACGTCTGCTCGGAATATCTCTTCCTTTCGAGGCAATTTTCCAAACCTGCGCTTGTGCGTGTCGCGGATATAACGAGCACAGAATTCCGATGTTCGTTTCGGTAAGTGGAAGCGTTATCAAGCTTATCACGTCGTTCTTCCTTATTAAGATATTCAAATTCGGTATTGTCGGCGCAGCTCTCGCGATACTGGTCGGACGCATATATTGCGCGCTTATAGGATATACAGTACTCCGTCGACGTAATTTGATAGCCTCTGTATTAAAATGTATCCGCGTGAACTTTTCGCTTCTTAAAAACGTTTTCTATCTCGGTGTGTTCAGTTCAACAGAACATTTCGCAACAGTATTTGCAGGAACCATTAAAACCGGATATCTCGTTCCGTTCGGAACGTCACACATTACCGCGTCTTCGATTTTCTCCACCTTCAGCGAGCTTCTTAACACCACCCCGTTTACTATGACGACCATAGTAAGAAATTACGTTGCTGTCGGTATAGGAAGCAAGAATATAGCTAAAGCGCATCAGACGATATGGAAGTGTTACATATACAACGTATTTATGGCAATTATCGCCTGGTTGACCGCTTTTATCACACTTCCGCACATTTTCCCTTTTTATACGGAAAACGAGGAAACTCTTGCTTTGCTCGGAATAATTCTTACCATAAACACCTTTGCAATACCACTTGTATCTATTTTTACGGTAACATTAAGAGCAGCCCTTGACGGTGCAGGGGATGCCCAATTTGCTACCATAGTCACTATCATCTGTCTGTTCGTGTTTGACCTTGGACTTGGATATATCCTTACCGTTAACTGTGAACTCGGTATAATCGGTTCTACTGTATCGAGCGTTGCTTCATTACTTGTTAAGGCCGTAGTTTACTTTATAAGGTATAAAAGCGGCAGGTGGAAAAACCACGTTATGATTTAATAAAAAAATCGGCGATCTTCATCGCCGATTTTTTATTTGTATAGCGGAGTCGAGAGGTATCTCTCGCCGTTGTCGGGAAGTATTACAACTACCGTCTTCCCTGCGTTTTCTTCACGAGTTGCAACGAGATTTGCCGCGTGGAGTGCCGCGCCGCCGCTTATTCCGCACAAGAAGCCTTCCGTTGCCGCAAGCTCACGCGCCGCGGTGTACGCTTCCTCCTCGGTCACGGGGATAACCTCGTCGATAAGAGTGGTGTCAAGCGTGTCGGGGATAAAGCCTGCGCCGATTCCCATAAGTCCGTGAGGGCCTGCCGCTTTGCCCGATATTACCGCCGAGCCTGCGGGCTCTACCGCAATGCTTATAAGCTCCGGCTTTTTTTCTTTAATATATTTGGATATTCCCGTGAGCGTTCCGCCTGTGCCTACGCCTGCGACAATAATATCCGCCTCTCCGTCGGTATCCTCATATATCTCGGAGCCCGTGGTCTTATAGTGCGCCTCGGGGTTTGCCGGGTTTTCAAACTGTCCGAGTATAACTGCGCCCGGTATCTGCTCGGCAAGCTCGTACGCACGAGCTATTGCGCCATTCATTCCGAGCTTACCCTCGGTAAGAACTATCTCCGCGCCGTATGCCGCAAGAAGCTTGCGTCTTTCTATGCTCATGGTTTCGGGCATTGTCAGCATAGCGCGGTAGCCCTTTGATACTGCCGCCATCGCTATTCCGATTCCCGTATTTCCGCTTGTTGGCTCGATTATCGTAGCTCCCGGGTGCAGAATGCCGTTTTTCTCGGCATCCTCTATCATACTGATGCCAACTCTGTCTTTTACGCTTCCTGCAGGATTCAAATATTCAAGCTTTGCGATTATTTTTGCCTTCGAAGAAATGCTTTTTTCAAAGCGATGAAGTCTTAAAAGCGGTGTTTTGCCTATAAGCTCTGTTATGGAATTATATATTTTCATTTTTCGGAACTATCCTTTTCAATATCAGGCTTCTCGCCTACCTTTTTGCTCTTTTTGAACGAGAATTTACTCTCGGTACCGTTCATAAGACGCTTTATGTTGTCCTTGTGCTTGAAAACGATTAGTATCGCCACTATAAATGAGCAAAGTGTCGGAACCATACCCATAACGCCAAGTCTGTTAGATAACAGTGGGTAAAGCATAAGACACATTACCGAGCCGAGAGATATGTACTTGAAGCCAAGTACGAGCAAAACGAATATAGCGAAAAGAATAACAAAGCACAATGGATTAGTCATAAGGACCATCATTGCCGCAGTAACTACGCCCTTGCCGCCCTTAAAACCAAAATAGCAAGGATAGATGTGTCCGATAACACTCGCAGTGCCTGCTATATACGCACCCGGCTCGCCAAGTATCATTCTCGCTATAAGAACAGCAATTACGGTTTTCAAAAGGTCGCCTGCAAGTGTGCCCACAGCTGCTGCCTTGCCGTAGGTTCTCATCATATTGGTCATACCTGCGTTATGACTGCCATATTTGCGAATATCGTCGTGATATACCGCTTTGGATATAATTATCGCGGAATTGATTCCACCGAGAAAATATCCGATAACAGCGCAAATGAGTCCCAGCATTATCATAAACATAATGCCGCCGAAATCAAGTATAACGCCCGTTTTATCACCGATTATAAGTCCGTATTCAAACATATTTACCTCCGCGTGCCGCTTTGCGGCAGTAAGTTATCAGTCGGCGTTGTCGCCCTTCTGTCTTATCACAAGGCGTATCGGCGTTCCCTTGAAGCCAAACACCTCTCGAAGCTGATTTTCAATATATCTCTGATACGAGAAGTGGAAAAGCTCCGCATCGTTACAGAAAATAACGAAGGTTGGAGGGGCTACTGCCGTCTGAGTCATATAATAGATCTTGAGTCTTCTTCCCTTGTCGGACGGCGGCTGAACTCGCGCGGTACAGTCGTTTAGCACGTCGTTGAGCATACCCGTTGTTATTCTGAGAAGCGACTGATTATAGACGTAGTTTATCTGTTCAAAAAGCTTGTGAAGTCTTTGTCCCGTCTTTGCCGAAATGAAAAGAAGAGGTGCATAGGTCATATAAGAAAGCGCGGTGTATACGTCCTCCGTCATTCTGTTTACAAGCTTGTCCGTCTTTTCATCAATAGTATCCCACTTGTTTACGGCAATGATACAAGCCTTTCCCGCCTCGTGAGCGATACCCGCTATTTTTTCGTCCTGCTCGGTGATTCCCTCGTTGGCGTCAGCCATTATAATACACACGTCTGCTCTTTCAACCGCCATTTTCGCTCTGAGCACGCTATAACGCTCAATAACGTCATTTACCTTGCTCTTGCGGCGTATTCCCGCAGTATCTATAAAGACGTACTTGCCGTACTCGTTTTCAACCTCGGTATCGACTGCGTCACGCGTAGTGCCGGGAATATCTGACACGATGAGTCTGTTTTCACCTATTATTTTATTGATAAGTGAGCTTTTACCTGCGTTAGGCTTTCCGATTACCGCAACCTTTATAGCGTCGGTATCGTCTTCGTCCCCGATATCCTCGGGTAAGTACTCAAGCACTCTGTCGAGAAGGTCTCCCGAGCCGGTTCCGTGCACGGAAGAAAGCGCTACGGGGTCTCCCTCAAATCCAAGCTCGTAAAACTCGTAGTATTCCATTGGAAGATGTCCGATGGAGTCTATCTTATTGACCGCGAGAACAACGGGCTTGCCGCTTTTGAGAAGCATTACCGCGATCTCCTTATCGTCCGCGGTGACTCCTGCACGCACGTCGGTCATAAATATGATAACGTCGGCCGTTTCGATAGCTATCTGCGCCTGATTACGCATCTGCTTCAAAATTATATCGTCGGACTTCGGCTCGATACCGCCCGTGTCTACCATCATAAGCTTACGTCCGCACCATTCGATATCGTAATAAATACGGTCACGCGTAACACCCGGTATGTCCTCAACTATTGATATTCTGTCGCCTGCAAGCTTGTTGAAAAGTGTGCTCTTTCCAACGTTAGGTCTGCCGACTATTGCAACTATGGGTTTTGCCATTTTTATCTCCATTCCTCCGCCAATATAGGCGGCACAAATAACATAGGATCGGCACGTGAAAACACGCTTAACAAAATTGGGTCAGCTTTTACGCCCCGTCCTCTCTGCTCTCAGGATATAAGCTCGTTTATGTACTGCGTCTTATACGAGGAGTCTGCTACTACTCCCTCAAATTCGGCTATTGCGCCGAGAATGCTTGCGGTTTCCGTAATGACTCCGAGCAAAGCACCGTCTTCATCCGACTTGAAGTAGTATTCGGGATAGATGGAATAAAGCTTGTCATACTGAGAAATAAGGTCTGTAAGAGTGGTTTCGTTAAGAAGCTTATCGTATCCGTAGGTCTGCTTGAATTCTCCCGACTCAAACGCCTTCTTAAACTTATCAAAATCAACAGTTTCGTTAAATCCGATGAGCTTAACGTCCGAGAGGTCCACGTTTATTCCAAAGGAAAACTCGCTCGGGTTTGAGTCACCCTCGTAGGTGACGTGTCCGCGGCAATGAGCCGACAAAAGCTTTTCGCTTTTAAAGGTAACGTCGAAGGATTCTATCTCGTATTTGACCGTCTTGCCCATACTTACCGCCATTACGGACTTGACCGCAGCGTCTCTTTTTGAGCAGACAAACGAATATATAAGCGCGTTTACCTTTTCCTCTATTTCGGCGTCACCAAAGCCGGAAAGCTGAGGATAGTACATAAACGCAGTATAACCGTCAGCTGTATAATCCTCGGTCCTGATTACAACCTTATACGCTTCTGCAGGAAGCTTTACGTCCTCGGAAATGGTAACGCTCTCGCTCTCGCTTTCGGTCACGCTCTCCTCCGTTTCGGTCTTATCCTTACCGAAGCATCCGTATATACTTATTACCAATACGAGCGCCAGCAAAAGCGCCGTTATTTTAGCAGTTATCTTCAAATTATCCCGCCTTTCAAATTATTCGTCATATAAAATGCTTGATACTATGTCATAGCCATCGTTGGTAACGGCAAATACAGGTACGCCGAGCTTTTCGGAAAGCTCGTCCTTTGACATACTGTCAAGGAAAAGCTCCCCCTCTCGTCTTACCGCAACCTCGGGTATGAGAAGTCTGTCGCCGAGGGGCTTATCTCGAAGCTGCTCGGAAATGTCCTTCCCCGTCAAAAGTCCCGCTACGGTTATATTCTCGCCAAAGAAATTGTTTTTTATCTCATAAACTCTGCAGTCAAGACTTCCTCCGCACACCGTTTTGAGCTTTTCAACGGTTTCAGAAATAAACGGATATGCGGCAACGCCCGTTACCATTGACAGTCTGCGAGGCTTGTCAAGGTCGTATGGAGAGAGGTCTTGAAGCTCAAAATCGACCTCATCGGCAGATGAACGTATACTTCCAACGCCGTCCTCAAGCTGAAGGTATCCCTCGTAGTAGTCTTCATCGGGAAGCTCTCTTTCCGCCTTGAGGAATAGCTCGTCGGAGCAGAAGAAAATTCTTTTACCGTACATCGCCTTGCATCTGTCACCGATCGAGTTTACCGTATCAAGTATCAGATTGCACTCATCTTTTGTAAACATGGCAAGCGGATATAGCTTATCACGGTATTTCGTAAGTCCTGCGGGAACTACCGTAACTCCCTGAAGAACGTCATGGTATTTTTCCATTTTCAGAAGAGTTTTCTCAAGCTCTTTACCGTCGTTAACTCCCTTACAGAGAACTATCTGAAAGTTAAGCTCTATTCCCGCCTCCGCAAGTCTGTCAATATATCCGAGAACCTCGCCCGAATGCTTGTTTTTCATCATTTTTACACGAAGCTCAGGGTTCATGGTGTGGACAGAGATATTGACTGGGCTCATTTTCATTTCAATTATCCTGTCAATATCCGCATCGGTCATATTCGTAAGGGTGACGTAATTTCCCATAAGAAACGAGAGTCTTGAATCGTCGTCCTTGAAATATATCGACTCGCGCATACCGGGAGGATTCTGGTCGATAAAGCAGAAGATACACTTGTTTTTGCAGGTCTGCTTTTCGTCCATAAGATAGGTGTCAAAATCAAGACCTATATCGTCGTATTCGTCATTTTTGAGGATATGCGCCTTGTGTACGATTCCGTTTCGGAGGTACTCTATTTCAAGAATTTTGGCGCAGGTCCTGTATCTGTAATCGAGGACGTCGCGTATCTCGTGAGAATTGACGCTGACAAGCGTGTCACCGTCCTTTATACCCGCCTTATCGGCGTGAGAGCCACGATATACTTCCTTTATTACAACCACTCGGGACACACCTCCTTGTCAAATGAACACAATACGGCATTTTATTATTTTTAGTATTATATCATTATACTTGTTTTTTGTCAAGAAAACATACCGTGAACAAGGAGCTTTCTCAGGCGTATTTTTCGTACAGTCTTGACTTTATCGTGCCTTTCATTTATAATACTATTGCACGAAAAATGAAAGGAATTATAAAATGAAGCTTGACGTAAGACCTATTCTTTCGGGTGATACCGACAGAATAAACATAGATTATACTCTCTCATCAGACGATCTGCCGAAGATCAACGACGTTGAATTTGCAGACAACATTCACGTCACGGGAGAATTCAAAAATACAGCCGGATATATGACCCTCTCGCTCATTTGTGCTATCGGATACAAGTCGGTATGTGCAAGATGCTTAAAGGATCTTGACGGAGTACTCAACGTCAATTTCGAGAAGACCGTGTGTGAGGAGGGTGACCTCCAGAACCGGGAAAACGACGATTACATCGAAATTTGCGACTGTATCCTTGACGTTGACGAGGCGATAATCGAGGACATTATCTTAAACTTCCCCGCAAAGCTTCTTTGCATTGAGGACTGCAAGGGCCTTTGCCCCAAGTGCGGCGCGGATCTTAACACCAAAACCTGCTCCTGCGTGACCAAGGAGATCGACCCGAGACTCGCTCCACTGCTCAAATTCTTTGAAAACAATGACAATAACTGAGCTAAAGCAGGCTTTTGTTTTAACAATTTTTCACAGTATTCAAAAAAACTTGCAAAAAAATCTAAAAAACTATTGCAAAATTCAAAAATTCGTAGTATAATACATTTCAGTATTGTGTATACCGATAAGGAGGTGTCTACTAATGGCAGTACCGAAGAAGAAAGTGTCTAAGGCAAGACGCGATAAAAGACGTTCTAATGTATGGAAGTTACCGATCCCGGGTATGACTAAGTGCCCCAAGTGCGGTGAATACAATCTTGCTCACAGAGTTTGCAAGGCTTGCGGATTCTACAAGGGTGAGGAAATCATCAAAAAGGAAGCATAATTTTTGGGCGGAAGGACAAGTTCCTTCCGCTTTTTTCTTTTCCTGAATTTTACAAATATAAAGTTCCTCGTGTGATAGAAATGTTAACATATATATGGTATAATGGTTTTACTCAAATATTCCGAGGTTAAAATGAAAAAGGCCATACTTAAATTTACCGCCGCTATTCTTGCGGCTTTGATGATATTATCCCCCACCACGGTAGGTGCTCTTTACAGAGGCGTGCTTGGTGACATTTACTACATAAAAAGCGGACAGCTTGCCGCAGGCGTCGATTTCACCGAATACCACTCGGTAACCGATGGGCTAAACGAGCGCGCTTACGTTTTTGAATACCGTCCCGATGAGGGCTCCATGCCAATCGTTTCATTCGGTGACTATCTCACGGGCTCGACCAGAGTTACGTCACTTTCAAAGCACGAGCAGAAAAACGGATACGACGTGATCGGCGGCGTTAACGGCGACTTTTACAGTCTTGCGACAGGCGTGCCGCTTGGCACCGCCATACGCGACGGCAGACTTATAACCGATGACGACAAAAATAACGCCGTCGGCTTTACCGAAAACGGCGAAACAATATTCGGTAATCCCGATATACAGTTTACTGTAACTCATACGTACATATACAGCAAGGACAGAGTCTCAACCGTAAGCGACGAAACGGAAACCGAGGTCTACACCGAAGAAGAAAGCTCAGTATTCGAGGAGGACGTTGAGAAAGTCGAAGTAGGCAAAGCCACGGATGAAAACGAGTCCGAATCAGTAGAGGATACAGCGGACGAGCTCGACTCGGACGTAAATGAAGCTGACGAAGCGGAAACCGAAATCGACACGGAAGACACCGATGCCGAGGAAACCGAGGAAGCGAGTGAGGTATCAAAGCTTCCCGAGCACGAGGAGGGCGAGGAGGTCACCGAGGTCCTGCCCGTAAGCTATTTCAACAAGTATCCGACCGAGTGGGGCGCGTATTTACTCGACGATGCCTTTTCCGATTCCACAAAGTCACAGAAAAATTCGCTCGAGGTAGTCATAAAGCTGGATGATCCCGACGCGTATGCAAGGCTCGGGGAGACACTAACGGGCGAAATCTCGGCTATTTACGAGTCTGCCAAGGACACGCCAATAGAAAAAGGACATCTGGTAATTTCAATTTGTGAAACCAGCGTATCCCGTCCCCATTATTCGAATATTGCCGTTGGTGACAGAATCGAAATAAGCTTTACCTGCGCTGACGGATGGGAAAATATTGTAACTGCGATAGGCGGCTCCGACGTTTTTATCAAGGAGGGCGAAATAGACCATAGCGTTATAAACGAATCGTCCGAAAAAATCGCGAATCCGCGTACCGCGGTAGGTGTGCGCGCTGACGGAACGGTCATACTTTTCGTAGCGGACGGACGTCAGGACATTTCTTACGGCTTCAGACTCGTGAGCCTTGCCGAAACTCTGCTTTCATTCGGCTGCGTATATGCAATAAACCTTGACGGCGGCGGCTCGTCAACCGCAGTCGTGAAATTTAACGGTGAAGAAAACGCGGTGCTTGTTAATTCTCCGTCGGACAAGGCAGAAAGAAGCGTTTCAAACGCCCTTTTGCTCGTTGATATGAGTGAAGCCGATAATATTCCGCGCTATATAATTCCCGAGGACTCGTCTCCGATCTTACTCAAGGGCGAGAGCTACACGTTTGAAAATATCAGAATAACAGATTCTTCCCTCTCGGACGTTGAGCTTGACGATCCTGCCATAAAAGACGGTCTTATTAAAAATCTGACCCTGTCATTTGACGAATCCAGACTTTCATATTATACGGATAAGGATGAGATTCCATCTATCGGAAGCTTTTCCGAGGACAAAAAGACCTATATTGCAGACGGTGACGGAGGCGAGATACCGCTTATACTTACGTCGGAATACGAAGGTATCACGGTTACGGGCCGCGCGCTGTTATTCGTTACGAATGAGCCCGACGAAATAGTTTCAAGGCTCGGCTCCACAGTATTTATAGGAAACAACAGTCTGAAGCTTGAGTTTGACGCTTATTATATGGGTCACAAGATCCCGTCAAGCCCCGACCAGGTTACCTATTCCCTGCTTGACGACGTAGTCAACAACACCTCTGACGGAAACCAAGCACCCGAGAGTGCGCTTGCAAGCTCGTCGCTCGGATACGTTAGCGAGGACGGATATTTCGTACCATTTGACAATGCCGACGGCTCCCTTTTAATTACGGTAGAGCACGGTGAAAAGGCGCTCTCAAGCACCAACGTGATCGTCGGCAGCGGCTCGCTAAAGGTAATTGGAGAAGAAAACATTATCTACGACTTCACGAGTGAGGATGCCGAGGATATTGAGCTTTCGTACATCTCGGTCCTTGAAGAAGTACAAAGTCTTGATATATATGCAAATAAGACCGACCTCTCGGTCTACGCCAAGGTGATCGACTCCGAGGAGGAGATGCACAAGATAGAGTACATTCTTCAGAACGAACCGACAGATAACGGAATCTACCATTACCGCGCAGAAATAAGAGGAAATTACGACTACGTCGTCTCCCCTCTTTATATTGATGCGGATAATAACGCAGGGTTATCGGGTGAGCTTATATTGAGCTCTGTCCGTATGAGCTACACAGACACGGAAACCGTATTTTACGACACGTATAACCATTGGGCAAAAACCAACGTCAACACACTATACAGGCTTGGTATCGTTGGCGGCGAGACCACCGACTCGGGAATAATATTTGCACCCGAGCGTTCGCTTTCACGCGCAGAGTTTGCCGTTATGATAAGCAGAACTCTCGGTTACGATACGGAAGCTTACTCAGACTCACTCGTATTTGACGATGCTGAAAGCATTCCCTCGTGGGCGGCAGACCACATTGCGGCTATAAGCGCAAACGGTCTTATGAACGGAAAGAGCATGCCCGACGGTACTCTTGCGTTTGACCCAAACGGCAAAATAACCCGTCAGGAGATAATGCAGGTTATCGGAAATCTTATAAAGTCGATTGAAGCCGAAGCTCAAGAGGACGCCGAGGACTCAGACATTGAAGCAGAACAGGCCGACGCAGAGACTACCGAGGAGATCATCGAGGAAACCAAGCCCTCGTTCTCGGACATTGACTCGGTTGCCGCCTGGGCGTACGATAACGTACTTCTGACACTCGAAACGGGAATCATTACCGGCTACGGCGACAACACCTTAAAGCCTCTCAACAACGTCACAAGAGCAGAAGCGGCAACGGTGATACTTCGCTCATCAAATTACATTCAAGCCTTGATTTCCTAACACGGATATAAATAACTATTGATTTTTTTGCATTTTTGTGATATAAATAAAGTAATCACTAAAGGAGATTACGACCGTGAAATACATATTTATAATCAATCCCTTCGCAGGTCCGAGAAACGCCGAGGAATTTATAAGGTCTGAGGTCACTAAGGCTCTTGCCAACACTACGCAGGAATATGAGATAGAATTTTACGTTACGAACGCCCCCGGTGATGCCACCGATTTCGTGGCAAAATACGCAGACGAGCATCCGAATCTTGACGTTTGCTTTATCGCCTGCGGCGGAGACGGCACGGTTTTCGAGGTTACAAACGGTGTCGTAGGCAGAGATAACGCGTATATGTGCGTTTATCCCTGCGGAAGCGGCAACGACTACGTTAAATATTACGGCGGACGCGAGCCGTTCTTTGATATTCTCGGAATTTTCGAGGGCAGTGTCCGTGAAGTTGACGTTATGAAGGTCGGCGACAAATTTTCAATAAACATTTGTAATTTCGGCTTTGAATCCGCGGTTGCTAATTGTATCAGCACGGTAAAGCGTCTGCCCGTTATCGGCGGCAAAAACGCTTATTACACCGGTATTGCAAAGGCTATATTCACATCAATGAAAAACAAGTGTAAGGTGTACGCAGACGGAGAGCTACTCAATCCCGACGGCAAAATACTGCTCTGCTCACTCGGTAACGGCGCGTACGTGGGCGGAAGCTTCAACTGCTCCCCCAATAGCGACAACACCGACGGTCTTATGGAGGTTTGCCTCGTAAAGCCCGTAACCCTTCCGAGATTCGTAAGTCTAATTCCATACTACGAGCAAGGAACACACCTTGAAAGCGATAAATTTAAGGATATTCTGGTATACAGACGTGCTAAGAGCGTACGTGTTGAGGCGCACGACGGCTTTAAGATCTGCCTTGACGGCGAGATTGAAAAATGCGCTGAGGCAACCGTTGAGAATATTCAAGGCGGAGTCCACTTTATCGTTCCGCGAAACGCAAAGATCACCCCTGCAAAAAATGCTCCCGAAAAAGAACCCGTTACGGTATGATAAAAAAGAGATGCGAAATCGCATCTCTTTTTTGTTTAATTTATTTTGTCTCCGACGGCGATGCTTTCGGTAGCTTCCCCAAACACCGTTCCGTTTTTGATTATCTCGTCGCCTATACTCAAGTTCTCAAGAGCATAAAGCTCTCCGTTCTTACCGACACCTACGTTATCAAACTCATGAAGCTTGGTTAGCCCGAGGCGCGCTACAAGCTCGTTTTCGGCGTTTTCAAGGCGCTCAAATTCCTCGTCGGAAAGCGACATCAAACGGTTATACATATCATTCATAATGTCAACCTCAGAAAAGTTATTTATCAGGTTGCAATTCCTGCAAACTGGCTTTGGTAAAGTCTGTAATATGCGCCGCGCTTTGCGAGAAGCTCCTCGTGATTACCCGACTCCGCGACCTTTTTGTTGTCGATAACTATTATCTTATCGGCGTCGCGTATTGTTGACAGTCTGTGTGCAATGATGAGGCTCGTTCTGCCCTTCATCAGCGAAACCATTGCCGATTGAATGTGCATTTCGGTCTGGGTATCTACGCTTGAGGTAGCCTCGTCGAGAATGAGTATCTTCGGATCTGCAAGAACGGCTCTCGCTATCGACAAAAGCTGTCTCTGTCCGACGCTCAGATTGCTTCCCGACTGTGAAAGCTCCGTATCATAGCCGTCGGGGAGTCTTTCTACGAAAACGTCCGCGTTAGCACAGTGCGCCGCGCGGCGAACGTCTTCATCCTCGGCGTCGAGTCTTCCGTACTTAATATTATTTCCGATGGTATCCGAAAACAGCACCGTATCCTGAAGAACTATCGCTATCGCGGATCTGAGCTTGTTTTTGGGTATTTCGTTTATATTTACGCCGTCGAGAAGTATCTCGCCGCCGTCGATCTCGTAAAAGCGCGTAAGCAGGTTAACGATAGTGGTCTTTCCGCTACCCGTCGCGCCGACGATTGCTATCTTCTGTCCACTCTTGACCTCAAGATCGAAGTCCTTGAGTACGGGCTCGCCGGGAATATACGAGAAGTCAATATTCTTAAACGAGATATCGCCGCGGATCTCGGATATATCAATATCAGTCTTGCCCTCGTCAATTTCAGAGGGTGTGTCCATTATCTCAAACACACGCTCGGCACCTGCCATTGCGGTGAGAATGGACGAGTACTGGTTTGCTATCTCGTTTATAGGTCTTGTAAACTGCTTGGAGTATCCAAGCACCGCCTGTATTGCTCCTATTGTGAGAACGTTTACTCCGTTCGGGTCTTGGGTTGCTATCATATATCCGCCGAGGGTTGCTATGAGCAAGTACGAAAGGTTACCGATGAGGTTCATTATAGGTCCCATTATCGAGCCCCATATTCTCGCCTTTATCGACACCTTTCTGTAATCGCTTGCGATCTTTGAAAAGTCGTCTATTGCAACATTTTCCTTACCGAACGCCATAACGGTTTTGTAGCCCGTTACCATTTCCTCGATGTGACCGTTTAAGTGTCCGAGGAGCTTTGACTGAAGCGAGAAATATTTTCTCATATGCTTTACGAGAAGATTTGATGCAAGAACGGTAAGAGGTATTGCCACCATCGCCGCAAGAGTCAAGATCGGACTATATCGCATCATCAGCACGAATGCGCCGACAAGCATTATTACGCTCGAAAACAGGGATGCTATTGATTGCGAAATGGTATTTGAAATGTTTTCAACGTCATTGGTCATACGGCTCATTATGTCGCCGTGCTTGTGTGTGTCGGTATAGCTTATAGGCAGGTACGATATCTTCTTAAAAAGCTCGCATCGCATTGCGTGTACCGTGCTCTGCGAGAGATTTGCCGCCACTCTGCCCTGCACCATAGTTGCAAGTGACGAAACGAGGTAAAGAACACCCATAATCACAAGAGTTGAAATAAGGGTCTTAAAGTCAACCGACAGATTTTTCCCGTTTATGGTTATCGCGTCTATTGCGGTTGCCTGAAGCGATGGACCTGCGAGGTTTACGATAGTTACGATAACTACCATAAAAAGCAGTGCAAGGACACTATATTTGCTCTTACCTATATACTTTATAAGTCTGAATACGGTTGCCTTGGCGTCCTTCGGCTTTTCGGCGTTGACTCGTCCTCCCATAGGTCCGCCCTTACCGGGTCCTCCGCCGGGTCCGCCGGGTCCGCCCGGACGCATATGGATTATGGGGGTGTCCTGTCTTTTGTTATCAGCCATTGGACTCACCTCCGCTTCTCTGCTGCGACTCGTAGATATCTCTGTATGTTTCACTTGTTTTCATAAGCTCATCGTGAGGAGCAAACGCGGTTATCTCGCCGTGCTCGATTACCGCAATTCTGTCTGCGTTCTTTATACTTGCTATTCTCTGAGCGATCATTATGATGGTCGTGCCCTTCATTTTTTCAGTAAGGGCCTGTCTGAGCTTTGACTCGGTTGCAAGGTCAAGTGCCGAGGTACTGTCATCAAAGATCAGAATTTCGGGGCGGCGTATAATGGCACGCGCGATAGCAAGTCTTTGCTTCTGTCCGCCCGAGAGCGACGCGCCCTTTTCGGCAATCATCGTATCGTAGCCGTTGTTGAAGCCGGATATAAACTCGTCTGCCTGTGCTATCTTTGCGGCTTCTATAATTTCCTCGCGTGTTGCGTCCTCTCTGCCCCAGCGTATGTTTTCTTCAACCGTGCACGAGAAGAGCTCGCTCTTTTGCAGAACGAACGCTATTCGTTCACGAAGGTTATGAAGGTCATAGTCCTTTACGTTTACGCCGTCAACTAGGACTTCTCCCTCGTTTGCATCGTAAAATCTTGTTATCAGATTGACGAGTGAGGTCTTACCGCTACCCGTTGCGCCTATCACCGCGACCGTTTCACCCGGATCGACCTTGAAGCTTACGTTATTAAGCACGGGTCTGCCGACCGTTCCGGGATAACGGAAGGTTACGTTCTTCATCTCGACCGTACCTGCGGAAAGCTTATCCGCAGAGTATTCACCGTCGGTTATTACCGCGTCGGATTCGAGCATCTCAACGATACGCTTTGCAGATGCGGATGCGCGGGATATTGTCTGGAAAAGCATACTTACCATCATAAGCGACATAAGTATCTGGGTTATGTAGGTAACCGCCGCCATAACGTCACCCGGCTCCATACCGTTACCGAGGTCTATCTGCACGCCGCCTATGTAAATAATGGCGATTACAGAGCCGTTCATTATGAGCATCATTATCGGAGATATGAGCGCCATTATCTTCTGAACGCGCAGGTTTACGTCACGAAGCTCGGTATTTGCGCTGTCAAAGCGTCCTATCTCGTGCTCCTCCTTAACGTACGCCTTTACCACTCTCGCGCCCGTTACGTTTTCCTGTACGACGGAATTGACCTTATCAAGCTTAGTCTGCACCTTTGAAAATAAAGGTGCGGCTACTCTTAGCATTATGATTATAAGGATTATCTGAAGCGGCATCGAGAATACAAGTACCCGACCGAAGTTGACGTCAAGCGACAGACACATAAATATACCGCCTATAAACATCATAGGTGAGCGCACGAACATACGAAGCATCATAGCAACGAGGTCCTGCACTATGTTAATGTCGTTCGTCAGTCTTGTTACGAGCGAGCCCGTAGTGAATTTATCGGTCTGCTCAAGTGACATTCCCATTACCTTTTTGAAGGCGTCGTTTCTGAGATCCTCGCCAAAGCGCTGTGCGGCGTTTGTAGCAAAAATTGCCGTTCCGAGTCCGAATACACCTCCGAGCACAACAAGAACGAGCATTACTGCGCCCGTTTTTAATATGAACGGAACGTCAGGTCCCGACGCGCCGAGAAGTCCGACGTCGACTATCTCGCTCATCAGCTTTGGCTGCATTAAGTCCATCGCGACCTCGCCTATCATAAACAGAGGCGCAAGCAAAGCGATAAACCAGTACGGCTTTAAGTATTTTGCAAGCTTCATTTCATTTTCCTCAAATATACTAAAAATTACAGATATAATTATAGTACTAACAGCACCTCAAAGTCAATAAATTCATCCATATTTTCACACAAAAATCAAAATCCCCCTTGAAAGTAAGCATTATCTATGGTACAATAAACTCATCAAGTACGTTGATTTTAGTATGTCAACGATTTTTTGGAGGATTATATTATGGCATTACCGGTTGCTATTCAGCTCTACTCTGTTCGCGATGATATGCAGGCGGACTTTGAAGGCACACTTAAGAAGGTTTCCGAGCTCGGTTACCAGGGCGTTGAGTTTGCAGGTCTTTACGGTCACAGCGCTGCAGAGGTTAAGGCTCTTTGCGCAAAGTACAATCTTACACCTATCTCGGCTCACGTTCCGCTTGTTGACTTGCTCAAAGACACCGCAGGCACCCTCGCTATCTACAAGGAGATCGGCTGCGAATACATAGCTATTCCTTACGTTACCGAGGAAAGACGTCCCGGCGCAGAAAAGTTTGACGAAACACTCGAGGATATGAAGAAGATCGGCGAGGAGTGCGTAAAGCTCGGACTTACACTCGTTTACCACAACCACGATTTCGAATTCGTTAAGGTTGACGGTGAGATCGGTCTCGACGTTATCTACAACACGGTTCCCGCAAACCTTCTCAAGACAGAGATCGACACTTGCTGGGCAAACGTTGGAGGTGTTGATCCCGCGAAGTACATTCTCAAGTACACTGATCGCGCTCCCATCGTTCACCTCAAGGACTTAAGCGGTATTCCCGCAGGCAGACTTTATGCTCTTATCGGTCTTGACGAGGACAAGGAAGTAGAAGCATCCACGTTTGAGCTCCGTCCCGTTGGCTACGGCAGACAGGATATGCCCAACATCCTTGACGCAAGCGTTAAGGCAGGCGCTAAGTGGGTTGTAGTTGAGCAAGACAATCCCTCTATGGGCAAGACTCCCCTTGAGTGCGCTGAAATGTCGAGAAACTATCTCAGAACTCTCGGTTGGTAATTAATCTACATAAAAAAGACGGTTCGATCGAACCGTCTTTTTTTGTTTACAGTATGCTCTTTAAGAACTGCTGAGTTTTAGGACTCTTAGGTGAATTGAATATCTCATCGGGCGTACCGATCTCCTCAACCTGTCCGTCATACATAAATATCACTCTGTCAGCACCCTCACGGGCAAAGCCCATTTCGTGAGTTACGCAGATCATAGTCATTCCCTCTTTTGCGAGGTCCTTCATTACCGCAAGCACCTCTCCTACCATTTCCGGGTCAAGCGCCGACGTGGGCTCGTCAAAAAGCATTACCTCGGGGCTCATACAAAGGGCTCTGACTATCGCTACTCTCTGCTTCTGTCCGCCCGAAAGCTGTGACGGATATGCGTCTGCTCTGTCCTTGAGTCCTACTCTGTCGAGCATTTTAAGGGCAAGCTCCTCAGCGTCTGCACGGCTCATCTTCTTGAGCTTCATAGGTGCGAGGGTGAGGTTTTTAAGCACTGTCATATGCGGAAAAAGGTTAAACTGCTGGAACACCATACCCATCTTCTCGCGCATACGGTTTATGTGGCTTTTGGGGCTCATTATGTCGATGCCTTCAAAGTAAATGTGCCCGCCCGTCGGCTCTTCAAGTCTGTTGAGCGAACGGAGATAGGTCGATTTACCGGAGCCTGACGGTCCGATAATTACTACCACTTCACCGCGTGTTATTTCGGTATTCACTTCTTTAAGCGCGTGGATCGAGCCTTTGAAGCACTTTGAAAGTCCTTCAGTTCTGATTATTACGTTACCGTTCACTGTTTCTGAGCCTCCTTTCGAGAAGACTTACAAGCTTGGAGAGTACAAGCACCATTATAAGATAAATAATCGCTACTGCAACAAGCGGCATAAACGGGCTGTACGTTGCCGCGCGTATTGCGTTACCTGCGTACATAAGGTCGCCAAGACCTATGTAGAATGCGATAGACGTTTCCTTAAGAAGTACCACGAATTCGTTTGCAAGTGCGGGGAGAACGTTCTTGAATGCCTGCGGGAACACTATGCTCCACATTGTCTGCATATATGTAAAGCCAAGGCTTCTGCCCGCCTCTGTCTGACCGTTATCAACGCTCATAATACCGCCGCGGACTATTTCCGCAACGTAAGCGCCAGAGTTCAGACCGAAGCATATTACCGCCGCAAGGAACTTATCTACACCAAGCGGCATAAAGATTACGAAATAAATTATCATTATCTGAACGACGACAGGCGTTCCACGCGTTACGCTCAAATAAAGCTGACAGATAGCGTTGAGCATCTTCAGATACCACGGATGCTTCTGAAGCTTTAAGTAGGTACAACGGATAAAAGCAATCAAGAAGCCGAGAACGATACCGATAAGGAGCGAGAAGAAGGTAAGCTTTACGGTTACCCAGAGTCCCGTGAATATCGTCTTCCATCTGTCGTGCTCGATAAAGTTCCTTATAAAGTCGTTTTTAAGGTTTATAAGAAGCTTTCCGATTGCGCCTGCGGTTATAGGCTTTTTGGAATCATAGGTAAGCTCAAAGCACTGAACGAGGCCCTTGTTTACGTTGGCGGAAAGTATGGTCTGCTCATTTCCGTTTGCATCGACGTAGGCGGTTTTTGCGTTTACCTCATCGGCAATCTTGAGAACTCCGCCAAACACTGCGTCGATAACCGACTCCTCTGCGTAAACAACGAAGCCACTATCGGTATCGTAGATCGCGATGGTGCAATCCACCGCGCTCTCCTCTGCCGTTTCTATCAGGGCAAGAACGTCGTCCTGAAACTCCATCTTGAAGTCAAGACGGGACTTGAACATCGAGGAATTTCCTTTTTTGGGGTCGGTACCGAGAAATCTGTCATATTCGGGCTTGATAACCGAATAAACATCAAGTGTAGTCACGTCACAGTCGAGAATAATATCCTTTTCAAGACCGTATTCAAGCTCATTCACCTTTATGTAGTTTTTATCGGCTACCGCCTTCATTATGGGATTCTTTTCCGCCATCTTATCGAAAGCATCATTTACAAAAGTCTGTGCCTCATCTGCAGTCATATCATTCGCCATCACCTCAGATCGGGCATACATAACTCCTGCTACCACTGCGGCGATAACTATCACTGCCGCAATAATAATGGCAATTATCTTATTTTTGGTCATTGTTTCAACTCCCTCTTAAGTTTTCAAGCGTTTATTCCGAATGCAAATACGCTTCGTATTCCGAATAAGCGCTCAAAGCTTCAGAAAAAAACATACTGCAAAGACAGGGATTCCCCGTCTTTGCAGTCGCTTTTACAATTAGGTCAATTATTCAGCCTTTATGTACTTAGCGATGATAGTATCGATTGTACCGTCAGCTGTGAGGTCCTCAAGAGCCTTGTTGATCTTGTCAAGAAGGTCTGTGTTTTCCTTAGCTATTGCGATAGCGTAGTCTTCGATAGCATAGTCGGTGTCAAGAATCTTGAGACCTTCGTTTGCTGCTACGAATGCCTTTGCGGGCTCGTTATCGATGATAACTGCCTGAACGTCGCCGCCCTTGAGCGCGATAACTGCGTCTGCGCCCTTGCCGTACTGTGTTACGTTCTCTGCGCCGTAGTCGTCAGATGCGTAGATATCGCCTGTAGTACCGAGCTGAACGCCGATCTTCTTTCCTTCGAGATCGTCGAGGGAAGCGATGTCGGAATCAGCGGTAACGATTACGGACTGTACGCCGGTAGCGTAGCTGTAAGAGAAGTTTACTTCTTCAAGGCGCTCATCGGTAACTGTCATACCTGCCATACCGAAGTCAGCTTCCTTGTTCTGTACGGATGTGATAATGGAATCAAATTCCATATCAAGAATTTCGAGAGTCATACCGAGCTTTTCTGCGATAGCGCCGGCGATCTCAACGTCGATACCAACAAAAGCTTCGCCTTCCTTATACTCGTAAGGAGGGAATGCAGCGTTTGTTGCCATCTTGATCACCTTAACCTCAGGTGTCTCGGTTGCTTCTTCTGTGTTTTCAACCTCGGAGCTGTTCGATGCATCTTCAGTGTTTGTTTTTGCAGCGGGGCCACAAGCTACTACTGCGAATGCGAGAACAACAACGAGAAGAAGTGCTAAAAGCTTTTTCATTGTAATTTTCTCCTTTAAATATAATGAAATATTTGCACGAACTATCATACACTATTTTGAGTACTTTGTCAAGAGAAAAGCGAATTTTTATGCGAATGTATACATAATTATACAACGCAAAAAGAAAAAGACCCGCCTTTTGTGCAAAATCGCACAGACAGGTCAATCACATTACGTCATTTTCTCAGCACGTCGTTAACGAGAAGCCTTTTGAGTATGTCGTGAGAATATTCCCTTATCTCATCAGGCGCGTATCCGGCGGAGCGTCCCGTTATTACAAAGCCGCGTATGCCGTCGCAAAGAAGATTTCTCACCATTTCAAACGGATATCTTAAATTAAGTCTTTGTCTGTCCTTCTCTATCTTGCCACCAACGTACTCATTTATAAACTTAAGAGTAAGAGCCCTGAGCACGGGACTTTCGTCTGTATGAGCAAAAAAGTCATAATTCTCACGGTATGTGTTAAGAATACAATCAAGAAGATTTAAATACTCATTGACTATATCACCGCTTTGGTTATTTTCACTCTGCAGTCTGTAAAACTCGCCTTTTGCATAAGCGGTCATATCGTCAATTATATCGTTTGCGAGCTCGGTCTTATCGGAATAGTGAGTGTAAAAGGTAATGCGGCTGGTTTCTGCCCTCTCGCATAGCTCCTTTACCGTTATATCCTCAAAGCATTTATCTCTGAGCATAGATATCATCGTCTTTTTGATGTTTCGTTTGGTTTTGATTATTCTCTTATCCATTCGGTATAGCCTCGGGTTTTTATAACATTCGTATAATTGTTTATACACATTGGCGCGCCGTGTAATTGCAAAACAACGCGTTTTTCTATATAATTGGTAGTGTGTAAAGTTGTGCGGTCAAGGTTGTTACCGTATTGATTATACCACACGCAGTCAATCTGTGTCAACATCTATTTACTGACGCTTACGTCCGTCGCTATGACAGAAAGGAAAAGTAAATGAGTAAATATATCATTAGCTGCAGCTCTACTGCAGATCTTTCAGCCGAGCATTTTGAAAGCCGCGACATAAAGTACGTGTGCTTCCACTTCACTCTCGACGGAAAGCAGTATCCCGATGACCTCGGCAAGTCTGTTCCCTTCGACGTGTTCTACAGGGCTATGGCTAACGGTGCGGAGACCCGTACCTCCCAAGTAAACGTTTCCGAATACGTAAAGTTCTTTACGTCTTTCCTCGAAAAGGGTCTTGACATTCTTCACGTTGAGCTCTCAAGCGGTCTTTCGGGCTCCTACAACTCGGCTATTATTGCGAGAAACGAGCTTCTTGAAAAGTTCCCCGAGAGAAAGATATTTATAGTTGACTCTCTTGCCGCATCCTCAGGCTACGGTCTGCTTATGGATAAGCTCGCCGACCTCAGAGACGCGGGACTCAACATTGAGGAGCTCAGCGAATGGGCTCATACCCACAAGCTCGAAATGCATCACTGGTTCTTCTCAACAGACCTTACGTTCTACGTTAAGGGCGGAAGAATCACCAAGGCTTCGGGTTGGTTCGGCACCATCCTCAAGATCTGCCCTCTTCTCAATATGGATAAGATAGGCAAGCTTGTTCCCCGTGAAAAGATACGTACCAAGGCAAAGGTTATTAATGCAATCGTTCAAAAAATGCAGGAGAACGCCAAGGACGGTCTTGAATACAGCGGAAAGTGCTATATTTCACAGTCGGGCTGCTACGAGGATGCAAAGGCTGTTGCCGACCTTATTGAAGCAAAGTTCAAATCTCTTCGCGGCAACGTGCTGATAAACAGTATCGGTACCACTATCGGAAGCCACACAGGTCCCGGCACCGTTGCCCTCTTCTTCTGGGGCAAGAAGCGCGAGGACTAATTTCATCAGACTCAAAGCAAAGCCGTGACAGACTCACGGTTTTGTTTTGCAAATACTATTATTTTTCTCGGAGTTAACAATGAATTTAACAGCTGAAAATATAAAGACGGTTACCGCAGACGCATACAAAAGAATGGTCATAAGCGCGGCAGCTACTATCGAAAACAACTGCACAAAGCTTAACGACCTCAACGTCTTCCCCGTTCCCGACGGTGACACGGGAAGCAATATGGCTATGACCACAAAGGCTGCCGTTTCCGAGCTTATGAGAAAATCGCCCGCCACGGTTGGCGATGCCTCCGATATTGCCGCAAAGTCTATGCTTCGCGGAGCGCGCGGAAACTCCGGCGTTATAACCAGCCTTTTGTTCCGCGGTATCGCGAGCGAGATGAAGGACATGGACGAGTGCGACTCAATGACTCTTGCGAACGCGCTCCAGTCAGGCGTTGCCGCAGCTTACAAGGCGGTTGCAAACCCCGCCGAGGGTACTATACTCACGGTTTCAAGACTTGCAGCCGATGCTGCAGTCAAGGCGGCCGAGGCGGGTGATGCGCCCGTTGAGGTGTTTAACTCGGCAATTGCTAGCGCAAAGGTTGCGCTTGAGCAGACGATGGAAATGAATCCCACGCTCAAAAAGGCTCGCGTTGTTGACGCGGGCGGCTACGGTTGGGTGCTTATACTCGAGGCTATGCGCGATTCCCTTCTCGGAATTGACGTGACCCCCACGGGTACGGGTATTACAGAATCCTCCGCAGATTTTTCAGACTTCAGCGACGAGGACATAACGTTTACTTACTGCACCGAATTTATCGTATCCAAGGAAAACGACAAGGACTCGGCAGAGCTTAAGGCAGAGCTTGAAAAGATGGGCGACAGTCTTGTTCTCGTCGAGGACGATGAAATAATAAAGGTACACGTTCACACAGACGATCCCGGTACCGCACTTCACCTTGCAGTAGCTTACGGCCAGTTCGTGTCTGTCAAGGTCGAGAATATGAGGATCCAGCACACGAGCAAGATCGAGGAAGGTACTGCTTCCGCAAATATTGCTCCGTCTGAGCCCGAGCAGCGCTACGGTATGATCGCAGTTGCACCCGGCGACGGTATTGCAGAGGTGTTTACCGATCTTGGCGTTGATGCGATCGTCAGCGGCGGTCAGACAATGAATCCGTCTACGGACGATATCCTTTCCGCAATCGACAAGGTAAACGCAGAAAACATCTTCGTTCTTCCCAACAACAAGAACATTATTCTCGCAGCTGAACAGGCGGCGGCAATTACCGACAAGAACATTATCGTTATTCCCTCAAAGTCCGTTCCTCAGGGCATTTGCGCTATGGAATCGTACGATACCGACCTTGATCCCGAAGCCCTCACCGAGGAAATGACAGAAAGTCTTAAAAGAGTTATAACAACTCAGATCACCACCGCAGTAAGAGATTCCGATATGGGCGGTCTCGGCATTGAAAAGGACGACTTCATCGCAATCTACGAGGGTGAGCTTATGGGCGGAGGCAAGGACGAAAACGCCCTTATTGAAAAGATAATCGGAAAGATCAAGGAAGCCGATCACGATATGATAACCGTATTCTACGGCGAGGATATAAACGACGAGCGTGCTTCAGAGGTTGCCGCAACGCTTGAAGCTGCTTTCGGCGAGGACAACGTAAGCATTATCCCCGGCGGTCAGAGCGTATACAGGTACATTATCGCTGCTGAATAAGTTTGTTACAATAAACAGTAATTCCCCCTGCAAAGTTTTTCTTTGCAGGGGGAATTTATTGGGGGGGATTATTTCAGAGTCTTGCTTACAAAATAGTAAGGCTCTTTTTTCATTTTTTCAAGGACGGTATCCCACACCTCTTTCGCATTCATAAGGTAACAGTCAGCATCAAGCACCTTGCCTTCCGTCATTTTCACAAGTCCTCTTAGCTTGTCATAGTCCTGATACCAGCCTATCGGCTCGGTGAACATGTGATAGAACTCCTTGGTGGTTTTAGTTCCGTCCTCGTGTATACAGGTGTAATCCCTATGATACTTCGGGTCCGAGTAGTCTACGGTAAACGCATACGGCGGTCGTTCATAGCATTCAACACCGTGAATAATGGTGTTGTGGGTTATTCCGCAACCAACCATAAATATCTTACCGCCGCGATCCTTGAGCTTATACAACGGGGAGTTTTCTGCGACGCAGACGTTGTCCTCGTGATGATCGCGCAGGTATTCGTCCCTATCCTTACCCCAGACTGCAATAGAATGGGTGGGGTGAACACTCCTCTTCACTCCTTCGGATTTTCTGAAGGCTTCAGGGATAGCGCCGACACAGCACGGTGAGCTATTCACGTCAAAAACGGGATTATCTGCGTTAACCGTGTCATACGAGAACGTGGGAAACATCAGCGTTCCGTTTTCCCCGACAGCTTCCTTGAGGGCATTGATAAAGGTCATTATACCGCCGTCAACACCGCCGAGAGATTTGTATGAGGAATGGACCATAAGCTTATCGCCCGACTCAATACCGAGCGCTCTCAGATCCTTTACTATCTCGCTTATTCCGCGGCTCATTTTAATGAACCTCGTTTTTCTTTTGGCACCACTTTCTCATAACGGCTTCTGCGGGCTTACCCTGAATGGTAAAGCCGAGGTCGCCGTTCGGGTCGGTGTGGTAGTGAGGACGGTTCTGGGTCTCGTCCCACTTCCACCAGAAAAGTCCCATCCACTGGGGTACTTCCCAGAAGGTTCTGAAGCTTGCCTCCATAAAGTTAGCCTGCTCCTCACCGTCATACCAAGTATCCCAAAGAAAGTTAAAGGGCTGCATAATACATCCGTGTGCCGAGCGTACACCGTATTCGGTGAATGCGATGGGCAGGTTGTTGAATCTCTGCGATATTGACTCGATCCTTGCCTTTCGAGATTCAAGGTACGCCATCATTTCTTCGACGGTCTTTGAGGGATTGTCCTTTGCGCCGGGATTTGAAAGCGGGTCAAGCTCACCTTCAATATTAGGTGCACAAGCGGGGGGATAGTAGCTGTAGCTGAGGAAATCGACTGCATCCATCCACTTGAGGTCATAAGCTTTTCTTGAAGCGCAGGTAAATTCGTAGGTGATGGGGTTGGAGTAAAGCTTTCTCACTTCCTCAATAACCCTTGACCAATACTCGTTCTGTCCCTCTGTACCGTAGTACTCGGCACCGATTATCATAGCGTCGATTCCCATGCGCTCAGCGAAGTCGGCAAAGTACTTTGAAGCTTCGGTAAACGAGTGGAACCATTTGCCCCAATAATCGTTATCAACGCCCGCGATCTGCTTAAGATCTGCGGTATTCGGGAACTTTACCATTCCCATCCACGCGCCGTCGAGAGGAGTAAGACAGGGCTTGAACAAAACTCTGATACCGTTATCGTGAAGTCTTTTTACGGTATCGGCAAGCTCAAGCTCGCCCGTTGAGTACTCGAAATCAAGAAAAACGTTTGTGGAATAGTAATTCGTCTGGCAGAAATTCATATTGAGTGTTGTCCAGTTGATTCCCGCCTGACGCATAAGCTCCGGCTGCTTTTTCACCTCGGGGCGATTGTAGTAACCGCGTTTAGCCATAAAGCCGAAGTTAGTTCCGCATATAAGCTCGTTGAATATAGGATGGTCCTTGTATCTGTCGGGAATATATACCTTGCTCTTATCCATATTTTATCTCCTTATTTGTACCACTTAGCCGCAAAGTTATCAATAAGTGCTCTTTCGGGTCTCTTTCCGCACCACTGAAGCGCGCCCGAGAGGATAACGTAGGGTACTGCGGTCTGAGGCTTATGCCATGTGGTCTGTACCATACCGTGGCTCTTTCTGTTGTAGCACACGTCAACCATACTTTCAATACTTTCTTCATTGATAAAGGGTGAATAAACGGTTTCAAAGCCCTTGTCCTCAAAGAATGCGGCATCCTGCCACTTTCTGCCGGGGTTGTTATGTGTCCAGATATTGATAAGTACGTTTTTGGGAATGAGGTCTGTTGTAGATTCATTACATTTCCAGTAAAGAGCATCCATTGAAGAATAGAGCATATCTCCCCACATTACCATACGGACATTTCTTTCCGAAAGGTATGTGTTAAGGAAGCTTATGTGTCTTGCAAAAAGTACGTCTGCACTTACAGTTCTGTCTTCCTCTGTAGAACCGAAACCGAACGCCTTGTCACCGCCGCAGCAAAGGTACGGAGGGTTGCGGAACATATCAATAAGTTCATCCATAAGTAGCTTTATAAATTCCTTTGTATCAGGATTTTCCGTAGCAAAGCACCAGCCACCGGGGATATACATATCCTGAAGGTCGGGACGTTGGTCAAGGACGGTGTGT
>JAZNNG010000042.1:0-29900 GCA_045580165.1 Eubacteriales bacterium
GTTGCACAGATACTTGAAGAAAGAAATATCACCGGATCATTCGGTACAATTTCATACCGTTTTGAGGACGAAGCCAACGCAGCTGTTGTCCCGTACGTTAAGAAATGGGACGAGCAAGGCATTGAATTCTGGAGCCACGGATACGCGCACACAGAAGAAGAGTTTTCAACAGACCCTTACGATACTCAGCTTGAAAGCCTCAAAAAGGCTCTCGACGTCATAAAGGAAATGACAGGAGTTGAGATAAAGAGCTTCGGCTCACCCTACGGCGGCAAGAGCAGAGACACCCTCATTATGGTAAAGGACCACTTCCCCGAAATGAACACCTTCTTCCAAGGCTACTTGGATGACAACGTTTCGAGCGTATATCATCTCACAAAGCCCTGCGGAATAGAGGTTGGTGTAGGCAAAACCGACATTAATCGTTTCCTTTTTGAGTACACTTATCAGAAGCTTAACTCTCATATATACATCCAGTCTCACCCCGGACAGTGGAAGGAAGCAGACTTCGAAAACTTCGAGAAAATGCTCGATTATCTGATTGCAGACGGATGCACGTTTATGACTCCCTCCGAAGCGGCGGAAGATTACTATGCAAGAAAACCGATTGAGGTAAGAGTTGAGAACGAATACGTAGAGTTTGACACTTTCCCCGTTACACAAAACAATGTCATATTCGTTCCCTTCACAGACGTTGCGGAAGCACTCGGTGCGACGGTTAAAACAAGCACCTCCATAATTACCGCAACCAAGGGCGACCTGAAGATTGCATTCACAGGTACTGCGGCACAGATAAACGGGTCCCCCGTTACGTTTGAAGCAGCACCCATAACGGTTGACGGAACAATACTCGTTCCCGTAAGCTTTGTGTCGGACGCGTTCAACGCCTTTGCACATTGGGAAGAGGACACAAAAACAATAACTCTCATCCCGAACCTCGGCAAGCAGGACCTCCACGAAACCGGACTCGAAATCGTCGGAGCAACCTACGACGATTACCAAAAGGATCCCGTAGCAATCGGCGAATTCTCGTTTGACGGATATCCCGACACCGCGTGGTACTGCGAGGGTAAGACCGACAGAGAGATAGTTTATGAGCTTAAGGAAGTCTCTGACGTTGAAAAGGCGGCTATCTTGTGGAAATCTCAGAGCGCACCGTTTGAGATATACACATCTACCGACAATGCAAGCTTCACTCTTGCGGCAGAGGGTACTTCTCCCGAAGCCGTTGGTACAACACAGACGGTAGATATAAATAAGGAAGCAAGATATATCAAGGTGGTAACAAAGTACAACGGAGTAAATTACGACCACGGAATAGCCGAGATAAGCTTCAATCCGAGCGAACAGGCCGTGCAGAATTATTACGATTACAAGGTATTCACTGCCGAGGAGCTTTACAGCATTATGCCCGCGCAGGATTCGGGCACTCTTTCGGATGACGGAAGCTATATTCGTTTCACGGGCGGAGAAATTACGTTCAGCATAAACGACATAGATCAGTTTGATATGTCAACCTACAAATATATGGTAGTGGGTGCGCGTGCAAGCGAGGCAAACGGAAACACAGTACCGGCATTCGCGTATATGTGGTACAACGATAACCCCGCACTTGGCGCGAGATACGACTTTACATCAAGCTTTGGTTACTGCAGAACCTGGTACTCGAAAAACACCTTCACCGAAACGGGAGTTTTCGAGAAGTTAAGCTTCATCGTAACCGAGGCAAGACGCTTGGACGACTCCACGAAAAACATCGACTACTCCCGAGGAATGACGTCTCTTATACTCGCTCCGTACAATAGCAGCAAGGGTATGCTTACAGAGGGACAGACGTTCGATGTTGGGTACGTAGCCTTCTTCAAAACGAGCGAAGAAGCCGCAGCCTTCAACTATGCCGATTTTGATCCCGAGATGGCATCACCTGCGAGTCCTATGGCGAAAACCGAGCAGCGTCCCGTTGTGATCCTCAAGTTTGACGACCTCGGAAATCCGGCCAAAATAAACGGCTTCAGCCGCGTTGCCGACATCCTTATCGAAAGAGAGATCCCCGGCACGTTCGGAATAATCGCAAAGAATATTGCAGGCTCTTCGAGTAAAATTGCAACTGTTTGTGAAAAAATCACAGCGTGGTCTAATCAAAATATTGAAATGTGGAGTCACGGATACGATCACACTCAGGAAGAATTCTCGACTGCCGACTACGATACACAGTATGAGAGCTTTAAAAAGGCCCTCGACCTCGTAAAGGAAAAGACGGGCGTTGAGATGAAGAGCTTCTGCTCGCCCTACGGTAACGCCACACGCGAAACCCTTATTATGATAAAGGATAATTTCCCGCAGATAACCTCATTCTTCAGCGGTGACGTTGACCTCAACGTTTCAAACGGATACCACATGGACAATCACTGCAAAATAGAAATCAAATCGGGAGTAACAGACTACAACTATTTCCTTATGCAATACAGTCAGCAAAAATATAACTCTCATATCTATGTTCAGATGCACCCTGCAAACTATACAGACGCAGATATTGAAAACTTCGAGAAAATGCTTGACTTCCTCAAAGCAGAAGGCTGCACGTTTATGACTCCCTCTCAGGCGGTGGCTGACCACTACAACAGAAAGCCTGTTGAAGTAAGGCTTGAAAACGAATACATCACGCTTGATACCGATCCCGTAATCAAAGACGGTGTAGTATTCGTTCCGTTTACTGAAGTCGCAGAAGCGCTCGATGCCGCTGTTTTGGAAGGTGTAGATACAATAATTGCCGAAAAGGGCGATTTGAGCATTTCCATAACGGGCACTATGGCTAAGGTAAACGGCTCTGACGTTTCACTTGAAGCGGCACCCATAACCGTTGATGGAACAATGCTCGTTCCCGTAAGCTTCATTTCCGAAGCATTCGACGCCTTTGCACATTGGGATGCGAATACAAAAACAGTAACACTCCTCCCGAATCTCACAAAGCAGGAGCTTGGTACAAACGGTATCGAAATTGTGAGCGCGGTTTACGGCGACTATCAGAAGGATCCTGTAATGCTCGGCGAGTTCTCGTTCGATGGTGACAACAGCACCGCGTGGTACTGTGAGGGCAAGACAGACCGAGATATCGTGTACGAGCTTGCACAAACATCTACTGTCAAGACTGCCAATATAGTATGGAAGTCACAGAGCGCACCGTTTGAGATACACACGTCCACCGACGGCGTAAGCTTTACGCTTGCGGCAAGCGGCACCTCGCCCGAGACCGTTGGTGAGGGACAGACGGTCAATATTAATAAGGAAGCAAAGTATATCAAGGTGGTAACAAAGTACAACGGAACCAATTACGACCACGGAATATGCGAAATAAGCTTTAGCAAATAATCAGTTAAATCCCCCGAGAGCCGCTTGAATAGCGGAGCTCGGGGGATTTTTCAAAAAAATAAAAAAATTTTTCAAAAACCTATTGACAAGTGTTTGCGTATGTGATACAATAGGGTCAGAAAATGATAATGATTATCATTATTGATTTTGAAAGGAGAAGCCGGATGGATAAGTGCTTAAAGAAATCTAAGCAGCGTGACGCGGTGATGAGCTTACTCAAAAGCGTAAAGTGTCACCCTACTGCAGAGTGGATATACACGAATCTCAAGCCTGACTTCCCGAGCATAAGTCTTGCGACGGTTTACAGAAATCTCAATCTTCTCTGTGAGCTGGGCGAGGCTATCAAGATCGAAGTCGGCGATGGGACCGTCAGGTACGACGGCGACGTCAAGGACCATTATCATTTTTTATGCACAAGCTGTAAGGAGGTAACCGACATCAACGGCGGACGGTTCGATATAGATTCGGACATTGAATCAAGACACAACGTCAAGGTCGATTATCATTCGGTAGTATTTTACGGCAGCTGCGGCAAATGCAGGTCGTAAGTTCAAAAAAGTTAATTATTTAATTCATATTAAAAGGAGAAAAGTTTTATGAAAAAGTTTGTATGTCCCGTTTGCGGTTACGTTCACGAGGGAGAGTCTGCTCCCGAAAAGTGCCCCGTTTGTAAGGTTCCCGGCGAAAAGTTCAGAGTAATGGACGAAAACGCCAAGCTCGCTGCAGAGCACGAGTACGGTGTTTACGCAAAGACCGTTAAAAATAACCCCGACATAAGCGAAGAAGACAAGAAGTACATATTCGAGCAGCTTATGGCTAACTTCAACGGCGAATGCTCCGAGGTTGGTATGTATCTCTGCATGGCAAGAATCGCTCACAGAGAGGGCTACCCCGAAATCGGTCTTTACTGGGAAAAGGCAGCGTTTGAAGAGGCTGAGCACGCAGCAAAGTTCGCAGAGCTTCTCGGCGAGGACCTCGAGCCCAACATGAAGGCTACTACAAAGGATAACCTCAAGTGGAGAGTTGACTGCGAATACGGCGCAACACAGGGCAAGTTCGATCTCGCCGCTTGCGCGAAGAAGAACGGTCTCGATGCTATCCACGATACCGTTCACGAGATGGCTCGTGATGAAGCTCGACACGGCCGCGGACTCGAGGGACTTCTCAAGAGATATTTTAACTGAGAATAAACAGTTTTTGAGGGAGTTGCCTTTCGGCAATTCCCTCTTTTTTTCTCTGAACGCGCAAATTATTGCCGTCACAGGTCCGTACGCTCTACGAATGCGCCCGTTTTTTCAACGATCAGGCCTTGTTTATTGCAAAACAACAAAAGATGTGATATCATTACGGTAGCACATCTTTTGGAGGGTGACTATGAAAAAAATCAAAAAGTATATTTACCCGTTTCTGTTTTCGGCGCTTTTTTGGATCCTTTACTTTGTAGCATTATTTATAATAAACACATTTATCACCGATGATGGGCTCGCGATTTTCGTTTTCTTCCTTTTTGTGATGATTTGGTGTTACGTGATCGTACCCATTTTCTCAGTGAGGTACATACGTCTTATCAGAGAGGAAAAGCTTAAATTTTTGTTTGCCGTTTATAATCCCATAGTACTGACTGCAGTTCACGTATTACCGTGGATAATAACCAATAGTCTCAAATGGTATTTTGCCTTGATTCTGACGGTATTTATGATATGGTCGACGCTTTGGAGCATATTACCGCTTGTTATTTACCTGATATCCTTGAAAAAGAAGGCAGAAGCGGAGGAAAATACGGCAGAGGTCGATGCTTTGTATGTCGAGAGCAACTTGCAGACAAGCAAAAACACGCGCAGAGTTTCTCTATGCTTTGTACTTATATATGCGTTAAATCTCGTGTTTAGTGCTGAATTTTTTAGTACTCTTTTGCTTCAAACCCCAAGCCTTTCTTTTGTTTTACAGCTTGTTCCTCCTGCACTGATACTCGCATTTTTGTTCTCTTGCAATAAAAGTCATTTCTCAAAGGCATGGCTGTTGTCGCTTGCGTTCGGCACTGACACAGTTTATTATATAGTTTCTCTGATATCGGTCATAGGCTCGGCAAGTCTGTACGCTTCTGTTTACAGTCAATTTGTATATACAATAATGATCTTACGTTCGGCTTTGTCAATAATTGCCGCAGCACTTATGTTCATCGGAACGCTATTTGATTTTAAGCATATAAAGCTATTAAAATGCGGTACGCTCGGAGTTATCCTGACATCACTTATCAATCTTGTAATTGTTATTACACGTCTTCAGGGAGTCCCCGTTTTAATACGTATTTTGACGACACTGTTGTTTTATATCGGAATTTTCATTCTTACGACCGATAAAAAAGTCGGCGGTGTGAGTGAATAATTCTTGAATTCACCAAAAACGAAAACACAGACATTGCGTTTTACGCAATGTCTGTGTTTTCGTTTATCCTTTCTATGCGAAATATTTGACACAAAATGTTGATTTTGGTCGATATGTATGATATAATTATATAAATATAATTTAAGATGTAGCCATATGTCCAAAAGCCGACCCGATTTCAAGCAAAAGGAAGTGTTTAATATGGAAAACAAGCTCAAGGTAAAGGACGGAAAAATTAATTTCCGCTGCAAAGCAAACGAATGTAAGCACACCTGCTGCGGACCTTTCGCAGGCATAAGCTCGGAATTAACTAACATTGACAGCAGACCTTTCGACGAGATCGTTCTGACTCCCGAAGACTATGAAATCATGATCGCCAACGGTCTTGACAAGTTTATCGAAGAAGGCGTTTCCGAGGTTACCGGAAAGAAATACTACAAGATGGCGTTAAAGTGCGATGGCACCTGCAAGGCTCTAAAGGACGGTCACTGCAGTATATACAAGTACAGTCCGACGCTTTGTAAGGCTTTTCCTTTCTATTTCGATATGTTTTCAGGACTCTGCGCGATAGACTGCGAGGGCTTTTCAAACGATAATTGGGCAGATATTGAGCAATTTGACAGCTTTATCGAAAACGCAAAGAAAATGTACCGCTTCTGGTTGGATTTCTACACTGAATAACTCTTTGTGAGGTGAGTTTTTTGCCTAAGTATTACACAGAAGAAGAAATAATCAAGGATAAATTTCTGTTCGTCAGCTACAGTCACGAGGACAAGGCTGCAGTTCACGATTGCGCAAGCCGTCTTATAGCCGAGGGTGTTCGTCTCTGGTACGACGCAGACCTTCATAACGGCGACAACTGGATCGAAATCGCCTCAAGAATGATCAATAACGAAAACTGTATCGGAACGGTGTTTTTCAACAGTGTAAATTCATACATAAGCGATCCCGTTGCAGACGAGCGCCGTCTGTCACTTGAAAAAAAGTCCGCTTTGGAGAAGTCCGGCGGCAGCTTTCACATATTCGTCGTAAACATCGGGAAGCCGTCTACAATGAGGCTTGTCAAGCAGGTCTTCGACTCCTTGCCCGATAACGATAAGGTCATAAGGCAGGCAATTACCACGGAGCAGCTTGCTGATATCATGCAGCTGTTCAGCGACTCTCGCATATACAGCTATCTTGAAAACGACAACACCGAAAGTATAATTGCGCCGCTTGTCGAAGATATGTCAAGACGAGCGCCCGAGGCTATAAACAGCGCCACCATCGTCCTTGAGGAGATGGAAAAGCTTTCGGCAAATGCCGGCATTACCTTCAAAATGGGTAGATTTGCAGTCGACGGGAACGAGATTTCTCTCGAATGGCAATATTTAACGGACATTGGAAACGATGCCGTATTTATTCTGAAAACAGTCCTTTGCGACAGGCTCGGACGAGGCCTTGAGGAGTGGCTGAACACTCAGTTCAAAAAAACCGCCTTCACCGAGGATGAGCTCCGCGTCATAAAAGGAAGCATTCGCTTACTGTCGATCAACGAAGCAAAGGAGATCAGTCCTAAGATCCTATGCGTTGATAATCCTTGGTGGCTTTCCGACGTCTGCGGCGCGCTTCAATCGGTTGTACGCGAGGACGGTACGATATACCAAAAGGGTAGCATAAACAGTAAGATCGAAAAAGGCGTCCGTCCCGTTATTACGGTCGACATCAACGACGCAATGGAAATAATGAAAAAGAATAACTAATTATACATAAATCAAAAGGAGAACTACAATGAGTGAAAATCAGTTGTTTGCAAAAACGTCTTCCCTTGGAGAAATTATTGACGTAAGGTCGGGCAACGGCTCCGTTTTTAACGAATACGTTCCAAAGAGCCAGATAGGTGAGCAGATCTTCAAGGAGCTTCACAGAAGACTGCACAAGGAAGGCTTCGTGCTTCAGGACGGTTCCAATGACGTTGGTATTCTCTCACAGTGCCAGTGCCTACAGTCACTCGTATCTCTTGCTCAGGATTTTGGCCTGGATTTCAATAAAAACGACTACTTCCAGGGGCAGAAAGGAACCATCCGTGAAATAATGGACATGGTAATCGAGGACGTAATCAATCGCGTAAGTCTTACCGACGAAAACGGCAACCTTCTCGGATACGTTTTCGATTCAACTCCTTACACCAAGGACCATTACTCTCTCGAATACTCCAACTTAGACTCCATTACCTGGGTCGTAACCTCCTTTTTCCTCATTCTCAAATACCACGCCAAGGTTGGTGAGGTTTGTAAGTGGGAAGCAACTCTGATCGACATTATCAAATACGGTCTTAAGTATATCAACGATGCTTTTATACAAAGTGACAAGTCCGACAGCGATTCAGGCTTTGATACCGGATGGAACTTTACAAAGCATTGCAGTGAGCCCTCCCTTTATTTCTCTTTCGCAGTCTGCGAATGCTATCTTGACTTTTATTCAACCTTTGAGCCCTTTTTAAAATATCTGCACGCCGAGAAAAACTGCGCGGATTACGGCGTTTCACTTGATGACGAGGAGCGCGAGGCAAAGGATGAATACGAGAAAAAAGCAGAAGAATACGAGGCTATGCGTAACCGCAAGGTCGGTAAGCTCAAGGCAAGATATGACGAATATAACGAGCTTGCACGTATTTTCCGTCTGATAAACGATATCAATGATTATAATCCTCTCACTATAAATGGCAACGTATACGGAACACTTGAAGAAAACTGTAAAAAGGTCGCCAAGAAGATCTGGAGCTGCGTACATACCGGTCTTGCCGACAATTTCTACTATAACAACCTCAAAACCACCGTCGGTGAAAGCGAGCTTCGTATGAGTACTACGAGCGACGTTCTTTTCAACACAGTATACATAGTTAACATTCTGGTCGGCGCAGGTCTCGACGAGGTTCTGAGCCTTGAGCGCAAGGCTGCCATCCTCAGAGGTGACAGTGAAACGGCAAAGAAAAAAGAACGCGAGTACGACAATATGCTTGAAAGCTGTCTGCTTGCGGTACAAAAGGCGTTCCGTACGTACGAAAGCCTCAAGAGCAACGGTAAGGATTACATCGTAGACCAATTCCTCGTAGGCTTCAATGAGGACTTTGACGGTCACGACATTCCCGTAAACGAGCTCAGAAAGCTCCGTATGAGATGCTTCTCCCTGCTTCCCATGCTCATACACAGTAACAACGTAATAAGTGAGTACCTCGTAAAATATCCGCAGTACAATATGAGAAAATACCTCGAGTACATTCTTGACAACAGACTCGTCGCAAAGGACGGCTCTTTGCGTTGGATATGGGAGTCTGACGGCTTCTTCTCGGGAAGTAACTATTACTACGTTCTCGCCCTTAATGAGTTCTACCTTTACTACGAAAACTACGAAAAAACTTATATAGATATCGGACGCTCAAACAAGGCTCGAGAGGATGAGATCAAGGCAAAGCATCTCGTGCAGCTTCAGAAGCCGAACGAGCTTATCGGTAAAAAGGATGCCGAGATATCACAAAAAGACGTAATGCTCGCAGAGAAAAACGAAAGGATCGCCGCGCTCGAGCAGGAATTACTCAACGTAAAGCGCCCCGTAGAGGATGCGGTGCGCGAAATAGTCGAGGAGGAAATGAAGATCAAGCTCGCGGCTATGATGTCAGAGGTGTTCGGTAATACCGCAAAGGCACTTGCTATCGAATCCGTAGATCCTACCACGGATGACGGCACGTATTCAAAGCTCGTTAAGAATATGGCAGATATGATGACCGTAGTTGCTTTGAGCAACTTCTCAAAGACTATGGGGGATAACTCAGCAGAAAGCTACAACAGTCTCAAAAAGAAGCTGCGCAAGGATATGAAAGACATTATACTCGAATATATCGGTAGCGTACAGAATTCAGAAGACGGCGAAAGCAGAATCAAAAAGCTTTTCAAATAATAAAAAGCACTTGTAAATCAAGGAGGAAAATATGAGCACCAAGGTTATATCCTATTTTTCATATAAAGGCGGTGCGGGAAGAAGTACCCTCGCCTACAATACCATACCCCTGCTCGCAAGAGAGCATGTTCACCCTACTAAGGAAGCTCCCATCGTAGTTGTGGATATGGATATTGACAGCTGCGGTATGTCATATCTTCTGGAGGTCCCGAACGAAGCAATAAAGGATGATGCCTGCGTTCAGTACATTCTCCGCGAGGGATGTGATTCAGACAGACCCGAAAGCATTTTCAACTATTCCGTGTTCCAAAAGCTTATTCCTGTCGGAAACAAATTCGGTTATCCCGAAAACGAAGCTATCCTTTTCCTTCCCGCGAAGGATATCAAAAACGTAAATACAGATGGAAACTTCAATTACGGCGATACAAGTTCGCCGTTTGAGGAAAGACTCAGAAGCTTCGTCGAGGCTTGCGAGCATTACAAAATCCCCGCGGTTATATTCGACTCTGCAGTAGGTAATCAGGCAACCGCAAACGTAGCCAACCGACTTGCAAGCGTTATCGTGTGCTGTATGCGTCCCACAACCCAGTTCGTCGACGGTACGGCAAGATATCTCGAATCCCTTGATTCAGATGACGGCTCGCCTCTTGGCGGCGGCAGAAAGAAAATAGTTTTAGTTCCGAACGTCGTTCCGCAGGAAAAGGTTGTAATCGACAACCACAACTATCCCGATATGGCAATATCGCGTATCCGTATCCGTCTTAGCAACGTAATCAATGACCGGGATGACGACGACGATATTCAGTATAACATTGAGATGCTCGACATAAACGAGTTCGGCATTCCCGCCGTTAACAGCTTTATGTGGCGTGAGGGTCAGCTCGCGACTCAGGAGGAGCTGAATGACAACGAGAAATTAGTTCTCGAAAGATACAGAAAGCTTGTTGCCATAATAAATAAACTGTAATCCCAAAAGGAGATCAACCCGATATGACGGAGTCCGTTCAGAACACGAAGGAAATATTGCGCGAAAAAAGAAATTCTCTTCGTTACGTATTTGAAAAAGAAATACTCGACGAAAATATCAAGCAGTATATTTTTGGCGCGAAAGGCTACAGCGATGATGCCATCCGTGAAACCAACGCCTATCCGAACTATTTTAACAACATTCTCTCCTTGGCCTTTTATTTCGTATACGCCTGTTACCGTTGCGATCTCGACAACGGATACGGAGAAACGGAGAACCTCTCAAGCCACAATGCCAAAAGAATAAAAAGCAGCCTTGAAAACGCTTTGGTACGCTATCCCATAACGATGGATCTGATACAGTTCGTTCTTACAGATATTCAGTTTGAATTGGCTCAGGGCGAAAAAAGCGAGCTTAAGCGGATGTTCAAAAATCTCTGTGTTTCCGAAACAACCAGCTTTAATTTTAACTCTTATTTCGCCATAATAGAGGAATACAACAAAAACCCGTCAAGATTCCAGTACAGTAAAATAGCGATCACAACCCTGTTTCTGGACCTTGTAAACAATTTGTCATTTCTCAAGGACTACAATCTCGTAACGGAGGGAGTTTCCTCGTTCCGATTTATCACAAGACGTTATGCCGATAAAAAGGAAATGGGGATTTCCAAAAGTGAGAGCGAAAAATATGATGATCTCCCCATAGAGCACCTCCTGTTCCGTGATGATTCGCGCTATTTCGGCGGTATTTATCGTCTTTTCAGCATAGAAACGGGCGAGAAGATCGTTAACAACAACAACGACAAATCCACAACCATAAGCCTTCGTTATTTTACACCTAACAATGAACGCTCTCTGCAGTTTTCCCTTCCCCGTGAGGACGGCGACAATGCAGATCATCTGGACGGAATGCGCCCGGATGAAGTATATGAAGAAATAGTCGGTGATGAATTACCCTCGGGCAATGACTCCCACTCGTCTAAAATCAACGGCAATAGCATTGACCAGGTACACACGGTCAACTATAAGTACATAAAAAACCTCGCGCTTGCCATCTCGGATGCTATAAGCTCCAACAAGGGCAGCGAGGAATCCCTGCACCGCCGATTCTGGCGTACTTATCCGTACATTTTCGAGCACTACGGCTCGGGTGACGATATGATACCGTACAAGGATTGGGATTGGGACTCGATCATCATTATGCTACTGATCGAAAGCAGCCCTACGATTGTACTTGAGCACGTTATTAGAAGTAACAAGCAAATGTTCTTCTCCATCACCGAAAACCTGTACAAGCGTATATATGACGTTGAAAATCTCGCTATTTTCAACAAAAAGGCAGACGAGCTCGAGGAGGTCGTCCACGAGCTGATTGACAGAAAATTCATTTTAGGCGAATCGTCGGGATTCGGAAGACTTCCCACCAAAAAGGCGTACGGAAAGCTTTTCCCGCGAGCAGCGGCAATGCTTATTCTCTCAAAGCTAAACGATTGGCAGGAAAACGACTCCGAGGAAAATCTGATCTACACGGGCAACCTGCAAAACAATATCATTCTGTTGCAGAAGGCAAGCAAGGAATATGACGTTGAAAAATGCTTGAAATACGCCTGTATCGTCCTCGGTGAAACGGTCAAGCACACAATAAGCTTCTATGCCGGACTTTTTGCTTACGGAAAAGCAAAGGCGATATACGACAGCGAAACCAAAAACCGTTCGCTTAATAAAAAGGAAATTGAAAAGCATCAGAAAAGGCTTGAGGGCATTTTCCTCGAAGCCGCAAAAAGAAAGGCAGAAAGTCTGCCGACAAGCTCGGCTACTGACCCCGAATCCGCCCTTGCTCTGATAGACCTTTTCATTGATTTCTGCAAAAAATGCACGCTTTCCGACAACGTGGTCATTTCTGACGCTTCCAAGAATCTGCACGCCGCAGTCGGCAAGTACGAGGTCATTAACATACGCGAATTTGAACGTCTGATACTTCGCCTTAAAAAGTTAAACGGTGAAGTCGAGAAGACCATCGCAAACGAATGGGTCGCCGTTACTCTCGACATTTTGGAGTATTTCAAAACAGGCGGTCTGCGCGGAGTTTTCGCGTCGGACGAATTGTTTGACGCAATATATCCCTTCACTGCCGTATTTAACAAGCGCAAAGAAAACCTTGACGGATATAAAACGGTAAATTTCTCACTCAATATAGACGTTGACGATGACCCGACAAACGGCACCTTTGAAAAAGACATTAACGTGCTTTCAGAGTTTGTCTATGACAGAAGCGAGGTTTATTACTGTCTGCCGAATATACTGCGTTCAAATCGCAGCTGGTGGATCGACCCCGTTTTGATAAGCTTCCGAGAGTTCAACAACATTTTCTCCGAAATAAGAAAGGATAACGAATAATGCAAGCAACAAGACATTTTATGTTGGATGCATACGACTGTAACTTTGAGCAGGCTAACAGCATAATGGTTGTAAACAACCTGCTTGTTACTCTTGCCACAAGCTTGAATATAAAGCCCGTTATGCCCCCGTTCGTTATACCCTATTATTACTGTGACGTTATGGAGGATGGAGGAATAAGCGCGTTTATCATCTGTGAAAATGGCTCCCACATCACCATTCATACATTCCCGTACAGATATTGCTACTTCGTTGATATCCTCACGGATCAATTCTTTTCCGAAAACGAGGCGATAGACCTCATTTGCCGTCAGATATTCGCCAAAAATACCATGTCAAATATAGTTGACCGCAGGTTCAACGACGTTGGCAAAAACGATTTGAACAGCAAGCTTGATTTCGGACCTCATTATATGATAACAGTTGAGAATATTGACGTTACGATGGAGAAAATTTCAAAGTGGCTTGACTGTATCGCTCCGAAGATAAATATGGTGCCGATTTCACGTCCGTACGTTATTTTTGACCACGCAACCGAACCAAGCTATATTTCCAGCGTTCTGGTAGTAGCGCAAAGCCATATCGCTTTCCACTACTCAATTGCAGAAAGAATTGCAAATATCGACATTTTTTCATGTAGCTTTTTGGATGAAGGCGTGGTAGAAAGCATACTTGAGCAGTCCTTCGGCGAGGACATAAAGATCAATCTTATCGCACGCGGAAGCAAGCATAAGCACAACATCAGGTACTCGGAAAAGTATAACACCGATATGCAAAGCCACAAAATATGGCAATCAACCGTTAAATGACATTGTATGTAAGACAAGGGTTAATTGTCAGACTTTTTCGTGTGAATGTTTATCATAAACAAAAAAAGACGCTTAAGTACCAAAACATATTTCCCACCTATCATAGTACTTAGATCTTTAAAAAAGCGAGGTGAAATTTCACCTCGCTTTTTACCTACAAACTATATTTACATTCAGAACAAGATTTTGCGCATTTTTCTTTATCAATATTGATTTCAGACAAAGCAGATGGTTTTATATAGTTGCCCGCTATCATTTGCAAATCACAGCACAAACCATCATCAATATACTCCTCTAAATAATGGCAATAACGATATTCGGATTCAACTTTTTCTCTGAATTCATTCCATTCGGGAATTAAATTGTTATCTTCGCAGTAAAAGTGGCAGTTTGATACAACCTCATCATCAGTCATATCTGCAACTTTTTTCATTCGATATTTAGTAACCTTTTTTGTACGCAAAAAGTCACGAGAAATATCAGCAAGTAAATTCATGGGTTTTATCTTCTCACTCCTCTTTTATGATTAATGTAACACTTTGTCCGTTATGTCAATCAATGACATAAAACCGTCCGTCAATTCCTTTTGATTTTCGAAGATTTCAGATGTATATTGTTGCACCAGATTATATTCGGAATCAAAATTTTGCACTGAATAATAAACAGCACTATCATGTGGATATCCAAACAAGATAATGCGACCGGTATAATTTTCATCGGTATAAACCGCTATAACAAAGCCCGGCAACAACGGTTGGGTTTCAATGATTGTTCTTTGGATAGTATATTGCAGCTTGAGTATAGGAATATTATTTTTTCCTGTTTTTCCTGCAAAATAGAGTGTGGCAATAAATGTTGCAATTTCTGTTACAATCATAATGGAGAATATTGTCCAATCAATATTGCTGAATTCGTACGTTTCTCTTGCGCCGGTCAAGAATACTGTAATAAACACAATAATAAACATCAAAGCAATGCCGAAGCAAACAAACATAATGCCCTTTTTCTTGGTAACTTTCAAGCTATTAAGTTCCTCCATTAGTACTTCGGGTTGTTTGTTTGTCTCAAAGGAAATATTTCTTCTAATCAAGGAAGCGAGTGGCCAAGGGTTTGCCACTCCCATTATAGTATGTGTTTTGCCATCCTTTAATTGAATGATCAAGGTGTTAATTTGTGCTACAACAAAAGCCACCTCCGAGAGTTTGCAATCAATTTTTCCAAACCAATGATATTTTGCCTTGATTGAATCTTCATCAACGTGAATAAACGCACCAAGATTCAACATCCAAGAAGGAATTACGATCAAGCATATCATAATGCCTATAATTAAAAAAACAAGCACTTGGTTTGTTGCTATCGGATCAACAATATTAATGAAAATGTACAACCCAATAAATGCCAAACCACAAAGAAATAAAAGAAACAGCCTAATGTTAAATTTCTTGCGAAGAAATATACCTTCCACAAAATCACCGCCTTTGATTTATTATATCACACCAAACTCAAAAAGTAAACCTGGGCAGTATAAATCCCCACAAATCACAAATACTAACATCGCAAATTGAAAATTTTGTGTAGGGGAGGCGTTTCGCCTCCCGTCAGGGTTTTGCCGATGCTTTGCGGGAGGGGAAACCCCTCCCCTACGAAATCTGATAAGGAGATTTATATATGAAAGCTACAGGAATTGTGCGCCGTATAGACGACCTCGGACGCGTCGTTATACCTAAGGAGATCCGCAGAACTATGCGTATCCGTGAGGGCGACCCCCTCGAAATTTACACTGACCGCGAGGGTGAGGTCATTTTCAAGAAGTACTCCCCTATCGGCGAGCTTTCGGGCTTCGCCGCGCAGTACGCGGAAACTCTTTACAAGACCTGCGATATGGCGGTCATTATTTGTGACCGCGACGCCATAATCGCGTGCGCCGGTCTTCCCAAAAAGGACTACTCCGAAAAGCCGTTTTCGGACGAGCTTGACCGCCTTGTCGAGAGTCGCACCTTCTATCACTATTCCGACGGCGGTGAGCGTGTACCCGTGACGGACGACGCGGATTCCACAAATTATATTTCCTGCGCTATGCCGATCCTCTCCGAGGGTGACCTCATCGGTTGCGTTGCGTCGGTAGTTACCGATCAGGCAAACAGACTTGATCCCGCGATCGAATCAAAGCTCATACAGACCGCCGCGACCTTCCTCGGCAAGCAGCTCGATTCGTAAATCAGATACAAAAATCGGCAAAGGATTGTTCCTTTGCCGAAGACTGACAGATGAGGTGTCACAAAATTCATACAACTCCTCATCCACCGCTATCGCGGTCCCCCTTCTCCCTCAGGAGAAGGCTAAAAAAGCACCCTTTGGTGTACCTGCGATAAAGCAGATTTGAAATGTAGAAAATGCCGAGAGTAACCACTATGGGTTCTCTCGGCATTAATTTTTACACATATATTATACCGCAAAATCAGCAAAAAATCAAGTCTTGTATTTACAATATTAATGTGCTATAATTTATCAAATCAAAAAAGGGGTGATGTCAGATGATCTTGAATGCATTGGATGAAGTTTTGTTTTGGGATGATATTGATGCCTTAAAGACATTTACAAAGCAGAATTGGGATAGTTTTTATCCACACGATTTTGAAAATTATCACAAGAATCAAGAATCGTTTTTCAAAGCGGTTATCCCAAATAAAGCAGAATTCATTCGTCGATTGGAAAACTATGCAAAGGTTGGACAGCCTTTTTGGATTTCGGGTAGGAATAAGCTTAGTGATGATATTGATGCAAATTCTATGATTAAGGCTATTTCTGTAAGTTCTAAAATCAGTAATGGAGAACAAAAAGCCAAAAAAGCGTCAAAATGGCAAGAAAACAATCCTTCATTTTGGAAATTCTACACAAATAATATCCTACATCAACAAGACAATCGGATTCTTGAACTCACGATAGGCGCGGGCGGTGGAACAAACGCGGTAATGAGAGAAATGACACATCGCGACTATTATATGGGTGTTGATATAGATTTTGTTTGTGCAAAAAACGCTGACGCTCTCGCTAAATATTATAACATAAACGGTTTGGGTATTGCCACATCGTTATGGAAATTGCCTTTTGAAGATTGTATGTTTACCTCAGTATGTTCTAACGCAGGTTTGGAAGAATGTCGAGAAATTCCTACAATCATAGAGGAAGCATATAGGGTATTAATGCCCGGAGGCAAAATCGTTTTGCATTGTTTGAACACTAATAAAATGCAAGCGTATGCAAGATTTGAACAATACGGTTTCTCCGAAAAAGAAATGATATATTGGGCAAAACAAATAAGAATGTACACGTCTGCTGAAGGTGTAGAAGAGTTGTTAAGAGCCGTTGGATTTAAGGCTTATAAACGAATGACTGATGAAAAATTAGGAAGTGTTCTTGTGTTTGAAAAATAATATGCGCTTTTGTGTCCACAAAAGCAGTGCTTCGTCTGCCATAATTAAAGACTATAACCAAATTTCCGTCCGTTTGCAAACAAATAGGCTTGCACTAACCAAGGCTCCCTTGTGTAAAGGGAGCTGTCGCGAAGCGACTAAGGGATTGTTTTAGCATAAATCTAATCTCTTACAATCCCTCCGTCTCGCTTGCGCGAGCCACCTCCCTTTACACAAGGGAGGCTCTTCCTCCCCGACAGTACGCCTAAAAGGTGTAACGCACTATACCTTGCGAGGCAAGGTGTGTGAAAAAGGACAGAGACGAAAAATCTCTGTCATTTTGTAATGTAGGGGCGTTCATTGAACTCCCGCGGGCGACCACTGGTCGCCCCTACAAATTTGTTTTTTATGGTAGGTAAAACCTGCTTTATGAAAAGCACCCTTTCGGGTGCTTTTTTGCTATTACATAAGCGAGAGGTAGAGCTGTTTGATTTCTTCAACAGACGTTTCTCTCGGGTTGCCGGGACGGCAAGCATCGTCGTATGCAGACTGAGAAAGGAAGTCGAGGTCCTCGGGCTTTACGATATCCTTAAGGTCTGCGGGAATTCCTACGTCCTTGGAAAGCTGCTTTACTGCGTCTATTGCTGCCTTTCTTGCGTCCTCAAGGCTCATTGCATCAACGCCGTTAACGCCCATAGCCTTTGCGATATCTCTGTACTTCTCGCCTGTTGCGGGAGCGTTATACTCCATTATTGTGGGGAGAATGATTGCGTTTGCTACGCCGTGAGGTGTATCGTAGAGTGCGCCGAGGGGGTGTGCCATCGAGTGAACTATACCGAGTCCTACGTTCGAGAAGCCCATTCCCGCTACGTACTGACCGAGAGCCATTCCTTCTCTGCCCTCGGGTGTATTTGCAACCGCGCCTCTGAGGCTCTTTGCGATTATTTCAATAGCCTTGATGTGGAACATATCGCTGAGCTCCCAAGCGCCGCCTGTGATGTAGCCCTCGATTGCGTGTGTGAGAGCGTCCATACCTGTTGCGGCGGTGAGTCCCTTAGGCATTGTGTTCATAAGCTCGGGGTCAACCACTGCTACTACGGGGATATCGTGTACGTCTACGCATACCATCTTTCTGTTGTTCTGCGCGTCTGTAATAACGTAGTTGATGGTAACCTCAGCCGCAGTTCCTGCCGTTGTTGCAACTGCGATGATGGGTGCGCACTTATTCTTTGTGGGAGCTACGCCTTCAAGAGAACGAACATCTGCGAACTCGGGGTTAGCGATGATGATACCTACTGCCTTTGCAGTGTCGATGGACGAGCCGCCGCCCACTGCCACGATACAGTCAGCCGCACTTGCCTTATATGCGGCAACGCCTGCCTGAACGTTTTCGATGGTGGGGTTAGGCTTGATCTCGCTGAACACGTCGTATGCGATCTTTGCGTTATCAAGAACGTCTGTTACCTTCTTTGTAACGCCGAACTTTATAAGGTCGGGGTCGGAGCATACGAGCGCCTTTTTAAAGCCGCGTGCAATAATTTCGTCTGCAACTGCCGCTACTGCGCCTGCACCGTGGTAGCTTGTTTCGTTAAGTACAAATCTCTTTGCCATGGTAAGTCTCCTTTATATTTCATATAATTATAGACAATAAAACGGTGCAATTTTCCCTGCACCGTTTTCATTGTATCACAATTATTTTTGTTTCGCAATAGGATTGACAAAATTTTAACGCATTTTTACAACTTCCTTTAGGTGATCTATTGCCATAAGGTAGCCGTCGAAGCCGTGACCTGCATAGGTCTTTACACAGGCGAGTCCTGCGTAGGATATCTTGCGGAAGTCCTCTCTTGAATTTACGTCCGAGATATGTACCTCAACTGCAGGGATCTTCACCGCCTTGAGCGCGTCGAGAATGGCGATACTGGTGTGAGTATACGCCGCGGGGTTTATTACTATACCGTCGAATTTACCGAGCGCGTCCTGTATTTTGTCGACTATATCGCCCTCGTGGTTGGACTGGTATATTTCCACCTTGATGCCGTCCTCGTGACACTTTTTCTGTATCATTTCTACAAGCTCGGAGTACGTGCCGTTTCCGTAAATCCCCGGTTCTCTTATGCCGAGCATATTGATGTTTGGTCCGTTGATAACTAAAATGTTCATTTGAGAAAATCCAAAATCCTCTCTGCCGTAATATCCGGCGTTTTATTATTATCGACTTCAAGATCCGCAAATTTCTTATAAAGCGCGTGTCGTCGCTCGAAAAGCTCGTAGACTCCGTTCTTTGCCGACAGAGGTCTGCCCTTGGTTGCGAGCTTATCGAGGTCGCGCTTTATCCACACTATTACCGAATTCTGACGGAGGATCTTATAGTTTTCATCCACCGTCACGCATCCGCCGCCCGTTGCGATAATTTTGCCCGAGGCGCGGCATAGCTTTCTCAGAGCTTCTGTTTCAAGGCGTCTGAATTCAGCCTCTCCCTCGTTCTCTATAATGGTGGGTATCTTTATTCCCGTCGTCTTCTCCACCTCGGCGTCCGAGTCGAAAAGCTCACGTCCGAGCTTTTTTTCAAGCTTTTCCGCAACCGTGGATTTTCCGCTTCCGGGCATACCGATGAGAACAATATTCTTCATTTTATATTCAAGCGCTTTTGTGATACTGTCAATGACCGAGTCGTCGATGACTTTATCTTCAAAAAGCTCGGCGGCCCGCTTTGCCTGCGCTACGAGCATCGGAAGTCCGTTGATGCAGGGCACGTGAAGCTCCTCCGCCTGCGCCAGAAGCGAGGTTCGCGCGGGGTTGTATATTACGTCGATGACGCCTGTGAGCGACTTGAACGTGACAAGATCAAGCGGCGCGGCGTCTGTTTCGGGGTACATACCTACGGGTGTGGTATTCACTATGACGTCGGCATCATAGTGGCGGTCAAGGTTCGTGTAGTTATTCTCTCCGCTACGGGATATGACCGTAACCTCTCGCGCGCCCATTGACTCGAGAACTCTTACCGCCGTACCCGACGCGCCTCCGCTGCCGAGCACGAGCGCCTTTTTGCCCTTTACGTCAATGCCGCTTTTTCGCACGGTGTACTCAAAGCCGTATGCGTCCGTGTTGTCACCGTAAAATCCGTCTGCACGGCGAACTACCGTGTTGACAGCTCCCATACGTCGCGCGGTGTCCGAGATGTCTGAAAGGTATTTCATAACGTCGCGCTTATAGGGGATAGTGACGTTAAAGCCGTCAAGCTCACACTTATTAAAAAACTCGTCGAGTCCGTCCTTTGCAACCTCATAAAGCTTATATTCGTAGGATGCCAGCATTGAGTGTATCTCGGGTGAATAGCTGTGCGAAAGCTTTTCTCCGAGAAGTCCGTATTTTTTCATCTTACGACCTCTGAATAGCTGCCGAGGTACTTGAACTCCTCGCAAACGTCGTCGAGCTCGCATATAAGCTCTACAAATTCGTCCGAATAGACTGAGGTCTGAAAATCGAAGTAGAACATAAATTCAAAGTCTCTGTCGGGAATGGGACGGCTCTCAAGCTTTAACAGGTCGATGCCGAGAGTGTAGAATTTTGAAAGCACTCTGTAAAGCGCGCCCGGCTTGTGGGGAAGCACCATCATAATACTGGTTCTGTCTGCGCCCGGATAGATCTCGGGCTTTTTCGAGATGCAGATGAAGCGGGTATAGTTGTTGCCCTTGTCCTGCACGCTTGCCTCAAGGCAGGATAGTCCGTAGATCTCGGCGCAGTTGTGTGACGAGAGCGCCGCGAGGTCATCTCTGTCGGATTCGGCTACCATTTTTGCGGCGATAGCGGTGTTTGGGACGCCGGTCACCTTGACTCCCTCAAGCTTCTTTAAGAAGCCTGCACATTGGTTTATAGCCTGCTCGTGAGAGATTATCTCCTTGATGTCGGAAAGCTTTGTTCCGCGCTTAGTTATCAGGTTGTGGTCGATCTTGATACGGACACTTCTTACGATATTAAAGTTATGCGATATCATAAGGTCATAGACCTGCTTTACAGAGCCTGCGGTGCTATTTTCTATGGGAAGGACCGCGTATTCGCAAAGTCCGCGGCTTACCGCATTAAAAGCTCCCTCAAAGGTGTTTAAGTACACTATATTCGGAGTCTTGAATATTCTCTCGCAGGCTATCTGCGAGTACGCGCCCTCGACTCCCTGACACGCGACCGTCGCGTTTGACGGGAACACGCGAGGTGTTTCTTCTATCGCCTGCTTAATGCTTGAGTAAAGCTCGGTGTGGTTCGATATTATTCTCTTCTGATACGAACGGCTGAGGTCGAACATCAGCGAGTAAAGGCTCTGCATATAACCCTTTAAGTCGTCACGCGTCTTTGAGGTAACGTCTGCAAGCTTTTCCCTCTCGCGCTTGGAGTTAAGCACGGGGGTGCCGCTTTGACGCTTGTATTCGGCTATCTCCGCCGCTACGTCCATTCTTTCCTCGACAAGCTTTATGAGTCTGTCGTCAACGTCGTCTATTTTAAATCTGAGTTCTTCGAGATTCATTTTATTCTCCTTAAATATCAGCATCAAGCATAAGATCGTAGATTGCTATTGCCGCCGCGGCTTCAACACACGGAAGCGCGCGCGGTACTATGCAGGGGTCGTGTCTGCCGACTATTTTAAGCTCTGCATTTTCAAGCCTTGAAAGGCTTACACTCTCCTGGGATTTAAGTATCGAGGCGGTCGGCTTTACCGCTACTCTGAACACTATATCCTCACCCGACGAAATTCCGCCGAGGATACCGCCGTGGTTGTTGGTAACGGGGGTGATTTTGCCGTCATTTACTCTGTACGGGTCGTTGTGCTCGCTTCCGTACATGGTTGCGGCTTCAAAGCCTCTGCCGAATTCTATTCCCTTGACTGCGGGAATTCCGAATACCGCCTTTGCGATACGGTTTTCAATTCCGTCGAACATCGGGTCACCGACGCCTGCAGGCACGCCTGCTATCCTGCATTCAATTACGCCGCCGACGCTGTCACAAGCCATTCTCGCCTTTTCTATTTCGGCGTACATTTCGTCAAGCGTACCCTTGACCTTGCCGATGCTCTTTATCTCTGCCGACACACGTATTCCCTTTTCTTCAAGAATTTGCAGACAAATTCCGCCCGCAATGCAAAGGGGTGCGGTAAGTCTGCCCGAGAAGTGTCCGCCGCCGCGCACGTCCTGATAACCGCTATACTTTATTTGCGCGGTGTAATCTGCGTGCCCCGGACGTGGAATATCGGCAATATTCGAGTAGTCGCCCGAGCGACAGTCGGTGTTGCGGATAAGCGCGGACAGGGGTGCGCCGCAGGTAACGCCGTCAACAACTCCCGACAAAATTTCGGGTGTGTCGGCTTCCTTGCGCGAGGTGGTATGCTTACCCTGTCCCGGCGCGCGTCTTGCAAGAAACTCGCCGAGCTTATTTTCGTCTATTTTGAAGCCTGCGGGGAGTCCGTCTACCGTCACGCCTATCGCCGCAGAATGCGACTGTCCCCATATCGATATTTTTATGTTCTTTCCGAAAGTGCTTGACATATCTTTGTATCCTTTCAGTTGTCTGTAAATTCAAATCTGCCGCCGAGCGACGCAAGATCCTTCCAGAAATCGGGGTAGGATTTGCTTACCGCCTCGGCGTCGGTGATTATTACCTCTCCGTCGCACGCGATGGATGCTATCGCCGCAGACATCACTATTCTGTGGTCACCTGCACCGTCGATACGTCCGCCGTGGAGCTTTTTGACTCCGTTTATCACAAAGCCGTCCTCGCTCACCCTTATATCCGCGCCGAGTGAGGTCAGCATATTTGCGGTAGCCGTGAGTCTGTCGCTTTCCTTAAGTCGCAGACGTTCCGCGTTTTTTATCACAGTCTGACCGTCTGCAAGCGCCGCTACGACGGACAAAACGGGGATAAGGTCGGGAATGTCGGCGCCGTCAATGACGGTCGGGGTGAGTCTTCCGTTTGCCGAGCAGAAAATGCCGTCCGCATCTGCGCAAATTCTGCAACCGAGGTTGCAAAGCACGTCGCAAACACGCTTATCTCCCTGCGAGGAGCCCAAATTCATACCCGAAAGCGTGACAGTCTTTTCGCACAGTGCACCGGCACAAAGCCAAAACGCTGCCGCTGACCAGTCTCCGTCCACCGTTATATTTTCATCCGACGAGAGCGACCTTTTGCCGTTTACGGTGTAGACGTTTCCGTCTTCCGTTATATCCGCGCCGAATCTTCTCATAGCCTCAACGGTCATTTTTATATAGTCTACCGACTGAATATCTCCCGTGACCGTGAGTGTACTTTTGCCGTCAAGAAGCATTTGCGCGAACAAAAGTCCACTTACAAACTGCGAGGAAACACCGCCGTCTATACTGTATTCTCCTGCCGTGAGTCTGCCATTACACAAAAGCGTGTCGCCGCGCTTCTCTATTTCCATTCCGTGCCGCTTTAGCTCGGTGTCAAGGGGAAACAGAGGTCTGTCGGGTAGTCTGCCGTGCATTTTTATCTCACAGTCAATGCCGAGCGCTCCGACTACGGGCAGTAAAAATCTGAGAGTCGAGCCGCTTTCGCCTACGTCGAGGCACGCCTTGTCGGGCGTTTGTGTCACGGGTGTTACTCGATAACTTGAGTCGGTATATTCAATTTTCGCGCCGAGCACCGTAAGGCAGGCGGCGGTGGCTTTGATATCGTCATTGATACGGGGACAGAATATGCTCGTTTGTTTTTTTGCAAACGCCGCGCATATAAGAAGTCTGTGCGCCACCGATTTCGACGGCACGGCGCCAACTACTCCCCCGAGTGACGATGGGTATATCTTTATATTCATCGTAATCCTGCTTTTATAAAGGTTTTGAAGTCATCAAGAGTCATTTTTTTGAGAATACACTCTCCGAGCCTTGTCGGAATAGTCAGGGTGATACCGCCGTCCATTATTTTTTTGTCCGCCGTCATTATTTTGAAAAGGGTGTCAAAACCAAGCTCGGTTGACGTCGGGAGTTCAAATTTTTCAAGAATTTCTATGATCTTACCGTAGGTGTATTTATCACAAATTCCATCTTCAAGTGCCGCGAGAGTGATTATTGCCATTCCTGCCGCGACGCATTTGCCGTGGGAAAGCGTGTAGCCGTTTGCCGCTTCTATCGCGTGGCCCACCGTGTGACCGAGGTTTAAAATCATTCGTCTGCCTGTGTCAAACTCGTCTGCGCAGACTATGTCCCGCTTCATTTTCACGCATTCGGTTATGACGTACTCGGTATCAAAGCTCTTTCCGTTTTCAAGAAGGTGGTCAAAGAGCTCGGTGTTTCCGAGAAGCGCATATTTTATTACCTCGCCCGTGCCGTCGGTAAACACCTCGTCACTAAGAGTGTCGAGCGTGGTATAGTCGCAAAGAACGAGTGAGGGTTGATAGAACGCGCCGGCAAGATTTTTGCCTGCGTCAAGGTCGATGGCGGTCTTGCCGCCAACCGACGAGTCAACTGCCGATAGGAGTGTTGTCGGTATCTGGACAAGCTTTACTCCGCGCAGGTACACCGCCGCCGCAAAGCCTGCAAGGTCACCGACCACGCCGCCGCCGAGTGCTATAAACAGATCGCTTCGCGTAAGTCTTTTTTCTGCCGCGAAATTGAGTATTTTTATGAGGTTTTCGGCGCTTTTTGACGCTTCTCCGTGCGGTATTACGAAGCTTTCGCATTCAAAACCAGAGGCCTTGAGTGAGGCTTCAAGTCTGCCGAGGTAAAGCGGCGCTACGTTATCATCGGTTATAATAAGGGCTTTTGAGGGCTTTATGAGCTTGCTTATATATTCGCCTGCCCTGTCAAGCAAGTCGCGTCCGATAATAACGTCATATTTTTTTGACGTTTCAACATGTACCGTATTCAATGTCCGTCTACCTCCTCCTTGCGCCGTTTTCCCTCGTCAAGAAGCTGTATCAGCTCTGCTCTGTCATTATTTTGTATGGCGGCGCGGTATTTTGTAAGGTTATCTATGATAGTATCAAGCTCGTCTATGATGTTTTCGTTGTTCTCAAGGAAAAGCTCTGCCCACATTTGCGGATTCAGCCACGCAACACGGGTCAGGTCCTTGTAGCTTCCTGCCGAAAAGCCCTTGTGCGAGCCTGCGCGCGGACTTTTGATGTACGCGTTCGACACTATGTGTGCAAGCTGTGAGGTGAAGGCTATCATTCTGTCGTGCTCGTCTGCCGTTGTAGCGGTCACGAAGCCGAAGCCTGCAGGAGAGAGCAGAGTCTTTACTCTGTCGAGAAGCGCCATATCGTCAAGCACGGGCGGTACTATTATCATCGGCGCGCCCTTAAACAGAGTCGCCCTCGCGTATTTGTAGCCCGAGTTATGAGTTCCTGCCATCGGGTGTCCTCCGATGAAGGCAAATCCGTGCTCGGCGGCGATTCTGAAGGATGCCTCACACACACCTCTTTTCGTTCCGCAAAGGTCTACAACAACGGTGTCGGTGCTTATCTTATCGGCGGTTTCCTTCAGATATTCTACTGCCGCCTTGGGGTAGACCGCGATGAATAAAAGCCCGCATTCGGTGAGGTTGTCGTCCGTAAGCGGCGCGTCAAGTGTGCCGTCCATTACGGCAAATTCGGTGATCTTTTTATCTATATCAAAGCCAAAGACGGTGTGTCCTGCAGTCTTGTATGCTTTTGCCATTGAGCCTCCGATAAGTCCGAGGCCGACTATTCCGACTTTCATTTTAATGCCTTTCGTGTGGTAATAATTAGTTTATTTAACGATTTGATTATAACCTGATTTTGATTTATAAAAACTTGTGTTGGTTTGTCACTTTCTGTGTGCACAGAAAGTAACCAAAGAGGCATTCAAGAGGGGATTCGAGACCCCCTTCTTGAAAATCTCCTCCCTCGCCAAAGGGATACTCCCTTTGGACCCCCCGCGGTCGGGACGCCCCGACGGGCATACAGCGCGTGTAGTTTTGTGGTAAGTGAAATCCCGACCCATACTCTGACGTTTCCGCAAATTAGGCGCGCTTTGCGGGTCGGGGCCCCAAGCAGAAGGGCGCGGCAAGTGTGGTCGAGCAACTTGCACAGTTATCAATTCAGAGTCCAGATGATGCTCCTAATAAAGCAGATAAAATTCAGAGAGTGGACGAGTTCCATCTCTTACCCGCGCGAAGACCGCGTCTTCGCGCTGAATGAAGTTTTTGCAAAGTTGCCGAAGGCAATCTTTTGAGCTTCTTTTCAAAAAGCGGCATAAACCCCCTCAATCGCGTAAAACCAACTCAAATAACCTCTAAAATCTTCTTAACTCTCTTAGCAACGTCATCGAACTGCTCGGGAGTGAGGGACTGAGCGCCGTCGCAGAGAGCGTGGATAGGATCGTTGTGGACCTCTATCATAAGGCCGTCGGCGCCGCAGGCTGCGGCTGCGAGAGCCATCGGCTTAACTAACTTGGCAACGCCTGTTGCGTGGCTCGGGTCAACGACCACGGGCAGGTGCGAAAGCTCCTTGAGCATCGGCACGGCAGAAAGGTCGAGCGTGTTTCTCGTGTAGGTCTCATACGTTCTGATGCCTCTCTCGCAGAGAATGACGTTCTGATTTCCCTCGGACATAATGTATTCGGCGCTCATCAGAAATTCTTTAAGAGTGCTTGCGAGTCCTCTCTTTAAGAGTATTGGCTTGTTTATCTTTCCAAGCTCCTTGAGAAGCTCGAAGTTCTGCATATTTCTCGCGCCGACCTGTATTACGTCAACGTGTTCAAACATGGGCAAGTGGTTTGCGTTCATTATTTCTGTAACTATGGGCATACCCGTTATCTTCTTTGCCTCAAGCAAAAGCTCGATACCGTCTGCCTTAAGTCCCTGAAAATCGTACGGCGAGGTGCGTGGCTTGAACGCGCCGCCGCGGAGAATGGTCGCGCCCGACGCACCGACGCTCTTGGCTATCTCGACCACCTGCTCACGCGACTCTACCGAGCAGGGACCTGCTATCATATGGAAGCTTCCGCCGCCTATCTTTATTCCGTTTCCGATATCGACCACCGTATCGTCGGGGTGGAATTTTCTGTTGCACTGCTTGAACGGCTCGGTGATCCTCTTTACCGACTCCACTATATCAAGGCAACCGAGAAGCTCCATATCTATATTGCTCGTGTTACCTACGAGTCCGAGCACGGTATATTCGTGTCCCTTTGATACGTGAACGTCTACGTTCTGCTCCTTTATCCATCCTATAAGATGTTCGATTTTTTCATCGGGTGTGTTTGGCTTGATTACTGCAATCATAACTTTTCTCCTTATATTATGCTAAATAAAAAAGCTACACAGAAAGTGATCTGTGTAGCCAAAAAAGCTTAGATAGTTAACGCTTTGACGTCAGCCGTTCGTTTTTTAGCAGCACAAATCACTATTACCCTTAAAATAAAAGTAATAGTAAAAATATGCAAATGCTACCATCGGCTTTGTCATAAATTTTACCTCTGCCCATTAGGGCTTCTTTGCTATGCGAACATTTTAGCACAATAAAGCGGCTTTGTCAATAGCAATATTAAAATTTTGTACTTTTTATCAAGCTTTTCGAATAATTATTTGCAGTACGACTGTTAACGTGCATAAAAATACAATCGGCACGGCTTTCGCCGTGCCGATCTCGTCTTAATTAAAGACCGCGCTTAACGTAGGATGTGTGGAGAATTTCGTGAGCCTTGTGGCTATTGGGTTCTCCGAAGAATTCCTCGTAAAGCTTCTTTACCGCGCTGTTTTCGTGCGACTTTCTGAGGTCGAGCTTCTTATCAGCGGTGTAAAGAACAGATGCTCTGAGCTCGCGAAGATTCTTTGTGCTTCTTACGGTTGCGCTCTGAACGGGCTGACCGCCGCCGTTTACGCATCCGCCGGGACAAGCCATGATCTCGATGAAGTCTACCTGAACCTCGCCGGACTTAACCTTATTGAGAAGCTCCTTAGCATTCTTTGTTCCGCTTGCTACTGCAACGCGAACGTTCATATCGCCGAGCTTGTACTCAGCAAACTTAATGCCCTTGATTCCGCGTACTTCTTCAAATTCAAGCTTTTCAAGCTTCTTGCCGAGGATAACTTCAGCTGCCGTTCTGAGAGCCGCTTCCATAACACCGCCGGTTGCGCCGAAGATAACGCCTGCGCCCGAGCCGATATCGAAGGGATTGTCAAACTTCTCGTCTTCAAGAGCCTTGAAGTTGATACCTGCGCGCTCGATAAGTCTTGCGAGCTCGCGTGTGGTGATTGCTATATCAACGTCCGGAACGCCTGCTGCGTTCTGATCGTCACGGCCTACCTCGAACTTCTTAGCAGTACAAGGAATAGCAGATACGAATACGATATCCTTAGGATCAAGACCTACCTTCTGTGCGTAATATGTCTTATAGAGAGCACCGAACATCTGCTGAGGGCTCTTACATGTGGAGAGGTTCTCAGTAAATTCGGGGAAGTAGTGCTCGCAGTACTTAACCCATCCGGGTGAGCAGGATGTGATAAGCGGGAGTGCTCCGCCGTTCTTTACTCTGCCGAGGAACTCGGTTGCTTCTTCCATAATTGTAAGGTCGGCGGTGAGGTTCATATCGTATACGCCGTCGAAGCCGAGACGCTTCATAGCGGCTACCATCTTACCTTCAACGTCAGTACCGGGCTCATAGCCGAAGCATTCGCCGAGAGTTGCACGAACAGAGGGAGCTGCGCAGATAGCAACGTGCTTTGTGGGATCTGCGATAGCGTCGATAACCTTCTGTGTATCGTCCTTTTCATAAAGTGCGCCAACGGGGCAGGCAACTACACACTGACCGCATCCGATACAGCTTGTTTCCATAAGCTTCTTTTCAAATGCAGAGGTGATGTGTGTGTCAAAGCCTCTGTCGGTAGCGCCGATAACGCCGATATCCTGCATTCCTGCGCAAGCGCCGATACAACGGCGGCAAAGAATACACTTGTTGTTATCTCTTACGAGGAAGGGTGTGCTTGTGTCAAGCTCGTAGTGGTTGGATTCGCCCTCGAAGTGAGTTTCGTCACAACCGTACTCGTTTGCGAGCTTCTGAAGCTCGCACGTTGTGCTGCGGATACAGGAGAGGCACTTTCTTTCGTGGTTGGAAAGAACAAGCTCGAGGTTTGTCTTTCTTGCCGCAAGTACCTTTGCAGTATTCGTATATACTTCCATTCCCTCGTTTACGGGATATACGCAGGCGGTTACAAGTCCGCGAGCGCCCTTGACTTCAACGAGGCAAAGACGGCAAGCGCCGATTTCATTTATATCCTTGAGATAGCAGAGTGTGGGAATATCTATTCCCGCATATCTTGCCGCTTCAAGAACCGTGGAATTTGCAGGCACAGAATAATCTCTGCCGTTAATTTTAATATTTACGTTTTCCATTGTCTCAAAGCTCCTTTCTTATTGCTTGATAATAGCGCCGAACTTACATTTTTCCATACAAGCTCCGCACTTGATACACTTGGATGTATCTATAACGTGAGGCTGCTTAACAGCACCGGAGATGGCACCAACGGGACATACGCGTGCGCACGCGGTACAACCCTTACACTTGTCCTCTACTATCTTGTAGCTGAGGAGCTTCTTACATACGCCTGCAGGACACTTCTTGTCTACAACGTGTGCAACATACTCATCACGGAAGTAACG
>JAZNNG010000043.1:0-6067 GCA_045580165.1 Eubacteriales bacterium
AGCAAGGCTTCCGTGAACTGTACCTGCAGCACCTGCTTCGGACTGCATTTCTGTCATCTTGACTCTTTCGCCGAAGATGTTTCTTGCGGGCTCGCCAAAAATGTTCTTATCGTTGGCGGGCCAGGTGTCGGTCACTTCCGCCATAGGGCTGGAGGGAGTGATCGGGTAGATTGCGGCAACTTCCGTAAACGCGTAGCTGACGTGCGCGGCGGCGGTGTTACCGTCCATGGAGATTTTTCTTCTAGCCATGTTTTGTAATCCTCCTGATGTATAAAATATTAAATTAAAACAAATTTAAATGGCCGCTTTCGCGACTATCCAATCTATAATAACACTTTTTTCACGAAATGTAAAGATGAAAATCTATACAATTATATAAATTTTACGGAAAAATTACATATATTTCGACGAAAAAGCGCGAAAGCCCTGCTTTTTGCCGACTTGAAAAGCAAAAAATCCGATGCGGACAGCAACGGATTTTTTACCTTAACATTCCCGAAGTGAATATATCACGGGCGTAGCCAATATCACGCGCGAGAGCGCAAGTCTACGTCACGCAAGCGGCTCGCCGTTTGAATCAAAGAGGGGGAGTGGTCCGAGTACGGTGATGTCTTCGCGGTCGATAGCGTCACCCTCAGCGAGCACCGCGAGCTTGCCGACGATATTTCCGCCAACCGCCTCAACCAGCTTTTCAAGCGCCGCGAGGGATTCTCCCGTGCTTATAACGTCGTCGACGATAAGTACTCTTTTTCCGCGCATAAGGTCAGCTTCCTTCTTGCCGATGCAGAGCTTCTGCTCGTGCTGAGTGGTGATGGAATTAACGCTTATGGTAACGATATCCTCCATATATACCTTAGGACCTTTTCTCGCAACTATGTACTCGTTTTCACCGAGCTGGCGCGCCATTTCGTGAATAAGCGGAATGCTCTTTGCCTCGGCGGTAAGAAGTATGTCGTGCTCGGGCGCAATACGCGCAAGCTCGCCTGCGCAGGCAACCGTCAGCTCAACGTCGCCGAAAAGTATGAACGCCGCAATAGATAACCTGTCGTTAACGGGGAAAAGCTTTAAGTCTCTCTCAACGCCTGCAACCTTTATACGGTAATATTCCTTCATAATAAGCTCCAATTCCGCCGCGCTTGGCGGCAAAAACAGTTTTTGCGGACGTGTCCGCGTCCAAGTAGAATTATACACCCAAAATCACGTTTTTTCAAGATGTTTTTGTTAACTTAAAGCGTTTTATTTTCCGTCGCTTTTAATTGACAATAAATAAATTGTGTGATAAAATATCAAAATATAAAAACGGAAGAAATAAAAGCCTTGATTTTCAATAAATTCACGGAGAATAATAATGATCGAATTCGTAAAGGAGCTTATAAAAAAGCTAAACGGAATAGCCTCGGTTTCGGGCTTTGAGGACATCGACAGGGACAGGATAGAAGCTCTTGTACTGCCGTATTTCGACAGCCTTGAGATCACCCGTACGGGAAGCTATCTTTTCAGAAAAGCGCCCGCGCGCGAGGGTGCGCCGAGGGTGCTCATCGACGCGCATATCGACGGCATCGGACTTATGGTCACGAAAATATGCGACGGCGGCTTTCTGAAGTTTTCGACAGTCGGCGGAATCGACACCCGTATACTCTCGGGTGCAGACGTCACGGTCTACGGAAAAGAGAGGGTGCGCGGTGTTGTAACGTCAATGGCACCTCATCTTTTATCGCGTGAAGAAGCAAAGAAAAATCCCGCTGTTGACAAGCTTTTTATCGACACGGGACGTGAAGTGGAATATCTTGAACAAAACACGCCGATCGGCTCGCCCGTAGGCTTTTCATACCCTGCCGCAGAGCTTCTCAACAACAGAATGGTGTCCGCGGGACTTGACAACAAGGCGTCGGTCGCAATAGCGCTGGCGACTATGAAGATACTCGCCGACGAGGGCTCGGGTGCAGGCGTTACCCTTCTTCTTTCGGGCAGAGAGGAGCTTGGCGGCGGAGTGGGTGCTATGAGTGCGGTGTTTGGCGACGAGCCCGATTATGCGATAGTCCTTGACGTGAACTTCGGATTTATGCCAAAGGACCCCGGCTCAGACGTTGGCGCGTACAGAAGGAGCGCCGAGCTCGGAGAGGGTCCCGTTGTGTCTTTTTCCGCGACCACCGACAGAGGTATGGCGCGCAGACTTCTTGAAATAGCAGAGGAAAACAAGATCCCGTGTCAGTCCGTTGTCGAGGGCTCGCGCACGGGCACCAACGCCGACTCGCTTCCGCTGTCGGGCGGAGGATTCCCCGCGGTTTTGTTCGGCGTGGCTATACAGAATATGCACACGTACAGTGAAACGGTTTGTGCGGACGATATAGCGAACGCCGCAAAAATACTTGCTCTTTATATAAGGGAAAAGGCAGGTGAGTCGGATGAATAAGCAAAGACTTCTTAAAAATCTTGAGATACTGTCGCTCGCCTTCGGACCGTCGGGTATGGAAACACCCGTGACCGACGAAATTTTAAGACTTGCCGACGGACACTACGACAGCTATGAGCGCGACTGCTTCGGAAACCTTATTTTCAGAATAAATTCGGATAGCGGCAAAGAGCCGCTTATGCTCTCGGCGCACATCGACGAGGTCGGCTTTATAATAACCGATATCGACGAGTACGGATACCTGCATTTTGCGAATATCGGAGGCATCAATAACGCCGTTATCGCAGGCAGACGCGTAACGGTGGAATGCACCGAAGGGCACTTTATTCCGGGCGTTATCTCCGCGAAGCCCGTGCATCTGCAGACCGCCGATGAAAAGGTGAGACCCACTCCCCCCGACGAGCTTTGCATAGATATCGGTGCGACAAGCCGAAGGGAAGCGGCAATGCTCGTCAGCGAGGGATGCTACGCTACGTTCGACTCGGAATTCGTGTGGCTCGGAGATGATCAGGTCAAGTGCAAGGCGCTCGACAACCGCTTCGGGTGTGCTATCGGACTCGAAGCTATGATGAGCCTTTGGGAAAGCGGCAAAAGGCCGCCGCGCGACACCTATTTCGCATTCACTGCTCGTGAGGAGATAGGATATTCCGGCGCGCTCGTCGCGGCTAACAGAATTCGTCCCGAATACGCGATAATCCTTGAAACAACGGCGATCAACGATATGCCCGGAGTGCCCGAGCATCTTATGAACGCAAGGATAGGTGGCGGCGTGTGTGTCGGAACGGTGTTCGACAAGGAGCTTTTCGACCTCGCCTGTGGCGTTGCCGAGGAAAACGGACTCAAGTGGCAGATGAGAAAATATATAGCGGCAGGCAACGACGCCGTGCCGATACACAAGAGCACGCGCGGAGTAAAGTCGCTTGCCGTAGTCGCCGCGACGAGATATCTTCACTCTCCCTCAAACGTTGAGAGTATAAAGGATATCTGTGAGAGCTGCGAGCTTCTTAAACTGATGATAGAAAGGCTTTGAGGTGGAAAATGACAGAGCTTATTAAAAAACTTATGAAAACTCCCGCAGCTTCGGGACGTGAAAAGAATATAGCCGAGCTTATAAGGTCGGAGATATCACCGTATTGCGACGAGGTGTTTACCGATAATATCGGCAACCTCTACGCGCACAAAAGGGGTACGGGCAAGAAGGTCATTTTTGCCGCGCACATGGACGAGATAGGCTTTTTCGTGTCCTATATAGAGGATAGCGGACTCGTGAGAATAACCCCCGTCGGCGGATTTAATTATCTTGCGGCGGCGTACTCCACCGTTACCCTTGAAAACGGTGTAAAGGGAGTAATAATTCCGGGCGACGAGGACGCGGGCAAGAACGATAAATATTTTATAGATATCGGTACGACAAGCCGCAAGCAGACAGAAAAGAAGCTTTCGCTCGGTGAATTCGGCACTCTTGACAGAGGATTTACAAGGCTTTCGGGCAAAAGATACGCAGGCAGACCGTTTGATGACAGAATAGGCTGCGCCGTGCTTATCGAGGCGGCAAAGCAGATAAAGAAAAGCGAAAACGACCTCTACTTCGTCTTTACCGCGCAGGAGGAGGTCGGCTGCAGAGGCGCTTTCCCCGCGGCGTTCAATATAGAAGCGGACTACGCGATAGCCGTTGATGTTACCGCAACGGGCGACGTGCCGGGCGCAAAGACTATGGCGGTAAAGCTCGGCGGCGGCGCGGCGGTCAAGATACGCGACAACAGCGTTATCTGCGACAGGCACGTGGTAGAAAAGCTAAAGACTCTCGCGGAAGAAAACAATATTAAATACCAGCTTGAGATACTCGAGCGCGGCGGCACGGATACGGGCGCGATGCAGAGAAGCGGTCACGGCGCAAGAGTGGGCGCGGTGTCGGTGCCTACGAGATATATCCACACTGCCGTTGAAAGCATTGATATGGGTGACGTAAATGCGTGCGTGAAGCTTGTGAGCCTTGCTGCACAGACAAAATTTGAGTGAGTGTACGGAGAAAAACAATGAATTTTATGCTTGAAAAAATAAACGCGGACGCCGAGGCGGCACTCGCGGAAATATTTAAGGAAATTGACGAAATATCATTTGTAAACACAAAAAAGGTGATGGACGCGTTCAGGGAATACAGAGTGGGCGAGGCTCACTTTGCTCCCACCACGGGCTACGGCTACGATGACCGCGGACGCGACACCCTCGATCAGATATTCGCAAAGGTGTTTGATGCCGAGGCGGCGTTTGCGCGCCACAGTATAGTCAACGGCACTCACGCGCTCACAATAGGACTCTCGGCTCTGCTCAGACCGGGCGATATTATGCTCTCGGTCACGGGCAAGCCCTACGATACGCTTGAGGAGGTCATCGGTATCCGCGACAACGGCAAATGCGACGGCTCGCTCAAGGATTTTGGTATAGAGTACCGCGAGGTAACTCTCAAGGAGAACGGAGATATCGACTTTGAGGGCATAAAAAATGCCCTCGCGGAGTACGGCGAGAGGGTAAAGGTAGTCTTTATTCAGCGCTCAAAGGGATATATGATACGCCCGACTCTCACGGTCGCACAGATCGGGGAGATAGTTAAGGTAACAAAGGAAAACTCAAACGCCTACGTGGTTGTGGACAACTGCTACGGCGAGTTCACTGAGGACAGAGAGCCCACAAGCGTCGGAGCTGATATGATAATCGGCTCGCTTATCTGAAATCCGGGCGGCGGCATGGCTGAAAGCGGCGCTTTCATAGCGGGTAGCGCACGCGCGGTCGAGCTTGCCTCGTACAGACTCACGTCCGTGGGGATTGGTCTTGAATGCGGCGCTTCGCTCGGTCAGACCAAGAATATGTATAAGGGCTTTTTTATGGCACCTCACGTCGTCGCTCAGGCGCTCAAGACAGCACACTACGCAGCGTACGTGTTTGATGCGCTCGGATACACGGTGTCGCCTGCGTATAGTGAAAAGCGCGGCGATATCATACAGAGAATAGACCTCGGTAGTGAAGCGAAAATGATTGCGTTCTGCGTAGGACTTCAGAGCGCGTCGCCCGTTGACTCCTATGTTGCTCCCGAGCCGTGGGATATGCCCGGCTACGCTGATAAGGTTATTATGGCGGCAGGTGCGTTTACTTCAGGCTCATCTATCGAGCTCTCTGCCGACGGTCCCATTAAAGCACCCTTCGCAGTCTATCTCCAGGGAGGCCTTACCTTTGAATCCGGTAAGCTCGGCGTTCTCGCCGCTGCCGAAAGAGTTTTAGCAGTAACCGAGTGAGGTTGGCTTTATAAAGTTGGCTTTACGCGATAGTAGGTTTGGTTTGCGCCTTTTTGAAAAAAGGCGCCCAAAAGATTGCCTTCGGCAACTTTGAAAAACTTCACTTAGCGCGAAGACGCGGTCTTCGCGCGGGTAAGGGGACTATATTCGTCCACTCTCTGAATTATATCGGTTTGGTGGGGTATGGGTCGAGATTTGAAATTCTCTCGTAGGGGAGGGGTCTCCCCTCCCGTCCGAAATTGCACATATGAACGGGTATGGGTTGAGATTTTACGGGCGATTCGTGAATCGCCCCTACAAATCCTCACGCGCTGTATGGGAGCCGACCATTGTCGGCCGCGCTGTTTGCCTGCGGGCGCTACCC
>JAZNNG010000044.1:0-39388 GCA_045580165.1 Eubacteriales bacterium
TTTCGTCTGTGCCGCAACACTTACAAGCTTTACGCAGGCGGCAACGTCGCCCATATCAACAGTTTCAACAGCCGTGTGGATATATCTCGTCGGCACCGACACCGCACCAACTCTTGCTCCGTGTCCGCTTCTCTGCATCGCGCCCGTGTCTGTGCCGCCGCGTTCGAGTATTTCGAACTGATATTTTATATTGTTTTCTTCAGCAAGATTTTCGAGTTTTTCAACAACGTGTCTGTCGCAAATAACGCTGTTATCACGTATTTTTACTGCCGCACCACCGCCAAGCTTTACCGCCATTGTCTTAGCGCCCGGAATATCTCCCGTTGCGGTAACGTCAACCGCTATCGCATAGTCTGCCGCGATGTTGAACGATGCGGGAAGTGCGCCTCTGCAGCCGACCTCCTCCTGTACGGTAAATACAAAATAAAGGTCGTTTTCGCTTTTCTTTATCTGCTTCGCCGCTTCGATAAGCACGGCACATCCTATTCTGTCATCAAACGGTCTGCCCGCATATCTTTTGCCCGCAAGCCTTGTAAAGCTTCTGTCAAGAGTGCCGAATTCACCGAGCGACAGCTTCTTCTCGGTCTGCTTACGGCTTGTAGTACCTATGTCGATATAATATTTATCTTTTTTGCTCGGGTCTTCTCCGTCGGGAATAATAACTCCGCGCACTCCGTTTTCAAACGTGACTCCCGAGTATGCCGCGGCAATATAGTTAAAGCCGCCGACGGGTGTTATTCTCACAAGTCCGCTGTCTTCTATATATGAAACGAAAAAGCCGATTTCGTCCATATGCGCGGCGAAAATCACCTTTTTGCCGCTTCCCTTTTTATGTGCGTAGAGGTTTCCGAGGTTGTCGGTGTATACCTCATCGCAATAAGGACTTATTTCTGCCTTTATAAGCTCTGCTATATTCTTTTCACGTCCCGAAACGCCGGGAGTTTTCATAAGTTTTTTTATAAGCTCTGTCATTTTTATATCCATCCCTTCCAAAATACCAAAACCACAAAACACTAATGAAAGAATTTCGAAGAAATTCTCACCTATTCTCTTATCTTTTCTCTCTTATCTCTTATCTTCTGAAAATTCATTTTCAGAGCTCTCAAAGCCTTTCTATCATAAGTTTCAGAAGCTCACAGCAGTCGCAGACATCCTTCACGCTCTCAACGTTTGAGGGAGAGTGTAGATATCTCGTTGCGGCGACTATTGCAAGCGCCTTTACTCCGTGTGTGCTCTTGTGAATCGGCACGGCATCATTTCCCGCCGCGATATATTTTCTCATCTGCCATTTATAGCCGTTTTCTTCGGCTACTCTGCAAGCAAGGTCGAACAGCTCCTTGTCAAATACAGTTCCGATGCACACGCCCTCTCCGAGCTTTGCGTTCATAAGGTGTGCGGGTACTCCCGGCATATCGTTTATCGCCGTGGTTTCGAGAATTATCGCGTATTCGGGGCGAATTCTGTTTGCCGCAACAAGTGCTCCCGAATATCCTATCTCCTCACGTGTAGTAAATGCGAAATAGGTGTCACGAGGCGGTCTTTTGCCGCTTTCCCATATGCTCATCATTGCTTCAAGTCCGATAGCGCAACCGAAGCGGTTATCAAGCGCCTTGCACTTGACCTGATCGTCTCCGAGCTTTACAAACTCGGAATCAAAAGTAGCATAGCAGCCCTCACTTACAAAGTGTTTTGCTTCTTTACGGCTGGTTGCGCCGATATCTATACAAAGCTCGTCGGGCGGTATCGGCTTATCCTTTTCCTCTGCAGACTGAAGATGCACCGGTTTTGAACAGATAACACCGTGGATGAATTCTCCGTCTGTACACTCTACACTCACACGTCTGCCCGCGATAACTGCATTATTTATGCCGCCGATATTTAAAAAGTGAAGATATCCGTACTCGTCAATGTCGGTTATTATAAAGCCGACCTCGTCCATATGTGCCGACAGCATAAGCGGCGGATTGCCGCTGTCGGATGAAATTTTAAAAATAATGTTACCGAAGCAGTCGCGCTCGAAGCTGTCGTAATGTCCGTCGGCAAGCAAGAGAATTTTGTCCGCCACGGGTGTTTCGCACCCCGACGGTCCAAAGGCAAGCGATAAAATTTCGAGGTTTTTGAGAAGTCTTTCCTTATTCATCTGCTTCACCCGCCTTTTCCTTTATATAAAGCGCAAGTATTTTCGCGGCGCTGACAATATCGTCCGCGCACACGGTCTCGCTGTATGTGTGCATATTCTGAATAGCTACTCCGAAAAGCACGGCGGGGAATCCGCCGCCCGACAACGGTATTGTGTCGGCATTTGTACCTGTACGCATACCCTCTACTATTGCCTGACACGGGATTTTGTTATCTTCTGCGATTTTCAGAAGTTCACGAGCCATATTTCTGTCTGTGGTTGCGGAAAAAGATACCACCGGACCCTCTCCGAGCTCGGCTGTTTTTCTGTACGCACCAACGTCCGAGCCGGGGTCTCTCGGCACAAATCCGAAGTTGACGTCAAGCACTATCGCAAAATCGGGGGTGTCACCGAATGCGGCACTCATTGCGCCCACTCCGCCGCCAAGCTCCTCTCGGCACGAAAGCAAAAGGCTAACGCCTGCTCCCGAGCCCTCGTCAGCGAGTATTTTCATCGTTGTGAGAGCTATCGCAACAGATGCTTTATTGTCAAGGCCCGAGGACACCATTCTGTTGTTTAAAAGCTCAGTAACGGGGTATGAAAAGCTTACGGGTGAGCCTATGGGTGTATTTTCTTCAAGGTATTCTTTGTCGCACCCTGTGTCGATAAAAAGCTTATCGACTGCGGGATTTTTCTTTGCTTCCTCGGGAGTCAAAAGATGGGGAGCGGTTGAAGTTATAACTCCGCGGACTCTCTGTTTGCCGTAAACCGTAACGTCAGCACCAGACAGTATGCGCGTATCAATTCCGCCGATAGTTGAAAACTTCAAGAATCCGCCGTCGCATATTTTTGTAACCATAAATCCGATACCGTCGATATGGGCATCTATAAGTATGCGCGGCATACCCTCACGGGCAGGATTTTTACGAAACAGATAGCTTCCGCTCGGGGTGATTTCAAGTGTGTCAAAATACGGCAGAACGAGTGCTTCTATCTTCTCTCTGTCAATATCCTCAAACCCCGATACCGAGGCTATTTTGCCGAGCTTTTTTATGAGCTCTTTTACAAATTCTGTCATTTTTTCTCTCCGTGTTTTTATTGAAAAGCAAGGCTTTTTATTACTCCGTTTTTATATTTTGATATTTTATCACACAATTTATTTATTGTCAATTAAAAGCACAGCAAAATAAAACCTTTAAAGATAGCAAAAACATCTTGAAAAAATGTGATTTTGGGTGTATAATTTTACTTGGACGCGGATACTTCCGCAAAATTTGTTTGCAAAAAGAATGGAGTTTAATATGAAAAAATACTACCGTATAAAGGTTGCCGGAGTTGAGAGAGATTTAAAGCTTTTCCCCGTTAATGACAAGCTCTCTATTGCGGCGTTCATACTTTTCGGAGACGTTGAACTGACCGTTGCCTGCGCGGGTGAGCTTGCACGTATTGCACCCGAGCACGACATTCTCCTTACCGCTGAAGCCAAGAGCATTCCGCTTATTCACGAAATGGCGCGTCAGCTCGGTGAAAACGAGTACATAGTTGCAAGAAAAGGTCCTAAGGTATATATGGAAGACATCGTGACTATAAGCGTGAACTCCATAACCACCCAGCACGAGCAGAAGCTCTGCATCGGCAAAAAAGAAGCTGACCTTATGCGTGGAAAGAGAGTTCTTATAGTTGATGACGTTATCAGCACGGGCGAGTCACTTGCCGCGCTTGAAAAGCTCGTTGAAGCTGTTGACGGAAAAATCGTCGGCAAGCTCGCAGTTTTAGCTGAGGGCGACGCTATCGACCGCGACGACATTACCGTACTCGCACCCCTCCCGCTGTTTGATGCAAGCGGCGAGCCGTTGGAGTGACTAAGATTTGCTCCGCAAATCTGTGATGTGCGCTTCGTGCGTGATGTGTTCCCTACGGGAATGTTAACCCTCTCCGTCACGCCACGGCGTGACACCTCTCCCGGAGTGAGAGGCTCAAAAAAATCCGTTGCAGGAGGCAACGGATTTTTTGCTCTTTAAGGTGCCTGAAAGCCCACTTTTCACCCTTTTTCGTCGAAATATATGTAATTTTTTCGTAAAAATTATATAATTGTATATATTTTCATCTTTACATTTTGAGAAAAAAGTGTTATTATATATTGGATAGTCGCGAGAGCGGCCATTTAAAAATTGTTTTAAAATAATTATTTTATACATCAGGAGGATTACAAAACATGGCTAGAAGAAAAATCTCCATGGACGGTAACACCGCCGCCGCGCACGTTAGCTACGCGTTTACGGAAGTTGCCGCAATCTACCCGATCACTCCCTCCAGCCCTATGGCGGAAGTGACCGACACCTGGTCCGCCAACGATAAGAACATTTTTGGCGAGCCCGCAAGAAACATCTTCGGCGAAAGAGTCAAGATGACAGAAATGCAGTCCGAAGCAGGTGCTGCAGGTACAGTTCACGGAAGCCTTGCTGCCGGCGCTCTTACCACTACATACACCGCTTCTCAGGGACTTCTCCTCATGATCCCGAACATGTACAAGATCGCAGGTGAGCTTCTTCCCTGCGTAATCCACGTTTCGGCTCGTGCCGTTGCGTCCCACGCTCTTAACATCTTCGGTGACCACTCCGACGTTTACGCTTGCCGTCAGACAGGCTTCGCTATGCTCGCTGAGTCCAATCCTCAGGAAGTAATGGACCTCGGTGCGGTTGCTCACCTCGCTACTATCAAGGGCCGCGTTCCCTTCCTCAACTTCTTCGACGGCTTCCGTACATCTCACGAGATCCAGAAGATCGAGGCTTGGGATTATGCTGACCTCGCTGAAATGGTTGATATGGACGCTATCGCTGATTTCCGTAAGCGCGCTATCAACCCCGAGCACCCCGTTCTCCGCGGCTCCGCTGAAAACGGTGACATCTTCTTCCAGCACAGAGAAGCTTGCAACAGATACTACGATGCTCTCCCTGCTATCGTTGAAGAATATATGAACAAGGTCAATGCCAAGATCGGTACTGACTACAAGCCCTTCAACTACTACGGCGCTCCCGACGCTGACAGAGTTATCATCGCTATGGGCTCTATCTGCGACGTCGCTGAAGAAGTTATCGATTACCTCAACGCGAACGGCGAAAAGGTTGGTCTCGTTAAGGTTCGTCTTTACAGACCCTTCTGCGCAGACAAGCTCATCGCTGCTATCCCCGCTACTGCTACTAAGATCGCAGTTCTCGACAGAACCAAGGAGCCCGGCTCCCTCGGTGCGCCCCTCTACCTCGACGTTGTTACCGCTTTTGCTACAAACGGCGTAAACAAGACAGTCGTTGGCGGTCGTTACGGTCTCGGCTCAAAGGATACAACTCCCGCATCCGTTATCGCAGTTTACGACAACCTCAAGGAAGCTGCTCCCAAGAACAACTTTACTATCGGTATCGTTGACGACGTTACAGGTCTCTCACTTGATGAAAAGCGTTCTCCCGACACAGCTCCCGCAGGCACTATCGCATGCAAGTTCTGGGGTCTCGGCGGCGACGGTACTGTTGGTGCTAACAAGAACTCCATCAAGATCATCGGTGACCACACCGACAAGTACGTTCAGGCTTACTTCCAGTATGACTCGAAGAAGACCGGCGGTGTAACTATTTCTCACCTCCGCTTCGGTGATACTGCCATCAAGAGCCCCTACTACATCACAAAGGCAAACTTCGTTGCTTGCCACAACCCCTCTTACATCCTTAAGGGCTACAAGATAGTTAACGACGTTAAGCCCGGCGGTACGTTCCTTCTCGACTGCCAGTGGGATGCTGCAGCACTCGAGGCTAACCTTCCCGCTTCCGTTAAGAGCTACATCGCTAACAACGACGTTCAGTTCTACACCATCGACGCTACATCCCTTGCTATCAAGGAAGTTGGTAACGCTAAGGTTAAGAACACCATCCTTCAGGCTGCATTCTTCGCTCTCGCAAAGGTTATGCCTATCGACGAAGCCGTTGAATACATGAAGAAGGCTGCTACTAAGTCCTACTCCAAGTTCGGTGATGCCGTTGTTGCTCAGAACCACAAGGCTATCGAAATGGGTGCAGGTGCTCTCGTTAAGGTTGACGTTCCCGCTGCATGGAAGAATGCAGGCGAAACAGCTCCCGAGGCTCCCGCTACCGGCGCTCGTAAGGAGCTCGTTGACTTCGTTAACAACATCGTAATGCCCGTTTCTAAGATGGACGGTGACTCCCTCCCCGTTTCTGCTTTCGCAGATATGGCTGACGGTACGTTCCCGCAGGGTGCTGCAGCTTACGAAAAGCGCGGCGTTGCAGTTAGCGTTCCCGTATGGCACGCTGAAAACTGCATCCAGTGTAACAACTGTGCGTTCGTATGTCCTCATGCTGCTATCCGTCCCTTCGCTATGACAGAAGCTGAAGCAGCTGCTGCTCCCGCTTCCACTAAGTTTACCGAAAAGCCCGCTATCAAGACTGACTACAAGTTTACAATGGCTATCAGTCCTCTTGACTGTATGGGTTGTACTCTCTGCGTAAAGGCTTGTCCTACAAAGCCCGAAAAGAGAGCTCTCGAAATGGTTTCTCAGGCTACACAGCTCGATCAGCAGGCTGCATTCGATTACGCAGTTGCAAACGTTGCCGAAAAGGAGCTTCCTTACGCCGAAAACACCGTTAAGGGCAGCCAGTTCAAGCAGCCCCTCCTCGAGTTCTCGGGCTCTTGCGCAGGTTGTGCTGAAACATCTTACGCTCGTCTTATCACTCAGCTCTTCGGTGAGAGAATGTATATCTCCAACGCTACCGGATGTTCTTCCATCTGGGGTGGCTCTGCTCCCTCTACTCCTTATACGGTAAATAAGGAAAGCGGTCACGGTCCCGCTTGGGCTAACTCCCTCTTCGAGGATAACGCTGAACACGGTCTCGGTATGGCTCTCGGTCAGAAGACTATCCGTGAAAAGCTCATCTCCAAGGTTGAGGAAATGGCTAAGTCCGACAAGGCTTCCGAATCCTTCAAGGCAGCAGCTGCCGAATACCTTGCAACCAAGGATGACGGTAAGGCTAACGAAAAGGCTACTAAGGCTCTCGTTGTTGAGCTCGAAAAGGCTGCAGAGGCAGGATGCCCTGTTGCTCCCGCTATTCTCGCTGAAAAGGATTACCTCTCCAAGAAGTCCGTATGGATCTTCGGTGGTGACGGTTGGGCTTACGATATCGGCTTCGGCGGTCTCGACCACGTTCTCGCTTCCGGCGAAGACGTAAACGTTATGGTATTCGATACCGAGGTATACTCCAACACAGGTGGACAGGCTTCCAAGGCATCGAACATCGGTCAGGTTGCTCAGTTCGCCGCAGCAGGTAAGGCTATCGGCAAGAAGAACCTCGCCGAGATCGCTATGTCCTACGGTTATGTATACGTTGCTCAGGTTGCTATGGGTGCTGATATGAACCAGCTCCTCAAGGCACTTACCGAGGCTGAGGCATATCCGGGACCGTCGCTCATCATCGGCTACGCTCCTTGTGAAATGCACGGTATCGCTAAGGGCGGTATGCAGAACTGCCAGCAGGAAATGAAGAAGGCTGTTGAAGCAGGTTACTGGAATATGTTCCGTTACAACCCTGCTCTCGAAACAGGCAAGCTCATTATCGATTCCAAGGATCCCACCGGCGATTACAAGGAATTCATCTCTAACGAAGCTCGTTACTCTCGTCTTGCTAAGTCCTTCCCTGAAAGAGCTGCTGAGCTCTTCGACAAGGCTGAGGAAAACGCTAAGGCTAAGCACGAAAGACTCGTTAAGATGGGTGAGCTCTACAAATAAGTCGGGACGCCCCGACAGGCAGACAGCGCGTGAGGTTTGGTGGTCAATGTGATCTCAAAGTTGCCGAAGGCAATCTTTTACCCATACCGCTGACATCGGCTGAAATTTGTAGACAATAGAATTAAAAGAATACCGACGGATATGCGAAGGCGTGTCTGTCGGTATTTTTCGTTTGTGGGGATTATTTACTCTTATAGTCGGGGGCGTGGTGGTGATAATAATGTTAGTTTATATTCAGATGATTAGTTGACCTGATTTTGATTTGTTAAAATTTGTATCGGTTTGTTCATTTCGTCACGCGACGAAACGAACCAAAGACGCGTTTAAGAGAGAGGCTCGATGCCTCTCTCTTAAAAATCTCTCTCGCCAAAGGGAAATCCCTTTGGAAACCCTGCGACACGTTTATCTACACATTAAACAGAGTTTGAGAGCGCAAATTCAAGCACAATGCTCATAACAAAACCAGGTAATACTCCCATATCAACAAAAACTCACTTCCAAAGCCTATGAAAAAGCTCATTATCTCCTTACTTCTCTTCCTCTTCATAATAACATCCTCAAAAAAATCCTCGCTCGTCGGATTGTGGCAAGCTCCCGACGGCTCAACCCTCTCGGTTTCCCAAACCAAAATCTCCCTTGACGGCAGCTCTTACCCTTACCGCTATCTCACAGACACCACCGTCGTCATCTTCAAAAACGGCAGAGCCCACAAAACCGCCTATATGCTCTCCTTTGACAAGAACACTCTCACTATCTTCGGAAAAAGCTATGACCGCGCTCGCCCGTGGATTTAGTCGGGCGCGGCGAGATCGATTATCGCACTTTTACTTACGCTCTCCCCACTCTCCTTATCGTAATAAACCTCGGCGCGGCTTTTTTCAAGAAACCGCGTAAACTCGTACATATCAAGCCATATCTGATTCCATCCGTCCTTCTGCGACGGGTCGAATATTATCTGCAGACCGAAGTGAAGGTGCGGCGTATCTATATTGTTGACGTCCTCCTTCGCACTGTACCCCGTCATACCAAGGTAGCCTATTACCTCGCCTGCTTCGACAATTTTTCCTTCGTAAATATCGTTATACGGATGCCCCTTTCTCAGATGCGCGTAATAGTAATAGCGCTTACCGTCGAACGAGCGAATACCCACTCGCCAGCCTCCGTACTGATTCCATCCGCACGCCTCGACGTATCCGCTTTCAACCGCGATTATCGGCGTTCCAACCGAGCCCATCATATCGTGACCGAGGTGAGGACGCTTGTAGCCGTAGCTTCGCGCCGCGCCGAAATCGTCAAAATGACTGTAATAATATCCTGCGGCGATGGGCGAGAACAGCTTGAGTCCGTAGCGCTTTTCGTACGAAAGACCGTCCTCGCTATTCCCCGCCTTCACTCCGTACTCGCCTACGGCTCCGCCAAGCACCGCGCCGTAAGCCTTGACGTAATACTCGTAGGTCTTAACGTTTTTTATAAGCTCCGTCGGCTCTGCACCCGACGATAAAGCATCAAAAAAGCTCTGCATATCCGCCTTTTTGTAGTGCTTGAAGTCACCGCCGTACTTCGCTCCGAGAAGCGAGAGCAGGGTTATGTGGCTTACGTGGCGGTCGCTTCCGTAGCTCTCTATATCGTACTTCACCGCGTCGGACATTGCCGCGGCCGAAATGTCAAAGTCTATCCACTTTATGTACTCGTCGCTTGCGCAGGCAAGCTCGTCTGCACCCACGGCGGCGTTTACCGAAAGCTCAACTACGAACACCGCACACAAAGCGAAGATATAAAAGCTCTGTATTATCCGACGTGATCTGATACTCAATTTTTATTCCACCTCTCTTTTTCGTTTACATAAATATGCGTGATCTGCATATAAAAATTACTTTTCAAATATATTTTCACATTTTGTTTGTAAATAAATTGTAAATTTAATAGCACCCAAAACTCCCCGTTTTCTTTGATTTTGGCAAATTTTTGTTGACAATACGGGCTTGTTATTATATAATAAAGTCATATAACTATATACTTTTGTGCGCGTGCGCGGTATCAACTGTTTTTGTAACACGCTTATTTATGCAATTTCCGCCTCACGCTCACCAACACTCAAGGAAAGGTCAGACCTATTTATGAACAGACACGAAGCAAGAGAGGCGGCTCTCGAACTGGTATTTGAAAAATCCTTTAAGCTTGACGAGGATGCGTCAAAGCTCTACGAGATCGCTATGAGTGAGAGAGAGATAGAGGACGACGAATACGCGCGCCGCGTGCTCTCGGGAGTTTACGAAAACCTCGAAAAAATAGACGCGCTCATCAGCGAGGCGGCAAAGGGCTGGAAGCTTGACCGTATGTCAAAGGTTTCGCTTTCGGTAATGAGGCTCTGCGTTTACGAGCTTCTGTTTGAGGAGGATATCCCATTAAGCGTATCTCTCAACGAGGCGGTAGAGCTTGCAAAGAAGTTCGACGACGACGATGCCCCCGCATTCGTCAACGGCGTTCTCAACACCATCGCAAAGAAGCTCGGCACAAAGTGAAAAAGACACTCACACTAGGAATAGACACGAGCAACTATACCACCTCGATGGCTCTCTTTGACACCGAAGCACTCGAGGTAATAGCCAACCTCAAGATCCCGCTTGACGTAAAATCGGGCGAAAGAGGGCTCAGACAAAGCGACGCGCTTTTTGCTCACATCAAAAACCTCCCCGAAATATCGGAGAGAATACGCGAATATTATAGTTACGAGAGCCTTGCGGCGGTAGGCGTTTCCGCAAAGCCGCGCGACGAGGAGGGCTCGTATATGCCCTGCTTTCTCGCAGGAAGGGCTGCCGCGTACACGCTTGCAAGCGGCGGCGCGCCGATTTACGAGTTCTCGCATCAGGCAGGACATATTGCGGCGGCGCTCTGGAATTCGGGCAGACGCGAGCTGATGAGCAGCGAGTTTATCGCGCTTCACGTTTCGGGCGGCACCACCGAGCTTTTATTTGTAAAGCCGAGCGATACGGGCTTCGACGTTTCGCTTATCGGCGGAACGCTTGACATAAACGCAGGTCAGCTTATTGACAGAGTCGGGGTAATGATGGGGCTTAAGTTCCCGTGTGGGCCCGCGCTCGAGGTGCTCGCGGCTGAGTTTATAAACGGTGGCGGCAGATGCGGTATTTCCCAAAGCGTCAGCATCGGTGACGGCGGAGTAAATATGTCGGGTGCCGAAAACAAGGCAAGGGCGGCGCTTGACGGCGGTCACTCTAACGGTGAGGTAGCGCAGTTCACTCTTGATTTCGTGGCTAAAAACCTCGACGCGCTCACGCGTCTTGCTAAAGAAAAATACGGCGAGCTTCCCGTCCTGTACGCAGGCGGCGTTATGAGCAACGCCTTCATCAAAAGCTATCTTGCGCGCCGTCACGATGCGGCGTTTGCACCACCCGAGTATTCGAGCGACAACGCGGCAGGCGTTGCCGTGCTCGCGGGTCTGATTTTTTTGAAGCAAAAGTAAGCCTGAAGGCGCCGACCCCTACAATAGATTTGAAATTTTTACTCGTAGGGGAGGGGTTTCCCCTCCCGTAAGAATCCGCACGGATGAACAGGTATGGGTCGAGATTTTACTCTTGACACACAGTTCGCCCCTACAAAGCCACACGCGCAAAAGCCTCGCCCCACGGGTAGCGAAGCGGCGCCGAGGTGGTGAATGATATGCCTGCGGCATATCAGAGCCGAGGCGTGACCGAGCCGCAGCGAGACGGTGGCACGCGGAGCGTGACGGAGAGGGTGCCTGTCGGGGCGTCCCGACAATATAAAAATCAACAAAACAAACCGAAAGGAGACCGATATGTCCGAAGAAATATTACTTGACAGGTCGCAGAATGCGATGACGGTCACCTCTCTTAACGAATACGTAAAAAGCATTCTTGACCGCGACCCCATTCTAAGCGAGGTCTGGGTCAAGGGAGAGATATCAAACTTCACAAACCACAGAACCGGCCACTTTTACTTCACCCTCAAGGACGAGGGCGGAGCAATAAAGGCGGTCATGTTCAAGGGATATAACTCAAAGCTCAAATTCCTTCCCGAAAACGGAATGAAGGTAATAGTACACGGCAGAGTTTCGGGGTTCGTGCGCGGCGGCGACTACCAGCTTTACGCGTACAATATGGAGCCCGACGGTGTCGGAAGCCTCTACGTTATGTACGAGCAACTCAAGAAAAAGCTCGAGGCTGAGGGATTATTTTCACCTGCGCGGAAAAGACCGCTTCCCAAAATACCGTCACGGGTGGGTATCATCACCTCCCCCACGGGCGCAGCGGTCAGGGATATGATAAACGTAACGGGAAGGCGTTTCCCTTACGCGAAGATAATTCTTTATCCGTCACTCGTGCAGGGCGACGGCGCACCCGCACAGCTCATTCGCGGAATTGAGTATTTCAATCGCACCGACGGCGCCGACGTCATAATAATCGGACGCGGAGGCGGCTCGATCGAGGATCTGTGGGCGTTCAACGACGAGGCGCTTGCAAGATGCGTTGCCGCGAGTAAAATACCCGTTATCTCGGCGGTCGGTCACGAGACCGACTTCACTATATGCGACTTTGCGGCAGACAAACGAGCTCCCACGCCTTCGGCGGCGGCAGAGCTTGCAGTTCCCGAAACCGAGGAGTTAAAGCGCAAATTCCAGAACGTTATCGGACGTATGGAGCTCTCGCTCACAAAAAAGCTGGAGCAATACAAGCGCAGACTTGACGCGGCGGCTAAAAACCGCGTTATGACCTCTCCGAAATATATGGTGGACGATAAGCGTCTTTATCTTTTGTCAATATCCGAGCGAATGGAAAGCTCCATTACAAGGATAATCGACAGAAAGCGGCAAGACTTTATAAAAAACACGGCAAAGCTTGAGGCGCTCAACCCCATGTCGGTAATATCGCGCGGATACTCGGCTGTATTCACGGGCGACGGAACACTGGTCAAGAGCGTAAGGCAGGTAAAAGAGGGCGACGAATTTTCATTCAAGGTCGCCGACGGTAAGGTTACGGGAAGGGTAACCTCAACAGAAGAAGACAAATAACAAAAGTCAAATTGGAGATAAATATGGATAACAAAGAAAAAAGCTTTGAAGAAGCTCTTGCAAGACTTGAAGAAATAGTTGCTTTACTTGACAGCGGAAACGCACCGCTTGACAAATCGCTCGCCCTTTTCGAGGAGGGCGCAGGGCTCGTCAAGCTTTGCTCGGCAAAGCTTGATAACGTGGAGCAAAGAGTAAAGATCCTCGTTGCGGGAAACGACGGCGAGCTTGAAGAAAGTAATTTTAAGCCGGTGGCAGAATGAATACTTGCGAATTTGAAAAAATACTAAAGGAATCTGCGGCGCTCTTTGACGCAGAGCTTGAAAAATATTTTGATTTTGACGACACCGACCTTTCTGCCGTGACGGATGCGATGGCGTACAGTGCGCTTGCGGGCGGAAAAAGAATAAGACCCTTTATCGTGCTTGAATTCTGCAGGCTTTTCGGCGGCGACACGCGCGCGGCTCTGCCGCTTGCAGTCGCGCTTGAGTGCGTACACACCTATTCGCTCATTCACGACGACCTGCCGTGCATGGACAACGACGATCTCAGACGCGGCAAGCCCACCTGTCATAAGGTGTACGGTGAGGAATTTGCCCTGCTTGCAGGCGACGCGCTTTTAACCTACGCGTTTGAGATAATCTCCGCCGCAGAAGCGCTTGACGAATCGGTAAGACTGAACGCGGTTACCGCGCTATCAGGGCTTGCAGGTGTAAACGGAATGATAGGCGGTCAGACCATTGACCTTCAGAGCGAGGGCAAAAGCATAGATTTTGAAAAGCTCTTAAAGCTTCACGCGCTTAAAACGGGTGCGCTTATCAGATGCGCCGCTTACCTCGGCGCGATAGCGGCAAACGCGCGTCCCGAGCAGCTTTCTGCGGCTGACAAATACGCGGAAAGGCTCGGTCTCGCGTTCCAGATAGCCGACGATATTCTCGACGTTACCTCAACGGTCGAGGAGCTCGGTAAGCCAATCGGCAGCGACAATGATAACAACAAGGTGACCTTCCTTACGTTTATGAGTATCGACGAGGCGTCATCCTTTGCCGAAAGAGTATCGGGCGAGGCGGCGGAATTTATCCGCAAATACGAAAACAGCGAAATTCTGTCGGCTCTCGCGGAGTACACCGCAAAAAGAAGAAAATAACCCCACGGAGAACCCCCAATGGACGTACTAAACAACAAGGCACTTCTTGCCGCCGCGTGCGGATGGTTTACCGCGCAGCTTATAAAAATAATAATTACTCTCATTCAGGAAAAAAGATTCGATTTTTCCCTTATAATGTCGTCGGGCGGTATGCCAAGCTCGCACTCGGCAACCGTATGCGCGCTTGCGATAACGATAATGAAGCTCTGTACTCCCGCATCTCCCGAATTTGCCATTGCGGTAATATTCGCGTTTATAGTGATGTACGACGCAACGGGAGTCAGACGCGAGGCAGGTGAGCACGCGAAAATGTTAAATCTTCTCGTCGACAACATTTTCGCAGGCAAGAAGGAATATACCGAAAACGATTTCAAGGAGCTTATCGGACACACCCCGTTCCAGGTGTTTATGGGCGCGGCGCTCGGTACCCTCATCGGAATAGTTTTCCCCGTGTAACGCTATGAGACTTGACGTTTTTATGGTAGAGGCGGCTCTGTCGGAAAGCCGTACACGCGCCGCAGCGCTTATACGCGAAGGGCTCGTCAGCATAAACGGGCGGCAGGCAACAAAGCCCTCGACCGAGGTCACCGACTCCGACAACGTAACGCTTGCCGACGGTGGACTTAAGTACGTCGGACGCGGAGCGCTCAAGCTTCTCGCGGCGGTCGACACTTGGAATATTGATTTTGACGGTCTTGTTTGCGCCGATATCGGCGCGTCAACGGGCGGATTTACAGAGGTAATGCTCGAGCGAGGCGCGAAAAAGGTCTACGCCGTGGATATAGGTCACGGTCAGCTTCACCCGAGGATTGCATCCGACGTCAGAGTCAAAAATCTCGAGGGTATAAACGCAAGATATATGGATTCGGACACTCTCGGAGAAAAGGTCGACGCCGTGTGCGCGGATCTTTCGTTTATCTCGCAGACCCTCGTGCTTGAAGCCATTTCAAAAATTATGAAGACCGGCGGATTTTACGTCGGACTCATAAAGCCACAGTTTGAATGCGGCAGATCGGCGCTCGGCAAGGGCGGTATAGTCAAGGACGCGAGAGCTCACACCGAGGCCGCAGAGAAGGTCATAGGCTTTGCCGCATCACTCGGCTTTGAATGCGTCGGTCTTACTGTTTCACCCATCACGGGCGGCGACGGTAACCGCGAGCTTTTAGCAAAATATATACTTAGAGACACTCCCTGCGTCCCTCTCGGCGCAGACGAGATAAAGAAGATAACGGAAAGCAAGCAGAAGGGGGCGCGAAAGTGAAAACAGTAACGGTATTCCCTAATCGCGACAAGGACAGGGGACTTTCCTGTACCAAACGCGCAATAAGTATTTTGAAGGAATACGGGGCAAGCGTCCGCCTGCCCGAGAGCTTCAAAAACGAGCTCTGTGACACGGGCGTGGCATTCGTTTCGGACGATAGCCTCTATGACGGCGCGGACCTCGCAGTCGCCATCGGAGGCGACGGTACTATTCTAAGATGTGCCAGACGTGCGGCAATATCGGGCGTGCCCGTCACGGGCATAAACCTCGGCAGACTCGGCTACCTCGCTGAGCTTGAGCCGAGCGAGCTTGAGCTTTTGCGCGACGTGCTTGACGGTAAGGGCAAGCGCGAAAAGAGGATGATGCTCTCGTGTGAGATACATAAGCTTGACGGGAGCGTGATAAGCGCCAGCCACTCGCTCAACGATATAGTTCTCACGAGTACGGGAAACACGACAAGGCTTATCGATGTCGAGTTAAGTCTTGCAGACTCAGACTCGCTCGCGGTACGGTACAGAGGCGACGGCGTTGTGGTGTCGACTCCAACGGGCTCGACCGCGTACTCGCTTGCGGCAGGAGGTCCTATCGTCGACCCGTCGCTCGAGGGAATAAGCATCGTCCCGATATGTCCCCACTCGCTCACCTCAAGACCTATGATGTTTTCGTCAGATAAAAGGCTGAAGCTTATAAACAGTGGACGCGAAAACGCAAACGTGTCGGCAGACGGATGCGAGGAATATATACTAAAGCCGGGCGAATACATAATTTGCACAAGCTCCGAATACAGCTCGGTGTTCGAGAGAATTCACGAAAGCACCTTCTACGAGCAGCTCAAAAAGAAAATGTACGAATAAAGCTGAAAGGCAGTTGAAAGCAATGAAGAATAAAAGACAGGCAAGAATAATTGAGCTTATTAGCGAAAAAAGCATAGAAACGCAGGAGGAGCTTTCGGATATACTCAGAAGCGAGGGCTTCAACGTCACTCAGGCGACGGTTTCGCGTGATATAAGAGAATTAAAGCTCGTGAAATCGGTTTCACCCGAGGGAAAGTCGAGATACAGTCACGGAAAGGAAAGCTCGGGCAAATCCACGGTCAAGCAGTCGGATATTTTAAGCACCGCGGTAGTGTCGGTCGACTCGGCAGGTAATATCACGGTGGTCAAGACCATCGCGGGAATGGCGTCGGGCGCCGCCGCGGCTATCGACCTTATGCATCACGAAAAGATTGTCGGTAGCGTTGCGGGCGACGATACCGTGATAATAGTTACGAGAAGCGAGGCTTCGGCAATAAGCCTTAAAGAAATAATAGCGAAGGATTCTTCCCTCTCGCTTAAATAATTTGTAAGTCACACGCTTGACGGAAAGGAGACCGATATGCTTTCATACCTACATATTGAGAACATCGCAGTTATAAAAAAGCTTGATATAGACTTCGCAAGCGGATTCACTGCGCTCACGGGCGAAACGGGTGCAGGTAAGTCCATCATCATCGACGGTATCGGTCTTTTGATGGGAGAGCGAGGCTCGCGCGAGCTGATACGCTCGGGAGAGGAGTTTGCCGCTGTCAGCGCTATATTTGAAAATATCGGCAAGGACGCCGCAGACGCGCTCGCCGAGCTTGATATCTTCCCCGACGAAAACGGAAGCATCTCGGTGTCGCGTACCGTCTATATGGACGGACGAACCAAGGGAAGGATAAACGGGCAGACCGTGCAGGTGTCGGTGATGAGAGAGGCGGCAAAGCAGCTTATCTCGGTGCATTCTCAGCACGAAAGCCAGAGCCTGCTCGACACGTCGGCGCATATAAAATATCTCGACGCGTACGTACCCGTAAGCGAGTCGGAGAAAATAAAGAAGGAATATCAGGCGGTCTATGAAGAATTTACCGCAGTAAGACAAAAATTAAATTCGCTAAAGGGCAAGAGCGCAGAAAAGGAAAGAACGAGAGAATTACTTGAGTATCAGCTAAAGGATATCGACGCGGCAAAGCTCAAGCCCGACGAGGACACGGAGCTTGACGACAGACTGAAGCTTTTGCGCAGTGCGGAAAAGCTCGCCAAGGGCACGGACTTCATATACCGCGCGCTCGTGAAAAACGGCGGCTCGCTTTCGGCGGTCGACCTTATCGAAAAATCAAGAACAGCTCTCGTCAGCCTTGCAAAATATCTGCCCGAAGCGGATGAGCTTGCAAAAAAGCTTGAGGGCTACAAGTACGAAATACAGGATATCGGAGAAAGAACGCTCGACTTTTTGCCCGACATCGACAACGCACCTGCAGAGCTTGACCGTGCGGAGGCAAGGCTTGACGTTATATCAAGGCTTAAGCGTAAGTACGGAAGCAGCGTAAACGAGGTGCTGAGGTTCAGAGAAAGGATCGCGGCAGAGCTTGACGAGCTTGAGCTCGGCGATACGCTTATAGCAGAGTACAGTGAAAAATATAAGGTCCTCGAAAAGAAGCTCCGCGATGCCGCGCTTGTACTGCATAAGCTTCGGGCAGTGTATGCCGAGAAGCTTGGCAAGGCGATCACAGACGAGCTTGAATACCTCGATATGAAGGGCGCGAGAGTAAAGGTTTCGGCAGAGCTTCGCGAGAACGTGGACGAATACACGGCAAACGGCGCGGATACGGTTGAGTTTCTTATCTCGGCAAATCCGGGCGAGGAATTAAAGTCAATGTCGAAAACCGCATCGGGCGGTGAGCTTTCGAGAGTTATGCTTGCCATAAAGAGCGAGCTTGTGGGCAAGATGCCTGCCGAGACCGTGATATTTGATGAAATAGACACGGGAGTTTCGGGAAAAACGAGTGAAAAGATAGGAATCAGGCTCAAGAAGATAGCGAAGGGGTCGCAGGTGTTCTGCATCACGCACGCGGCGCAGATAGCGGCGCTTGCGCACGCACATTTGTTTATTTCCAAGGCGGAGCGTGACGGAAGGAACGAGACGTCGGTGAAGGAGCTTGATTTTGAGGAGAGGGTGCGCGAGTGTGCGCGTATCAGCTCGGGAGTGAACATTACGGAAAAGCAGCTTGAAGCGGCGCGTGAGCTGGTGCTTGCGGGTGCGCGGGCGGAATAAGATAAACGTGTACGGGTGAAGATTACACTTGCCACAAAACTGTATGCGCGCCTTGAAGTTTTTTGCGCCCTTTTTTACAAAAAAGGGCAAGGGTGCGAAGCACCGTAATAAAGAAAATTGAACGGTTTTTATTTGATAAAATCGTTTGTTTACGGGGGTGTCCTTTTCTGTACGGACAGAAAAGAACGAAAAGAGCCGTTCAAGAGGGGATTCGAGACCCCCTCTTGAAAATCTCCCTCCTCGCCAAAGGGATGCTCCCTTTGGAAACCCTCGCGACGCGTTTGTTTACACATTAAATAGAGTTTGAGAGCGCAAATTCAGACCCTTTGCTTTCAAAAGGGGCGGAGCCTCTTTTGCAGGAGGAAAATCTTAAAGGGAGGCATTGAGCCTCCCTTTAAGCGCTTCTTTGAAAGGTTGCCGAAGGCAATCCTTTGTACTTCTCGTTGCGTAACGAAAGTAACAACCAAGTTTATTTTTCACAAAACAATATCAGGTCATAAAACTTCCCGAAACAAAAACTACTTAAAACCCTCTTACGATATCCTTGAAATAATTGCCTCGCTCTTCAAAATTCTTGAAGCAATCAAAGCTTGCAGAGGCGGGAGTGAGTATAACAATATCTCCGCTTTTCGCTATCTCACGCGCCTTGATAACCGCGTCCTTAAAGTCGGCGACCTCGTAGATCTTGGGCAGCTCCGACTTTGCTTTCTCGCAGCTTATTATAGCCTCGCGTATCTTCGGCGCGGTCGCACCCGTCAGCACGACGGCGCGCGTGTGCTCGCACGCGTGGTCGCCGAGCACGCCATAGGGAATATGCTTATCATATCCGCCCATAATTGCGATGACCTTTTTCGTGCCGAACGATCTGAGCGCGGCGATGGTGCGAGTGGGACTTGAGTCGATAGAGCTGTTGTAGTATTTTACGCCGTCAAGCTCGCGCACAAGCTCGATGCGGTGCGCAACACCGCCGAAGGTCTTTGCGATCTTTACGAAAACGCCGTTGTCCACCTCGCCGTAAAGCTCGGCTATGGCGGTCATATAGTTTTCAATATTGTGCGCGCCGGGCAGAAGAATATCGTCTGCACACATAATTTTCTCGTCGACTCTGCGCTTCGCGTCGCGCACGCGGATCTCGCCGTTTTTAAGATACACGGCGGTGTTTGCGCTTGGAATACCGTCAAGACCCACGGACGAGAAGTAGACCACCTCAACGCCGTCGGGCGCGTATTCTGCCATTTCACGCGAAAGCTCATTTGCAAAATTCAACACAAGACGCCCCGACTTCATAAACTCGAAAATTCTGCGCTTTGAGTCGACGTATTCCTCATAATCCGTGTGCCAATCGAGGTGATTCGGGGAAATATTGGTGATCGTCGCGCCGTTTGGCGACACCTCCATTGCGTGAAGCTGAAAGCTTGAAAGCTCCAGCACCGCAATATCCGTGTCACGAATAGACTCCGCCTCGGCAAAAAGCGGTTTTCCTATGTTTCCGCCGACGTGTACCGTTACGTCGGGATTATTTTTATATTGCTCAGAGAGCATAAGGTGAGTGAGCGTGGTGGTCGTGGTCTTTCCGTCACTTCCCGTTATCGCTATCTTTCTGCAATGGGTAAGCTTAAAGAAAAGCTCCATTTCCGAGGTGAGATACGCTCCGCGCTGTACCGCCTCGACAAATGCCGGCGCGTCACGTCTGATGCCGGGCGCCTTTATGATGATATCCTCGTCAAACGAGTCGAGGTAGCTTGCACCCAGCCTTAGTCCGACGCCTTTTTCTTCAAGCTCTGCCATAAACGCAGGGTCAAAGTCGGCGTATTCCTTCTTATCGTGGGCGACAACGCTCGCTCCGTGTGAAAGAAGCATGCTGATAAGAGGGGTGTTGGAGATTCCAAGCCCCACGATAGCTATTTTTTTGCCCTTTATAAAGTCGAAAAACTTGTTTAAGTCTGTCACGGTGTCCTCCTTGGAGTAAGACGGTCTAATTTACAGTTTATGCAATCGGCGCGCCTGTGTCGCCGAGGGTAATCGCTTTTAACATATTGGTGGTGCCGGGGGTCTTAAGCGGTGCGCCTGCGACCACTACGGCAAGCTCACCCGGGTTTACGAGCCTTGATTCAAGCGCCTTTTCCGCCGCGTTTTCAAAAAGCTTGTCGGTAGAATCCACCTCGTCGGTCTTGAGGGGAGTCACACCCCACGAAAGCATCAGCTGACGGCAGGATTTTGCCGACGGCGAGCAACCGATTATGCCCGTGTCGGGACGGAAACGGCTGAGCATACGCGGCGTGTAGCCCGACTCGGACACTGCGATTATCGCGCTCGCGCCGAGGTCTATTGCCGCCTGACACGCGGCGTGCGAAACGGCAGACGTGATGTCGGCGCCGCGCTCGGATATGCGCGAAAACCGACCTATATAGTTGATATCGTTTTCTGTACGGCGCGCAATTTTCGCCATTGTTCTGACCGCTTCGACGGGATATTCACCGATAGCGGTCTCGCCCGACAGCATTATCGCGCTTGAGCCGTCGTAGATGGCGTTTGCAACGTCGCATATCTCGGCGCGGGTCGGACGTGGATTGTGAGTCATGCTCTCAAGCATCTGAGTCGCCGTTATTACGGGCTTTCCCGCCGAGCACGCCTTTGAAATTATGCTTTTTTGTATTACGGGGATCTCCTCAAGCGGAATTTCCACGCCGAGATCGCCGCGAGCCACCATAACGCCGTCCGCGACCTCTAAAATTTCGTCAATGTTTGCGACGCCTGCCGCGCTTTCGATCTTTGCGATTATATGCACGTCCCGTGAGCCGAGGCTCTCGAGATATCGTCTTATCTCGTTAACGTCGCTCGCACACTGGGTAAACGAGGCGGCGATGAAGTCGACGTCCTCGTGTACGGCAAACTCAATATCGGCTTTGTCTTTTTCCGAGAGAAAGTCGAGCGAGAGATGCACTCCCGGCACATTTACGCCCTTGCCGCTATGCAAAAGACCGCCGTTTATGACGGTGCAGACTATCTCGCGGCTATCGGCGCTCTCCACGCGCATTTCAATAAGTCCGTCGTCGACGAGTATTTTATCTCCCACCGAAACGTCGCCGTGCAAACGCGTGTGTGTTACCGACACCCCCGTGTTATCTCCCTCTGTGTCAAAGAGGTAAAGCTTAAACTCCTGACCTGCTTCAAGGGTGACGGGCGAGTCCTTGAAGCCCTTGATCCTCACCTCGGGGCCCTTTGTGTCAAGCAAGAGGGGAGTGTAGAGCCCGAGCCCTTTGCGTATCTCCTTGACTCTGTCGGCGTTTTTCTTGTGGTAGGCGTGGTCGCCGTGGGAAAAGTTCATTCTCAGCACGTCCGCGCCCGAAAGTATTATTTTTTCAAGCACGCCGTCGTTCTCGCAGGCGGGACCGAGGGTGCATACGATTTTTGTTTTTTTCATTTTTGCCACTCTTTTTGATGTATTTATACTAAGAGTATTGGCAAATATCATATTTAATAACCGCTTATTTTCCGCAAAGGGATTTCATTATAAGATAAACCTTGGCGTTTGCCTCGGCGTCACAGCAGGCGCGGTGCGCGTTGCTCTGCTCGATTCCGAAGACCGAGCTTAAGTATTCGAGCTTTACTCTCTGCCAGCCGTACTTTTCCTTTAAGGACACAGCGAGCTCACAGGTGTCAAAATACTCGTTTTCAAGCTTTACGCCGATCTTTTCGGCGGTGCGGCAGATGTATGAGAGGTCGTTCGGGCCGATTCCGTGACCCACGAGTATGCTGTCGCCCGCAAAGCGCGCAAATTCAGCGACTACCTCGCTCACGGGAGGCTTGTCCTTTACCATTTCGTCGGTTATGTGGGTAAGCTTGACTACTGCGGGGGTTATCTTACGTCCCGGGTTTGCAAGCATTGAAAAGCGGTCGACTATCTCGCCGTTTACCACCTTGACCGCGCCGATCTCGGTGATCTCGGACGGCTTGTCGCCGCTTGCCGCGCCGAACGTGCCTGTGGTTTCTATATCAATTGCCACGAAGGTGTCAAAATCGGGTATCTTTCGCTCCTTGAGCGAGGAAACGAAGGAGCAGCCGTCGATGCTGTGGCGGATTCCCGAGAGCTTAAGCCACTCGGTCGCGCGTGAAAACTCCTCCTCGCTGCATCTCAGCGTAATATGCGCGCGTCCCTCGGGTCTGTCGCCGTGACGAGGCGACGAGAGGGTGAATTTTCCGTTTGCCGCAGTAAGCACGCGGTTTTTGAAATCCTCCACCTCGTCGAGAGAGAGGTTTTCAAAATATTTTGCGAGCATTACGGGCGCAAAGCTCGGTGAGGACGAGCAGATGAGGGCGATATCGTCGGCTATCCTTTCAATTTTTGCTTCAATAGCGCGGCGAGTGCTCATCTGAACGCTTGGGTTTTTGAGCCATTTTTCATCAACAAACGCAGGACTTGCAAAAACCGACTCTGCGTAGTCGCCAAGCGGCGCGCACGACGCGTCAAATGCTGCGCGCACACCGTTTAGTGCGCGTTTTCTCGGACAGATGTCGTATTCTGAGATGGTCTTTTCTGCATCTGCTAAGGGAATGTCGATAATGCTTTCGAGCTTTAACAGCTCAAATTTCATTTTTTCAAGCGGCTCCTCGTAGACTCTTACGGCGTCCTTGACCGCCACGTCAAGCTCGGCTTTCAGCTTAATAAGCATTTTTTTGTTGTGCTTTGCGAGCTGGACGTTGGTTTTGTAGTTGATATTTTCAAACGGCTTGACCGCTTCCTTAATATATGCCTCTGTCTCGGCAAGATTGTCTATTGAAATTTTGCCTGGCTTTCGTGATACCTCAAGCTTTACCTTACGCATTGGAAACTCCTTGATGATTACTATAAATTTCAGTATATCATATTGTGAGCTTTTTTTCAAGGATGTTGGGAGAGAAAGTTGTTTGCGAGGGAGATTTTGACCTGATTTTGTCTGTGGTAAAAGAGGTCGGTTGGTACTTTCGTTACGCAACGAAAGTAACCTCTCTTGCCACAGACAAAATCAGGTCATACTCACTTTCCCGACAAAAATCCCTCCGATGAAAGTCGGAGGGATTTCAAAACCGTTTACAGTATTACTTATCCTCGGGAATGAGGGGGTAAAGCTGGATCATATTACCGCCGTCAACGGTGAGCTCAGCGCCCGTTGCGTTGAGGGACATATCGCTGCCGAAGTAGTAAGCCGCGTTTGCAATGTCCTCAAACGATGCAATATCTCCGAGAGGAGTGTAGTTGGAAAGAGCGTTCTTGCAGTCGTTGTAGTTGTTTTCCCAACGGTCCGTCTTGATCATACCGGGGAGAACTGCGTTTACGCGGATCTTGTACTTACCGAGGTCGAGAGCAAGCGCACGCATCATACCGAGAACGCCACTCTTGGAGGTGGAGTACGCTATTCTGTCGGGAATTGCGCGGTATGCGGTGTTGGAGTTGATGAACACTACCGAGCCCTGTCCCTTTTCGATCATCTGCTTTGCAGCTTCGCGGATTATCATAAAGTTCCAACCGATGTTGGTGTTGATTACGTTCATAAAGTCCTCGATGGAAACCGTGAGGAACTGCTGACGGATACCGAGGTCAGCCGCGCAGAGAACTACGCAGTCGATGAGGTAGCCCTTGCTTCTGATATCGTCGAAGATGCGCTTAACATCAGCCTCATCGAAGATCTTTGTGCCGTAGCCGAAGCTATATACTCCGTACTTTTCTGTGAGCATCTTGGCAACGGCCTGAGCCTTTGCCTCGTCACGGCTGCCGACGAAAACGTCGTAGCCTTCCTTTGCGAACTTTTCGCAGATTCCGAGACCCGTATTGGCGGTACCGCCCGTAATGAATACTGACTTATTCATAATTAAATCTCCTTGTATTCTGAATTATCTCTTGTTGTGTCTGAGTTTTCCACAATGACTGCCGCTTAGAAGTAGAATGCGGTTTCGGGGGGTCTGATGTCGGTGAGAGCACCTGTGTAGTGACGGAGAGTGTGTACCTGATAAGGATGCTTGAGGCATTCCTCCTCGTTTATCTCAATACCGAGACCGGGCTTGTCGGGGATGGTTATGTAGCCGTCCTTATATTCGAGAGACTCGTTTGTAACGTCCTTTCTGTAAGCAACGTCGGAGTACATGATCTCGAGGATGGTGAAGTTCGGGATGCAAGCCGCGAGCTGGAGAGTAGCCGCGTTTGCAACGGGACCCGAGGGGTTGTGGGGAGCGAACGCGATGTATCTCGATTCTGCCTCTGCCGCGAGCTTCTTAAGCTCCATAATGCCGCCTGCGTGGCTGATATCGGGCTGAATGAAGTCGGCAGCCATAAGGTCGAACATACGCTTGTAGTCCCAGCGAGTGTAGAGTCTTTCACCTGCCGAGATAGCAACGGGGGACTTGTCCTTAACTGCCTTGAGTGCGTCAAGGTTGTCCGGAGGAACGGGCTCCTCGAAGAACATAGGCTTGAATTGCTCAAGCTCCTTTGCGATCTTGATGGAGGTGGGGATGTTGAATCTTCCGTGACCCTCGATAAGGAGGTCGACCTCGTCACCGACAGCCTCTCTTACGCGTGCAACGCATTCGAGCGCGGTGTTAAGGTCCTTATTGGAAATTTCAAGGTAGGACTTTCCGAAGGGATCCCACTTCATAGCGGTAACGCCGCGCTTAACAGCCTCAGCCGCCTTCTTGCCGAACTCCTCGGGAGTCTTTGCGCCCGAGAACCAGCCGTTAACGTAAATTCTTACCTTTTCGTTCACCTTACCGCCGAGAAGCTGGTAAACGGGAACGCCGAGGTGCTTACCGAGAATGTCCCAGAGGGCGCATTCAACTGCCGAGAGGGCGCTCATAAGAACGGGGCCGCCGCGCCAGTATGCGTCACGGTAAATGTTGTGGAAGTGCTTTTCGATTTCAAGCGGGTTTTTGCCTACAAGGTATTCCTTGATATGCTCGACCGCGCCCCAAAGAGCCTTTTCCTTGTATTCAAGGGTGGCTTCGCCGACACCGTCGATGCCCTCATCGGTATAAACCTTGATGAACACCCAGTTGGTACGGAAGCAGTCTACTGTGAAGATTTTCACGTCAGTAACTTTCATAATTAACTCCTTTTTATTGACAAAATGGGTTTGTGATGATAAAATATTACTTGGTACAGTTTGATGATATCACAAATATTTTAATAAGTATAACGAAATCTTACTCGAAACTTTAGAAATATTACTGTCTTGAGTAAAATTTTTACAAAATATGAGGAGATGCGGGTATGGAAAGCAAAACTGCCATAGGAATTGAGGCGCTCGGAGTTTTTGACTCGCGTATTACGTTTGCGGGTGTCGAGGAGACCAAAACGCGCACCGTTACCCTTTATGAGATCGAGTACATAATCGACTGCAGCGGCATTACCTACATAAACGAGATTCCTTACAATATGCGTAAGGAAATGATAATCGTGGCGAAGCCCGGTCAAAAGCGCCGCACGCGGGTACACATCAGAAGCTACTATATAAAGCTCGCGGTAGCCGACAAGCGGATCTCCGATATTCTTGACAAGATACCCGACGTTATGGATTCCACGGGAAAATATAACTTCAGAAGTATGCTTGAAAGCATAATCATTACGGCAGACAGTAACGACGAATACGGCGACGTATACGTCAGGTCAAAGGTGCTTGAGCTCATATATTCTCTTGCGAAGGAGAGCGTCAACTACGATGAGAGAAACACCGATACGAACAAGAAGATAATCGCCCGTCGCGCCGAGGAATTTATCCAAGAGCATTATGACGAAAAGATCACTCTCGAGGAGATAGCCGCGAGTGTAAATCTGAGTCCGATATACTTCCACAATCTGTTCTATGACGTTACGGGAACGACGGTGCACAAGTACCTGACCGACAAGCGCATATCCATCTCGCACGGACTTTTGTTAACGAGTGAGATGCCCATATCCGAGATAGCGTACAGGTGCGGCTTTGCGTCGCAGTCGTATTTCAATTACGTGTTCAAGAAAAAGACGGGAAAGACTCCCGGAGACGTCCGCCGAAGCGTCGGCGAGGGCTACGATATATGAGAAAAATCCTCCTTGAAAAAGGAGGATTTTTCGTATAAAGGGTAACGGGAGAGGATTTTGCTTGTTGAAAGACAAAGGTGAGATTTCAAATATCGTCGAAGGCGCCGACCCTACAATAGATTTGATATTCCCTTGTAGGGGAGGGGTCTCCCCTCCCGTAAAAATGGAAAATTTTCTTTCAACAAAAAAATAGAGATTATATTGTAAATTCCGTTGTAAACGGTACGCCGGAGGGCGTCGTCCCCTACGAAACAACTTCTAAATCATTTGGTAAGGGAGTGGCTTGCTCCTCCCGTAAGAATTTGCACAGACGAACGGGTATGGGTCGAGATTACACTTGCCACAAAACTGCACGCGCGCCTGCAAAACACCCCCGACGGAAAATTTCCGTCGGGGGTGTTTCTTCAATTGTCAAGCTCAATTCTTACGATCGTCGAGTTAAAAGCTATGTCATACACCGTAATATACAGATAATCCTCGCTTATGTCGCTCACGTCAAGTGAAACGGTCGTCGTCTCTCCGCGAGGCTTTTTCGCAAGAGCCTCCGACTCAAACGGTGAATTGTCGATCTCGTGTTGCTTGCCCGACGAGTCCTCTACCGCTACGTGCTGGACGAAGGTATTGTCGCGCACGGTTATCTCAAGCGTGCGCTCGCCTGCTCGCTCACTTATTTCTGCACTCTCGACCGTCGGCTTTACCGAATCGATCTCAAACGGGATCTCCTCGGTAAACACCTTGCCCGAGGCATCCGTGCCCGTGATCCTGCAAAGGTAGATGCCGTCGTCATAGATATAATTGTCGTTTTCCTCGTGTCTGAGAGCCCAGAGCATAAGGTTGTGTCTTTTCGGCGCGTTGAAGCTGCCGTCTGCAAAGGCTTTTGAAGCGGGCTTGTTTATTCCCGCGGTAGTGACGGTGCTGCCGTCGGGCGCGAGAACGCTGATGTCGACTGACGTCAGATTTCTTAAAAGTCCGAGCGACAGGTAGACTACACCCTCATTGCCCTTGACGGCAGGTGATACGGACGAAAGAGATGAGCTTAGCTTTACGAAGGTCTCTCCGCTATGCTCCGTGTTGTTGGTTCCGAGAAATATCTCGTTTTTAAGCACGGGAGTGTCTATAAATGAATAAAGGTAACATCCGCCGAACACGGCGCCGTCCGAGTCATAAAGGGATTCTCCGAACGGGTCGAGCGAGAAGAAGTCGCCCGCAAATCCGAGGAAGGGTATGGAATAATGCTCTTCGCCGTCGAGCATTATAAAGCCCTCGACGAAAAATCCGTTTTCGTAGATTTCAAGCAGCGCGTCACGGTCAAGCCCCGACAGGTCAAACTCGAGCGTCAGCTCGCGCGATTCTCCTGCGCCGAGCACTACGTCAGCACCCGTAAAGTCTGCCGAGTCGGTGTTGAGCTCGTTATTGTCGAGCTTTACCGAGGCTGCGTCAAACGGCTCTATCTTGCCCGTTGTAAAGTACACCGAATCGTCTGCGCCATCCCCGAGATATTCGTAAATATACGTGCCCGTCAGCTTGTAAAACGGGTCCTTTTCATCACAAAGAATGCTATACTCAACGGCTTCGCTTTCCTCTGTGCCGACAAGCGCCGAAAGCTTAAAGGAAAGCTCTCTGTCAGACAGATTTTTTACCTTTATTCGGGCAGAAAATCTGTCGCCGAGCTTGTTGCCGAGAAGAAGCTTCGCGCCGTCGCCCGTTTCGATAATGACCTTTGCGGATTTTGCAAGACGGGGAGTTATCATTCCCGAGCCCTGAAGATTTACCGAAAAATAGTCAGCCTCACCGCTTGCGGAGGTTTCTGTCAGCGGCATTGCCGCGCTCATCAGAAGGGACTTTGCCGCCCGCACCCGTTGAATACCCGAAAAGCCTTCCAGTTTGTCCATAACGCCTGCGACAATGCCTGCGGTGTACGCCGCCGCGTTTGAGCTTCCAGACATAGTCGTATATCCGCCGTCCATTGCCGCGACCGACATTCCCTCTCCCTCCGCCGTAATTTCGGGCTTAATGTCGAGAGTCGGCGTGGGCCCCGAGGACGAATAGTCGGAAATTGCCGTTTCCTTCTGGGTCTTCGTGACGTAAACGGTCTTGCTGCTAACGCTTATTCGCTTGTCCTTCGCCGCAAGCATTGCAAGTCCGTCCGCCCTCGATATGAATATCGCGTAGGCGAGAGACTCGTCAAGCTGCATTCTTGTCGAAAGCGAGGTGGGCGTGTCCGTATTATCGTAAATGATAGCCGCAATTGCGCCTGCCCTTGCCGCGTTTTCGTTTTTCTCGGCAAAGGATAATTCTCCGCGCTCGATAAGCGCTATCTTTCCCTTGATGTCGATACCCATATAGTCCTCGGGTGCGCCAAGACCGGGAATACTTACGTATTCAATGGTCTGAGAGTCAAAGGTCACGTTGAAATAGTGCTTGTATCCGTCCCCGTAGACACCGTAATTTGTGTCGGTGTAGGGAATATAGCGTCCGCCATCCTCAAGCTTGAACGCAGGATAGCTTCCCGAAAAGGTGTTTGCCGAGGCTACCGACAAAACGTCGGGCGATGTAGAGGGTGCGTGCACCGTACCCGAGTCGGGATATTTTGCAAGCGGTTCTCCGTAGCCGAAGTAATCGTCAAAGACCGAGCCCTGACCGAGAGAGGCGTTGTTTCCGCCCGAGCAGACCACGGGTATGCCCGAGTCGAGAAGCCTTGTTATCATATCCTCAAGCGGAGCGTCGAGAAGGCCGTACTCCGAAAAGCCGCCCGGAGTGCCGAGGCTCATGCTTATTACGTCGGCACCGAGAAGGTATGCATCCTCGAGTGCGGCGATTATCGCGCCGGTTTTTGCCGTCTGACCGTCGTCGGCAAAGACCTTCATAAGAAGAAGCTGCGCGGCAGGCGCTGCGCCGCCGAAGGCGGGGCTTCCGTCGGGGGAATTGCCTGCGGCTATCGCCGACATTGCCGTTCCGTGATCGCTTTTTCCCGAAACGTCCGTGTCACCTCCGACGTAGTCGAAGGCAAATGGGATCTTGTCGCTTGCGTATACGTTGTTTATAAAATCGTTTTTGTTTTTTGCGAGCTTATACGCGTTAAGAAAGCCTCGCATATCGCGGACAGTTATATAGTCGAGCCGACCCGTCTGACCCTGTGGCAGAGTGAACTGCTCGTGGGTCTTGAGAAAGCTGCTGTCAATGACCGCGATGACTCTGTTTTTGCCGAATTCGGGGTCGTATTCACGGCTGACGTTGTCTGCAAAGACAAGCTCGTATTTGGTGTCCGTGCTCTCGCACGCAGAATATTCGGTGTCGTTATAAACCGCCTTTACGCCGTCGAGAGTAATGAGCTTTTCAAGCTCGGACGCGCGCAGAGTAAGGCTGAAGCCGTTGAGCAAAGCACCGTACGAAAAGAGTATCTCGGAGTCGGGGAGCATCCTTTTTACCTGCGCCGTAACGCCTGCCTTGCTTGCGCCCTCCTCAAGCTCTACGATAACGCTTATTTGCGTATCCTCCCGTAAAGCCGCCGTAACGCTTACGTGAAACGAGCCGAGAAAGAGAGACACGCAAAGCAGTACGCACAGAAGCCGTGTCAGCTTTATCACTCACCCACCCCCTCAAGCACGCCTGCAATGACGGTTTTGGTGTTCATCGCGTAGTCGGTGATGTCTGCCCATACGGTGCCTGCGGTGAGAGTAGTTATATCAAAGTCAAAAACACCGTCACCGTCGTCGAGCTCCGACAGGGTAGTATTGCCGTCGGTGTATACCTTCACCTCACGAACTCCGATGTTGTCGGCAGCAGTCATCTTGAGCGTGATGCGTCCGTTTTCGCGAATAATTTCGGAGCCCTTGAGGGACGGGAGAGCAGTATCTATTGAAATGGGCAGACTGATCTCGCCGCCGCTTGCACCGTTTGAAAGCTTCGCGGTGATATTCAGAGTATATTTTCCGTCGGGGAATACGAATTCGGGGTTTATTCCGTCGCTGCCGTCCCATACCGTGAGTATGGTCGAGGGGGAGGCCTCGCTCTTGGGTATCTTTGCCGAGATCTCATCCTCCCACACGGTCTTGCCCGTGCTGTCTGTCACCCTTATGCCGAGTCCCTTGACGTTACGAACGAGAGAGGGAGCAAGTAAAAGTGTGTCGAATTTGCCGTCGCCGTTGGGTGAGAACGCGCAGCTTTCGGACAACATTTTGCCATTGATCGTGAGGTCGCGGCTACCGAGCACCGAAAGCTTACCGTCCGATTTTGAGGCGAGAAGATTTCCGAATAAGAAGTGGGTGTCGAAAACCGAATTGTCGAGCGCGGACGACTTATAGAAGTCGCCGACGAAGCCCGTGAACGGCAGAGAGCAGGTGAAGTCCTTTGCCTCAAGATATATGAAGCCGTCGGTAAAGAAGCCGTTTTCAAAGGCGTTATCAAGCCTTGTCTTATCGGCGCTGATGTCTACCTTTACCGTGATATCGAGGGTCTGTCCGGGTCTTACCGTAACCGTTTCCTCGCCGTAATCTTCAGCGTTGCGGTTGACGTTTACCAAGCGTGAGCCGATATTTACCACCGCGTTTTTAAGCGGCAGGGAGGTAAGCGAATTAAAGCTTCTGACCCCCACCACGGGACCGAAGCTTATATCAAGCTTTGAGTCGGTTAGGACGGATGCCGACACCTTAAGCTCGAGCGTCGATACCGACGTGTTCGTGATCTTGGCTCTTATCTCGAATTTTTCACCGAGCTTGTTACCGAGTGATGCCGACGCGTTCCCACCTGCGTCGGTAAAGGTCACGGGCAGCTTTACGGCCGCCGCAAAGTCGGAAAGTCCCGCACCCTGAACGCGAGGCGAATATTCAGCGCCCGTGTCGGGGTTTATAAGAGGCTTTGCGGAGTTCATAAGCAGAGTCTTTATATGATCGGGACGGCTTGAGCCCGCAAAGCTGCTTTTTTCGGTGTTCAGCTTTTCCGAGAACAGGGCTATCGTGCCCGAAATAAGAGGGGTCGCCATGCTGGTTCCCGAGAGCGCGGAGTAGTTTCCGCCCGATGCGGCGGAATACACGCGCTCGCCTATCGAGGTAATGTCGGGCTTGAGCTTAAGCTCGGGGGTAACGCCCCAGGATGAAAAGCTCGATATTCTGTATGCGTTCGGGTTGTCGGTGAAGTCCGAAAGCTTGGTGTCGAAAACAAGCTCGTGTACGGCAGAGTCCTTGAGAAGCTCACCGTCGGGCTTCGATATGAAGACCGCGGGTATAGTGCATCCCGAAAGCTCCATATAGGTCATGTCCTCGTCTGTGACGTTGTCGTATACCACTGCGCCGACGGCACCTGCCGCCGCGGCGTTTTTGACCTTTTCGGCAAAGGTTATCTCTCCGCGCTCAATAAGCGCGAGCTTGCCCGTGAGCTCAAGTCCCGAAAAGTCCTCGGGCTTGCCTGTTCCGGGAATTAACACGTATTCGAGGCTTTTTCCGCTGAAATGGTCGAAAAACGAGGAGCTGATTATTCCGAGAGCCGAGTTGGTGTCGGTGTAATTTATACGCGTCAGAGTGCCGTTTTCGATATGTATGAGTGTGTTGTACGCGATCTTTAGGTTGTTTGCAGAGGCTACCGCGATAAAATCGGTCATTGTCGCGGGATAGCTTAAAGTGCCGTAATCGGAATGGGAAGACAAGGGCATATTTACGCCGTAAAGCCTGTTGTAGTAGCTCTTTGAGCCGATCGTGCCGTCGTTTCCTGCGGCGCAAACCACGCTGATTCCCGCCTTTTCAAGGCTTCTCGCGGCTCTGCCCATAAGGGTCAGACCGTCCTCCGAAAAGCCCGAATACGTGCCGATCGACATATTTACCACGTCTGCACCGAGGGTTATTGCATCCTCAAGAGCCTCAAAAACGTGGTATTCCGAGGCGGAGCTGCCCACCTCCTCAAACACCTTCATAAGAAGAAGCTGGGTGTCGGGGGCTATGCCCGTTATTACCTCGTCGCGTCCGCCGATCGCCGCCGCAACGTGAGTTCCGTGGTTGCTCAGGGTGAAAACGTTGGTGTCCGACGTGGTGTAGTTGTAGACGAAGGGAAGCTTTTCGCTGACGTAAAGCCGCTTCGTGACGTCTGCGTTCAAAGCGTTTGCAACAAATGGGTCCAAATAGTAGCTTTCGGTGAGTCTCGGGAAAGCAACGCCGCCCGAAAACGCGGTGTGGGAAATATCAAAGCCGTTGTCGATTACCGCGACCACCGTGCCGCGACCCGTGTACGCGCCCGTGTCGGTGGAAGAGGGGAGCGAGAGCATTTCGGCGGCGGTGTAGATAAGCTCGTCGAGGGTAACCTCCTCGGTGTATTCAAGTGCGGCGTAGCTTCCGCTTTGGTAAGCGAAAAAGAGGGGGCTTGAGTCAACGAGGGCGATCTCAAATTCGCTCAGACTCGCCGCAAAGCCGAGAAAGGCCTTCTCAAACGTAGCGGTGACGTCGGGGTCACGTCCGATTATGCCCTTGAGAGCGAGAAGCGCCGTGTCGGTATCCGTGAAAGCGTTGTCCTCGGCACAGACCATAGCGATAAAGCGCTCGTCTTGCGTAAGATCAAGCTCGGTGAGCGCGTTTGCCGAAAGTGTAAAAAGTATAAGCGCGGCAAGTGTTACCGCGAGAAGTCTGAAACATTTTTTCATTTATGTTGTTCCTTTGCAGGTGAATTTTTTTGTAAGTAACTATATTATACCATAAATCCGCATTATTTCAAGTGCGGGAAATGTGATTTTTGTGTGAAGAGGGAGTTGGTTTTTTTAGAGGGGAGTATGACCTGTTTTTGTTTTGTGGGGAGTGGCGCAGGGGGTGTCCTTTTCTGTGCATACAGAAATGAACAAAACAATCTAAAATTCAGCAAAACGAAATCAGGTCAAACTCACCTTGACTGTTTAACTTTCTCCAAAACGGGCAATAATTATATCACGAGCCTGTTTCCGACACTAAAACAAAAATTTGGAGTACACTATGAAAAACGAAACCTTTTTAAAAAAATACCTCTCATTTATCTTCGCACTTGTACTTATCTGTCAGCTTTGCGTAACCGTCCTCCCCGTAAACGGAGAGGAGGCGATATACGGTAAAATTTTACGCCTCCACGTCCTCGCAAACTCGGATTCCGACACCGACCAAAAGCTCAAGCTTGAGGTGCGCGACGCGGTGCTTGCCGAGCTTGAACGCGTGTACGCAGAGTCGGGCGTCATCGACGTGAAGTCCGCCGAAACGGCGGTAAAAAATAGCGCCGACCGCTTAATTTCCGCCGCCGAAAAGGTCATCGCCGCGCGCGGCTTTGATTACTCGGCGACTCTTGAAATATGCGACGAATACTATCCCACGCGAGAGTACGAAAATATAATTCTGCCCGCAGGCACCTACCGTTCGGTAAAGGTAAAGCTCGGCGCGGCAGAGGGCAAAAACTGGTGGTGCGTTCTGTTCCCCGAGCTTTGCCTGTCGAGTGCGGCGCGCAAAGAGTCTGCGAATACCTTCGTTTACGAGGAAAACGGCGAGAGATTTGTCGCGGCAGGCTTTACGCCGAGCGAGCTTCGTATAATCACCGATTCAAACGACGGTGAGATCAAGGTGAAATTCCGTGTTCTTGAGATACTCGGCGAGCTTTTCGGCACCTCCGACTCGGGAAAGTAAAAAAACATTTGACTATTACCGAGTTTTATTATATAATTAATTAGATAAACGTGTACGGGTGAGGATTTCGCTTGCAGAAGAGCAAAATGCGCGCCTTAAAGTTTTTTGTGCCACTTTTTTACAAAAAAGTGGCGAGGATTTTTGACGATAACAAAGATGCGGAGGTGAAAAAATGGAATCAAAGGCATCGGGACTAATGAAAAACGCGTTCTTTATGGTATTTGCCACGCTTTTTTCGAAGGCGCTCGGACTCGTGCGCGATATGCTTATAGCATCAGCCTACGGGACGGGGGCTGACGCCATTGCTTACGATGCGGCGTCAAGACTTCCCATACTTTTATTTGATTTCGTTATCGGCGGCGTGGTTACCGCCGCGTTCATCCCCATATTCAACGAGCTTCTCGTCAAAAAGGGCGAGAAAAAAGCCTTTGACTTCGCAAGCTCCTACGTCACTCTCGTTGTGCTCGTGACGCTCACCATTTCAATTATCGGAGTTGCGTTTGCAAAGCCGCTTGTAAGCTTCTTTATCCCCGACGTTGCGCCCGAAATACAGGTGCTTGCGGTAAAGCTTACGCGGATAATGTTCCCGATGATAGTGTTTACGGGACTCGCATTTGCGTTCGTCGGGGTTCTGCTCTCGCTCGGCGAATTCAGAATTCCCGCGATAATAAGTCTGGTTTCAAACGGCGTTATAGTCGCGTACTTACTCAGCGTAAATAAGATCTTCGGAGTACTCGGACTCTCGATATCCCTGCTTTTCGGGTGGATGCTTCAGGCGTTCGTTCAGCTCCCGAGTCTGAATTCCCGCGGCTACCGATACCGTCCGAGCTTCAAATTCAACACCCCGTACATAAAGGCGGCGGCGCGAGGCGCTCTGCCGATACTGCTCGGAACCTGGACCGCACCTGTGTGCGCTCTTATTAACACCCGATTTGCTTCAGCCATAGAGGGCGGACGCGCGGTGACCGCGCTCGGCTATGCAAACAGATTTTACATTATAATTATCGGAGTTTTTTCGTACGTTGCGACGAATCTCCTGTTCCCCTACATCTCAAAGGCGTCGGCAGGAGGCGAAAAGGAGGAGGCAAATAAGCTTATGCTTTCCTCTATCCGTATACTCACTCTCGTTATTATGCCGATAACCGCAGGAATAATCGTGCTTGCAGAGCCGCTTGTGTCCTTGCTTTACGAGAGGGGCGAGTTTGGTGCAAGCGACGTTCTTATGACGGCGACCGCCCTGCGCTACTACACGGTCGGAATGGTGTTCACCGCCGCAAACGAGGTGCTCACCAAGGCTTTCTTTGCACGAAAGAGCTTTAAGATACCCATGTACGCGTCGATATGCTCGATGGCGGCAAACTTCATTATACTTTTTGCATTAAGGTCCTCTCTTTCCATAGGACTCATCGCGCTCGCCTCGGGAATTGCCTCGGCGGTGGGATGCTTGATAAGCTACCTTGCAATGTTAAATTCCGACAAGGTGCTCTTTGCTCTCTCGGACGGCCTTGCAATATTCAAAATGCTTATCTCTGCCGCAGTTATGGGCGTGTGCGTTTACTTCGTCAGCGGACTCTTTGACGGCACGCTTGTAAAGCTTATCGTCGGCGTCGGTACGGGCGCGCTTATTTACTTCGTGCTTTGTGCTCTGACTCGTCTTGACGAGGCAAAATACGTGCTTCGCGCTCTCAAAAGAGGGGAGAAAACAAAATGATAAAGGTGTTAAACGTAATAACCGACACCAACATCGGCGGTGCGGGAAGAATACTCGTGCATTACCTTAAAAGCTTTGACAGAGAAAAATTCGACGTTTACGTTGCCGTGCCCGAGGGAAGTCTGCTTATCCCCGAGATAAAGGCGGCGGGATATGACGTTATCGAAACGAGATACGGTAAGGACGAGTCGTTTGAGCTGCCTGCCGTGCGTGAGCTTTACGGCATTATAAAAAGGCTCTCGCCCGATATCGTGCATACCCACTCCTCGCTCAGCGCAAGAATAGCCGCGTACCTCGCGGGAGTAAAATCGAGGATATACACACGCCATTGCGCCTACGACCTGCCGAGATCGGCGACCTCGTTCCCGAAAAAGCAGATTAGCGGACTTATAAACAATACGCTTTCAACGAAAATAGTCGCGGTAGCACCCGCGGCGGCAAAAAATCTGACTGATACGGGAGTAGACCCCGACAAAATCACCGTAATTATGAACGGAGTCGAGCCCGTAAGGACTGCGACCGACGGCGAAATTTCGGAAATCCGTGAAAAATACGGGCTTTCCGAAACCGATTTCGTTTGCTCGATATGCGCAAGGCTCGAGGATGTCAAGGGTCACGAATACCTTATAAAAGCGGCGAAGATCATCGCAGAAGAAACAAAAGATATAAAATTCCTCATAGTCGGTACAGGCTCGATAGAGGATAAGCTCCGCGCGCTCGTGGACGAGCTCGGAGTCGGCGACACGGTGAAGCTTACGGGCTTTATGTCCGACACTGCGCCCGTGCTTGGAGCGAGCAATATCGCACTCAACTGCTCGTGGGGCACAGAGGCGTCAAGCCTTGCCATCGCCGAGGCGATGAGTCTGGGAATTCCCACGGTGGCGTCCGATTTCGGAGGAAACCCGTCGGTGATCGCAGACGGAGTAAACGGTATACTGTACGAAAAAAAGAACGAAAAGGCTCTCGCGGACGCGGTTTTGCGCGTGTGGCGCGATAAGGAGCTTTACTTGGCGCTTTGCGAGGGCGCAAAGCGTGTATTTGGCGAAAAATTCACGTCCGGTGTAATGACGAAAAAGCTCGAGGAGCTTTATTTAGAGGAAGCCGAAAGGATAAAGGCTTATGAAAAAGCTTGATTTTAATGCCGCAAAGGAAAGAATAGACACTTTGGTTGAAGCTCTGCGATATCACTCAAAGCGTTATTACGAGGAGGATTCTCCCGAAATATCCGACTTTGAGTACGATAAGCTCTTTTACGAGCTCGTGGCGCTTGAGGACGAATTTCCCGAGCTTGCCTATATCGACTCGCCCACAAAGACCGTCGGGGGAAAGGTCGCAGCAGGATTCGGAGAAATCAAGCACAACGTGCCGCTAAACAGTCTCTCCGACGTTTTCGATTACGACGAGGTGCGCGCCTTTGTGGAAAAGGTGACGGACGAGGCGGGCGACGACGGATTTTCGGTCGAGTGTAAGATAGACGGACTCTCGGTGTCGCTGGTCTACGAAAACGGCGAGTTTGTCAGAGGCGCGACTCGCGGTGACGGCAAGGTGGGCGAGAATATCACCGAAAACTTAAAGACCGTCAAAAATATACCGATGAAGCTGACCTCAGCGCCCGAATACACGGAGGTGCGCGGCGAGGTCTATATGCCGAGAGATACGTTTGAAAGGCTGAACGCGCGTAGAGAGGAGAGGGGAGAAGCCCTTTTCGCAAATCCGCGTAACGCGGCGGCAGGCTCGCTCAGGCAGCTTGACCCCAAGGTGACCGCGGCGAGAGGCCTTGATATATTCGTGTTTAACTATCAGGCGGGAAGCCGTGAGTTTGCAACTCACTCGGAAACGCTTGACTATATGCGCTCGCTCGGCTTTTCGGTTATTGACGAAAACCGTGTTCTTCACACGGCGGACGAGATAATCGCGCGTATTGAGGAGATAGGAAGACTTCGTGACTCCCTGCCGTACGATATCGACGGTGTCGTGATAAAGGTAAACAACCTCGCGGCGCGACGCGAGATAGGTGAGAACATCAGCACTCCCAAATGGGCGGTGGCGTATAAATTTCCGCCCGAGGAAAAGGAAACCAAGCTTATTGATATAGTGATACAGGTGGGAAGAACGGGAGTTCTTACACCCAACGCGCACCTCGAGCCCGTAAGACTTGCGGGTACGAGCGTGAGCCGGGCTACGCTCCACAATCTTGATTTTATAAGAGAGCGCCGGATAAAGCTCGGAGATACCGTGACTGTTCGTAAGGCGGGAGATATTATTCCGGAGATAGTGGGCGCAAACGTGTCGAAGCGCGACGGAAGCGAAAGGGAATTCGTTATGCCGACCGTATGCCCGTCCTGCGGCGAGCCGGTCATAAACTACGAGGGCGGCCCTGCGTACTACTGTACGAACGCAGAATGTCCTGCCCAGCTTGAGCGAACTATTACGCATTTCGCGTCCAAGGACGCAATGAATATTGATAAAATGGGTCCTGCGGTGGTAAAGCTTTTGATAGAGGCAGGGCTTATAAAGTCCGCGGCAGATATCTATAAGCTCACGGCAGAGGATATCGAGGGTCTTGAGCGAATGGGCAGGACCAGCGCAAACAACCTCATCGCCGCGATAGAGAATTCAAAATCGGCAGGACTTGCAAGGCTTATCGGCGCGCTGGGTATCAGACAGACGGGCGAAAAGACGGCGCAGGTGCTCGCTGAGCATTTCGGTGACATAGAAAAGCTTTTCACGGTCACGGTGGAGGAGCTATGCGAGCTTCCCGACATCGGACTTGTGACGGCAGAGTATATAGTAGACTTTTTCTCGCATCCTCAGACCAGAGAGGCAATCGACGTAATGAAGGCGCGAGGAGTAGAGTGTACGGCAAAGACGGTGCGCGAGGACAATTTGCTTGATGGCAAGACGTTTGTTTTGACGGGCACGCTGCCGACCATGACGAGAAGTGAGGCAAGCGAGCTTATTATGTCGCACAGCGGACGCGTATCGGGGTCGGTATCGAAGAAGACCGACTACGTTGTTGCGGGTGAGGAAGCGGGAAGCAAGCTTGACAAGGCGAACGCGCTCGGGGTCAAGGTTATTGACGAGGCAGAGCTTTTAAGACTTTGCGGTCGGTGATACGAACGCAGATAAACGTGTACGGGTGGAGATTTTATTTGCCATCAAATCACACGCGCGTATAAAAGTTTTTGGGGCGCCTTTTTACAAAAAGGCGCGAAAGGTGCGAAGCACCGTAATGTTGAAAATTAAACGGTTTTTGTTTGATAAAATCGTTTGTTTACGGGGGTGTCCTTTTCTGTACGGACAGAAAAGAACGAAAAGAGCCGTCTAAGGGGACCCTTCCGATTGGGTCCCCTTAGATATCCCTCCGCAAAACGGCACAAAGAGGCTCCGCCCCTTTGGAATCCCCCGCGACACGTTTGTTTTCACACTGTGTGAAATTGTGGGCGCATAATTTTGCTTTGCGATAAAATTTCAAGTTTCACCGTAGGTGAGGGGTCTCCCCCTCCCGTCCGAAATTGCACATATGAACGGGTATGGGTTGAGATTTTACGGGCGATTCGTGAATCGCCCCTACAAA
>JAZNNG010000045.1:0-2938 GCA_045580165.1 Eubacteriales bacterium
TACTCAGAATTTCACCTCTGAAATCAACCGTACGTGACGGTATCGCATACTGAATTATCATAACACCGACAAACAAAAGAACTATAACACCAAAGATAAATATATTTTTGAACTGCTTCATTAATCATTCCTCCGGAGTAAATATAAGATTATCACCATCGTAAGTAACTAAATACCTATAAGAACTAAAATCTCCGTCACCGTATTCGCAAACAAGAAAAAGCGAATTGTCTTTTATCTCAAATTTAATCTCGTCGTATTTAATAAAAGGTGTCGTTTTATTTGCGAGAACAGTACCTTGTCTATGGATAATATATTGTAGCATTCCATCGTTTCCTATGTTTGCAAATACCAATTCGTACTTACCGTCACCGTTAATATCAAACCACTCGGTACAACTTGTAGCACTGTAAAGCTGATAATAGCCGCGGAACGATGTTCCATCCGGCAATAAGTCGTCAAATCCTTTGGTATCAGAATCTTTTTCTGAAAAAACAAGTGCACCGCCTACGTCAATAAATACGAGCTTTAACTCGAAAGAATCTTTAGTAGTAAGTATTAACTTTGAGTTTTCGTATTTATGAGTGCATAAAGTCTCGTAATTAAGATTGCTTCCGAAGGTTATTCTGGCCATTCCGCTGCTTGTGTCGAGAATAATTGAAGCAATTGCATTATCTGCCGCATAACGAACCGTGTAAAGAAATGTCGGCAACGTTTCGTTAAATTTCAGTTCGTATACCGCAGGAATTTTACCATCATCGGCAAATCCAACGTAAAGCTCGTTTTCAGAGCGCAAAAGGTATACCTCTTTGTGTTGAATGCCCGATGAAACGGAAGGGGTAATTCTCCATACGGCTTTTACAATATCGTGAAAATGTTTGGCATCATATCCCTCACGGAAGGTTACCCCCTCAAACAGTTTTTCATATTCACTCTCTGAGATATAAGCAGTGTGCATTTTTCCAAGGCTAACGTAGGAGAGATCAGCGAGATTGTTGGACTGCACGAGAATGTCACCGTTTTCGGTAAATACAAAGCGCGGAATATCATCGCAGGTGGTGTTTATATCGGTTGCACCTATGACTTTTCCTGCGTACCAAATACCAGAGTTTATTGCTACTGCATCATTTTTCTTGTAAGTTAAGAAGCAAAAGGCAAAAAATGTACAAACTACAAGTGAAATAACTATTGCTATCGTCGCAGGCTTTTTATACTTTGAAATAGCTGATACACGCGATTTAACCGAAACTTCTCCAAAAGCCAGGGGACACGCGGAAATGACTCTATTTTTTATGCCGAGTGTTAAAAGAGCTTCGGAATAATCGGCTTTTTCGTTATCGCCAAGATCGAATATAACCTTTTCGTCGCAAGCCGACTCAATGTCACGGCACAAAAGAACGTAAGCAACCCACAAAAGCGGATTGAACCAATAGATAGAGAGAAGCAAGAACCCTAGAGGTTTCCAAATATGATCCAGGCGTTTTATGTGCGCTCTTTCGTGTGCCACAACAAGCGAATAATCCTTATCCGATATATCGGAAGGTAGATAAATGCGAGGTCTGATAATTCCCAGAATAAAGGGTGTTTTTACATAGTCACAAAGATATACGTTGCCGTCGCACTCTACCTTAACTCTTGTTTTTGTGCGCAGATAAATAAACGATACCGTCATATAGATAAGCATAGATAGCACAACAGCGAGCCAAATCCAACCGAGCGCAGTTATCCATACGTGCATGGGATTTGCACTATATTCAGGATGAGCTTCCGCCCGACCCGAAAGTATGGGATTTACGATTTCGTCAACACCGGCGAATCCTGTATCAAGTGCGGGATATCTATCGTGAGTAATAGTAGTAGGTATAGTATTTTTGCTTGGAATAAGACTCATAGCACTTTCAATACTGAAAGGGAAAAGCAATCTTAAACCAACAAATCCCCAAAGCAAAACAGAAACCCATTTAGGAGCTTTCTTTGCAAACAAACGATAAAGAATGATGGCTAAAACGAGGAAGCTTACAGTGATGCTGATATTCAACACGTGTATGAATAAATCTTCCATCGTCAGCTCCTTTTCATGTTTTCGATAATGGCTTTAATTTCAGCAATCTCGTCATCACTCAAGTTTTGCCTTGAGGTAAATGCAGCTACAAAAGCAGGGAGCGAACCGCCAAAGCTATCGTTAACAACCTTTTCACTTTGCATTGAATAAAACTCATCTTTTGAAATTAAGACCGTAACAGTTCCGTTATCGTTTTTGAAGATGCCTCGCTCGGAAAGTCTTTTTAATACGGTGTAGGTTGTAGTGCGCTTCCAACCGAACTCTGCCTCGCAAAGTTTAATAAGCTCCGATGTGGAAAGCGGCGCCTTCTCCCAAACGATATCTGCAAATCTCGATTCTATAGCACCAAGTCTAATTTCATTCATAGTAAAAACCTCCGTCTAATGATTGTAGACATATATAGTCTACCACGTGTAGACAGATTTGTCAACATATTATTTTCAATATTCACAAATGATTAATACATTAGTCCAAGCTCTCGCATATTTCTGCTACCCGTTCCGCTGCTTCGCTCTGCCGCCGTATCCCCACGCATAACGCGGGATACCGCATGCGGTATGCGAACTCCGCGACTTTGTCGCCTCGTTCGTTCGACCGCGAGGCGGCAAAACAAAAGGACACCGCAGGGGGTGTCCTCGTTATGGGAGAATCTGCTATTCGCCGGTCGACACGGCGAATAACGCAGGATACCGCCCATCTTGTTGGGCGGTATGCGAACCCCGCGACTTCGTCGCCTCGTTCGTTCGACCACAAGGCGACAAAACAAAAGGACACCACAGAGGGTGTCCTTTTGTTTTGGTGACTCGTGGGAGAATCGAACTCCCGTTTCAGCCTTGAGAGGGCCGTGTCTTAGCCGCTTGACCAACGAGCCATATT
>JAZNNG010000046.1:0-65255 GCA_045580165.1 Eubacteriales bacterium
AAAACAGAAAAGTATCTTCATTTACCGATATTGAAAAAAGAGTATGGGATGGTATTAACGGTAGGTATGCACATATTTCTGACGATGGATATATGATTCCCGATATTCTCATTATCAGAATTGGAAAACTTAGACAGATTCATCAACTCTTCCGTGAACACAAAAACTATGAGTTGCTTATTAAGAATGTTGCTAATCTGTATGAAAAGGTTGAGGAGATATTCAAAAAATATAGCCATCAAGTATTGCATGACAACATAGGATATAACATCAGAATGGAATTGTATGCTACGAGAATGATGACAATTCACGATTTGGTTGATGAAAATGTTTTGAAACTACCGGAAGATACGAGCAAATCTTCACTTGGTATGCACATTATTTTGAAATAACAAACACCCCGCCGAGAGTAACCGTTTGGTCACTCTCGGCGGTATATTGTTTATTTCGCACAACCACCTATGGTGGTGAGTAAGTGCGCACTTGCAGGCAAACAATAAGCCGCACTTTACACAAGGGAGCCTCTGTCGGTAACCGCTATCTCGCTGCTATCCTATAGAGTTAAAACTGTCCTTTAGAACCCGACGCATATGGTTTTGGAGATTTTTATGGTTATTTAATGCCTTCTTTTACGGTTTTGCGAGAGGCAATAAGTAATCTTCTGATGTTTCCACTTCGTGAAAATATGATATAATATCCGTTCCCTCATACGCGAAGCGTATATCATCGCACGAAGTGTGATATCATACCGAAGGTATATCATCCGTTTCCTTGGGAACGGATATCATTGTAAAAGCCCTCTTTTTTACAAAAGAGGGCTTTTACTTGGCGCGCCGCGCAGGATTCGCCCGTCTGCGGACAGAGCTGTGGCGCGGAAAAACAGTCCCCCGGACTGTTTTTTAACACGCGCCCTTCGAATCCTTGCTTACACAAAAAAATAGGACAGATACCAAAAGGCATCTGTCCGATTTTGGCGCGCCGCGCAGGATTCGAACCTGCGGCCTACCGGTTCGTAGCCGGGCACTCTATCCACTGGGCTAGCAGCGCACACGTTTTTGAACGCTCAACTATTATATCACTTGGTACAGGTGTTGTCAAGACGTTTTTTGATTTTTTCTTAAAATTTCAGAAAATTTCCACCTTCAAACTCTACTGTCTTTATTGACAAAAGAGCTCCTTTGTGTTACCATTAACCAAAAGGAATAAATAAAACGGACCGAGCCGGACAATCGCGTAATATGTTGCCGAAAGGTATTATTATGAGGAAAGTCCGGGCTTCACAGGGCAGGATAACGGATAACGTCCGCCGGAGGCGACTCCCGGGAAAGTGCAACAGAAATAAACCGCCGCGCAAGCGGTAAGGATGGAAAGGCGAGGTAAGAGCTCACCCAAGCCTATGGTAACATAGGCTTGCTGTAAACCCTATCCGAAGCAACACCTTTGAACGGCTTTTGCCGTGTTTGCCCGACACAGCTTCAATGGTGGCACGAATTTATATTCGGAGCGCCGCGGTAACGCGGCGTAGAGATAGATGATTGTCGATTACAGAACCCGGCTTATAGGCTCGGTCCGTTTTATTTGTTCCTTTTTCCATTAATTGCGGGGTGACTTTACCTCGCTTTTTTGTTATAATTAAAGCAGAAAGCGAAAAGGAGATACAGATGAAAAAGAGAGAGGGGCGACGGCTCACCTGCCGCGCCGTTTACATATTAAAAAGAGGCTTCTTCATTGTCCTGTCAATGCTCGCCGCCGCGAAGCTCTACCTCGATACACTTATTACCATTGAGGGGGGAGGAGAGTGGGCAAGAGTCACACTTTTGCCGCTTGCCCGTGAGATGCTCTCAACCACTGTTATGACAATTGTTATCATAGTAGTCGCGGCGCTTGTTATCGATATGGCGGAAAAGAGCGACGGATAAGAACACTCCCGGAGAAGCAGATAAAATTCAGAGAGTGGACGAATGTAGTGCCCTTACCCCGCGCAAAGACGATGTCTTTGCGCTTTTTAAAGTTTTTGGGGTGCCTTTTTTCAAAAAGGCACGAAAAAATCTCTCACACTATTGTAATTTAAGTAAAATAGAAGTATAATAATATAAGCAGAAGTTTGATTTCGCGGACGGGGGATAAAAATGAACATAGGACTTCTTGGATTCGGCTCAATGGGACGCACACATTCGTGGGCGGTTGAAAACATAAAATTCTATTACAAGGATCTGCCGTTTGAGGCGAAGATAAAGGGAGTATATACGAGAACTCCCGAAACGCGCGAGGCGGCGGCAAGGACGTTCGGCTTTGACATAGCAGCCGCGAGCGAGGATGAGCTCATCTACAACGACGATATTGACGTAATAGATATTTGCACACCGAACGTAAGTCACTACGAAACTCTCAAAAAAGCAATAAACGCAGGCAAGCATATATACTGCGAAAAGCCGCTTTGCGTAACGTCTGCGCAGGCGTACGAGATAGCGGAGCTTGCCGACAAGCGCGGAGTTGTTGGAAAGATAGTTTTCAACAACAGATATATGAGCGCAATGCTTGCCGCAAAAAAGCTTGTTGATGAGGGTAAGCTCGGACGGATACTCAGCTTCAGATGCACCTATCTCCACTCAAGCTGCACAGACCTTAATAAGTCGGCAGGCTGGAAGCAGAACAAGGACGTCTGCGGAGGAGGCGTTTTATTCGACCTTGGCTCACACGCCATTGACCTCGTTTACCATATCTGCGGAAAATTCAAGCAGGTCAACGGCAGAGCGCAGATAGCGTTCCCCACACGTACGGGAATGGACGGTAAGCTCTGGCAGACCAACGCCGACGAAGCGTTTTATATGATAGCCGAGCTTGAATGCGGCGCAGTCGGCACAATTGAAGCAAGCAAGATAGCGGTCGGCGCAAACGATGACCTCACGCTTGAGGTCTACGGCACGGACGGAAGCATCCGCTTTAACCTTATGGACCCGAACTATCTTTATTTTTACGATAACAATAAGCCCGGCGGCGACTTCGGCGGAGAAAAGGGCTTTACTAAAATAGAATGTGTCAGCAGATACGCGGCTCCCGCAGGAATATTCCCGGGAATCAAAGCTCCGACGGGCTGGCTCCGCGGACACCTCGGAAGTATGTACGACTTCCTCGACGCAGTATACAGAAACGACAGACAGTCACACCCGAATTTTGACGATGCAAGCCATGTTCAGCGCGTAATGGAGGCAGGCTACGAATCAAGCGTGTCGGGACGCAGTATAATTATTTGACGGAGAAAAAGATGTTAGTAGTAGGACTTACGGGCCCCACGGGAGCAGGAAAGTCAATAGTATCGGGCATCCTTACAAAAAACGGGATACCCGTTATCGACACGGATAAGGTCTCGCGCCTCGTCTGTGAAAAGGGAAAGCCCTGCCTTCTCGAGCTTGTCGAGTGCTTCGGGGAGAAGATACTTACCCCCGACGGTACCCTTGATCGCAAGGCGCTTGCACACGAGGTCTTCGAGTCTGAAAGCCACGCTGAAAAGCTTACGCGCCTTAACGCGATCAGCCACAGGCATATTCTCGCTCACGTTGACAACTGGCTTTTTGAAATGAGCGCAAATGGGCACGCTGCCGCGGCGGTCGACGCGCCTCAGCTCTTTGAATCGGGCTACGATAAAAAATGCGATTTTATAATCGGTGTAGTCGCCGATAAAGGCAAACGAATCGAGCGTATCAAAACGAGAGATAATATAGACACGGATACGGCTCTTGCGCGGATAGAGTCACAGCATAGCGACGGATTTTTTGAAGAAAACTGCACGGTCTTGCTCCATAATGATAAGAGCGAAGACGAGCTTGAAGCCGAAATGGCTGAAATTATTGAAAAACTCGGGCGCGGAGAGCTTCCGTGCTGAAAGGCGGAGGGCTTGAAAATAAGAAAAACTCTTACTCGGACGCTCGCTTTAATACTTGCACTGATATTCCTGTGCGGCGCGTATCTGGCGTTTGGTGAAGCCAAAGAAAGAAGGCTCTTGCGCGAGTATCCGCTTGCGTACACGGACGAGGTCGAGCTTGCAAGCGAGAAATATCACATCTCTCCCGAAATACTTTACGCGGTCATACGTACCGAAAGCGGCTTTGACCCGAACGCCGTGTCAAAGGCGGGCGCGTACGGACTTATGCAGATAACACCCGACACGTACGATTGGCTTTTGTACGTAAGACGCGAAGACGAGCGCGGCGACCTTTTGGACCCCCGTACAAATATCGAGTACGGCGCGTATTTTCTCGCGTACCTGCATAGAAAATTTGAAAGCTGGGACACCGTCTTTGCCGCGTACAACGCAGGAATGAACAGGGTGTCGGAGTGGCTTCTCGATGAGAATATCTCCGAAAACGGCAGACTTGTTAATATCCCCTACGTCGAGACCGACAATTACGTTAAAAAAGTAAACAACGCGATAGAAATATACAGAAGCTTATACGAAATGTGAAAGGAAATATTATGAGCGAAAAGACAGAAGGACAGTTGTTAAAGGAAAAGCTTTTCTATAAGTCCGAAAACGCATACCACACCGTAGACGAGTCGGATATCGAGGCGGCGTACGAGTACGCCAAGGGCTATAAGAAATTTCTTGATACCGCAAAAACAGAGCGCGAGGCGGTGAGAGAAGCCGAAAAAATGGCGGTGGAAAACGGCTTTGAACCGTACATTTTCGGTATGAAGCTCATGGTCGGCGGTAAGTACTACTACAACAATCGCGGCAAGAGCTTTTACGCGTTCAGAATAGGCGAGGAGTCGCTTACACAGGGAATACGTATCGCCGCGGCGCATATAGATTCCCCCAGACTTGACTTGAAGCCGCGCCCTCTTTACGAGGACGGCGAAATGGGCTTTCTCAAGACCCATTACTACGGCGGAATAAAGAAATATCAGTGGACCGCAATTCCTCTCGCCCTTCACGGCAGAGTGGTGATGTCCGATAACAGTACTGTTGATATCGTGATAGGCGAGGACGAAAACGACCCCGTCCTCTATATAAACGACCTTCCGCCTCACCTCGCGCAGACCCAGAGCACGAAAACTCTGTCGGTTGCGATAGAGGGCGAGAGTCTTAACCTCCTCGTCGGCAGTAAGCCTTATCCCGACAAGGAAGCAGGCGATAATATAAAGCTGAATATTCTCTCAATTCTCAACGAAAAGTACGGAATAACCGAAGCGGACCTCGTGTCTGCGGAGCTTTCGGCAGTACCCGCCGCAAAGGCAAGAGATGCGGGACTCGACCGTTCGATGATAGCGTCCTACGGACACGACGACAGAGTTTGCGCTTACCCCGCGCTTACCGCGCTCTTTGACGAAAGCCTTGACACGACACATACGGTAATGACCGTTCTTGCCGATAAGGAGGAAACGGGAAGCGACGGAAACACGGGTATGAAATCCTCGCTAATCCGCGACCTTATCGATGAGATGGCAAAGGCGTTCGACGTTTCACCGAGCCTCGTGCGCGCAAACACAAAATGCCTCTCCGCAGACGTGAACGTGGCGTTTGACCCCAATTTCCCCGAGGTCTTTGAAAAGAGAAACACCGCGTTTATAAACCACGGCGTCGTAATTTCAAAGTACACGGGCGCAAGAGGCAAAAGCGGAACGTCCGACGCGTCTGCCGAGTTCCTCGGTTATATCAAAAACAACTTCGATAAACGCGGAGTAGTATGGCAGATAGCAGAGCTCGGTAAGGTGGACCAGGGAGGCGGCGGAACCGTTGCCGCATACCTCGCAAACCTCAATATAGACGTTATCGACCTCGGTGTACCCGTGCTCTCAATGCACGCGCCCACTGAAATTATCGCAAAGCTTGACTTATATATGGCTCACAAAGCGATCCTTACACTTTTTGAATAAATAAATTATAATTTTGAAAGGAATATAAAAAATGAGCGAACTTCTTAAACAAATCAGCGATTACGGTCTTGTTCCCGTAATCAAGATCGACGACGTAGAAAAGGCAGTACCGCTTGCAAAGGCACTCTGTGACGGAGGACTCCCCGTAGCAGAGGTAACCTTCAGAACGGCGTGCGCCGCAGAGGCTATTGCCGCTATGGCAAAGGCATACCCCGATATGATAGTCGGCGCAGGTACAGTTCTCACCTGCGAGCAGGCAGACGCCGCAGTAAAGGCGGGCGCTAAGTTCATCGTAAGCCCCGGACTCAACCCCAAGGTGGTTGCACATTGCGTTGAAAACAATATCCCGATAGTACCGGGATGCGCAAACCCCAGCGACATCGAGGCGGCTATCAGCTTTGGTCTTGATACCGTAAAATTCTTCCCCGCAGAGCCCGCAGGCGGACTCAATATGCTCAAGGCAATGAGCGCACCCTACGGTAATATCAAGTTTATGCCCACGGGCGGTATCAACGAGGAAAACCTCAATACATACTTAAAGTTTGATAAGATCATCGCGTGCGGCGGAAGCTTTATGGTTCCCACAGACCTTCTTAACGCAGGTGAGTTTGATAAGATCACAGAGCTCGTAAGAAATGCAGTACAGCTCGTTCTCGGTTTTGAGCTCAAGCACGTAGGTATCAACTGCGAGAGCCGTGAAGAAGCAGAAAAGGCGCTCAAGATGATAGAGCTTATGTTTGGCTTTAAGGGTCAGACCCCCGGTAAGACGGCAGTGTTCGCAGGTAAGGAATTTGAGCTTATCTATAGCCCCTACCTCGGCAAGCACGGTCACGTAGCAATCGCAACCAACTCAATGGAGAGAGCAGTAGCATACTTCAACCGCCTCGGCATCAAGTTTAAGGACGGCACAGCAAAGTATGACGATAAGGGCAAGCTCAAGGCGATCTACTTCGAAGAAGAGATCGCAGGCTTCGCATTCCACCTTCTCAGAAAGTAATAAAGCAACAACAAAAGAACGCAGTGAAGATCACTGCGTTCTTTTTAGTTGTATTTGGTTGTTTTCACGGGATGCCGAGGTAGCGAAGCGGCGCCGAGGGAGTGAATGATATGCCGGGGGCATATCAGGGCCGAGGCGTGACCGAACCGCAGTAGACCGTTATCCCCTACGAATGAGATTCTGAATTTGCTTGTAGGGACAGGCGTCCTCGACTGTCCGTTTGCAACGAAAATTGCAATTTAATCTTCATTCACACGTTGAGATTAAATTTCTCGTTTTTACGGCGGGAGCAAGCCCCCGCCCTACGGATGAAATTTTCAATCACACCTCGTAGGGGCGAACTGTGTTCGCCCGCAAATTCACACCAACAAAAAAGGGCGACCAAAGGTCGCCCCTGCGATGAAATATTCGTTTGTAGGGGAGGCGTTTCGCCTCCCGTTCAAATTTATGCCAACCTCAAACACGGGTTAAGGTCAATATTTGCCGCAAAACTTTATGCGTGCCAAAAAGTTTACCTCAAATAATGGAAACCGCCATTACCTACAATAGAAATATTATTGGTAGGGGAGGGGCTTGTGTCCCCGACGGTCCGAAGTTTACGGACGACCGATGGTCGCCCCTACGAGAGATTTGGAATTTTCTCGTAGGGGAGGGGTTTCCCCTCCCGTTCAAATTTTTGCAAGTATCAGAGTATGGGTCGAGATTTTATTTCTACCACCCCCCACGCGCTGTTTGCCCACGGGCGCTACGGCCCCCGGTTCATTTCACCTTGCTGTTGTCAATAGCATATTCGAGTAAAATGTTTATTAGTTCGTTTCTCGAACGGTTTGTCTGTTCCGCGAGATTATTTAATTTTACAACAGTTTCTTCCTTGATTCTGATAGAGAATACCTTGTATCCGTCTTCGCCCTTCAAATCTTTCTTGTTAATAATAAGCTCTTTCTGCAAACATATCACCTCACATATATTATATCTTGACAAAGATCGCAAATATATGTTATTATTAATAACATAAAATATAACACACGGAGGCTATTATGAAGAAGTTATTAGCAGGATTCTTAGTACTACTAATGTTTTTTATTTGTTGTTTCCCATTTTCGGTAGAGGCAGCAACAACACCAGAAACGGTAAGTGTATCGCAAGTACAAACAAAGATAGAAAAACTAAAAAGTTTTTCAAAAAAATGGTTTACAAGTGATGAAACAAAATGTGAATTAACATCTAGCGAAAGTAATAATGGTTATACTTGGCATCAAAGTTGTTCTAATTGCAATAACGGTGAGGTTTTGGCAAATAATACATGGGTAAGTAATTGGATTAAATCTGAATATGGTGTTTCGTCAAGTGAACTTGACAGAGGTAATTTCCCTTATCAGTATTTTCCTAAGTCATCAAATCCGTCCGCAAGTCATTTTCAAAACGGAAGCGGCTCGTCGTGCTATGGATTTGCATCATTTGCACAGTGGTATATTTTTTCCACAAAATCTACGGACAAAGTAACGCCTACGCTTGTAGTTAGTGGAGTTGAATATAATTACGAAAATTTATCAAAGTATGCAAAACCTGGCGATATAATAAGAACATCATCGTCGGATGGAAGTTCCTCAGGGCACTCTATGATATTTATTTCTTGTACTTCTACAGGCGTGACACACATTGATTGCAACGGAACCGTTAGTGGGTGTAGAGTGGATTATAATCAGAATCAATCCTATACTTTTTCGTCAAAACGTAAATATATGGCAATAACAAGAGCAAGTAATTCTCCATATAATTCTTTAGATAATGTTGTAGACGGAAGTTTATATCTATGCACTGATTCTGAGGGTCACACAATAAGAGACAGTGCTTCAACCTCGGGAGACTCGCTGGGCACAATACCTAATAATGAGTATTTTGTTGTAACGGAAACCACAGAAGATGGAAAATGGGGATTTCTTACATACAAAACAACAGTAGGATGGACTAGGTTGTATGAAGATTATACACAATATGTAGGTCCTTACACCTGCCCTGTTGTAACCTTCAACGCCAATGGCGGTAGCGTATCAACTCCAAGCAAAAATGTATATATAAATACTCCTTACGGCGAGCTTCCCACACCCACTCGCACGGGATATAAGTTTAACGGATGGTACACTTCTGCGAGTGGTGGAACTAAGGTTACAGATACGAGCAATGTAACACTTACGGAGAATCAGACCTTATATGCTCATTGGACTGCGAATACGTACACCATTACCTACAATGCAAACGGAGGTAGCGGCGCACCTGCAAATCAGACCAAAACACACGATGTTACGCTGACACTCAGCACAACAAAGCCGACAAAGACGGGTTACACGTTTGTAAACTGGAAAGCAACAAACGGAACAACGTATGCCGCAGGTGCCTCGTATACGGCAAATGCAGGAACTACATTGACGGCACAGTGGAAAGCTAACACCTATACTGTTACCTACAACGCAAACGGCGGTAGCGGCGCACCTGCAAATCAGACCAAAACACACGATGTTACGCTGACACTCAGTACCACAAAGCCGACAAGAACGGGTTACACGTTCAAAGGATGGGCAACGAGCGCAAGCGGAAGCGTAGCATACGCATCAGGTGCAAATTATACTTCTAACTCAAGTGTTACCTTGTATGCAGTATGGGAAAAGAATCTTGTAGATGCACAAAGCATAGTTTTGGGTGAGCACAAAACAACTTTAGAGATTGGTGAAACTGATACCGTTTCATTCTCTATAACTCCTGCAAATTCCGACTGGGAAACGATGTATTTCTTATATTATGATAGCGATATTGTTGAGCTTAAATGGGTCAATAATCAAGATGCTTTTGAGGTGACGGCGAAATCAGCCGGTGAAACCGAAATAGTTATTGAATTGGAGAATGAATCGGGTACAAAAATTAAGACAAGTTATGTGATCAATGTGAAATTACCCGAAAATTCATCTGTAATGGGAGACGTTAACGGTGACGGTGAAGTTACGTCTCTGGATGTAATTATTCTTTCTCGTCATATCGCAGGGTGGACGGGATATGAAACATTGCCGTACGGCAAATAAATCTCAATACAAAAAGAGCAGTTCAAATGAACTGCTCTTTTTGCTTGAATTTATATACTGAGATTTAACGGGACGTCACGACATTTCTTCGCAAGTCGGGACGTCATCCCCTACAAACCCACACAGACGTTCAGGTATGGGTTGAGATTTTGCTAGTCGGAATATTCTGCGCGCAATAAAGCTTTTTGTGTTAATTTTTTCAAAAAAGAGACGGCTTACATCAAATTAGCCTTGATGTATTCAGCGCTGCTTTCAACTGCCTTAAACGCGTTGGAGCCCGGCCACTTGGGACTTACCCAGTTTGCATCCTGCTCAACAACGTAGTACTTAACTCCGCACTTTTCCGCGGTCTCAACGGCACCCTTGAAGTTGATGTTACCGTCACCGACGGAGGTGATGAACGGACCGTCCTTGCCGACTGCCATATCCTTGAGGTGAAGGATATCGATTCTGCCTGCGAGCTTTTCGATCCACGCTCTGACGTCTCCGCCGCCGTGCTGTACCCAATACGTGTCAAGCACGAAAGAGGTCTTTACGGGATCAAGCTTGTCAACGAGAATATCCATCATAGTGAGGTCTCCGTCAACCTTCTTGAACTCGAAGCTGTGGTGGTGATACGTGAACTTGAAGCCTTCCTTGTTGATGATCTCGGCAAACTTGTTAGCCTTTTCGCAGAAATCTCTAACGGTGTCGCCGTTTTCGCGGGCCCAGGCAGGCATTCCTCCGATACCGATGTTGGTGGTACCGAGGATCTCATGCTCACGCATAGTCTTGTCGGGGTCTGCCATCATATCGTCAAGACTGCCGTGATGTGTTCCGACGATGGTGATGCCGTTGTCCTTAGCAAGCTTTGCGTAGGTAGGAATGTCAACTGCGTAACCGGCGGTCTGACCCTCGTCGTAGCCGATCTCCTTAAGTCTTTTGAACGTGTAGTCGAGGATGTGCTCATCTCTCATAAAATCACGAACGGTGTAGAGCTGAAGTCCGAGTTTTTTAATCATTTTGTATTCCTCCTGAAATAGAAAAATATCCCAAAATCATTTTATCATACATACACTTCAAAATCAATAGTTTTAGTAAAAAAGCCGCGTGCGGAATATCCGCACGCGGTAAAAGTCAAGAAATAAAATTACTTGGTTGTCTTGATTTCGTTTTCGTACTTTTCAACCATCTTCTTAACCATCTGGCCACCGATAGAACCGGCCTGACGGGAAGTGAGATCGCCGTTGTAGCCCTGCTTGAGGTTTACGCCAACCTCAGTTGCAGCTTCCATCTTAAACTTGTCAAGAGCTTCCTTTGCTTCGGGAACGAGTGCCTTATTGCTAGACATAATAATTCTCCTTTAGAATGAAACGTTCGTTAAAATCTATATTTTCGACTAACCGCATAAAGAAGTCTTCCGACAAATTCTCATCAGTCACTTTCGCGGCTCGTCTGATAAGTGAGCCGCTTTGCGACTCTGTTATTATTATTGACCGAAGACGTCGTATTATTCCGGGAATTTTTGGTTTTATTCTTTTTTATTCACCAAAGAATAAAACTTTCTTCGCGGTTTTTGTGAACTTTTATCGTCGTGATGTTATTATGCTTCACAGACAAGCGTTTATTACTGTAAAATTTTGAAAAAGCAAATGAAACTTATACGCCCGAGAAAAAGATTTGAACCAGATCATCACCGCTTAACTCGAGCCGTGACTTCAGCTTACTTATTTCCGTACAGGTGAAGTCACTCTTGCCTGACAGCTTTCGGTAAACCGAGGTTTTGCTGAGTCCAAGTGCTTCTGCAAGCTCGGCAGTGTTGCAATTTTTATATGCGAGTTTACTCATCAGTTTTCTTATGTTCATTTAATTCTCCTTTTGTCTGACAATGTTGTTTTTTGCAAAGCGAAAATAAATTTCGTATATTGTGGAAATCAGTATAACGCAAATTTCGCTTTTTGTCAACACCCTTGACTGAAAATATGCAAAAATGCAACTATTTTTGCAAAAATGCAACTTTTGTAACGATTTTTCACTTTTTGCATCAAAAGTATTGACAAAACCTAAGTTTCACCTCATAATGTACCTGCTCAGCCGGCACGAGCAAATTGACAACAGTAAGAAGATATGATAATATGAAGGAGGGCTTAGATGTCAAACAGATGTCGACGTTGTAACAGAAAATTGTCAAATGCTGATGCACTATACGGATGGCGGTGTGCCGAAATATTGGGCATAGCTGAAACTGCATCAAAGCTCTTGTTGCTTTAGGTGCAAAAGAAGACCTCTCTAAAATTGCAGCACATTACGAATCCGATGGACAAATGCTTGGCGGCGCTTGGGGAACAAATCCCTATGCTATTGAAAGATATTTCAAACAAAAAGAGTATGAAGTAAGCCGAGTAGAAGGGGACGATATTATTAACAACAAAACGCCCGATGCAGATGCTTATGTGCTTTCGTTTTGGAATTCTGACAAGGTGAATGATGCACTGCATACTGTTGCGATAAGAAAGACTGAAATAGGCAAATATGTTTTGTATAATTACAAGGGTGAAAATAAAAGGCAGCAGAATGCAGATAGTTTACAATCGTTTTTTGAAAAAACGATGATCAGCCTATAGTATTATTTGCGATAAACGAAAAATGAAAGGAATATGTTGTGAGGATTAAAGTTTGGTCATTGGTTATAGTGTCGATTCTTTGTTTATTGTGCTTGAGCTCTTGCGAATCTCATAGTGATGTGCGCCCAAGCATTGATCCAAATGAAGTTTGGGTATGCGAATATCCGTTTGCTTACTTTAAGTTTGATGAAGAAACCATGGATTTTCCAGGCAAACTCATATATAATGACAAAGAATATGATTTTTTTGAATCAGCAAGTACCGGAACAGAGGTAGAGTTTTTTAAACCTGAAGCATATAAAGGGGATGATATCTTTGCCTATCCCGAATATACTTATCTGTTTGGCTTCGCAGACTATCAAGACGGATATTTCATATATTCTATAGAAAACGACTATGACAATATCTTCAACGGCGAAGTTACCGAAATGCTTTTCACAAAATACACGGTAGCCGAATTTGAAGAAAAGTTCGGCGAGCTCAGACTTGACGCAAAATTCCCCGAATTTGATGGCGAGCCTGAGTAATTCCATTAACAAAACAGCCCTCGGCGGATGCTTTGGCGTCCGCCGAGGGTTTTCTTTTTATTTTACAAGCTTTTCTCTTGCGTCTTTTTCTGCGTCCCAATTTTTGTTGTAGGACAAAAGCACAGACATTACACCCGAGTCAACGGTAAGCTCGCTTCCGCTGATGGTTTTTGCCTGATCTGAACACAGGAAGTATGCGGAGTTGGCTATGTCTTCGGGATATGATTCTATACCGACAGGCCAGTTTGCGCGCTTCTTTTCGTAATCCTCGGGAGTATAATCGACCCAACGGTCATTATACACCGCACCGACTATTATGACGTTACTGCGTATACCGAACTTGCCGAGCTCGTAGCACATATTTCTGTTCATAACGTCGATCGCGCCCTTTGAGGATGCGTAGGTTATTCTGTTTGGAATAGCGCCCTTACTGTGAACCGAGCCGATGAGAACAATGCTTCCCCCTCTGCCGCCCTCTATCATAAGCTTTGCCGCCTCCTGACAGCAGAAAAAGTATCCTCTTGCGTTACTGTTCATAACGTGGTCATACTGCTCGGGGGTTGTAGACAGAATGCTCTGGTTGTATCCGGGATCGGCGGCGTTTGTTACAAGGGAATCGATTCGTCCGAAGTCGTCTTTTACCTGTACAAACACCTCGTGGATGCTATCGGGGTCTTCGGTTATCATTGCATAACCGCGTGCGGTGATGCTCGGGTATTCCGCCATAATTTCAGAGGCGGCTTTTTGGGCGGCGTCTTTCTTTCTGCTTGTGATGCAGACGTCGTAGCCCTCCTTGGCGAAGCGCTTTGCAATTGCAAAGCCGATGTTACGGGTCGCACCGGTAATTAAAACTACGGGATTACTGTTCATTTGAAAGTCCTCCTTAAAGTCTGCTTATGGCATCGACGTGTGCACGGGCAAGCTCTCTGATGCCATCGTAATTTTCACTCTCAACGTATTCCTTCGTCAGAATAGTTATTCCCGTACCGAACGCCTTTGCTCCTGCTTCGTAGAAATCCGATATAGTCTGCGGATTGACCCCGCCCGTTGCCATAAGCGGAATATGTGAAAGAGGAGCGCTGATATTTTTGATGTAGTGTAAGCCGAGATCGTCGGCAGGGAAGAGCTTTACGATATGCGCTCCCCACGAGTACGCCTGCTCGATCTCCGTCGGTGTCATAGCGCCGGGGATGGAGATCAGACCGAGCTTGACAGTTTCCTTGATGACCGCTTCGTTTACGTTCGGTGAAATAATGTACTTCGCACCCGCCTCATACGCGGCGTGGACCTGATCAATATTAAGCACCGTACCTGCGCCGATTATAGCTCTGCCGTTAGCGGTCTTGACTATGGTTTCAATGCAAAGCTTATTTTTGGCTATGCAGTCGGGGTCTGACTGGTCGAACGTGCTCTCTATAAATCTGACTCCGCCCTCAATTACGGTCTCTACACATTTTGCGACCTTTTCCTGAGGAAGTCTGCGTACTATCAATACGAGCTTTTTTTCAAGTAATTCATTCAAAATATCCATTATAACCAAGTAGCTCCTTTCGCGGTTGACGATACGTTTCTTGCAAACAAACGTAAGAACGGTTTGAATTTTTCTTCTTGAAGCTTCCAGTCGACCTTTGAAAGTCTTTCCGTAATTTCTTCGTCCGTCAAATTAATGTTTATCTTTCTGTTCGGCACGTCGATCGAGATCATATCTCCGTTTTTAACAACTGCGAGAGGGCCCTTGATAGCAGCCTCGGGAGCAACGTATCCGATGCTGAGTCCGCTTGAGCCGCCTGAGAATCTTCCGTCTGTCACTATTGCCACCTTGTCGCAAATATCCATTCCCGCGAGCTCCTTCTGGAACGCAAATGCAGTTGTACCGAAACGTCCCTTCGGACCGAGGTAGTTTATAACTACGACGTCGCCTGCCTTGATATCACCGCTTCTGAGAGCCGCGATTGCGTCGTCGACCTCGGAAAATACCTTTGCCGCACCTTCAAATTTCATCATACTCTCGGGAACTGCGGCAGTTTTTAATATTGCGCCCTCGGGTGCGAGATTTCCGAGAAGCACCGAGATACCGCCGTCATCGGACACGGGAGCGTCGAGGGTGTGAATGACCTTGTCGTCATATATCGGGGCGTCCTTATAGTTTTCGGCAAGCGTCTTGCCGTTGATGGTTTTACAGTCCGAATGAAGAAGGGGAAGAAGAACGTTCATAAGCGCCTTCATACCGCCTGCGCGTTCAAAGTCGTTGAAATAGTAGGGACCGTTCGGGGCAATTTCGGTAACAAGCGGAATTTTATGTGACATTTCGTCAAAGAAGCTCCACCAGTCTCTGTCGATACCTGCCTCGTGCGCGATTGCGGGAATGTGGAGTAAAAGGTTTGTCGAGCCCGCGATGGCGATATCTGTGATGATCGCGTTTTCGATAGCCTCCAGTGTGATGATATCACGCGCGGTTATATCGTTCTTGACCATATCCATAACGTATTTTCCCGCCTCGTAAGCCATAGCTCCGAGACGCTTGTCGGTCGCGTTTACAGTCGCATTGCCGGGCACGGTCATACCGAGCGCTTCTGCTATACAGCACATACTGTTAGCGGTTGTCATAGAGCCGCACGCGCCCTGTCCTGCGTGAGCGCAGTATACCATATCGTCAAATTCCTCACGGGACACCTTGTTCTGCATAACCTTGCCGACGGTAGAGGAGACCTTGGTAAGGCCGATCTCCTTGCCCTGATAGAAGCAAAGCGGCATATAACCGCCCGTTACCACAACTGTCGGAATATTAAGTCTTGCCGCCGCCATAAGCTGACCGGGAACGATGGAGTCACAGGTGCCGAGAAGCACCATTCCGTCAAACATATTTGCCTCGACGTTAAGCTCGATCTCGTCTGCGATGAGGTTACGACTCGGAAGCTCTATGTATCTGGGGTCCTTTAATACCATACCGTCGCAGATACCCGTTGTGGTAAGCTCAAAGGGCAGACCGCCCGCCTCTCGCACACCGTCCTTGACTCTCTGGGCTATCTCCTTCAGATGAACGTGCCCGGGATTGTACTCGTTCCAGGAATTGACGACCGCGATGTAAGGCTTCTTGACCTCCTCCTTCGTGTATCCCATACCGTAAAGAATACCGTCGCGCTTTACGCTTCCGATACCGAATTCCCATTTACTTCTTTCAAACATATTTTTACCTTCTTTCTATAAAGCCGTACGTGCTTTTAGCTACCATTAGTTCTTCGTCAACAGGTGTTACAAAAACCTTAACCTTGGAATTTTCGGTTGAAATAAGCATCGGCTCGGACCCGAGCTTTTCTCTCATTTTTGCATCGTCAAGCTCGACGCCGAGGAAAGCGAGTCTTTCGCAGATCGCCTTTTTGACGGGAATACTGTTTTCGCCGATTCCGCCCGAAAAGCTTATTGCGTCAATTCCGCCGAGAGCCGCGAGGAACGAGCAGATATACTTTGCGGTGTTGTAGGTGTAAGATTTCATAACGGTGCCGTTCTCGTCCTTTTCAACAACACGCATATCGTTGCTTCCACTCATACCGAGCAGTCCGCACTTGGTGCTGAGGAATTCTCTCATTTCGTCACAGCTCATATTTTCCTTTTTCATAAGGTAGAGTATTGCGAACACGTCAATATCTCCGCAGCGGTTGTTCATAGGGATACCGCTTTGAGGAGAGAAGCCCATACTTGTGTCGATCGACTTGCCGTCCTTTATGGCACATACCGACGAGCTGCCTCCGAGATGGACCGAAATAATGTTTTTAGCACCGAGAGCCGTAAGCCTGTACGTGGCATAGCTATGTGCCGCGCCGTGAAAGCCGTACTTACGGATGCCGTATTTTTCAGCAGTTTCCTTGTCGATGGGATATATTGCCGCGTAGTCGGGAATAGTGTTGTGGAACGCGGTTTCAAACGCTCCGACCGTAACTATGGCGGGGAAAAGCTCGTGAACGCTTTTTACAGCCTCTATGTACGGTGTGTTGTGCGCGGGAGCGACAAAGCTTAACTCCTCAAGCCTTTCGAGCACATTATCGTCTATAATACACGGGTAATTCATATCGCCGCCCACGACGGTTTTGAAGCCGATTCCGTCAACGGCGCTCTTGCCGCCCTCGCACTTTTCGTCGATGAGGGCGAAAACGCGCTCAAGGCAGGGCTTATAGCCCGAGGACGCATCTAAAAATCCCGACTGCTTTTCTCCGTTAACTTCAAAAACATAGTCGCTTTTGTCGGTGAAGACCGAGCCGATCTTTCCGCTTGCGATAAGTGCTTCGGTGTCCATATCGTAGTATTTGAACTTGAACGACGTGCTTCCTATATTTAATACGAGAATATTACAAGCCATATTTTTCACCGTAAGCTATAAGAGCTTTTTCGAAGCATTCGAGGGGAACTCTTGCAATGCCTGCGCCCAGACGTCTGCCCGTGGTGGAGATCATACCGCCGTGGATGACGGGCTCGATTCCCGTTTCGATAACCTTTCTGATGTCGATTCCCGTAGGCGTGCCCTTGTAGTTGAGGGCGGGGATAAGGTAGTTCGCGTTTTCCGTAACCGTAATTTCCGACATTTCAAGAGTCTGCTCGATGCCGTCTTTCATTGTCTTGTCGAGCGAACGCATTACCGCGGGGGCAGCAGCCGCCGCAAAGCCGCCGAGACCCGTTGCCTCGAGAATACAGCTGTCGCCGATCCACGGCAGAACCTCGTCGTCGTTAACGTCTGCGGCAACGTACTCGCCCGTAAGCTTTGGTGACGGAGCGCAGTACCAAGCGGTGCCGAGACCGCTTACCTTGATTGCGTAGTCAACGCCGTTTCCGACCATTGATGTGACGATGGTCGAATAGTCTACCTTTCGGATAGCCTCAAGGAGAGCCATAGCCGAAGCCATACCAAGCGGATGGAAAAATCTTACGGTTCCGTAGAGGAGATCCACGCATTTCTTTCTCTCGTCGTTCGTGATATCCGCCTCAAAGAGCATTTTCATAAGCTCGTTTCCGGCAATAAGACCCGTTGCATCCTGCCTTGAATGAAGCTCGTCACCCATTTCCACGCCTCTTGTGAAGATCTTGCGCATAGCCATACCGCCGTTTGCTTCAAGGACCTTGGTCATAGCGGGTGCGATCACGTCATGTACCATATTAAGATGCTGTCTTATATTTTCGTTGAAAACTCCCCAGCCTGCAAGACCGCCTCTGTTGGGACCCTCAAACGGAGGGCAAAAGCCTCTGAAGCCCGTATTTCTGTCCTCAACGATGTTTACCGCCATAGAAGGAGTTGTGATGCCCGAGCCGGGACCGACTAAGTGGTAGTCGTTTGATGAAACGAATCTGATCTCACCCCTCTCAAGCATTCTTCTTGCTTCTTCCTCGTCCTTGGCGTAGCCCTCGAACATAACTCCGTTGATGCCGCCCTGCTGCTGTGTCGCGCACATTCTTTCCCACGGAATATCGGGACCGGAGTGCAGTATCATTCCGTCCTCAACGCCGGGAACACATTCCTTTGCAGGCTTTACGCCTATCCAATAGGGGTCTGTATTGTTGAATATGTCTATAACCTTGTTGTTGGCTTCTTCGATTTTGAGTCCGAAGTCGGAATAGAGAGTTTTTTCGAGGATTTCCTTCGCTCTGTCGGAAATCACGGTCTTTTTGCCGGGCTTCCAGTTGATATGCTCGGCAGGAACGCCCTGAGCCTTGATCGCGTCGGCGAAAACGTCCGTTCCTACGTTTATAACGCTTATTTTATCGTTTAACATTTATTTCTCCTCCGTTTTTCTGATTATATCCATAGCAAGCTCTGCCGCCATACTGTTTGTGTCAACGAGTATTACTCCGACGTCCTTTAATATCTGCGCCTGCTTTTCAAAGTCCTGAGGGTCCATATCGCTTCCGCAGATGGTTGCAATAATGCAAAGATGTCTGCCCTCGTCCTCTGCGCGCTTTTTCTCCTCTGCTATCACCTCTGCCATAACAGACGCAGGATCGGCGTGCAGAGCGTAGCCGAGCAAGAAATCGAGGTATATGACCGCGGTTTCGGGGTCTCTCGCCTCCTTGATAAAGCGGTTGACACGGGCGGTAGGGTCAATGGCAACGTGAGCGCGTCCCTTGGTGAAGGTCTCATCTCCGATGTCGATGACCGTATTCTTGATGCTCGTAAACGGGTCGGGAAGCATCAGACTCTTGTCAAACGCGACGTTGGAGTAAAGCTCGCCCATATTTTTGCGCCAGAGTATCTGGGTTTCGTCGGTGAGTGATCCGCCGCAGAGAATAGCGCGGAAATACTTCTGACTCTTTGCGAATTTTGATATCTCTGCATCCACGTCAACGTTATTTTCAAATATTTTCTTTATCTCGACCTCGTGACCGCACGCAAGCTCCATAACCTTTTTCGCCGTTTCGTCAAAGGTCTCGGAGTAGATTATACCGTTGTCTGCAAGTATCTTGTTGTCGCCGTTCAAAAAATGAACGACAACAGGCTTTGTGCATTCCTTTATTACCTCTATTACCTTGAGAAGCGACGACCTTGCAGGAGGCTTTGAGATAAGCGCGATAACCTTGGTGTCCTCATCCGCCTCAAGCGCCCTTATGCTCTGTATCATAGAAATGCCTCCGACCTCGTCGGACATATCGCGTCCTCCCGTACCGATGGCGTGGGACACGCCGAAGCCGTTTCTGTGAACCAGGACCATAACCTCCTGAATACCGCTTCCCGATGCTCCCGCAAGTCCGATAGAACCCCTGTTTACCATACTGCAAAGACCTATTGCAACGCCGTTTATAAACGAAAGTCCGCATCCGGGTCCCATCATAAACTTGCCCTTACTCTGAGCAAGCCTTTTGAGCGTGACCTCGTCCTTAATGTCTACGTTATCGCTGAACATAAAAACGTTCATATTATTCATAAGCGCTCTTTTGGCTTCGGCGAATGCGTATTCTCCCGCAACCGAGATTATGGCGAGATTTGCGTCGGGAATAGCAGCTTTTGCGCCCACTATGCTTCTGAAGCTGTTTTTGGCTGCGCTTGAGCTTTTCTCGTTTACAAGACGGGTGAATTCTTCACGTGCCCTTTCGCAGTCAGCCTCGCTTTCGGCTCTTACCGCGATTATAAGGTCGTTAGGTCCCGCCATACTCATTTCCTCGGCATTCAGACCGAGGTCGGTGATGGTCTCCTTGTTAAGCGGAGTTCCCATACCGATAGAGGCGTTGTCAATACCGTCTGCTTCGGCAAGCCTTCTTGCGATCTTCATCAAAAAAACGGAATCGTAATATCTGTTTTTTTCGATATAGTTTTTTACAACCATCTTATCTGCTCCTTATCCTTTAGAAATTTATATCCCATTAATATCCCCTCGCAGGTCTCAGAGCCCGACGAGCTTCCGACCTCTATCAGCTCAAGGGCGTTCTTTTCAATATCGTCTTTACCCTCTATAATTGAGCGAATGACGCTATAAAGAGTTTCGTTTATGTGTCCGCAGGCAACGTCTGCAAGCAGACTTTTGCTGACGAGGGTGGTGACGAGGTCGCCCTTGTCCTGTAAAAATTCGGCAAGCGCTCTGTTGAAGACCTGACCCGTGTCGGTCAGGTGAAACAAAGCAGACATTCCCGAGAGCATATCGTCGCAGGACGGGGTAAGACCTATGCCGAGACCTATAAGCGACTCAAAGCCTCCAACAAGGTCATCCTTAAGGATCTCAAATCCGCGCTTTACCCTTTCTTTTAAGATACCGTTTTCAAAAACCGGACTTTTTTTGCGGCTTCGCTTGAGAACGTCTGCAAACAGCAGAATACCGTCCTCGTATTTCGGGGTGAGCGCGACAGGCGCGCGCCGGGTTATGATCTTTTCCGCATTCGACAAATAAAAAGTAATATCTCCAACCGTAATTGACCGTCCGTCACAAAGCGCCTCTGCACCGTCCGCAAATTCGAGCAAGGAGATATTACAGTCAATATCGGTTAAAATTGCACGGGTGGAAAATTTGTCGCTTTTTTTGAAAAGCGTTATAAGCTGCCCCGTGTCTGTCAGCACGTTGAAGCAACGGTCATAGACTCCCACAACCTTACCCGACTTCCACCGCAGGTTGTATATCGGCTCGCATATATGAGTTATTTTAAAGTTCATTTCATTTCCTGTGTATAAAGCTTTTTTCAAAGTCTTTGCTTGTTTCGGGGTAGTCGCTTCTGGTGTGTACGCCGCGCGATTCGGTGCGCTTTGCCGCGGCAACGCAGGAGCATTTGCATACTGTAAGCATATTTTCAAGCTCCCTTTTGCAGACCGCTGCGTCGAAATCAAGGGTGTCGGCAGCGGTTACGTCCTTATCGAGAGCATCTATCAGGCACATTGCCATATCAAGTCTCTGCCCGTCACGAACTGGACCCATATATTTTGCCATAATTCTCTGAAGCTCACGTTTGCATTCTTCGAAATGTTCTTTATCCCGACCGTTTTTACCATATTCAATTAAGGGGACTTCGCTTTCGCTTAAGGTCACGGATCTTGCGTATTCGGCGGCACTGTTACCTGCGATAGTTCCGAAAACGTAAATTTCGGTTCCCGCGTTTCCGCCGACACGGTTTGCTCCGTGAATACCGCCGGTTACCTCGCCTGCGGCAAAAAGACCGTCCACCGAGGTCCTGCATTTTTCATCGATCACTATTCCGCCCATAAACGAGTGGGCAGAAGGACCGACCTCAATAATCTCCTTAGTAAGATCAATACCCGCATTCATAAAACGGTTATAGTAAAGACTGTGCTTTTCGATTATTTCATCGGCAGGGATGTCGGTCAGGTCAAGGTAGACTCCGCCGTGCTCACTTCCGTTGCCGTTTGCGACCTCGGTATAGATCAGCTTTGCAAGAGCGTCCTTGGGTGCGTCGCCCTCAGTTTTATAGTGGCGCAGTAAAAAGCGCTCGCCGCGGTTGTTCGTTATCTTTCCGCCCTTAGCGAGAAGAGTGGTGGAAATACCGAGCTTCTTCGGATATATGCATCTGCAGGGCTCGTACTGTATAAATTCCATATCGGTAAGCTCTGCGCCTGCGCGGTATGCCGCGCCGTATCCGTCCCCCGTCATTGTAAGAGGATAGGTGCTATCTGTTGCAATATGTATTCCGCCCGTTGCGAGCACGACCGCCTTGGCAGAGATCTTTATAATTTCTTTGTTCTCAAGGTCAAAGGCGACAACGCCCGTGACTCTGCCGCTTTCAGAAATCAAGTCGGAGAGCATTACCTTATCAAGGGACCTCACACCTGCCTCTGCCGCCATTTCTCGGAATTTTTCAAGGGTTATTCTGCCCGTGGTGTTTTTTATGTGTGCAAGCCTTGCCGTGCTGCATCCGAGAGGCTTTAGAAGATGGTAGCCGCCGTTTTCCCTGTCAAAGCTGAGTCCCGTTTCTTCAACGAACGCGACCTCCTTTGCGGAATTTTCGGCAAGCGTTTTTACAAGTGTCGGATCGTTTATATTTCCGCCTCCCCTCGTAGTGTCGTCTGCGTAGAGCTTTATACTGTCGTCATCCGAGAGGACCGCGTTGAAGCCGAGAACGAAATCCGATGCAGTGACCTGACTTTTGGCTATGACCAAAACGTCACATCCGCTTTTGGCGGCGGTGTACGCCGCTTTTATTCCGGCAATTCCCGCGCCTGCCACAAGGACGTCTGTCTGTAAGGTCTTCATATTTTAATCCTCACATTCTCCAAGTAATTTGAGTGCATTCTTGCGGCAGATCTTTTCGTATGCCGCGTAGCTGATGTGACCATCCTCGCAGATTCTGTCAAGGAAGTCGGAGAGTTGAAGCATTTCGTGACAGGGATTGTCGGGATCTATGTTTTCGGGATCGTGAATGTCTGTGGCAAAGAAAATTTTGTCTGCAAATTCTTCCAAAAATCTATAAGTGTACTCGGGATCTCTTACCATTGCACGGTATCCCGAAAGGGAGGAGAGGTCACAGTAGAGGTTTTCATATTTTCTCATAAGCTCACCGACGCGTCCCTCGCGCAAAACCTTGCCCGTGGGGTATCCGTCACGTGTTTCTTCGGTTACATCAGCGTCAAGCTCTGACCAGAAGCGCACCGAGTGACCGATGATTTTAAGCTTCGGAAACATCTGAAGCACCCGTTCAAGCTTTGGAAGATGAAGCTCGTCAACCACGCCGTAATCGTATTCGGGCTTGCCGAAGTGCAGAGTGACCGACATACCGCACGCCTCGCAGTGACTAAAGAGGTTGAGCATTCTCGGGTCATCAAGACTGATGTTGGAAATAAGCTCGCTTACACCGCGCGCTCCGTGAGCTTTGTAGTAATTCAGGTAATGAGAAAAGTCGGTCTTGTCATTGTTGCTTCCGAATCTCGGGTCAACACCGCAAAACCACCATCCGATAGTATTATTGTATTTTTTTGCAATGCCTTCGGCTTCTCGGGGAGAAAGCCTTTCGGTAGTAAATTCGGGACAGGTTCCGGGAGGGAGAAGAACTCCCCTTTCAACACCTATCTTATCGTATATTTTTCTGAGCTCGTGTACTGTGGGATAGAAGTGTCCCGAAAGCTTCGGTATACCTCTTTCTTCGATACAGTGAACGTGCATATCTATTTTTTTTAGCTTTTTCATATACATCCCTCCATTTATTAATTATAGGACGGGGAAAAAGCTTTTTGAATACCTAAAAAAGCTTTGGACAGGTCGTTGAATTTAGGTATTGCAAAATCTTTGAAGTTGTTGTATAATATTTAATTAAGTTATGACGATCAGGGGTGAATTTGCCGTGAAAAATTCAAAAATTCCCGCCGTAGTAGAAAAAATACACCGAAAATCCGTGTGGTATACGGAAATACTCGGCGGTATAGGAAAGCAGAGGCTTGAGCTTGTTGAGCCTGAGGAGCTTGGGCTTTTCACGGAAGGCTCTGTGGTCCCCATTGTGTGCTCGACAAAGCATTTTCTTGAAAAAAACGTTTCTCTGTGCAAGAAATACAAGCTGCGCCCCGTTGTCGTGGGTACGGAGCTTGCGGATCTTGACAGCAGAATAAGCAGTATCAAAACCAACAGAAAGGACGCGGTTTCGGGTCTTGTCAGATACTGTAAATCCCTTGGCAGAGACCGTATAGCTATGCTTGGCGTCAACAATTTTTCCAACATAGATTCGGAAAAGAGGAGCGCGTTCGTAAAGGAAATGCGAACGGTGTTTGGAATGGATGCGTCAAATGACGTTTATCCGAGTGACGACGGCGCCGAAAAATGCATTGATGTTTTACTTGATTGCATATCGTCGTATAACGCGGTGCTGTGTGCAAACGATTATTTTGCCGCGGCGTTTATTGTAAAGGCGCGTGAGAGGGGACTGCGTGTACCTGAGGACGTTATCGTTACGGGATACGGCAATTCGGTCATAAGCGAGAAGCTTTCCCCGTCAATAACCACAGTTGCTCCCAAATACTATGAGATGGGCAGACAGGCAAGAAAGATCTACGGTTATTTGTCCGACAATCCCGAGGTGGAATCACTTGAGCTTACGGTAGGATATGACGTTATAGTGAGAGAAAGCACGGGGATGCGGGAATTTAAGCCTGACGGTCATACTTACACGTCGGACGTTGAGCCTTGCATAAACAGTATTTTTGATGATAAAATGTTAAGCGGTATCGTCGGAATAGACACGGTACTCGGCTATGATGACGATACTATGAAAATGATTTTGAAGGGAATAGCCGAGGACGTTCCGTACGGAGCGCTTGCCGAAAGGCTTTACCTTTCGGATTCTGCCTTCAGGTATAAGCTTAATAAAATTTTCAGTCTTACAGGCATTCAGTCAAAAAGTGAGCTGAAGCGCGTGTTAAATACCCTGAACTTAAAGGAGAACTATTAAATGAATACACTTGTAAGCCTTACAAACGGAAAATTCACCGCCAAGATCAGTTCTCTCGGAGCTCAGCTTTTAAGCTTTAACGACGGTAAAACCGAATATATGTGGCAGGCAGACGAAAAGGTCTGGGGCTTTACCGCGCCCGTGCTTTTCCCGATATGCGGAAGACCTCACGACGGAAAGATCACGCACGGCGGCAAGGAATACGAGATCCCTCAGCACGGCTTTGCGAGATTCAAGGAGTTTGAAATTGAATATCAAACCGAAACGAAGGTCTGCTTTTTGCTTGTATCCGACGCCGACACAAGGAAAGCGTATCCTTTTGATTTTGAGTTCCGCGCTATATTTGAGCTTGTTGGAAGCAAGCTTAATATTACTTATTCCGTAAAAAATACCACTGCTGGAAAAATCTACTTTTCCTTTGGCGGACACGAGGGCTTTGCGACTCCCGAGGGCGTCGAGGAATATGATATAAAATTTGAAAATGACACCGAGCTCACAAGACTTATGATAACGGACGGCTATCTTGACGGAATGACCGAAGAGATCATACTTGATAACGGCAAATTGGAGCTTAAATACAGCGAGTTTGATAAATGCACCTACCTTTTCAGAGGTATTAGCTCCGAAAGCGTTGTTCTGGAGCAAAAGAACGGTGGAAGACGTCTTCGTGTGGGCTTCCCCGGTCACGAGGCTCTTGCGTTATGGACACTTCCCGTCAGAAATTACGTTTGTATCGAGCCGTGGTGCGGAATTTCGGAAGATGAGGGCTTTGTGGGTGATATTTCCGAAAAAGACGGAATAATTGCTCTTGAAAAGTCCGAAGCTTTTGAGAGAACCCACTTTATTGAGATACTGTAAAACAAAAATGACATCCTTTGCGGGATGTCATTTTTGCTATCAGTATTTTTTAGTAAGCAAGGATTGCTCGGTGTCCTGTATGGATTTAAGGGCGTCGCCCGAACGGTTGTATACGATGTAGAAATACAGGGTATCGATTATTGCAAGCTGAGCAATTCTCGAGTTGAGAGCGAGTATGTTGTATTTCGTTTCCATTGATGAGGTCGCAAGAACTATGTCGCTTTGCTTTAAGATGGGTGATTTTCCGCTGTTGGTAATTGCTATGGTAGTCGCGCCGTGATCTTTTGCTATTTTCAGAGCCTCGACCACGTCCTTCGACGAGCCCGAATGAGAGATTCCGATCGCAATATCGTTTTCTGTCAGATGGGATGCGGCGATCACCTGCATGTGATTATCGGTATATGCAATGGCGTTGAGTCCCGCGCGCATAAATTTATGACTTGCGTCTATCGCAACGGAGGACGAATTTCCGAGTCCCAGAGTTATAATTTTGTTTGCCTTGCATATCTTTTCGGCGGCTTTGCCGAGAAGCTCCTCTTTAAGTGAGCCCTTTGTTCTCTCAAGCGACAGATAAATGTCGTTGCAGACCTTCTGATATATCTCAAACGCCGAATCCTTTGCGCTTATATGAGTGCTTGCGGGAGAACCGCCGTTTTCCGATGCGAGAGAAAACTTAAGCTCCTGAAAGCCGTTGAGCCCGAGTCTTTTTGCAAACCTTACTATTGTCGCTTCTCCGCAGCCGCATTTTTCGGCAAGCTCTACTATTGAAAGGGAGATGATCTCGCCCGAATTTTCAAGGATCCAGTCTGCGATCCGTTTTTCGGCCTTTCCCATTTTATCGTACAGAAGCTTTATTTTTAGAGAAATTCTGTCCATTTTTACCTCGGCGAAAAAAATTTCATATATTTCATTATACAACAATCACAAAACATTGTCAAATAAAAAATATTTTCGCATTTCCTGTTGAAAATATTTTCGGTATATGGTATAATTTGATAGCGCAATGCATAGTAAAATGAAAATAATTCCAAGGAGTGATAGAATGTTTGATTACAAAGTAAAAATCGGTCTTGTTCCGATGCGCCGTAATACGACGGACAGACCGAAGGGAACTTTTCTGACCTGGCATTCGGCAGAAGAAAGAGGAGAGCGATTTGTAAGGTATATTGAAGAAAGCTTTTCAAGCGAAAAGGTATCCTTCGTTGATTCCAAGGGCCTCGGTCACAAGGACTTGATCTTTGACGACGCTTCGGCAGAAGCTATGATCGAACGTCTGAAAAGCAACAACGTAGACGCGGTCTTTATCATTAACTGTAACTTCGGAAACGAGGAAGCCGCGGCTGACATTGCAAAGGCTCTCGGTAAGCCAACTCTTTTGTGGGCTCCGCTTGACGACGAATATTACGTTGACGGTATGCGCCCGACAGATTCGCAGTGCGGTCTTTTCGGAATATCGCGTCAGTTCCAGAGATTCCATATTCCGTTTTCACACCTCCCTTGCTGTGAGGTAGAAAGCGAAGACTTTAAAAACGGATTTGAAAGCTTTGTAAGAGTTGCGTGCATGGTCAAGAACTTTACGGGTATGCGTATAGGTCAGGTCGGCGCGCGTCCCGCACCCTTCTTCTCGGTTATCTGGAACGAGGGTGAGCTTATGGAGAAATTCGGAGTAAAGCTCATACCCATCAACTTTGCCGTAATAGAGCAGAGAATGAAGGCGGTAATGGAAGAAATGCCGCCCGAGGTAAACGAGATCGCGGAATATATCAAAAGCAATTACAAGCTCGATGATCTTACTCCTCAGTATATTGAAAGAATGGCGGCGCTTACGGTTATGTATAAGCGCCTGTTCGCAGAATTCAACCTTGACGTTGTTTCGGCAGAATGCTGGACGGCGACCCCCATTATGTTTGACGGTCTCGCCCCGTGTACGGTTTACGGAATCCTTAACGATATGGGATACCTCATCTCCTGCGAGAGTGACGTTCACTGTGCTATGACTATGTCGCTTCTCAAATGCGCGACTCTCGGCGATGGCAAGCCCTTGTTCGGAGAATTCACAGTGCGCCATCCCGAAAACAAGAACGCAGAGCTTTTGTGGCATTGCGGACCCTTCCCGCTATCTCAAAAGGCGGAAAGCGGTACCGATTCCGTGGCGCGTCTTGTAAACCAGCGCTCGTGGTTCAGAGCGAAGGACGGAAGATACACCATCGCGCGTCTTGACCAGGAAAGCGGAAATTATATGATCCTTCCTCTCGTTACCGATACTACGGTCGGACCTCAGACACACGGTACTTATATATGGGTAGAGTTTGAAGACTTACAGAAGGTAGAAAGCCGCCTTATTGAAGGACCGTATATTCATCACTTCGTTGAGATCGAAGGCGACTATAAGAAAGAGATAAAAGAATTTTGCAAGTATTTGCCGAGTCTGAAATATGATTCGTCGCTTGATTAATTGTAAGGAGAAAAAAGATGACAGATTTTTTATTTGACGTGATTGCAACCGAGCTTGAGGATGCAGTCGGAAGAGAAAATTGTTCCACGAGAACGATCGACAAATTAACACACAGCGTAGACTACTTCTGGCTTTCCAGAATGTGGGCAGACAGAGGCCTCAGAATGCCCGAGGGCGACTTCATCGTTGCTCCCAAGGATGCAAAAGAGGTATCGGCAGTTCTTAAAATTGCAAACTACTACAAGATCCCCGTAACCACATGGGGTGCCGGTGGCGGTACGCAGGGCGGCGCTATTCCCGTATGCGGCGGTATCGTTCTCGACACAAAGAGAATGAATAAGATCTACGACGTAAACACACAGGGTATGTACATAGAATGCGGCACGGGCGCGATCTACAAGCACATCGAGTGGGCGGCAAACGAAAAGGGATACGCAACTATGCACTATCCCTCGTCGCTCACTTGCTCGACAGTAGGCGGCTTCCTCGCGCACAGAGGTATCGGCGTATCCTCTACCAAGTACGGTAAGATCGACGATATGGTACTTCAGATGGAGGTAGTTCTCCCGAACGGTGATATCATCGAAACGTCACCCGCCCCCAAGCACGCGGCAGGACCCGACCTCAACCAGATATTCATCGGCTCCGAGGGCACGCTCGGCGTTATGACGAAGGCTCAGATGAGAATTTACGAGCAGCCCGAATCGCGTCAGTTCAGAGGCTTCTTGTTCCACAATATGACTGATGCCTTTAACGCGGGACGCGAGCTTCTCCAGAAGTTCAAGCCGTCCGTAATGCGTCTTTATGACGAGGCTGAAACCGCATCGCTCATCAAGAAGATCGTCGGCGTGGAGAAGAAGGGCGCGTTTATGAATATCGCCATCGAGGGCGTTAAGGAAATAGCAGACCTCGAAATGAAGATACTTCTCGAAACCTTCGGCAAGTACGGTGCAGAGGATCTCGGCTCCGAATACGGTGAAAAGTGGTGGAAGGAAAAGATCACGTTCTTCTACCCCGGACATATGATGGATATTCCTCAGTGCTTCGGTACAATGGATACCATCGCTCCTTACGATAAGATCGAAAAGATATATTGGGAGATGAAGAAGGCTATCGAAACCAACTTCCCGCAGGCGAAGTTTATCGCTCACTTCTCTCACTGGTATGAGTGGGGTTGTATGATCTACGACCGCTTCATCGTTGACGGTGAAAACGTACCTCAGGATCCCCACGAGGCATTCAGACTTCACCAGGCTATCTGGAATTGCGGAGTCAGAACGGCTATCGCCAACGGCGGCGTTGTCAACGACCACCACGGTGTCGGAATCAAGCTCGGAAGACTTATGAAAGAGCAGTACGGTCCTGCAATGCAGGTATTTGAAGGAATAAAGAAGCAGCTTGACCCGAACGGAATTATGAACCCGTTCAAGCTCGGCTTATAAGGAGGGTAATTATGCAGTTTACAGAAAAAGCAAAGGAACATATAAATTCGTGCCGTTTTTGCTGGATGTGTCATCATGTGTGTCCTATCGGCAACGCAACGGGACTTGAAAGAAACACCGCAAGAGCAAGAGCTCTCGGACTTTCTCTCGTTTTGAGAGATTCTATTGAATATTCTGAGGATATCATCGATAACGTATACGAATGCTCGCTTTGCGGCGGATGCATGACGGACTGTGTTACAGGCTGGGATCCCGTTATGTTTACACGCGAAGCAAGACTCGGCGCGGCTCTTGACGGAAAGATTCCCGAATACATAATGAAGCTTATCACGAATCTTCAGGAAACGGGCAACATCAAGGGAGTAAAGTCTGAAAACACGATTCCCGAATTTCCGAAGACAGACGTTTTGTTCTTCACAGGCGAAAACGTGAGGGCAAACGGATGCGCGAAGGCTGCTGCTGACGTTCTCAAGGCAGCGGGCGTTGACTTCACCATCCTGAAGGACGAGCCGAACAGCGGTTATACTCTCGACTTTATGATCGGTGCCGCTGCCGAAACAAAGACCCTTATGGAAGAATGTGCAAAGACTCTTAACGAATACAAGACGGTTGTATGTTATGACCCCGCAGACGCTAAGGTTATGAAGCGCGAATACAAGGAGTGGGGAATAGACGTTAAGGCTGAGGTGTTCACATACACAGAATTCGTTGCAAAGCTTATTCGTGACGGCAAGCTTGCTCTCAAAAAGAGTGACGCAGTATTCACTCCTCAGGATTCGCCCCTTCTTGCGCGTGACCTTGAGGAAACAGAGCCGATTCGAGAGATCCTTTCGGCTTGCGGAGAGGTACGCGAAATGCTTCTCAATCGTCAGTACACGATGCTTGCAGGACATTACGTAATGAATGAATATATGCCCGAGGTAATGCGTAAGGTTGCCGAAAACAGATGGTTCAACGCAAAGAACGCCGATGCGGAGATCCTTGTTGTAGCAAGCCCCGCTGAATACGAAGCGCTTCTTGCAACAAAGTCCGAGGGCATTGAGCTTATGAAGCTTGAGGAGGCAGTTCTTAAATGCTTGTAAATCTTGGATACGCTTTGGATTTAGCCGAAAAGGGTAGCTTTGCTATCCCTGCATTTAACGTATACAATATGGAAAGTGTAATGGGAGTAATTAAGGCGGCGGAAGAAACGAAAGCCCCGATAATTATGCAGATCTATCCCAGACTTATGAAGGAAGAAACGGGATATTATCTTTCTCCGGTGGTTCTGGCGGCGGCGCAAAAAGCCACTGTGCCGGTGTGCTTCCACCTTGACCACGGACCAAGTGAGCTTGAAACCACACGTTCTATCCGTTATGGAGCAACGGGTATTATGCTTGACGGCTCGACACTTCCTTTTGAAGAAAATATAGAGCTCACAAAAAGAGTCGTTGAAACCTGCTCGTATCTTGATGTTCAGGTGGAAGGCGAGCTTGGACATATCGGAACCACTGCGGACGACGGTATGGATGAATTCACCCGTCCCGAGGACGCAAAGAGATTTGTCGAGGAAACGGGTGTTTCCTGCCTCGCGGTTGCGGTAGGTACGGCGCACGGCAAGTACAAGAAGCCGCCGAAGCTTGATATTGAAAGGATCAAGGCTATCAGAGAGGCGACGAACAATACGGCTCTTGTGCTTCACGGAGGAAGCGGAGTTCCCGATGAGGAGATCAAAAAGGCGGTAGCGGCGGGAGTACGCAAAATGAATTTTGCGACCGACATCTGCTATGCCTTCCTTGACACTTGTCTTGAAGAGCTGCAAAAGCCCGACAGATCTGTTGCTATTGACAATTTTATGAAAAAGCCCATTGAAGCTGTTAAGGAGTTTTGCGTAACAAGAATCAGGCTCGTCGGTGCAGACGGAAAGGCGTAAGCTATGGCAAAGATAGTAGGAATCGGTGCAAACGTATTTGACACTCTCTACAACATACCTACATATCCGACGGAAGATACAAAAATGAGGGCAACTGCCTGCAAAACTGCAGGCGGCGGTCCTGTTGCAACAGGTCTGGTTGCGGCGAGTAAGCTGGGAGAGGACACTGCCTTTATCGGTGTTTTATCCGATGATAACGCCGGAAAATTCCTTAAAGAGGATTTTAAAAGGTACGGTGTTGATACCGATCTCATAGAAGTCAAATCGGGTTTTAGCTCGTTTACCTCGGTACTGTGGTTATGTGCAGACACCAAGACAAGAACCTGTGTGTTTGACAAAGGAGATCTTCCTCCGCTTGTGTTAAACGATGCACAAAAGAAAGCCATTATAGATGCCGATATCCTTATGGTCGACGGAAACGATCTTGATGCAGCTGTTGAGGGTGCAAAAATTGCAAGAGAAAACGGCACAAAGGTGCTTTATGACTGCGGCGGACTTTACGAGGGAGTAGAGCGCCTTCTTGCTCTTACGGATATTATGATTCCGTCCGAGGAGTTTTCTATCGGTCACACAGGTGCAAAAACCGCCAAGGAAGCGGCAAAAAAGCTTTTTGAACTGTACTCACCCGAGGTAGTGGTGGTTACACAGGGCAAAAACGGCGGACTTCTCTTTGACGGGAAGGAAATAACCCGTTATCCCATATATCCCGCAGAGGTGGTTGACTCCAACGGCTCGGGCGACGTGTTCCACGGAGCCTTTGCGGCAGGTGTTATAAAAGGATATGAATACCTCACCTGCTGTCATTTTTCGAGTGCCGTATCGGCGATCAAGTGTATGGGTATAGGCTCAAGAGAAAGCGTACCTGATTTTGAAACAGTTAAAAAATACTTAAAGGAGAACGGATATGAACTTTAAGAAATCATACAAAAGCGCAAACGGTTACACACCGATTTGCAAAATAGGCGAATGTTCGTTAAAGAAGCTCGAGTTTGGCATAATCGAGCTTACCGCAGGACAGAGCTTGCCTTTTTATACGGAGGATAAGGAAACTGCGTTTATTATGCTCGAGGGTCACTGCAACGTAAAGGTGAATGACGAGGTCTTTGAAAACGTAGGAAACAGAAAAACCGTTTTTGATAACCGAAAGGCAGAAAGCTTTTATATGCCGCGCGAGCAGGAGCTCGTTATCGAAGCGATCGACAATATTAAAATAGCGGTATGCGCGACACCTGTAGAAGAGAAAACAGAGCCCCAGGTGCTCCGCGAGGATCACGTTGTTTTAAAGCTTCTCGGCGAACAGCCCTTCCAGCGTGAGACCAGCTTCATCGTTGACGGAAATTCCAATGCAAAGGTACTCACAATAGGCGAGGCATACTGCACCGAGGGTAACTGGGCAGGCTTCCCGCCGCACAAGCACGACGTAAACAATATGCCCGAAGAATGTATAGCGGAGGAGATCTATTACTTTCTGTTTGACCCAAAGCAGGGCTTTGCCGTTCAGTGCCTTTACACCTCCGACGGCGAAATCGACGAGGCTTACAGAGTCAAGAACGACGAGCTTGTGGAATTCCCTTACGGTTACCATACCACCGTATCAACTCCGGGATACAAGACCTACTTCCTTTGGCTTATGGCAGGGGATTATCAGGGCTTTAACAGAAGCTCCGACCCCGAGCATAAATGGATAGAAAACAGATAAATAAAGATTTATAGAGATATGTTAGACGGCATATCTCTATAATGCTATAATAAGCAGTTGCAAAAAGGCGGACAAAATGTTAGAATATTTAAAGAAACTCAATCCCGATATTGATTTTTACGATGTAAATGATGAAAAATTTGCATCCTTTGGCAGAATTGTAAGAAATTTGGATGCTATGGATAATTTATCACGTAGACAATACCGAGTTTATAAACAGGGGCGTAGTTGCGGGAATTACGGGTACTAATTACAAAATCAGATATAAGGAGAAATAAAAATGAAATACCTTTTGGGTATAGATTTCGGCGGCGGCGCGTCAAAGGCAACGCTCCTCTGTGAAAACGGAGAGATATCTGCAACGGCAACAGCCGAATACCCCACCGACTATCCAAAGCCGGGATATGCCGAGCAGGACCCTGCGCACTGGGTAGATGCGACCTGCAAAAATATTGTGGGTGTGCTCGAAAAAAGCGGTATTTCACCGCGTGATATTGCGGCAGTTTCCTTTGACGCCGCAACACATACGGCAGTAATAACGGACGATGATTTCAACGTGATCCGTCCGGCGATCTACTGGACTGATACCCGAAGCACGGAGGAGGTAAAGCTCCTCAGAGAAAATTACGGGGAAATAATCGAGAAGCAGGTGCTTCACAAGGCGGATACCATATGGTCGCTTCCCGAGCTTCTGTGGATAAAAAACAATGAGCCGCAGAACTGGGCAAAAGTTCGTAAAATTATGTTTGCAAAGGACTTTGTAAGACATTTCTTTACGGGCGACTACGTGACCGATTTTATCGAAGCCGAGGGCAGTATGATGTTCGATGTCAACACTATGAAGTGGAGCCCCGAGCTTTGCAAGATACTTGACATCGACACGAAAATGCTCCCGAAAATAGTGAAGCCCACCGACATCGTCGGTAATATCGGAAAGAAAGCGGCAGAGGTTACGGGTCTTTGCGAGGGCACGCCCGTGCTTTGCGGAACTACCGACACCGTAATGGAGGTTTTCGCGTCGGGCGCGGTCAGAAAGGGACAAATGACCTTAAAGCTTGCAACCGCGGGCAGGATATGCGTGGTTACCGATAAGCCGTATCCCGATATTAACCTGATAAACTATTCTCATATTGTTGATAATATGTTCTACCCCGGAACTGCGACAAAGTCCTGCGCCGCCTCATACAGATGGTTTAGAGATAACTTCGGCGGTGATTACAGAGAGCTTGATGAAATGGCTGAAAAGATCGCGATAGGCTCGGACGGACTTGTTTTCCATCCCTACCTTAACGGCGAGCTGACTCCGTACGCAAACCCCAATCTTTGTGCGGATTTCGTCGGTGTAAGAGCATCGCACACCAAGGCGCACTTTACAAGAGCTGTCCTTGAAGGCGTTGCAATGAGTATGCTCGACTGCAAGATGGCGCTTGAAGGCTTTGATATTGAGCACGGCGACAGCGCGGCCATCATCGGCGGCGGAGGAAAGAGCCCTCTGTGGCGTCAGATGATTTCCGACGCGCTCGGAATAAAGCTTGTTGAGATGAAATATGCGGATTCCTCGTTCGGAAGCGCAATGCTTGCGGGAATTGCCGTGGGTATTTTTGAAAGCCCAGAACAAGCCGTGGAAAAATGTAATGAGGTCGTTTCGATAACCCTCCCGAATTCCGAAAATACGCCGAAATATATGGAGCTTTTCAAAAGATACAAGGCTATAGGAAAGGCGCTTGAGCCGATATATAACGGTGAATATCTATGAAGATCTTAGTATGCGTTAAGGTCGTAAAGGGAGAGCTTAACCCCTTTGACGAATCGGCGCTTGAATGTGCGCTCAGACTCTCAAATGACGTTACGGTAATGTCAATGGGCCCGAAAAGCAGCGAGAATGCTCTTTTGCCTCTGACAAGACTCGGCGCGAGGGTGACCTTGATAAGTGACGTCGCCTTTGCGGGCTCTGACACCCTCGCTACATCGTATATTTTGTCAACCGCAATAAGATCGGAGGGCTTCGACCTCGTTTTGTGCGGACGACAAAGCATTGACGGTGATACCGCGCAGGTAGGTCCAATGCTTTCACAGATGCTCGCTGTTCCGCTTATAACCAACGCGCTTGCTCTGCAGCTCGTCGGAAACGGTGTTGTTGCAGATACGCGTGCAGGGAAGGAAAGCGCTGAGCTGCCCGCACTCGTTACACTTGAGAGGGGCTACGTTCTCAGATTCCCGAGCATTTTTTCAAAGCTTGGCGAGATTCGCTTGCTCGACAATGGGGCGCTTGGCTGCGACGTACGGAAATGCGGACTGTCGGGCTCGCCGACAAAGGTTATGGAAGCCTTTGAAAACGAAAGAGGAAAGAGAAAATGCAAATTCATTTCAATGAATGAGCTGATGCCCTTGGTCGACAAGCTGATGAAGCAAAACGCGGTAGAAGCGTCACACGAATACACGGGTAAAAAGCTTAAGTCCGTGTGGGCGGTAGGTACTGAGGTGCTTGATAAGGCAAGGGATATCTCAGACGAGGTAATTCTGATTGAAAAAGCAGAGCCTCAGGTGATTTATAAAAGAGCAGTAAGCGATAAGCCCGACGTCATTTTGTGGAACGCAGACCTTTGGGGAAGAAAAAACGCTCCCGTGGTTGCCGCAATGTTAAATACAGGACTTTGCGCTGACTGTACCATGCTTGAGTCAGACGGCGAAAACCTTATAATGTACCGTCCTGCACAGGGCGGAAACATAACCGCTAAAATAAGGTGCGTCACAAAGCCTCAGATGGCGACCGTGAGAACTAAAACGGCAAGCTCCGATATAATAGTTTCGGGCGGCAGAGGAGTCGCGGAATCGATGGAAAAGCTTTACGCATTGTCCGAAAGACTCGGTGCCGAGCTCGGAGCATCAAGAGGCCTTGTCGATATGAATAAGATGCCGTATGACAAGCAAATAGGACTTACGGGCAAGACCGTCAGCCCTAAGATATATATTGCGGTGGGTATCTCGGGCGCAATACACCACACCACTGCAATAGAGGGAAGTACAACCGTTATCGCAATAAATCCCGACAAAAACGCAAGGATCTTCGAGTACGCCGATTACGGAATCCTCGAAAAGCTTTAAATACGGAAAATTTAATCAATGCAAAAGCAGAGCGTATTGCCGTTTGGTAAAATGCTCTGCTTTTTGATTTAATAAAACAGTTGCGTTAACGGCGCGGTAGTGGTATAATATATACTGTATAGGCTTGACCGTTCAGATACCCGACAAATAAGAGCTTGCAGATACGGTAAAAAAGTTGAAAGAAGATATAAAATGGAAAACGAAAAAACGTTAGAAGAAATAAGAAAAATGTTTGAAGGCGACCGTTTCGCGTGCGAAAACGGAGCCGTAATTGAAGAGGTAGGCGACCATAGCGCTATATGTAGCCTTGTTGTTACGGATTCGCACCGTAATGCTATGGGCGCGGTAATGGGAGGCGTGTACTTTACGCTTGCCGATTTTGCCTTTGCGGTTGCGGCAAACCATAAAAAGATGGGGTGCGTATCGTTGCACTCGGACATTTCATTCCTCGGCACCGCAAAGGGAAATAAGCTTACCGCAAAGGCGATTTGTATAAAGAACGGAAAAAACACGGCGAGTTATCGCGTGGACGTAAGCGATGAGCTTGGAAATCTTTGTGCAACGGTTACGGCAACGGGATACCATATCGGGTGACGACACTACCTTTGACTTAGGATACTTCCGTGCTTCGGTAACACCCCTATGACGTTTGAAAAGAGAAGGACAAATGGATAAGACGAGAGAAATAGACCAATTTGAAAAAATGACTACGTGGCCGATACCCAAGCTTGTTATCACGCTCGGCATTCCCACGACCATCAGTATGCTGGTGACCAACGTTTACAATATGGCGGACACCTATTTTGTAAGTGAGCTCGGCAACAGCGCCAGCGGCGCGGTCGGCGTAGTGTTTGGTCTTATGGCTATCATTCAGGCGTTCGGCTTTATGTTTGGGCACGGAGCAGGAAGCATTATCGCGCGCAAACTCGGTCAGAAGGATTCTCACAGCGCAAGTGTTTTTGCATCGCTGAGCATTATGGCGTGTCTTATCGTAGGAACTCTTATCGGTATTTTAGGACTCATATTTTTGGATCCGCTTATGTGGCTGCTCGGCAGTACGGACACCATTCTTCCTTATGCAAAGGACTATGGAAGGTATATTCTTATTGCCGCGCCGCTTACAATGACGAGCTTTGCGCTAAATAACATATTAAGGTATGAGGGCAAGGCGTTTTTCGCCATGATAGGACTTACCATCGGCGGTGTAATCAACATAATTGTTGACCCGATACTGATATTCGGTCTTGATATGGGAATAGCAGGCGCGGGACTGTCTACCGCGATTTCGCAGGTAGTCAGCTTCTTCATTTTGATCTCAATGTTCTGGAGGGGCAAAACCCTCAGCCGACTCAGCGTGAAATTTGCAAAAGAGAATCCTCGGGGAATATTTGATATAATGGCAACGGGCTTCCCGAGCTTCTGCCGTCAGGGACTTTCCAGTATTGCCACGATGACTCTCAACAACCTCGCAGGCGAGGTCGGCGGTGACGCTGCCGTTGCAGCGATGTCGGTTGCTAACAAGATTACCTTCTTTATCTTTGCCGTGGGACTCGGTATCGGTCAGGGCTTTCAGCCCGTCGCGTCCTTCAACTACGGTGCAAAAATATATTCAAGAGTGAAAAAGGCGTTTTTCTTCACGTTCGGCGTGGGAGAATTGTTGCTTGGCGTGTTCGTAGCGGTGGGACTTATATTTTCCAACAACCTGATAGGACTGTTCCGCGATGACCCGACGGTTATCGAGATAGGAACACTGAGTCTGAAGCTGCAGCTTCTGGCACTGTTCTTCCATCCGATGACGATTTGTGCCAATATGCTTTTCCAAAGTATAGGAGAAAATAAAAAAGCGACGTTTTTGTCGCTGCTCAGAAGCGGTATACTGTTTATACCGATTTTGTGGATACTTACAAAGGCGTTTGGACTTTTCGGCGTACAGTCGTCGCAGGCGATAGCGGACGTTCTTGCGTTCTTTATATCCGCGCCGCTTGTACTGTATTTTCTCAAAAATCTGCCCGAGGATCAGCTTGAAGCAAGAAAATAGCGGGCTAAGGTTTTCTTTGGTCTTATAACGCTAAGAAACGGTGCGTCGGATTTTACGATGCGCTGTTTATTGACAATTCTTGTGTTAATTGATTTTAGACGTTGTTGAGCACCAATCTATTTACTCTTTAAGAAAAATAGTGTAATATATAATTATACTCTTGCTTTTATGAAGCCCTGAAGGAGAATACAATGGAATTGTTAGAAATTCAAAAAAAGCAAAAAATGACAGAGGTCATGAAGATAATACGTAAGGAATTGATAAAGGGCAAGGATTATTATAAAAATTATATTGCGCCCGATATTCCGGAAAAAGTATTAAATAAGCTTGTAAACAACTTTGACCGCAATTTGGACAAGGAAAGCGTTATTGCTTTTTTCGATAATACGATTTTTGATACCTCAAACGGAGGATTACTGTTTGCCAAGGACGGCTTTTAATATATATGTAATTAAAACGGCTTATTTTGCATACAAGGATTCCAAACATGTTTTTCCCATTATGAGAAAATCGCAGGATGAGGGATATAATATCTGGTACGATGACGGAATTGAGCCGTGAAATGAATGGGACGATGAAATTGCAGAGCATATTATGAAGGCAAAGTTTATGCTTGCTTTTATATTTCCGAGATATATTTTTCTCGTGTCGATGCAGTTGAATTGCTCAAAAATCACACTTGCAATTTTTGTAAAGGTGTGATATACTGTTAGACGTGTAAATATGTGCCGTAGATCAAGGAAAAACGGCAGAACGGAGATAAATATGCAAATTTACGAAGAACTCGTTGCCCGCGGACTTATCGCGCAGGTAACGGATGAAAGCGAAATACGCGAGCTTATAAATAACGGAAAGGCGACCTTCTACATCGGATTTGACCCGACCGCAGACTCTCTGCACGTAGGTCACTTTATGGCTCTCTGCCTTATGAAGAGACTTCAGATGGCAGGAAACAAGCCCGTCGTTCTTCTCGGCGGCGGAACGGGCTACATCGGTGACCCCTCGGGACGTACCGATATGCGCTCTATGCTTTCCCCCGAGACCATTCGCCACAACTGCGAATGCTTCAAGCGTCAGATGGAAAGATTCATCGACTTCGGTGAGGGCGGAGCTATCGCCGTAAACAACGCAGACTGGCTCCTTAAGCTCAACTACGTTGACCTTCTCCGAGAGGTAGGCGCTTGCTTCTCTGTAAACAATATGCTCAGAGCAGAGTGCTATAAGCAGAGAATGGAAAAGGGACTTTCCTTCCTCGAATTCAACTATATGATAATGCAGTCCTACGACTTCTATCATCTGTTCAAGGAATACAACTGTAATATGCAGTTCGGCGGTGACGACCAGTGGTCGAATATGCTCGGCGGTACTGAGCTTATCAGAAAGAAGCTCGGCAAGGACGCTTACGCTATGACCATAACCCTTCTCCTCAACTCCGAGGGCAAGAAGATGGGTAAGACCGCAAACGGTGCGGTATGGCTTGACCCGAATAAGACCTCTCCCTTCGAGTTCTACCAGTATTGGAGAAACGTGGGAGATGCCGACGTTCTCAAGTGTATCCGTATGCTTACGTTTATTCCCGTTGAGGAAATAGATAAGATGGACGCGTGGGAGGGCGCACAGCTCAACGAGGCTAAGGACATCCTCGCATACGAGCTTACAGCTCTCGTTCACGGCAACGAGGAAGCAGACAAGGCAAGAGCCGCATCCAAGGCACTCTTCGGCGGAAGCGGCGACGACGCCAATATGCCGACCGTAAGCCTTGGCGCAGACAAGCTTGTTGACGGCGCTATCAATATTATGGATCTTCTCGTAGCGGCAGAGATCGTGCCCTCCAAGAGCGAGGCGCGCAGACTTATAACACAGGGCGGTCTGTGCATTGACGACGAAAAGATATGTGACCTCGGCTTTGCGGTAACCTCTGCAATGCTTGAGACCGGTATAAAGGTCCGTAAGGGCAAAAAGGCATTCTACAAGGTGCTTCTCGGTTAATAAAATAAGAAAAGCTTCACGGAAATTCCGCGAAGCTTTTTTGTATTAAAGGGAAAATCAAGGGAGGCGAAACGTCTCCCTTTCTTCATTTTTTAAAATTCTTTATTGCCTCGAAGGCTTCGTCGCTGATGTCGTGCTCTATCTTGCACGCATCCTCAGCGGCGGTTTCGGGCGTGACACCGAGAGCAACCAAAAAATCCGTGATTATCGTGTGACGCTCGTATATCTTTTCGGCGACCTCAAGTCCTGCCTCGGTCAGAGTAAGTCCGCCGCCGTCGTCAACGCTGACGTAGCCGCCCGACTTTAACAGTCCGATAGCGCGGCTGACACTCGGCTTTGAGTAGCCGATGTACTCAACGACGTCGATAGACCTGACCGAGCTGAGCTTTTTTGACAGAACGTATATGGTTTCGAGATACATCTCGCCGGATTCCTGTAAATGCATACTGACCTCCGAGTTTTCGTGTGACGTTAAGTATATTGTACCATTCAAATGTTAATAATTCAAGCCTTGCGAGAGGGAAGCTCGCTGACAAACGCCGCGCCGAGAATAAGCAGCGCGCCGACAATAGCCGCAGGGGTGATGGGCTCGCGCAAGAAAAGCGCGGAGAGGATTATCGCGGTAACGGGGTCGATGTAACTCATAATGGCGATAGTCTGTGCTCTGAGATTTCCCATAGAGCCGAAGTAGAGGAAATAAGCAATGCCCGTGTGTACTACGGCTACAATGCCGAGTAAGACGGCTCCTCTTGTGTCGAGCGTGAGCTCGGTAACTTCTTGTGTTAAGAGTATGTATGGAAAAATTGTGATCGCGGCAGAGAAGAGCTGGATAACAGTCTTTGTGTAAGAATCAATACCGCCGAGCTTTTTGTTGATGAGAACGATAGAGGAGTATACGAACGCCGCGCCGAGTCCGAGGAGAACGCCGCGAAGCTCCGAGATGGATGTGATACCCGACTCGGTAATACCCGAAACGAACACCATACCGACAAGAGCGAGAGCAACACAGATGCCGCGGCGAAGATTTATGCGTTCCTTAAAAAGAAAAGCGGACGCTATGATAACGAAGGTCGGCTCCATATAGTAACAAAGGGTAGATACCGCCACCGTTGTGTAGTTGTAGGATTCGAACAGAAGTATCCAGTTAATGCCGATAAGCGCGCCCGAAATAAAGATGGGAATAAGACGTCCGCGCGCACCCGAAAAGGAGAGCTTTTTGCGCGAAACGAGGGCGATAACAAGAAGAAAAATCGTACCGATGACACCGCGCACGAACGCGATAACGCTTGACGGCAGAGGTATGTATTTAACGAAGATACCGATGGTGCCGAAAATGAGCATAGACGATATCAGCTTAATTTTAGATACTGATGAAGGTGACATAATTTTTATCCTTTTAGAAATAATAAGAGCAGATACTTATAGAATTGTAGCACAATAAGCTGATTATTGCAAGAGCCGACAAAAAAGATATAAAAATATGAAAAAAAGTATTGACAAACAAAAAAATGTTTAGTATAATGAAAAGGCTGTTTTATGCGGAAGTGGCGGAACTGGCAGACGCGCACGTTTGAGGGGCGTGTGGTTTTACCATACGGGTTCAAGTCCCGTCTTCCGCACCAACAGTTTGGAGAAGTCGCGTAGCTGGTCGAGCGCGCACGATTGGAAATCGTGTAACCCTTAACGGGGTTCGAGAGTTCGAATCTCTCCTTCTCCGCCACGAAAAAAAGGCACCCGCTTAGGTGCCTTTTTTCGTGGCTTTGAAAAGATTCGAACTTGAGAACCCGAAGGGTGAGAGAGGGAGCGGACAGGAGCGCCGCCGGTGGCGGAAGAAGCGAGTGGGAGCGAGAGACAAAACAAGGAGAATTGCGCCGAGGTAGGCGCAAGGCGACTATGTTTTGTCAGTGCAAGCGGCGAAGCCGCGCGAAAAAATCTCTCCTTCTCCGCCACGAAAAGATTCGAACAGCGCGGTTTGCCGCCAAAATCCGCTAAAAGCAAGGACTCTATCAGATTCTTTATTCGGGCAATTTGTCACAGAACATCAGAAGATTTGATGTTACTTTCTCTGCATCTGTTAACTGATGGAACGTGCCGTTTTCGTAAAGGATATCCATAACCATAAGTGCAACTTCTCTGTCAACAAATCCGACAACGCTCCAATGCATTACATAATCTCGCATCTGCGGTGGATAATCATTTGAGATAAGCATTGCTTCTTCAAGCCCATAATTGGCGAACATTTGCTTGAACTCTTCGCCAAGAGACGGTATCCTTTTGAAAAACTCATCAGGATCATCGCGTATAATCATAATGTTTATTTTGTTGTCATCTGTCAAAAATTCACGTTGTCTGAGACGGTCAAACTTCTCCTTGTTAGCAGGGGAGTCGTCTATTGTACCTGTCAATAATTCATATAAATATTCGTAATCACACGCAAGATTATTTTTCCATTTGCCCTTACGGGAGGAATAGCGTGTGTCTATTGACCATGAATATACACACGGGTATTTTTCAGACCAACGATTCATATTACCGACAGCCCAATACGACGGATATGATTGAGGTGGAACGTAATCCGGATCGCTGGGGGTTGCAGGAATATCAACCGAAGCCGTGTATTTTCCGCCGTCTAAGGTCTTGATTTCATATTTCGAAAGGTCTGTTTCAAGTTCAATGGTACATTTATTTGAGATTGCATAGAATATTACAGCTGCTTCGAACAGTTCTTTGTTTTCGCTGGGGATATATACATCCTCAAAATCTTTAACTGCTTTTCTTACTATCGGTACATATTCACGTGTCAATATCTTGGCGATCTCCATTTTCTTTTCCTTTTGCTTGTTTTCGCGTTCAAGTGAATACGTTTCGGGATTGAAATGTACATACGTTGTAAAACGATCTGCGCTTTTTCTCACCAAAAAACCGTTGTTTTCAAGCTCCCTGACTGCATCCTCAATATAAACCGGTGTTACTCCCAATTCCTGTGCAATCTCTATTATAGTTTTAGGGGAATGATAAACACTGTACACAATATTAAGGTTCAACTTATTATTTAAATAATACTCCGGTCCTCCGTTTCGGCCGGGATTTCCGCAGTGACCAATACCAAGTGCTTCTATAGGCTTTATGCCAAGATTTCCAATTTTTCTTTCCATTGTAAAACCCTCCTTTAATTCATTACGAGCTTTGTTAAGATGCCATTTAACTGTCCCTTCGGGGATATCCATTTCTTTGGCAATTTGAGAAATAGATTTGCTTTCGTAATAAAATGAATAAATGATTTTACGCCTTGTTTGCGTTAGAAAAGCGATTTCACGCCGCAACAAATCAAGTTCTTCGTTGGGAGATTCGTCTAATATCGGAGTATAGTCGGGAATATCCATTCCATCTATCGAAACTCCTTCTGACTTTTTCTTAGAGGAAACGAATTTCGAGTAAACGTGCTCGGAAATTCTCCAAACGTATCCGTCTATGTTGTATATCTCCTTTGCCGAAAGCAACGACAAATAAACCTCTGCAACAATATCGGAACTTAGTTCCTCTGCTTCCTCGTAAGAGAAGGACTTTTTTACCGCAAAGCCGTAAATTTTAGGCAGATATTTGATTATCAATTCATCTGCTTTTTGCTTTTTCATTTTAGTTACCTCGGTACTGTTTGTCTATATAGTGGAAAGGAATGAAAAAAGGTTGGTGCTTTTCAAAAAATTATAGCACAATGGTTTGAAAATGTCCATCTTTCGTATTAAGAGCTCAACCTATATTATAAAATTCTCTCCAAATGGTTAAATATATTGGCTCATAATAAAAAGCTTGCTTTGAAAGAGTTTGGTTAGTTTCTTTCCACCGCTATTGTAGTAACTATCCTAGAGAGCTTTTTGGATAAACGGGTTTGGATTGATTTTGTGTTTTCAGTCAGTATGTTCTACTCTCACAAAGCTCAATGTTATCGCACATTTATTCACATTTTTGCAAAAATATTCAAAAAATATTGATTTTTATACCGCATTTGTGATATAATAAAAAATAACTTATACCGATTATAGGTATAGAAATTGGAAAATGCGGCGTTTGTACCCATATCAAGCAAAGGCGTGTTTTTCACAGGAGGTTTTTATATGAACGGAAATACTTTACAGATACTGATAGCGATGGTCATTTATATGACTGCCGTTATACTTATCGGTGTCTTTTATGCAAAGAGAGCAAACAAGAGCTCCGAGGAATATTACCTCGGCGGACGTTCGCTCGGACCTTGGGTCACCGCAATGAGCGCGGAAGCATCTGATATGAGTGGATGGCTTCTTATGGGACTTCCCGGTGTTGCCTACTGGTGCGGTCTTGCCGACGCGGCTTGGACGTCTATCGGTCTTGCTATCGGTACATACTTCAACTGGCTTATAGTTTCAAAGAGACTTCGCAGATACAGTGTAAGAGCCAACAACTCTATCACGCTTCCCGAATTCTTCTCCAACAGATTCCGCGAAAAGAAGAAGCTCATTATGTTTATCGCGGCTGCTTTCATTCTCGTGTTCTTTACGGTTTACGCAGCAAGTTGCTTCGTAACCTGCGGTAAGCTTTTCTCGACTCTGTTCGGAATGTCGTATCAGTCAATGATGATAGTCGGAGCTATATTCGTGCTTGTATACACTATTCTTGGTGGCTTCCTTGCCGAGAGCGTTTCGGACTTTATGCAGGCTATCGTTATGATAATTGCTCTTACTGTAATCGTAATAATGAGCACCATAAGCGCAGGCGGTATCGGCGCGGTTATCGAAAACGCAAAGGCTATTCCCGGATTCCTTGATTTCTTCGGTATTGCAACCCCTGTTCTTGAAGAGGGTGCACAGGTCGTCGAAGCGGGCAAGCCTGTATTCGGCGAAGCTTCAACATACGGTCTTCTCACTATCTGCTCAACAATGGCTTGGGGCCTCGGCTACTTCGGTATGCCTCAGGTACTCCTTCGCTTTATGGCTATCCGTAAGGAAGAGGAGCTTAAGCGCTCACGCAGAATCGCAATGGTATGGGTGGTTATCTCCCTTGCGGTTGCAGTATTTATCGGTATAGTCGGACGTCAGCTCTTCCCCGTAGAGCACCTTACAAAGTCCTCGGCTGAAAACATCTTCATTACTCTTGCAACAAGCTCGCTTCCCGCAATTCTCGCAGGCTTCGTTATGGCAGGTATCCTTGCCGCAACAATAAGCTCGTCCGACTCCTATCTTCTTATCGCGGCTTCCGCGTTCTCGAAGAATATCTTCCAGGGTATTTTCAATAAGAAGGCAAGCGACAAGCAGGTAATGTGGGTGTCCCGTATTACGCTTCTCGTTCTTGCGCTTATCGGTATCGTTATCGCGCTTGACGAAAACAGCGTAATCTTCCAGATAGTTTCTTTTGCTTGGGCAGGCTTCGGTGCAACGTTCGGCCCGATAATGCTCTTCTCGCTCTTCTGGAAGCGTACGACCAGAGCAGGTGCTATCGCAGGTATGGTAAGCGGCGGCGCAATGGTATTCATCTGGAAGCTTGTAATAAGCAAGCTTGGCGGTGTGTTCGCAATCTACGAGCTTCTCCCCGCATTCATCATTTCGTGCATCTTCATAGTTGTCGTATCGCTTCTCACAAAGGCTCCCTCCAAGGAAATCCTTGAAGACTTTGAAGCAGTACGCACAGGCAAGGTTGAAGCATAAAAGAATAATTAAAAGACCGCAGAGGAAGCTCTGCGGTCTTTTTTGCATATACAGACAAAAGGGTATGGGTTGAGATTTAAACTACCACAATACCTCACGCGCGTATGGAAGTTTTTGTGCCACTTTTTTCAAAAAGTGGCAAAGCACCGTAAAAAAGGCACGCCTTTGGGTGCTTTTTTTACTTTATATCGTTAAGATCGTACGGTGTTGTCTGATAGAGGAAGTAGTTTATCCAGTTGGAGTAGAGAAGGTTTGCGTGCGAGCGCCAGGTTACCAGCGGCTCCTTCGTGTCGTCATCATTCGGGAAGTAGTTTTTCGGAATCTCTATCTCACGGCCGAGGTCGCGGTCACGCACGTATTCCTTTCTGAGAGTGCCTGCATCGTACTCTGAATGACCCGTGATGAATATCTGCTTTCCGTTGTCGTTTGAAACGGCGTACACTCCCGCCTCGTCCGAGAGGGCGAGGATCTTGAGCTCGGGAACCTTTCTTATGTCCTCCTCAAGCACGGTGGTGTGGCGCGAGTGGGGAACCATAAACACCTCGTCAGCGCCGCGGAAGAGTATCGAGCCCGTGTGCACCACCTTGTGCGGGAAGATACCGAACATTTTCTTGTCAAGCGGATACTTTTTGATGCCGTAGTGGTAGTAAAGACCTGCCTGCGCACCCCAACAGATGTGGAAGGTGCTGTGAACGTGCGACTTTGACCACTCCATTATCTCGCAAAGCTCATCCCAGTATTCGACATCTTCAAACTCAAGCTGCTCAACGGGGGCGCCCGTGATTATCATTCCGTCAAAATTCTGCGACTTTACGTCGTCGAAATACTTGTAGAACGAGAGAAGATGCTCTGCAGGGGTGTTCTTTGACTTGTGCGTGCGCGTGTGAATAAGCTCTATCTCTACCTGAAGCGGAGTGTTACTGAGCAAGCGCACGAGCTGAGTTTCGGTGTCGATTTTTGTCGGCATAAGGTTGAGAATGAGTATTCTCAAGGGACGGATGTCCTGACCCGATGCTCTTGTTTCGGTCATAACGAATATGTTTTCGTCGGTTAAGGTTTTATATGCCGGAAGCTCGTTTGGTATCTTTATGGGCATATTTTTCTCCGTTCTGCCGCGAAGACGGCGGATTAGTCTATTGAATCAAGGGCGTTTGCGATGTCGCCGATAAGGTCGTCTGCGTTCTCAAGTCCGAACGACATACGAATGAGGTCGGGACCGACACCTGCGGCTCTGAGCTCGTCGTCGTTCATCTGTCTGTGGGTAGCGCTTGCAGGATGCAAGCAGCAGCTTCTCGCGTCGGCAACGTGTGTTTCGATTGCGATGAGCTTAAGCTCCTTCATAAACCTTTCAGCCGCCTTGCGTCCGCCCTTCACACCGAAGCTTACAACGCCGCACGAGCCGTTCGGAAGATACTTCTTCGCAAGCTCGTGGTTTCTGTCGGATTCGAGGTCGGCGTAGGTTACCCACGCAACCTTTTCGTGTGCTTCAAGGAATTTTGCGATCTTGAGCGCGGTCTCACAATGACGCTTCATTCTGAGGTGGAGGCTTTCAAGACCGAGGTTTATATAGAACGCGCTCTGAGGCGACTGCGTGCATCCGAAGTCACGCATAAGCTGCGCTGTTGCCTTTGTTATAAACGCGCCTGCAAGACCGAAGCGCTCGGTGTAGGTAACGCCGTGATAGCTATCGTCGGGAGTGCAGAGACCGGGGAACTTGTCGGGGTACTTGGTCCAGTCAAACTTACCGCCGTCAACGATGCAGCCGCCGACAGTCGAGCCGTGACCGTCTATGTACTTTGTTGTGGAGTGGGTAACGATGTCAGCGCCCCACTCGATAGGACGGCAGTTGATTGGGGTTGCAAAGGTGTTGTCGATGATAAGCGGAACGCCGTGCGCGTGAGCAACGTTCGCAAAAAGCTCAATGTCAAGTACAGAGAGCGCGGGGTTAGCGATGGTCTCGCCGAACACCGCCTTGGTGTTGGGCTTGAACGCCGCGTTAAGCTCGTCCTCTGTTGCGTAGGGGGATACGAAGGTAAAGTCGATACCCATCTTCTTCATTGTAACGGCGAAGAGGTTATAGGTGCCGCCGTAAATTGCGGACGAGCATACAACGTGGTCGCCGCAGTTTGCGATGTTGAATATTGCGAACATATTAGCCGCCTGACCGGACGAGGTGAGCATAGCGGCAGTACCGCCCTCAAGCTCGCATATCTTTGCCGCAACGTAGTCGCAGGTGGGATTCTGCAGGCGCGAATAGAAGTATCCGCTTGCCTCAAGGTCGAAGAGCTTGCCCATATCCTCGCTCGTATCGTATTTGAAGGTCGTGCTCTGAATTATCGGTATCTGACGGGGCTCGCCGTTATGGGGAGTATATCCGCCCTGTATGCATTTGGTTTCGATGTTTGTACTCATAAAAATCCTCCGAAAAAATAAAACGTCTCAAAGCTCTGCCTTGAGACGAGAATAAACCCGCGGTACCACTCAAATTGCATTTAAAATGCCGCTTACGGAATCTGACAATTCCCGCCCCTTAACGCGAAGCACACGTAACGCCCTACCCCTTGCGGCTCGAACGCTCGGTTCAAAAGTCATAGACTTTGATGCCTCTGCCGTAAGCTCGCACCTTCCGCTTACTCTCTGTGGGCGCTGACACCAAGCCCTCTTTATCATAACCTTTTTAATAATTATATCCGCACGTCCGCGTTTTGTCAAGAATTTTTTTAAAAAACTTGAGTTTTGGGGCAAAAAACGCAAAATTCACATATATTGATTGACACCGCTTCGTCGGGTATGATAAAATGCTTATAACGAAAAACTATTTTGGACGGAATTATGATAAAAAATCTTTTATTCGACCTTGACGACACTCTGTTTGATTTTCACGCATCCGAAAAGGAGTCCTTAAAGGACACCCTTTTACATTTCGGTATTGAGCCGACTGATGAAACAGTGGCGCTATATAGCGAGGTCAACCGCGGACAGTGGAAGCTTATGGAGCAGGGAAAGACGACTAAGCCGAAGCTCAAGATCGACCGTTACCGCATCTTCTTTGAGAAGATAGGTGCAAATATTGAGGCGTCGCTTGCGGCGGATTTCTACGAAAACAGACTGAGCAAAAGCGCTATACTTGTTGACGGAGCCGCAGAGCTTCTTGATGAGCTCCGAGGAAAATACCGCCTCTATCTTATCACAAACGGCTTTTCAGTGATACAGAGGGGAAGAATTGCCGCGTCGGGTATAGGCGGATATTTCGACGGCATTTTCGTGTCGGAGGAAATGGGGGCCGATAAGCCGACAAAAGCTTACTTTGACAAATGCTTTGAGGAAATTGACGGATTTGAAAAATCGGAGTCGCTTATCATCGGCGACAGTCTGACCTCGGACATCAAGGGTGGAATTGCGGCAGGCGTCAGGACGGTGTGGTACAATCCGAAGGGAGCGTCCGCGGCGGATATAGTGCCCGATTATGAAATACGAACCCTCGCGGAGCTCACCGATTTGCTTGAAGGTATCAATTAACGGAGATTGTTATGAAAATATGCGTTCTCGGAACGGGAAGCTGGGGAACGGCTCTCGCTCAGGTGCTTGCCGACAACGGCAACAAGATAGTGATGTACGGCGTTGACGTAGCCGAGATAAATGATATAAACAACGGCAAAAATACCAAATATTTTGACGGTATCAGCCTGCCCGACGCCATCACGGCGACGGGCGATATAAAAACTGCGCTCGACGGCGTGGAGATGGTGCTTGTTGCTGTTCCCACACGCTTTGTGGCAGACGTGCTTGAGAGTGCAAGGCCGCACCTTTCGCGCGGTGTGAGGGTGGTAAACGTCAGTAAGGGCTTTGACCCCAATACCAACAACCGTATGACCGACACGGTACGCCGCGTACTCGGGAATTCGCTCGATACCCCCGTTGTGTCGGTGATAGGACCCAGTCACGCGGAGGAGGTGATCCGCCGCGAGCTTACCTCGGTATGCGCGGTGTCGACCGACGAAGCGGCGGCGAGATTCGTGCAGGAGACCTTTTCAAACTCGTATCTCAGGCTTTACGTTAACACCGACGAGGTGGGCGCGGAATATTCGTCCGCGATGAAGAACGTGATAGCCATAGCCTCGGGAATTTTGGTGGGTCTCGGTTATGGGGACAACGCCAAAGCGGCGCTTGTTACGCGCGGACTCGCCGAGATGATGCGCTACGCCTTGGCAAAGGGTGCAAGACCCGAAACTCTGACGGGACTTACGGGTGTCGGTGACCTTGTCGTGACCTGCTTCAGTATTCATTCGAGAAACTATCAGGCAGGCTATAAAATAGGACTTGATGACAGCGTCGAGGAGTTCTATAAGAACAACACCAAGACCGTCGAGGGAATATATTCCTGCAAGGTGGTCTACGAGGACCTCGAAAGCTATGATTTTGAAATGCCCATCATAACAGAGCTTTATAAGATCCTTTTTGAAAACAAAAAGCCCTCCGTTGCGCTTTCCGACCTTATGGGAAGGCCTCTCAAAATCGAACAATAAAAATTTCCGAACACCAAAAGGACCTTCCGTCACCGGAAGGTCCTTTTAATCAGCGATTTACTTGTTTTTCTTTGCAATATCAAGAATTCTTATCGTTACGGGGCACAATACTATGCTCAAACCAACCTCGAATAAGAAATTACCCATTGCAAAAGCTACAAACAGGGGGAAACCGGAAATAGTAAAGCCTGCTGCTTCGGCGATAGCGTCAGCATACGGCATAAAGAACAAATAGCATCCGAGTAAGAACACGCCCGTGTTTACGAGGGGACACACGAGAGAGGATACGATTACAGAAACTATTTCATTGAACTTCTTAAGCAGCACGTTGACTAAACCTGCCGCAAGACCGCACAGCATTCCCTTGGCGAGAACGGTTATTAAAGTTCCGGGTATGCTGAATGCCAGAAAGAGATTAGCACCGCCCGTAACGAGCACGATGAATGCGAACACCAAGCCGAGCCACGCACCTACTGCAGGACCGCACATTACAGCACCGAGCACTATCGGTATCAGTCCTACTGCTGTAGAGAATGGGCCGAAAAAGGTGGTATATGTAGCGAGGCATTGAAATACAGCTACGAGAGCCGTAAAGATAGCCGCGAGTACGAGCTTGCGGGTGTTATTTGTTTTTGACGTGTTCATTGATGATCTTCCTTTCCGAATCGAAACTGAACAATTAAATCTTTACGCGCGAATTATATCAAAAAATGCGTCATTTGTCAAGTATAAAGCTTTACGTTCTTGACATACGGGGCAGGGTGTGTTATAATAACTGTTAAAAGTGAAAGTATATTATATAAGACTTTTAACTGTAACTATCCCGAAAGGAAAGGTTTTTTATAATGCATTGGTCAGAAGAAATTGCACAAAGAATAATTGAGCGCAATCCCGACAAGGAGGAGTACGTATGCGCCGCAGGCGTAAGCCCATCGGGCTCTGTACACATCGGTAACTTTCGTGACTTCGCTACTCCTCTGTTCGTAGTAAAGGCGCTTCAGAAGAAGGGTAAGAAGGCAAGACTTCTCGTTTCGTGGGATGAATACGACCGTTGCCGCAAGATCCCTGCAAACGTACAGGCGGTCGTCGGCAGCGACTATGACAAGTACATCGGTTGCCCCTACGTTGATATCCCCGACCCGTGGGGATGCCACGAGAACTACGCAAAGCACTTTGAGGAGGAATTCTTAAAGGGCATTGCGCCGTTCGGAATGGAGCTTGACTGCCGTTATCAGGCGGAAATGTACCGTTCCGGCAAATATACGAAGGACATTATCGAGTCGCTCAAGAAGCGCGGCGAGATATTTGAAATTCTCGACTCCTTCAAAACGAAGGATACAAGCAAGAGCGCGGAGGAGCTTAAGGCAGAGCACGACGCGGAAAAGGCGGCGTACTATCCCGTAAGCATTTTCTGCCCCGAATGTAAGACTGACTTCACAACCATAACCTCGCTTTCGGATGACTGCACGGAGGCAGATTACACCTGCCGTTGCGGACACAAGGGTCATTTCAATTTCCTCGAAAACTTCAACTGTAAGCTCGGTTGGAAGATAGACTGGCCGATGCGTTGGAGATATGAGGGCGTTGACTTTGAGCCGGGTGGAAAGGACCACGCAGCACCCACAGGCTCGTACAATAACTCCAAGGTAATATCCAAGGAGATATTCGACTTTGAAGCCCCCATTTTCCAGGGCTACGAGTTTATCGGTATCAAGGGTATGACGGGTAAGATGTCAAGCTCGTCGGGTCTTAACCTCACTCCCGAAACACTCCTTAAGCTCTATCAGCCCGAGGTGCTTCTCTGGCTCTATTCGAGAACAGACCCCACAAAGGCGTTTGATATCTGCTTTGATGACGGAATTCTCAGACAGTACTTTGAGTTTGACAAAATGCTCACCGACTGCCGTGAGGGTACTGCAAACGAGCTTGCACAGGAAATTATGTATAACTGCAAGGTTGAGGGCAGAGATATTTCGACAGTTCCCATGGCGCTTCTCGTACAGCTTGGCTCAGTTGTAAACTTCAACGTTCCCATGCTTGAGACCGTGTTTGAAAAGATAGGAATGAACTACAAGGAGACCGACTTTGCCGACAGACTTGAGAGAGCAAAGTTCTGGCTTGAGCAGTGTGCTCCCGACCAGGTAAACCGTCTGCGTACGACACGTAACTTTGAGGTATACGATGCTCTCGACGATAACGAAAAGAAGGCGATCGAGCTTCTTCATAGCTATATAGCAAAGGGCGGCTACACGCTCGACGAGCTCAACAGTGAGCTTTACGCTATTCCGAAGCAGGTATACGGCACGGAAATGACCGACAAGGAGCTCAAGGGTATCCAGGGTGCTTTCTTCCGTACGGTTTATAAGCTTCTCATAGACAAGGAAAAGGGACCGAGACTCTATCTCTTCCTCTTTGCGATCGAGCCCGAAAAGTATGTCGGACTTCTTGACTTCTCATATCCTCAGACCGAGGAAGAAAAGCTTGCTGACGCGGCTTGTGAGGAATGCGCAGAGGTTGTTGAAGAGGAAGCGAACCGTGAGCCCGACCCCGTTGAGCCGATTAAGGAGCAGGTCACTATCGACGACTTTGATAAGCTTGACTTCAGAGTATGTAAGGTGCTCAAGGCTGAGGGCGTGCGTAAGTCGCATTCCTGCCTCAAGCTCACCCTCTTTGACGGTATTGGCGAGCGTGTGATCATGTCCTCTATCAAGGAGGAATACTCACCCGAGCAGCTTATCGGACGTAAGATAATAGTAATTGCTAACCTCAAGCCCAACCGTATCTGCAACGTAAACTCTCAGGGAATGCTTCTCGCGGCGACGAACAACGCCTGCGGATGCAAGATAATTTTCGTTGACGACAGCGTACCCGAGGGAACGGCTATCCACTGATTTAATAACGCAAAGATCCCGAGCAGCTTCGCTCGGGATTTTTTTATGAATACATATCGTTGATAACATCTCGCAGATGACAAGGCTCAAGACCGCCTATCGAAAACTCAAGCATAAGCGCGTCTATCTCCTGCAGACTTCCGCGGACCCCCTTGACGAACGAGCATTCGACAAGTCTTTTGCCCACGTACTTTTCAACCGATATATTAAAGGTCTCGCCGATTCCCGTGGCGTGATATATGATCACCGAGTTACCTCGTTCTGCGCTAACGGCTCTCAGATTGTGAGTTTCATAAGTCATAATTCAAAACCTATCGTCATAAACTGACGAATATCCTCTCTTGCTTACTGATATAATTTTATCACGTCAGAGGCGAGAGGTGTACCCCCTGCCGTTCGACAAACCGCACCTTGCTTGCAAAATAAGCGCAAATGTGCAATAGTATCTAAAAACAAGAATCATAACTTCACAAAATCGGGCTTTTTTGTACCTTTCAGGGGCCTTTTTGAATAGCAAAAGCAAAATTCACAAATTGTTCATACATATAATGTGACCAAACTGTAAACAACGCCTCAAAAGCCTTGATTTTCCGCCAAAGTTATACACACTGTGTGCAAAACTCGATAAAGCAAAAGTTTTCCACAACGCAGGATTTACGCCTTTACCCTATGCTTTTGTTGACAGTCACTATTGCAATTAATAATATTAAGTGATATAATATAAATTAACGTGTTAAAAGAACGTGCAAATCTTAATGGGAAGGTGAAAAAACGAAAATGGTGCCAAAAACACATCAGCTGTTTGATCCTGCGAAAACTCTGGCAAGTGAGCTTATAGTATCGTCCGTTTATCCGTGGGATATGCTTGATAAGATAAGCGATTTTATTTTGAAGCTCGGCGAAAAGCTTGACCCTGAAAAATTTGATAAGATCGGCGATAACGTGTGGATAGCCAAAAGTGCCTCGGTCGCTCCGAGTGCATCTATCGGCGGACCGTGTATTATCGACGAGAATGCCGAAATACGTCATTGCGCATACATACGCGGAAGCGCTCTTGTCGGTAAGGGCTCGATAGTCGGAAACTCGTGCGAGGTCAAAAACGCGATAATCTTTGACAGTGTGCAGGTCCCTCACTTCAACTACGTCGGCGACTCGGTGCTCGGCTACAAATCGCACATGGGCGCAGGAAGTATTACCTCAAACGTAAAGAGCGACAAAACTCTCGTTGCGGTGAAGTCGGCAGACGAGGTGATTGAAACTGGCAGAAAAAAGTTCGGTGCGATGCTCGGTGACTACGTTGAGATCGGATGCAACAGCGTGCTTTGTCCGGGAACGGTAGTCGGAAGAAACTCCAACGTATATCCCCTGTCAAGAGTCAGGGGGGTAGTACCCGAAAACTCCATCTTCAAGGGTGAAGGTGTAATCTCTGAAAAAAGATGAATCAGAAAGGATTTTAAAAATGGGCAGACTTTTTGGAACCGACGGCGTAAGAGGAGTTGCCAACGAGGCGCTTACCTGCGAGAGAGCTATGCAGATAGGCAGAGCAGCGGCAACCGTGCTTTCGGGCAATAAGCGTAACGCTCCGCGCGTGCTTATCGGAATGGATACAAGACTTTCCTCCGATATGCTTGCAAATGCTCTCGCGGCAGGACTTTGCTCTGTCGGCGCAGACGTTATTATTTTAGGCGTAGTTCCCACACCTGCAGTTGCGTACCTTGTAGGCAAATATAAGGCAAGCGCGGGAATTATGATCTCAGCATCCCACAACCCGTTTGAATTCAACGGAATCAAGATCTTCAATGAGGACGGCTTCAAGCTTGCGGACGAAATTGAAGAAAGAATCGAGTCCATAGTTCTTGACGGTACTCCCGAGGTAAAGCTTGCGGACAGTCAGAGTATCGGAAAGGTTACTTACGCGACAAGCGCGGCAGACGATTATATCGCATACATAACCAGCGCTGCGATCTGCTCTCTCGAGGGACTTGAGATAGCGATAGACTGCGCTAACGGCTCGTCGAGTGCTACCGCAAAAAAGCTCTTTGAGGAGCTCGGTGCAAGGGTACACGTGCTTTCCGACACTCCCGACGGCGTGAACATTAACGAAAACTGCGGCTCGACACATCTTGAAAATCTGCAGAAATACGTTGTTGACAACAGGCTTGCTGCCGGCGTGGCGTTTGACGGAGATGCAGACAGATGTCTTTGCATTGACGAAAACGGAAACGTTATCGACGGCGATATGGTAATGGCTATATGCGCTCTCGACCTCAAGGAGAGAGGAAAGCTCAAGCATAACACGGTAGTCGGAACCATAATGACGAATTTTGGCTTTACCAAGTTCTGCGAAAAGAACGACATCCGCTTTATCGCAACAAAGGTTGGCGACAGATACGTGCTCGAGGAGATGCTTCTTGAAGGCTACGTTCTTGGCGGTGAGCAGTCGGGTCACGTTATTTTCCGCGACTATTCTACAACAGGTGACGGTCAGCTGACGGCTGTACAGCTTCTCACGCATCTCAAAAGAAGCGGAAAGACCTTGTCCGAGCTTGCGTCCGCGATGACGAGATATCCGCAGTATATGGTAAATATCAGAACGAGCGACGAAGGAAAGCTTGCTTTCTTTACCGACCACGAGATAAAGGAGCTTATAAAGGCTGCTGAAGAAGCTCTCGGCGAAACGGGAAGAATGGTGGTTCGTCCTTCGGGTACAGAGCCTCTTATCAGAATAATGACAGAGGGTGAGGACGGTGCGCTTGCTGAAAAGATAGCGCGCGAAACCGCAGAAGCAATTTCTGCAAAGCTTTCGGCTATCTGACGATAGCGAAAGTAAGCGCCAGACCGCGAATGCGGTTAACGAGGTGGGGATTTATCGAATATTCGGCGGATTTTCCCCCGGCGGTACAGCCGTCGTGAGCCGTATTACAAATCATCGGGTGACCGAGAGACAAAAATTACGGCAAAATAAAAACGTTCATTAACAAAAAATATTAACGTGTGAGACGGGCGATTTGGGCCCGTGCCGCCTTGCCGACAGGCAGGACGGATACTCACAGATTGGAGAAATATATGTGTGGAATTATAGGATATACGGGCAAGGAGGCTAACTCCCTTGAGGTTCTTATCGATGGCCTTACCGCGCTCGAATACAGAGGCTACGACTCTGCAGGAGTTGCCGCATTTGACAAGGATGGAAAACTCAAGGTAGTAAAAAGCGTCGGCAGAGTTGCCGCAGTAAAGGAAAAAACGGATAATTTCGGAGACTCGTTCTGCGGAATAGGACACACCCGTTGGGCAACCCACGGAGTGCCGTCCGATATAAACTCTCACCCCCACGGCACAGAGCGTGTCCAGATAGTACATAACGGTATCATCGAAAACTACGCAGGACTCAAGGCTGAGCTTATCTCGCTCGGCTACACATTCGTGTCGGAAACCGATACTGAGATCGCCGCAAAGCTTATCGATTACTATTATTCAAAGTGCCGGAACAGACTTGAGGCAATAATTACTGCAACGAAAAGACTTGAGGGCTCTTATGCTCTCGGCGTGCTTTTTGCGGATAAGCCCGACACCCTTTACGCCGCGAGAAAGGACTCTCCCCTTATAATAGGAATAGGAGAGGGAGCTAACTACATAGCATCCGACGTTACAGCGGTTTTACGCAGAACACGCGATTACTATCAGCTTGACGATTTCGACGTAGCGGAGATAACCTCCGACGGTGTTGCAATATATAACGGCGGCAAGCAGGTCGAGCGCAAAAGGCTTACTGCAAGCTGGGACTTTGAAGCGGCGGAAAAGGGCGGATTTGACCACTTTATGCTCAAGGAGATACACGAGGAGCCTGAGGCTATGATAAAGACTCTCCGTCCGAGAATAAAGGATATGCTTCCCGACTTTTCGGAAGAAAAGCTTGACGAGAATATGCTTCGCCGTGTGTCAAGGCTTCATATAGTTGCTTGCGGTACGGCTATGCACGCGGGACTTATCGGTAAACATATGCTTGAAAAGCTTGCTCGTATCCCCGTAGATGTTGACATTGCGTCGGAATTCAGATATAATGAACCTATAATCGACGAAAACGACCTCGTTATCATCGTGTCGCAGTCGGGAGAAACGGCAGACTCACTCGCCGCGCTTAGACTTGCAAAGCAAAAGGGCGCAGCTACTCTCGGTATCGTAAACGTAATAGGCTCGTCAATTGCAAGAGAGGCAGATAACGTGCTCTACACTTGGGCAGGTCCCGAAATTGCGGTTGCAAGCACGAAGGCGTATAACGTGCAGACGGCGCTGCTCTGCCTCTTTGCAGTAAAATGCGCACTCATCAGAGGAAAGATAGACGAAGCTCAGGCAAGAGATTATACACGTGAGCTTTTCGAGGAAGCACCTCGCGCAGTTGCGGACGTGATTGCGATAAAGGATGAGGCTCAAAAGCTTTCGGCTGACTTCAAGGGCGCTTCAAACCTCTTCTTCATAGGACGCGGAATTGACTATCCGCTTTCCTGCGAGGGCTCACTCAAGCTTAAGGAAATATCGTACATACACAGTGAGGCGTATGCCGCCGGAGAGCTTAAGCACGGTACTATCTCTCTTATTGAGGAGGGAACTCCCGTTATCGCGCTTGCTACCTCGGCTGCAATGTTTGACAAGATGGTAAGCAACATAAGAGAGGTTAAGGCGAGAGGTGCGAACGTGCTTATGATAAGCTCTGTCGAGGGTGAAAGCCCTGCGGCAGACAAGACGGTGAAGCTTCCTGCAGTTCCCGAATGGTTAAGCTTTTTCCCTGCGGTGACTATGCTTCAGCTTATCGCTTATTATACGAGCGCTCTCAGAGGTTGTGACGTTGATAAGCCGCGTAACCTTGCAAAATCGGTTACGGTAGAATAAAAAGGAGATATAAAAATGTCAGAAACGTTAAATGCATTTTTAACCATGCTTATCGAATTTTTTACGTCGTTCGGACTTAAGCTTCTTGCCGCAATAGTAGTTTTTGTGGTGGGAATCAAGCTTGCGGGCTTCTTTGTAAAGAAGCTCGGCAAGAGCAAGGGCTTCCAGAGGCTTGACGATAGTGTTGAGCACTTTGTTCTTAGCGCACTCAGAATCCTTCTCTACGTAGTGGTAGTTATTACCGCTGCAGGAATTATAGGTGTTCCCGCGACCTCGTTTATAACCGTGCTTGCATCGGCAGGCGTTGCGATAGGTCTTGCTTTGCAGGGCTCGCTTGCAAACATTGCCGGCAGTATTATGATACTGTTCTTCCGTCCCTTCAAGATTGGCGATTTTATTGAAGGAAACGGAGTTTTGGGAACGGTAGAGGATATAAATCTTTTCTACACCATTATTAAAACGGGCGACAACAAGACCATAACCTGCCCGAACGGTGCGCTTTCAAACGGAAACATTACGAACTATTCGACCAAGGATACTCGCCGCGTTGACCTTACCTTCTCGGTGTCGTACGATTCGGATATCGACAGAGTAAAGGCGATCATTATGGCGATCATCGAATCCGAGGATTGTGTACTTAAGGACCCTGCACCCTTCGTTGCGCTCAGCGCTCATAACGAGAGCTCGATAGACTTCGTTGCAAGAGCTTGGTGCAAGAGTGGTGATTATTGGACGCTTCACTTCAATCTTCTTGAAAAGACCAAGAAGGCGTTTGACGTAGCAGGAATAGAAATACCTTTCCCGCAGATGGACGTTCACGTAAAGAAATAAAAGCAAAAGCGTTTCGGGATTTTCCTGAAACGCTTTTACTTTGCCGCTTTTTGTAAAAAGCGGCGCAAAAACTTTATTACGCGCGCGTAGCTTTGCGAGGAGTGTTAATCTTCACCCATACCCCATTGTTTGCGGAAACTTGGATATATACGGGTGCTTCGCACCTTTGCCGCTTTTTGAAAAAAGCGGCGCAAAAACTTTGTTACGCGCGCGTAGCTTTGCGGGGAGTGTTAATCTTCACCCATACCCGTTTATTTGTGGGTATTTGGATATATTACGGTGCTTCGCACCTTTGCCGCTTTTTGAAAAAAGCGGCGCAAAAACTTTATTACGCGCGTGTAGCTTTGCGGGGAGTGTTAATCTTCACCCATACCCCATTGTTTGCGGAAACTTGGATATATACGGGTGCTTCGCACCTTTCGCACCTTTTTGAAAAAAGGTGCCCAAAAACTTTTAAGCGCGCGTGAGGTTTTGTGGTAAATGCAATCTCCACCCATACCCCATTGTTTGCGGAAACTTAAAAGCCTTGCGGATTTTCCGCAAGGCTTTTTGTTGGTTTTATTTTGATAAATACTGTTCTGCGTGGTGTACGGCAACCGCACCGTCTGCAACCGCCGTCACTATTTGACGAAGCTCCTTCGTGCGTACGTCACCAACGGCGTAAACGCCGTCGATTGCCGTCTTCGTGCTCTCGTCTGCGATAATGTAGCCGCTTGAGTCAAGCTCAAGAGCCCCCGTCAGAAATTCGGTCGCAGGTTTCCTGCCGATGCTCACGAAAATTCCGTCGCAATCGACCTGCGTCACCTCGCCCGAGATATTGTTCTTTATTTTTGCGCCGTTCACTCGCTTGTCCGAAATAAGCTCCGTGATCTCGGCGTTCCATATAAATTCAACGTTTTTAGCCTGCATCAGCGGCTCGTGATAGACCTTTGTCGCGCGCAGAGTATCTCTGCGGTGTACGAGGTACACCTTTTTGACGAGTCTTGACAGGTATAGAGCGTCTGCCGCGGCAGAGTTGCCGCCTCCGACAACGATTACCGCCTTGTCCTTGTAAAATCTGCCGTCACAGTGTGCGCAGTAGTGAATACCTCTGCCGAGAAGAGTCGACTCCTTATCAAGACCAAGCTCACGGGGATTTGCTCCCGTGGAGATAACGACTGTTTTGGCGAAATAGTCGCCGCTTGTGGTTGTTATCTTCTTGATCTTACCCGAAAGCTCAACCGATGTGACCTCAGCGTATTCAGTCTTAGCGCCAAACCGTTCAGCGCCCTGTTGCATTTTCATACCGAGCGTGATACCGTCAATGCCCATATCAAAGCCGGGGTAGTTGTCAATGTCGCCCGTAAGCGCCATCTGACCGCCGACAGACATTCTTTCAAGCAACAGAGTGTCAAGTCCTGCGCGTGCCGCGTACAGAGCTGCGGTGTATCCCGACGGACCTCCGCCGATGATAAGCATATCAAAAATGTGTTCCATAATTTTGCTACTCAGTTTTCGAGCATCGCAAGGATCTGAGGCTCAGGCTTTGCGCCAACAGACCGGTTTACGACTTCGCCGTCTCTCATAACGACGAGAGTGGGTATGCTGAACACCTCGAACTCGCTTGCAAGCTCGGGCTCGTCGTCGACGTTAACTTTACACACGAGGTATTCGGGATGTTCCTCGGCGATCTTGTCAACGATGGGAGAAACCATACGGCAAGGACCGCACCAATCGGCATAGAAGTCGATGAGGACGGTTTTTTCGCAGGATTTGATCTCATAAAAATTGTTTTGATTAAGAGTTAATACTGACATAGTAAATACCTTTCAAATTTTCATAAATAAACGGGTATGGGTGGATATCACACTTACTTCAGGGCTACACGCGCAATAGCCTTCTCCCGAGGGTAGCGAAGCGCACCGAGGTGGTGAATGATATGCCTATGGCATATCAGAGCCGAGGTGTGACCGAGTCGCAATGAGACAAGGGGGACCGCGGTAGCGGTGGATGAGGAGTTTCTTTAAATTTTATGACACCTCATCCGACACTCGCGTTGCTCGTGACACCTTCTCCCGCTGGAGAAGGCAAACGGGCGGGTAGCGTCCCCGTTATTCAGCGCGGATAATGCCCATAGGGGTCTGCTCGTTGGTCTGACCGAGGGGATTGTCCTTGAGTATCTGACAGAGCACGTCGTTTGAAAGACACTTGTCGGAGGAGCCGAGGATAACGCAACCGAGATCGTTTGCGTCGATTATAGCAACCTCGATCCCGATAGCGCGCTTTATTTCAGCGGCAACCTTAGCGGGATTCTTGGGTCCGAGTACAACGTACTGATTGTACGGGGGAAGGGTGTAGTGGCAAGGACCGTCTATACTGCGTGCTTTGTCTCCGGCTACTATATAGAACCAGCCGCTTTTTCCAAAAAGCTTGCCAATAACCGAAACAAAAGCGGCAAACAGAATACGGATCGTGCCGCATTCACGAAGCGCCATTTCCATAGTTTCGGGCATACCGAGACCGATTCCGACGGGAGTTTTAGTAACGTGCTTGGAAAGGAATACCGCAAGCTTTCTCGGCTTAACGTCCTTTATCGGAATAGCGCGTCCCTGCGTGCAGGCAACGGCCTTTTCGCTGATAACGAGAACGTCGCCTGCCTCAGCCAAAGGCTTCGCGTACTTTTCGGCAACGTCAACGATATTGTCGCCGTTCTTTATAACGTGAGTCTTGATACAGAGTCTTCTGTAAGAGGTGTCTCCCACCTTCACCGACTTGTTTTTTCCGGGGTTTACGAATTTCTGATCGTTATCCATTGGTTTATACTGCCTTTCGTAATAGATAATATTATTCCTTCATATAATCCTATATATACTATTATGATTATACCACATATTTGATGAAATTCAAGAGTGTTGACGTAGATTTTGAGATTTTGCATAATAAAATCGGCAGTTTATTGAGAGTTAATTTTGTGCATACATAAGACCAACACGCCACCGCCGAATTTCACAAAGCAAAAAGGTGCCCATGACTATTACCAAGCCGACACTGACCTTTAGTAAAAGGCTTTCCCGTACACTTGACTTTATTGCCCGAATAACCTACCTCGATATTGACGGTACCGAAAAGCTTCGCGCCTTTAACAAGACTATCGCCGAAAACACGCTTTCCGCGTGCGAGTCACACGCGGAAAGCCTCGCCACAGGGCGAAGCGGCGCGGTAGTGGCGCTTCTCGAGCCGTCGGTCACGTATTTTGACGAAGATATAATCAGCGCCAAGTACGACTTCACCGTTACAAATAACGGCGAGCTTCTTTTCCACCGCCGCTTTTGCGTAAACTATCTCATAAAATACGACTTGTTCCTGTCACCCTCGTTTTTGAGAGGACTCGGACGCACGGCGGCAGACGGATTTTACCTCACCCGTATTGACGGCGGAGTCGGCGCAATAAAGCTAAAAAGCACTCAAATGAAAGGCGGTATCAGACTTACCCGACGCAGCCAGATAGACGAAATGGTAGACGGCACCGTAAAGCTCGTAAAAATAAAGCTTCCGCGCTACCTTGACAGAGTGGCGCGGAAGAAAAAATAAAGGCACTTCCGAAAAAACGGGAGTGCCTTTGCCTTAATAAATATTAAAGAGCGTCGCGTCTGGAGAGATTGTATCTGCCCTTTTCGTCGGTTCCGAGGAACTTGACCTTCATAACGTCGCCTTCCTTGCAAACGTCCTCAACCTTTTCGGTACGCTTGTTGTCGAGCTTGGAGATGTGAACGAGACCTTCCTTGCCGGGAGCGATCTCAACGAAAGCACCGATGGGGAGGATTCTCGTAACAACACCCTCGTAGATCTCGCCGGGAACGGGCTCGAATACGATAGCTTCGATTATCTGCTGGGCAGCGAGAGCGCTGTCGCGGTTAACAGCGGAAATGAATACGTTTCCGTCGTCATTGATATCGATCTTAGCGCCTGTGTCTGCAACGATCTTCTGAATAACCTTTCCGCCCGAACCGATAACCTCACGGATCTTGTCGGGGTTTATTGTCATGGATATCATTTTGGGTGCATACTCGGAAACCTCAGCGCGGGGCGCGTCGATCGCCTTGAGGATTATCTCGTCGATGATGTAGTCACGGCCCTTGTGAGTGGTTTCAAATGCACTCTTGATGATCTCGGGTGTAAGACCGTCGATCTTGAGGTCCATCTGAATGGACGTGATACCCTTGTGAGTACCTGCAACCTTGAAGTCCATATCGCCGAAGAAGTCTTCAACGCCCTGAATGTCTATCATAGTCATCCAGCGCTCGCCCTCGGTGATAAGACCGCAGGAGATACCTGCAACGGGAGCCTTTATCGGAACGCCTGCGTCCATAAGAGCGAGAGTAGAGCCGCAAACGGAAGCCTGAGATGTGGAGCCGTTAGAGGATACTACCTCAGAAACAAGTCTTATAGCGTAGGGGAATTCCTCGAGAGAGGGAAGCACGGGAACGAGAGAGCGTTCAGCGAGAGCACCGTGACCGATCTCACGTCTTCCGGGGCTGCGTACAGCTTTAGCCTCGCCTACCGAGTAGCCGGGCATATTGTAGTGGTGCATATATCTCTTGGAGGTCTCCTCGTCGATACCGTCGAGCATCTGAGCGTCGCTTGCCGGACCAAGAGTTGCAACCGTGAGCACCTGAGTCTGTCCACGGGTAAAGAGTCCGCTACCGTGAGTTCTGGGGAGGAGAGAAACCTCAGCCGCGAGAGGACGGATCTCGTCAAGACGTCTTCCGTCAACACGCTTGCCCTCGTCGAGAAGCCAACGGCGAACAACGAACTTTTGGATCTTGTAGATGATCTCTGCGATCTCTACCTGATTTTCACCTTCGGGATCGAACTTTTCGTTTACCTTGTCGGAAACAACAAGCATACGCTCGTCGCGTACTGTCTTGTCGTCCGTATCCATAGCGTACTTAACGTCGTCTATGATATAATCCTTGATCTGCTCGAAGAGATCGTGGTCAACCTCGCAGGAGGGATAAGCAAACTTGGGCTTGCCAACCTCTGCAACGATCTCGTTGATGAACTTGATAAGTCCCTTGATCTCGGCGTGAGCTATCATAATAGCCTCGAACATATCGTCGTCGGATACTTCGTTAGCGCCTGCCTCGATCATAACTACCTTCTTTTCGCTTGCGGCAACCGTAAGCTGGAGGTCGCTCTGAGCGCGCTCCTCGAGAGTCGGATTGATTACAAACTGACCGTCGATCATACCCATGAACGCGCCGCCGATAGGTCCGTTCCACGGAATATCCGAGATGGAAAGAGCGATGGAAGCACCGATCATAGCGGTGATCTCAGGGGAGCAGTCGGGGTCAACTGACATAACCGTAAGGTTAAGGTTAACGTCGTTTCTGAGGTCCTTCGGGAAGAGAGGACGAACAGGACGGTCGATAACTCTGGAGGTAAGGATAGCCTTTTCGCTGGGCTTGCCTTCTCTCTTGAGGTAACCGCCGGGGATTCTGCCGACAGAGTACATTCTTTCCTCAAAGTCAACAGAGAGGGGAAGGAAGTCGATACCGTCGCGGGGCTTAGCGGATGCAGTAGCTGTAGCGAGGATAGCGGTATCACCGTAGCGCACGAGAGCGCTTCCGTTTGCAAGACCTGCAATCTTACCCGTTTCAACAACGAGAGGACGTCCTGCATAGGTGTAATTGAAAACCTTGTAATTCGGGAACATTTTGTTTCTCCTTTTATTTATATTTACGGCACACTCCCGCATAGGTTTAGCATTTAAACACTTGTCGAACATTTCGGCAGATGTTTAACTGCTAAACACAGGTGCACGCCGTACAAAAACATAATAACAAGCCGCAATCCCGGGAAAGTAGTTGTGGGATTACGGCTTGATTTGCGTCTTACTTTCTGATTCCGAGCTTTTCTATTGTTGCACGGTAACGCATAATGTCCTTCTTAGCGAGATAGTTAAGAAGGTTTCTTCTGTGACCAACCATCTTGAGAAGGCCGCGACGGCTGTGGTGGTCCTTGGGGTTGTTCT
>JAZNNG010000047.1:0-11204 GCA_045580165.1 Eubacteriales bacterium
ACAAAAGCAACACAGCAACAAGCAAAACGGCAACTGCCGCCAGCAAATCGCCAAAACTCGGTTTCGTGCGGAACATAACGCTCTCCTTTCATAAGTTTTAATAATATTATAGCAAAAAAATGAAGGAATTGCAAGTAAAAAAGCGTTTTTTAACAAAAAGAAAGCCACGGATTGGCGTACCTGCGATAAAGCAGGTGCGCCAAACTTTTATTCCCAACTCAATTTTGAGTTTATAACTCCTCAATTATTGAGAGGTGGACAAATCGTCAAAAACTTGGTATAATATAATCACAGACCGGTCAAGTAATATATTTAGGAGAATGCACATGACATTTGGACAAACGATTAAAGCGCTTCGTAAAGAAGGCAATATGACACAAGAAAATCTTGCAGAACTTCTTTCTATTTCTCCGCAGGCAGTCAGCCGTTGGGAAACAGATGTTGCTATGCCTGACATTTCTTTATTACCGCCGCTTGCCAATTTATTTAACGTAACCACCGATTATCTGCTTGGAATGGAAACATACCAAAAGGATTTGAGAAAAGCGGAGTTTGACGAAGCATTCCACAAATATTGGGAACATGACGACAAAGAAAAGAATTATCAAATCGCCCTGCGTGCGGTTGCTGAATATCCGGGAAATATGGAGTATGTGGAATGGCTGGCATCGGCAGAGTATTATGTTGCTATGCCGACCTTGGATAATAGTGAATATACGCGTTTGCTTGAAAGTTCAGCAAAACATTATAAATTGGTTTTGGATAACACCAAGGATTCAAAATTATATTCCAAAGCGTTGTTCGGAATCGTTCTTGCACTTAGCTGTAATCAAAAAAAGGACGAAGCCAAACAATACGCTATGTTAGAAGAGGATGAGGAGAAAAGAGATGAGCTGCTTTGTTGGTGCTTAGAGGGTGAAGAAAGGAAAAAGCATTGTCAGCACCTTACAAATACAAAATTAAATAGCTTTCTCTTCCAACTAAAATTCGGTCAAGACTCAATTGACGTGTATGATGCCATTGAAAAAATACTGTATATTATGTTTCCGGACGGTAATTTTCAGTATTATCACAATACTCTGCAATATAATTCTATCAGCAAAGCCTTTTGCTTCTGCAAAACACAGCAATATGACCGTGTATTGGAAGAACTGAAAAAAGCAAGGTTCCATGCTGAAGAAATGACAAAAATAAATCACCAAAAGACAATAAAGTTCACAGCTCCGCTATTTTCACTTATTGAAGAAGAGCATCCCGTTACAGATTCCGATATAACCGATATTGATGATTTCATTCGGTGTTTGAATAACAACCGTTGCTTTGATCCTATCAGGGGAACAGAGGATTTTAAAGCTTTGATGACATTATAACCCAACTTCTGCTCGCGCGTGTTTTCGCTTTTGTGTCCACAAAAGCAGTGCTTGTCAGGAAAATTGACGAACTATCGGGGCGCGCTAAATAAGCCTTCCCCAGTGGGGGAAGGTGGCAGCCGAAGGCTGACGGATGAGGTGTCGTAAGCTCAAAGTAACTCCTCATCCACCGCTATCGCGGTCCCCCTTCTCCCACAGGAGAAGGCTATTTATCTCCCGACAGTACACCTAAAAGGTGTACCACATTCTACCTTGCTAGCAAGGCGTGTGAAAAGGAGTACGAACAAATTGCTCGTACTCCTTTTGTTTTAGGGCGGGGGTTGATCTCCCGCCGCATTATTAATATTATATTGTTTGCAACGGCGGCAGCAAGCCACCGCCCTACGATATTTCCTGCAGGTAAAACCTGCTTTATGGAAGACACCCATTCGGGTGTTTTTTCTTTTTGTCGGCTCTACTCTACGCTGTACTGTCTCTGGCTCAGCTTTTCGTTAAGCTTTGTCGTGCTTTTCTTGGTTATGAGATAAATCAGTACCCATATAACCAAATAGCCAAAAACAAAAATGCCCGAGAACACCAAGATGGGTGTCAATCCAAGCTCAAGCCATCCGTTTATGAGGTACGTAGCAAGATAAGCGGCGTACAAAACTGCGCCGTGAATCAGGATCGCCACCATTAGGGGAAGGCGCTCAATCTGATAAATAACGTTCATCCCCCCTGCGATAAACGCAAGCGCAGTCAGCGAAAATATACCGACGCAGACCTCATTAACACTAAGCGTTTTGACCACGCCTGCTCGGTCAAATATCAGATACAACACCGCCAGGACCAAGGGTCCAAAACCGCAGACCGTCAGTCCGCGACGCAAAAATTCCAAAACAGACCTTTTCATATTCACTCATACCTCCTTCTTATCTCCGCAAAGCAACGCCTCGAAACGTATTCCTTGTATCCGCATCTGAAAACCGCGTCCACGCCGCCGCTGAACGCCGCATCAAAGCGAAGTATTCGATGCTCGTTTGCGATAGAAGATTTGTTTATGCGTATAAAATAAGACGGCAGAATATTCTCCAAATCGCGAAGCCTGTCCTGCAAACGATAATGTGTGCCCTCCGTATCAACGGCAATGACTTTTCTGTTGATAACCGTGATGCATTCGATATCGTCAAACGTAAGTCTTCGCATCTCGTCATCTGTGTATCCCACAATACTGTCTGCGCCCGAAAAGCCGCGGACGAGATTTTCTATCTGCTCCGTCAGAGCAGACGGCGAATGGACTATCGCAACTATTTCTTCCTCCGCATCCTTATCGATAATGAGCTTGTATTTCATTTTACCTCAATACCTCACTGCTTTTTCATTTGTCCAAGGAAGCACAGAACCGCCACGACCGTTATACACACGCTATACAAAAGAACAATCAAAAGGTGTGGCACCGCGCCCTCAAAGTTCCCCTTGAGCAAGGCTCTTTCCATTTCAACCGCGTGAACGAATGGGAGCACTATCGCTATTTTATTGAATGCACCGCCAACCAGACTCAGATCAAACCACACGCCCGAAAGCCACGCGGTGAGATTTGTTAGCAAAGCACCGCAAATGCCGCCCACCTGCTTAACACCGAGGATACTGCCGCACAAAAGTCCAAGAGAAATATTGAAAACGGCTATCGGTATTATTCCCATCACGGCATAAAAAACGTTTATACTAAACGTCAGCCCGAGGGGAATCGCAAGCATATAACATATAAGCGTCTGCCCGATGGCAATGGGCAAAAGGGGCAGCATATATCCGAGAATAAAATCAAGTCCGCTAAGCGGTGTGGTGTAAAGTCGCTGCAAAAGGGCGCTTTCGCGGTCCTTGGCGATCAAAGTCGCCGAAAACAGAGTCATAAACGACAGACCGAACACGGTTATTCCGGGAGTCAGAGTATTTATTTCAAAAAGCTTTACGGGAATATTCGCCTGTATCGCGCTGAGAAGGTATAGGAGTACAATCGGAAAGCCCAGACCGAAGCCGAGATTTATGGGGTCGCGCAAGATCTCCTTCGCGCATCTTCTTGCAAAAGTCATTGTTTTCAAAGCTCTGCCTCCTTTACGATAGTCACGAAGGCCGATTCAAAATCGCCTGCTCCGACCCTCTCTTTAAGCTCTGTGACGGTACCCTGTGCAAGCAGTCTGCCGTCCTTCATAATACCTATTCTATCGGAAAGCGCCTCGGCTTCCTCCATATAATGAGTGGTCATAACGATGGTGACCTTGCCCCTGAGGGCAAGTATTATTTCCCAAAGGTCGTGTCTTGCAAGAACGTCAAGTCCGAGGGTAGGCTCGTCGAGAAACAGGATCTGAGGCTCGCTTATGAGCGCCATCGCAATACTGACGCGCCGCTGCCATCCGCCCGAAAGCTTCCCCGCTTTTCTTTTCATAACAGAGTCGAGAAAAAACTTTTCGGAAAGCTCGCTTATCTTTGCCTTTGTCCTCTCCTTTGAAAAGCCGTGAATACCGCAGATAAGCTCAAGGTTTTCCCAGACCGAAAGATTCGGAGCTACCGCCGTTTCCTGCGGTGATACGCCGATTATCCGCTTGATCTCCTGTGCCTGTGTGTTCATATCGTAGCCGCCGACCATTGCATCGCCCTCGGTCGCTTTTGTCAGGCAGGTAAGCATTTTTATAGTCGTGGTCTTTCCTGCACCGTTGATCCCCAAAAGCGAATATAGCTCCCCCTGCTCTATACTTAGTTCAAGTCCGTTAACGGCGGTAATATTCTTATACCGCTTGACAAGCTTATGTGTATTTATAGCCTGCATTTGTCCTTCTCCCCTCTCTGCTTTTATACTATTATAGCACACAATCCCGAAAAAAGACATACATTTTGCCCCTTCGGTCGCGTGGAGCGTCTAATCGGTCATAACACCCTCAAACTTGACTTTTTTTGCCGTCTGTGGTAAAATATGTGAGTAAAACAATTCTATATTGTCTAATAGGAGTTTATATGATAAAAAAGATTATTGCGATATGCCTGCTTGCTCTCGTTGCAGTTGTCGCGTGCAGCTGCGGCTCAAGCGTGGTAGATCTCGAAAATTGCAGTATTATTTATTCCGCTACCGACGGCGATAATATCAAAGCCGCGGCAGAAAGGCTTCACGATTCTCTTGGAATCGAAAACCTTCCTCTGTCAAGCGACGCCGCAAGTACGGAGTCGGACGGGCTCGAAATACTCATCGGTAACACTAACCGCGCAGAGTCGGTCAAGTATACCCGAGACTCTGAGCTCTATTATCTCGATTACGTTATACGCCTTGAAGGCAACAAGGTAGTCATAATCGGCGGAAGCAACAAGGCTACCGTTTCCGCAGTTGAATATTTTATTACGGAGTTTCTTGATGGCAACAAAATAAGCTTCAAGAACTATGACTACAAGCACGAATACACGGTCAAGACTCTTGCAGTCGACGGCAAGAACGTTACAAGCTATAACGCCATCACTACCGCAACAGACGGCTCATTCAACGCGATCGTCGATAATTTCTGTAACCGCTTCACCGAGCTTACGGGCTTCAAGCAGAGCAACGAGCCCGACGCGCTCAACGTTCTTATAAAGTGCGACAAGGACCTCGCCTCCGACTCGTACAGTATCAAGATCTCAAACGGTGACGTAACGTTTGCAGGCGCAAATGCTTACGGTATAAAGGCGGCAATAGACTCGTTCTTCGGTACCGTTATGACCACAAATGCAACACTCAAAGAAGGAGACGTCTTCAGCGGCACCTTTGAAATGGAACAGACAAAATACGATAATTACATAATAAAACGTACGCCTCTTTACAATACCTATTACAAGCTTATGACCGAGAAGGAATTAAACATCGTCTACTTCGGCGGCTCTGTAACTGCAGGACACGGTGCAACCAACTCCGACCTCACCTCGTGGAGAGGACTTGTATCAAGCTGGTTTGCCTCATCCTTCCCGAATGCAAAAATAAACAACTACAACGCGGCAATAGGCGGCTCGGGCTCACACCACGGCGCCTTCAGATGCGAAAACGACGTTCTCAACTATAAGCCCGACCTCGTGTTCGTTGAATTTGCAATGAACGACGCATACTGTGGCACAAACAGAAGCAAAATAAAGCTTTACTACGAAAGCATTGTCAGACAAATAAAGGAAGCTTATCCCGAATGCGACATCGTATCGCTTTATATAACCGACAAGAGCTCTGCAAGCGATACGGTCCTTCCGAATGCTACGCAGGCTCAGGAATTTATCGCTGAAGCGTACGGAATATCCTCAATTAATCTCGGCGGAGCTATATGCAGCACCATAAACTACAAGGACGACGCAGAATGGTCGAAGCATTTTATCGACATAGTTCATCCCACCGACGCAGGCTACGCCGCATACTTTGAAGCCATCAAGGAATTTCTTGAGAGCGAGCTTGTACTTGGAAACGCATACTCAAACGAGATAAAGACCACTGCCCTTCCCGACAAAGTAAACGATTCCGATTTTAATCCTATATATCTTACCACGGATAAAATGGAGATAGTTGAAAACAAGGGGTGGGAATACAAGGAAAACTCCAACTGGCCCGAAACAAATTCCTACCGGGGCTATTATTCAGTTGCAAATGACGATAACTCGTTCACGGTAAAATTCAAGGGCGGCACAAACCTCGCGCTCTACGCTGAAATAGGCAAGAACCGCGTATATTATAAAATAGACGGCGGTGACGAAAAGATAGTTGCATCAAACGGAAATCAGCCTCACGTGCTTTCCGTGAAGATCGACGATAACCCCGAGGCTGAGCACACACTCACCCTCCGCGTGAAAAACAAAAACGAAGCAGCGTTTATTTTAAGAGGAATACTCGTCTGGTAACAAAAAAGAACCCATCGAATCGATGGGTTCTTTTTTGCTTTATTAATCCTTCTTGTCAAGCGAGATCTCAAGTACCTCGACCCGATACGAGCCTGCGGGAGCTTCTACGGTTACGATATCGCCGACCTTCTTCTTGAGAAGTGCAATTCCGAGAGGCGAAACGTCGGATATCTTTCCTGCGAGAGATTCAGCTTCGTTCGAGCCAACTATCGAGATCTCCTCTACCTCGTCGTATTCGAGGTCCTTGATCTTTACCTTTGTTCCGAGTCCTACAACGTCTGTGCTGATAGTGCTTTCGTCAATAACCTTGATGTTTCTGAGTATCTCCTCAAGCTCTACTATTCTCGCTTCAACCTTTGCCTGCTCGTTTTTAGCTTCATCGTATTCGCTGTTCTCCGAAAGGTCACCGAAGGATCTCGCTACCGCGATAGCCTCCTGTACCTCACGTCTTTTGACGTTTCTTAAGAAATCAAGCTCACTTTCAAGCTTCTTAAATCCCTCGGTAGTTACCGTCATTATGTTTGCCATTTGAACTGTTCTCCTTTGTATTTGCTTAAATTGTTTACTTTGATATTTCTCTGACTGCCGCCGCAAGCTGCGCGTCGTTGTCATCTGTGAGCAAGAACACCGACGTATTCTTGTACTCGTCATCCTGCTCGACTCTGATGTCGGGCTCAAGTCCCTTGCCCTCGTAGTTGTCCGACACGGGAGGAGCGTAAAGTCTGTCCGACACGCTTATTGCAGAGCCGTCGTAAAGCTGTCTGATGGTCTGTACCGTACCCTTGCCGTAGGTCTTTTCACCAACGAGGAAGGCTTTATCAAAATCCCTGAGCGCAGATGCGAAAAGCTCTGCCGCGCTCGCGGTATTTCCGTTGACGAGCACCGCCATCTCACAGTCTATCGAGGATGCGTCCGAGGTGCGTGTCTCCTCTTTACCGTCAGCGTCGTACATTCTTATTATTACACCCTCGGGGAGAAGATAATCGAGTATCTCGTGTATTGAGTCGAGTGCTCCGCCCGAGTTGTTTCTTACGTCAAATATTATTTTTTCGACTCCGTTTTCGAGAAGTCCGTCAACTGCCGCCTTGAACTGTGCGGGTGTTCCCGTATCAAATTCAAGTATCTGTACTATACCGATGCTTGAGTCCTTTGAATATATTCTTTCGTAAACGGTGTATTCGGTTATCTTTCTGCGCTCGATCTCGTAGTCGCGCACCTCGCTACCGCTTATCGCGGTGAACTTCGCCTTTGTTCCCTCTTCGCCGCGAAGCATACCCATAGCCGCGGAATAACCGAGAGTACCGACGGGTGTTCCCTCAACCGATATTATCGAGTCGCCCGGGTTTATTCCCGCTTCAAGCGCGGGGGAATCCGGCATTACGTTAATAACGCGAATGACCTTCTCGTCACTGTCATATATTACGCTGACGCCTATTCCGACAAGCTCTGCGTTACTGTCCTTTAAGAGCTCGGTAAACTCGTCCTTTGTGAAGTACGAGCCGTACTTGTCTCCTGTTCCTGCAACGTAGCCCTTGAGCATACTGTCGATAAGCTTGGTTTCGTCTATCTCTCCGATAAAGCTGTCACGGTAGACCGAGTCCACCGACGCAAGCTTATCGTAAAGCAGCTGAGTATCGCGTATTTCGTTGAGTGCCTTCTGGTACTTGTTGTTTACTCTCAGATAAGTAAGCTGAAAGGTGACAAGCACGCTGAGCGCGATCAGAACGATTACCGTCGAAATTGATAGCTTTTTATCCTTCAATTAAATTCCTGCTTTCTTTATTTCGGGAAATATTTTCTCGGGTTGATTGTTGAGCCGTTTTCGTACATTGAGAAGTGGCAGTGGTTACCCGTTGAGTCTCCCGTGGAGCCTGCCTTTGCAATAACCTGACCGCGCTCAACGTAGTCGCCCACCGATACGAGCAGCTTACTGTTATGCGCGTAAAGTGTTGCGTATCCGCCGCCGTGGTCTATCATTACGTAGTAACCGTAGCTGTTATGCCACGTGCTCTTTACGACCGTTCCCGCATTTGACGCGTATATATCCGTGCCGAACGCAACGGGAATATCAATTCCGTTATGAAGCTCACGGTTTCCGTAAAGAGGATTGTTGCGCCACTCGTACTCAGAGGAAACGTAGGTGTACTTTGTAGGTACCGGCCACATAAACTCACCGCCGATATACTTGGTGTTCTGCTCAGCGAGCACCTTTGCGTAATCGTCGATCTCCTTGTCTATCTTTGCCTTTTCCTCTTCCTTCTTGCGAAGCGCCTTTTCGTATTCCGATTGGTTTGCTATAAGGTTATTTATGTAGCTTGCAGATTCTGCCGCCTGACGTTCAAGCTCTATCTGTGCCTGTTCAAGCTCTGCCTTTAGCTCAAGCTGACGTGAAAGCGCCGCCTCGTATTCAGCCTTCTGACCCTCAAGCTCCTCTTTTTCGCCGACAATAGATTCCATAACCTTGTTATCGTATTCTATCATCGCACCGATCCTGTCGAGCTCACCGAAGAAATCTGCAAGTCCCGACGAGCCGAGAAGCATATCGAGATAGCTTATATCGCCTTCCTCACGGTTGATCCTGAGTCGCTTTTTGAAGTTATCAAGCTTTTTGTCGTATTCAGACTGCTTTTCGTCGATCTCGATGATCTTGTTTGCAATGTCCGCACTAAGACCGTCGATAAGCTTGATGGTGACCTCGATGTTATCGTGAGTAAGCTTTATCTGATTGTCAAGATAAGCCTTGTTCTGCATAGCCTCGGCCTTATTGTTCTTGGTCGAGTTTATCTTTGTCTGGAGCGAGCTTATCTCCTTTTTTATGCTCGAAAGCTGATTTTCAAGCTTTTGCATTGTGGCGTCGGTCGCACCGTAGTACGCGCTGTCGACCTTAAAAAGCGTAGCCGTACCGATAAGCATTACGGCTACAAGAATAACACCGACAAACAAAGCAATAATTCTCTTGCCATTTACTAACGTTTTTTTCATATTCTCTATTCCGATTTATGCCTTCAAATATTTTTCCATCGAGAAAAGACTTCCTACTACTCCGCAGAACAGTCCCGTTCCAAGGAATATCCAGAACACACTCGCGCTGACGTCCGAGAACGGACAGAACGAAAGTATGCTTATGCCGTTTCCGAGCGCGTTTATGAGGTAATTGTACGCAAAGGATTGCGCGAAATATGCCGCAATACTTGATACGAGTCCTATTATTATTCCCTCAAATATAAACGGGAGAGCAATAAAGGTACCCGTCGCGCCTATGTATCTCATTATGATTATCTCGTCCGAGCGCGCCATAACCGTAAGTCCGATGGTGTTTACGATAACGAAAATGCACACCACTACGAGTATTATCATAAATACTACTATAACGAAAAGAATTCCGTTCTTGAGGCTTTCTATATTGTTAGCAAGATCAAGACGGTTGTTGATCTTTTCAATTTCCTCTATCTGGTTAAGCTGATAAACGAGCGTGGAAACTCCCTCGGTTTCAAGATAAGGGATCTCAAAGGAGTCTCTGAAGGGGTTATCACCCTCGAGGATATCGTAGAGGTCTCCGTAAGCGGTATACTTGTCCGCCTCCTCCTCAAGAGCCTGCGCCTTTGATATGTATACCACGTTTTCACTGTCAACGTTATCAAGAGCCTTTATCCTCTCACCGATAGCGTCAACTCTTTCCTGCTCGGTTTCCGAGTTCAAAAAGACGATTATCTCGTTGGCAAAGCCAAGCTTTTCCATATTGTAATCGACGTTTTCGTATATCAGGAATGTGCTTCCGAAGATAATAAGGCATCCGATAAGAACGAGCATAGTGGTTATGCTGTAACGCTTATTGCGCCATATTCCCTTGAACGCCTGTCCGATAAAGTGTGCGGGTCTGAAGCTACTCATTAAAACATCCCCCCTACCTTATCGCTTATTATCTTTCCGTTGTCTATGCGGACAACTCTCTTCTGATAGTAATTTACAAGCTTTTCCTCGTGGGTTATTACTATAACGGTTCTTTCAAACTGCTGGTTTATCTTGAGAAGCAGCTCCATTATACCGCGGCTCATTTCGGGGTCTATATTACCCGTAGGCTCGTCGGCGATTATTACCTTGGGCTCGTTCACGATAGCTCTCGCTATTGCAAGTCTCTGTTGCTCACCGCCCGAGATCTCCTTGGGCATACAGTTTGCCTTTTCAAGAAGATGAACGAGCTCAAGCGCAGTTCTTACGTTGCAATCCTTGGCTTTCTTGGATTTTCCTATAACATCCATTGCGAAGATGATGTTTTCACAAACTGTCTTGCTCTCGAGAAGCTTAAAGTCCTGGAAAACCATTCCGAGTCCGCGTCTGTAATACGGGACCTGCCAATGTCTGAGCTTTGAAAGCTTATAGTTATCAACGGTTATCTCTCCGCTTGTAATTTCTTCTTCCTTTATGAGAAGTCTTGTAAGCGTGGTTTTTCCCGAGCCGTTACCGCCAACTATAAACACGAATTCTCCGTCGTTTATAGTAAGGTCGATACCGTCAAGAGCGACAGTTCCGTTCGGATACACCTTTCTGACGTTTTCAAATTTTATCATAGATTAAATACCTTTCATCTGCGGAAGTGTGCATATACTTCCCCGTCTTTTAGAACAAAATCGCCGAAGGAAAGCAAAAACTTATCTCCGGCGTTGTTGTTATTCTTTTCCCGAGCTTGATGCTCAGAACTTTACCGGCTTGCTGGACAGATATTTCTTTACCATAAGCGCTACCTTGAAGGTTATCGCGTGTTCAAATTCTCTGAGGTCAAGTCCGGTGAGCTTGCGTATCTTTTCAAGTCTGTATACAAGTGTATTTCTGTGCACGAAAAGCTTTCTTGACGTTTCCGAAACGTTAAGATTGTTTTCAAAGAAGCACTGGATCGTAAAAAGGGTTTCGTGGTCAAGCGACTCAAGAGAGCCCTTCTTGAATACCTCTGCAAGGAACATC
>JAZNNG010000048.1:0-12035 GCA_045580165.1 Eubacteriales bacterium
TAGCAACATCGATACTGTGGTCGTTTGTATGGCAGGTAATCTTGAATCAAGTGTAATGGCTGTCACTCTTTGCAAGGAAGTGGGCGTAAAAAATATTATAGCAAAATGTGCAAACGAGATGCAACAAAAGATATTGCTTCGAGTGGGTGCGGACAAGGTGGTATTTCCCGAGAACGAGTCCGGCATCCGTCTTGCCAAGAACCTACTTAGCTCGGGTTTTATTGATATGATCTCTCTGTCGAAGGATGTGTCAATGATTGAGATTGATGTGAGAGATGAGTGGCGTGGCAAAAATTTGATCGAATTAAATCTCCGAAAAAAATACGGTTTCAATATCGTTGCTATCAAGAAAGGCGAAAGGGTAAACGTAAATATCAATCCCGAACAACCTCTTGAAGAAGAAACCACGCTGATCGTTATTGCCAACATAGCTAAGTTAGGAAAAATAAAATAAGTCTCACAAAGCACCAACGGTGCGTAGCCAATTTCTCAGAAATTGTTAAAGGGTTTGGGATGTTTCCCAACAAGTACGCACAAGTGGGTACCGCCGTGCCCTTTTTGCCAAGTCTAAAATCGCAGAGTGTACGTACACCTGTTGTGCTTGCTATTCTGCGTTTCCCTATAATAGCAAGTGCCCTTTCCTTAAATAGAAATCGGCGGCAACCGCCGCCTTGTCTGCGAATGAGCGAAACGGACGGACGCTGCGGGTGGCGGCGAAGCCGTTCATCTTGACCGTTGACAGCGTTCGTCTGTTTTGCTATCCGAGCGAGATTTAATCGAAGCGAATCGAAACGAATGAATGAAAAGGAGGCTTGACGAAGTGAGTCCGAAAATCAAAATGAAAGATATTCACGATGACCGTGATGACGATATTATCGAACTGTCCGACAAGGAACTGAAAGAGATTTTGGCCGATGACGATTTTGACAACAGCGAAGAATACGGCGAAATCCATTCTTTTGTTTTCTCCAACTCCGACCCGTATGCCAAGGTCGAGCCTCGCCCCGATGATGCCCCCAAGCGTGAGTTTACTTTCGATGAAAAGGGCAACATCGTTGTAAAGAATCCGTCTGCCTTTTGGTTGCCCAAGGTTGAAATCGTGGACGAAATCGGCGGTACGGAATACACAGTAACAGGCAGCTACGATGGCGAGGAAACTCTCGACAAGAAGCTCAAACGCATTATGGAGCAGAACGCCTCCAATGCTGCCGATGATGAATTAGGTATCACGGAGGATGGCGAATGAACAACGACACCTCTTTTGATATAATTCAAGATTCCAATCCTGTTCAGACAGTTGCCCCTACCAACAAGGAGGATAACGATATGTTAAGGGCAACAGGTTATTGAAGAACAGGAACGACAGGCAGAGAATTTGGAACAGTTTATCCAAAGGGTAAAGAGAAACAGCGAACTTACGGAGCTTACCCCTTACGCTCTCAGAGAGCTTGTCAAGGCGGTTTATGTAGAAGCACCCGACAAGTCCGGCGGTAAGAGAAAGCAGAAGATTCATATCTCCTACGACCTCATCGGCTTTATTCCCGTGGATGTACTGACAAAAGCAGAACAGGCATGACCGAAATCATGCCTGTTCCAAGAAAATTGCGAATTACTGTTTTACCAGCAGGGAGCCTTTCCGCTTCCTTTTTTTGTTTGTATATAAGCATTAACCGCAGAAGGGGCGTCTCTCCTTCTTGTCGCCCGGTGTGTAGTAGAAGTAGTTAAAGCCAAACGTGCCTGCGTCAACGAGCATTTTGAGAGTTTCTTCGTCGTAGAAGTACTGGGTGCTGCGACCGCGACCGGCAGCGTAATCCTCGCCGAGAAGACCGATAGAGCCCTCGTCCTTCGGGTGAATTATCACGTTGTTCTGCCAGATAAAGCCGTGATCCTTCATCGTGGTGGTGGGAACGCACTTCATAAGATGACGGCGCTCGCCCCAGAAGTAGTTGTCCTCCATATAGCAGTCGATGTAGGGCGCGTTGGTGGTGGGCCCGCCGTAGAACGAGCACCACTCGTACTTCTGATGGTTGTATGCCTTGAAGCCCGTACCCGAGCCGGTTACCATATTGTTATACATACGGCAGTTTATGAGCTTGCAGTACGTGATGTCCGTGATCTCGGAGCGAGTGGAGTACCATACCTCGAGAGATGCCTCGCGAAGCACGTTGTCGTAGAAGTGAACGTCTCTTGAAATTATCTGCTTGCCCTCGGTGAGAGCTCCCGACCACTGGGCAGTCGGACCGCAGTCGAAGCACTGATACATATAGTTGTTGTAAACGTAGAAGCCGTCGGCCTTTCCGTATATCTCGACCGCGTTGCCGTAGCGGACGATATCGCCCTTGGAGGTTATGAACTGAATGGAGCCGCCGATCCATCCGATCTCACAGTTACGGACGGTGAGATTTGCCGACGAGCCGGCACCTACACCGTGTGAGCCCGTGTACTTGATGCAGAGGTTGTCGATGGTCACGTTCGAGAACGCGTGGAGCGCGTTTTCGTGAGTACAAAGCTCAACAGACCAGAAGCGCTTGCCGGGATTGCCTTCTCTCGAGTAGATGAAAAGCTCTCCTGTTTCGAGGTCCTCGTAGTACATAAGGTCAGATTCGGGAATGTCGTCGGCGATCTTTTTGAGATCCTTGTAGTCTGTGAATTCACGGGGAGGGAAGAGCCACTCGTTTATTCCGTTTGAAACCAGGTGGTCACTTCCCGCATGGAGAGTTACGTCCTTATTTACGTCCTTGATGACTCTCATACCGTAGCATTCGCCGTCATTGAAAACAATGTTTCCGACGTCGCCTTTAATGTGAAAATTGTTACCGGCGGGCTTTTGGCAGCAAACCTTTTCGATAAATCTGTATATATTCGGGATGTCGGTTTCTATCCACTGATTCGGGCTGTCAGCCTCTGTCGAGCCGAGGATGCGAGGCTTTGGTCCTTCACCGTACGCCGAGAAGGTAACGCCCGCCGCGCACTTGAGCTTAGCATGCCACTCGTCGCCGCGCTTGAAAAGCACAACGTCGCCTGTTCTGACCGTCTTTGCCTTCTGTGCCTCATGAAGCTTGTCGATGGTCTTCCATGCGGTTTCGGGTGTAAGACCGTCGTTTGAGTCGTCACCGTCGGTCATAGAAATGTAGCGGATAAAACCGCCTGCTCCAAGCTCCCATTTGCTTTCGGTGTTAAGGATAGCCGTTTTTCTTTTTTCAAATTCTGTCTCAAGGCGCTCAATAATGTCGCCCGAAGCCTCTTGCCAAAGCTCTCTTTTGTCAAGAAAAGCCTTTTTGTCTGCGGCGCAGACGTCCTCGTATCTGCTTACAAACCTTTCCATACACGTTCCTCCGGTAAGTAAAGAAAATTTAGTCAAACGGAAGTCATCCGTTTGGTTAATGATAGCATTTTTGAAAAGAAAAGTAAATAGGATTTGAGAAAAAAGCGAAAGGAATTGTTTCATATAATTCGTAGGGACAGGCGTCCTCGACTGTCCGCCAAAAACAAACAATTTCATCAACGCGAAAAAATAGTGCGCGATAGACTTCTCCGGCGAAAAAAGTGCGAAAAAAGTGTTGCTTCGCAAAACCTTGATAAAGTCGCTCGGATGAGGTGTCATAAGTTTTGATACAACTCCTCATCCACCGCTAACGCGGTCCCCCTTCTCCCTCAGGAGAAGGCAAAAAGCGGGAATCTTCACCAACGCGAAAAATGATGCATAATAGCCTTCCCTTGAGGGGAAGCCCTTATATAATTCCAACCGAACAAAAAAGGAAGCAGAAAATCCGCTTCCTTTTTTATTTATCTATACATACCAAGACTGATACGGCGATTTTTCTTGTCGCCGGGGGTATAGAAGAAGTAGTTTTCGCCGAGGCCGCCGCGCTCTACGAGCTCTGCGACGGTTTCCTTGTCATAGTAGTAGCATTTTTCACCGCGCGCGGTTTCAAGCTCATCGGACATATATCCGATAGAGCCGGCGTCAAGCTCGTGAATAATGACGTTTCCGACCCACTTAAAGCCGTAGTCGCCGTTCATTGACGTAGGAACTGCCTTCATAAGGTGGCGCTTATTGTTCCAGAAGTAGTTGTCTGCCATATAGCAGTCGATATAGGGCGCGTTGGTTTCGGGACCGCCGTAGAACGCGCACCATTCCTGCTTCTGATGGTTGTATGCCTTCCAGCCCGAGCCGGAGCCGGTTACCATATTGTTATACATATTGCACTCGATGAGCTTGCAGTATCTGTCCTCCGTCATTTCGGTGTGAGTAGAGTACCAGATCTCAAGGCCTGCCTCATTGAGGATGTTGTCGTAGTAGTGGATGTCCTTGGAAATGAGCTGCTTGCCTTCCGGAACCTCGCCCGACCACTGAGCTGTCGGACCGCAGTCGAAGCACTGGTGAATGTAGTTGTTGTAAACGTAGAAGCCGTCAGCCATACCGTAGATTTCGATAGCGTTACCGAAACGGACGATGCGGTTATCTCTGATAAACTGAATTGAGCCGCCGATGTAGCCTACCTCGCAGTTGCGGACAACGAGGTTCTTGCAGGTGCCCGCGCCCACACCGTGAGAGCCGGGGTATCTGATGCAGAGGTTGTCGAGAGTTACGCCCGTGGTAACGCTGACGCCGTTGCCCTTCGTGCATATCTCGATAGACCAGAAGATCTTACCGGGGTTGCCGTTTCTTGAGTAGAGGTAGAGGTCCTGCGCCTCAAAGTCGTGGTAGTACATAAAGTCGGCGTCGGGAATGTCGTCGGCAATCTTTTTGAGGTCTGCGTAGCCTGCGAAGGGACGGGGGTCCATAAGCCAGGTCTTGATGCCGTTGCCGACGATGTTGTCGCCGCCTGCGGGCAGGGTCTCGTCCTTGTCGGCAGCCTTAAGAACGCGCTGAGCGAACGCCTCACCGTCGTTGAATACGATGTTTCCGACGTCTCTTTCAAGACTGAACTTGCCGAGGAATCTGTAAACGCCGGGGACGTCGGTGGGGATCCACTGCTCGGGGGAGTCAGCCTCGGTAGAGCCGAGAATACGGGGCTTGGGGCCTTCGCCGTATGCGGAATAAGTTACTCCTGCAACAGTCCAGAGCTTCTGGTGCCACTCGTCGCCGCGCTTAAAGAGGATAACGTCGCCGCCTCTTATAGCCTTGTCGCGCTGAGCGTCAATAAGTCTTTGAATGCTCTTCCAGGGAGTTTCGGGGGTGAGGCCGTCGTTCTTGTCATCGCCCTCACTTGAGGAGATGTAGCGGATAAAGCCGCCCTCGCCGAGTGTCCACTCGGATTCGGTGGCTAAAATTATATTTTTTCTTCTCTCGAATTCAGCGTTCAGCTTTTCGATAAGCTCCTCGGGAACGGCCTGCATAAGCTCGTCGCGGTCAAGGTAGCTTTTTTTGTAGTCTGCGCAGATATCGGGAAATTGGCAATCAAATTTTTTCATAATAAATCCTCCGTAGGCAAAATATACCCCGTTATTTTCCATTGTATCATCAATACCCGAAAATGTAAATACAAAAGTGCAAATAGTATCAAAAAACAGGACAAGAGTTGCGATTTGTAGGACGGTCGAGTGACAAGGGTCGGCTCCCATACAGCGCGTGAGGATTTGTGGCAAGTGGAATCTCAACCCATACCCGTTCATATGTGCAATTTCGGACGGGAGGGGGAGACCCCTCCCCTACGAGAGAATTTCAAATCTCAACCCATGCCGCTGACATTGGTAGAACTTTACGATATAATTACTGCGTCCTTATAGCCTCCCTCCGAGAGAGAGGGGAACCGCGATAGCGGTGGAAGGAGCCTGCGTAACGGTGGATTTTAACGAGCAAAATCAAAATCTCGCATTCTTCCTCACCCGACTCCGTCGGGTGCTCCCTCCCGGAGGGAGCCTTGCGCGCGTGAGGCTTTGTAGGGGCGATTCACGAATCGCCCGTAAAATCTCGGCCATATCCATTTGTATGTGTGGATTTTAACGGGAGAGAGATCCCTCCCCTACAAGAGATTTGTAATTTGCTCCGTAGGGGAGGATATTATCCTCCCGTTCAAATTTACGCCATTGTCAGCGCATGGGTTGAGATTTCAATGTTCGCAAAACCACACGCGCGTATCGCCCGCGGGTGCTACCCGCCCGTTTGCCTTTTCCGGCGGGTAGCGAAGCGGCACCGAGGTGGTGAATGATATGCCGGGGGCATATCAGAGCCGAGGTGTGACCGAGTCGCAACGAGACAAGGTGTCACGAGCAACGCGAGTGACGGATGAGGTGTTATATAAAGCAGATAAAAATACGAATATCGTCCCCTTACCAGCGCGCAGACCGCGTCTTTGCGCTCCCGAAAGTTTTTGCAAAGTTGCCGAAGGCAATCTTTTGAGCTTCTTTTCAAAAAGCGGCATACCCCCCCACAAACGCGTAAAACCAACAAAAAAGCCCGTGCAAGCACGGACTTTTCTTTTTATAGGGGAGATTTTGTTATTTTCGCGTAGGCACGCGGATATTTTGTCGGAGTTTCTAACACCTTTTTGACCAATATCGACACTCGCTCAAGACTTTCGCCCGAAACGGGAGAAAGCGTGACCTTTTCGACCTGCGTAATGCTTCCGCCGAGGGTAGCAATGCCGCGCCTTGCCTCGTCAAGCTCTATTTCACCGTCCCTTGCCTTCATAGCGACAAAGCAGCCGCCGACGCGCACGAGTGGAAGCGCGAGCTCGGACAGTACGTTGAGCCTTGACACGGCTCTCGCAGTCGCCACGTCAAAGCTTTCGCGGTTTTTCTTCACGAAATCCTCGGCTCTCGCGCAAACGGGAGTGAGATTGGTAAGCCCGAGCGAGCTTGCCACCGCGCACACGAAGTCTATCTTCTTACCCGTGCTGTCGAGAGGGGTGATCTTGAGGTCGGGACGAACGATGGCAAGCGGAATTGACGGAAATCCCGCGCCGCAGCCAACGTCGACCACCGTCGCGCCCTCGGGAAACATATCAACGGCAATAAGACTGTCGGCAAAATGCTTGAGGACTGTGTCCTCGGCGCCCGAAATCGCCGTAAGGTTTGTCTTTTCGTTGGCGTCAGCTAACGCTTTGGCAAAGTCGTAGAATTTTCTGACGGTTTCCTCGTCCGTAAAGCGGTCGAGCCCGTTTTTTGTAAAGACGTCAGTATAGATCTGCCTGAAAATTTCAAAGGTCTCAATCATTCTGATTGCCCTTTCTGTGTTTTTGGTTTTCAAAATATATCAGCAGCACCGAAACGTCGGCAGGTGAAACGCCGCTGATGCGCGATGCCTGTCCTATGTTTTCGGGCTTGACCTTGTTGAGCTTTGCGATGGCTTCAAGCCTGAGTCCCGTGATCTCGGAGTAATCGAAGTCTGAGGGGAGCTTGCGGTTTTCAAGCCTTGCAAGCTTTTCGACCTCTGCAAGCTGACGTTTGATGTAGCCCGAATACTTAACCTCTATTTCCGCCGAAATCACAACTCTTTCGGGAAGCTCGGGACGGTTTTTGTCAACGGGAGCAAGCTTTTCATACGAAAGCTCGGGACGGCGCATAAGCTCGCCGAGCTTGATGCCGGAGCTTATGGGGGTAGACTCGTTTTCTTCGAGAATTTTCAAGAGAGTATCGCTTGGTCCGAGATTGGTCTTCTCAATTCGCTCGACCTCGGCTCGTATAAGCTCCTTTTCGGCAAGAAATTCGGCGTATCTTGCGTCCGACACAAGCCCTATTTTGTGACCGATGGGCATCAGACGCTCGCGCGCGTTGTCCTGACGCAAAAGCAAGCGGTATTCGCTTCTCGACGTCATCATACGGTAGGGCTCGTTCGTGCCCTTGACAACGAGATCGTCGATAAGCGTTCCGATGTATGAGGACGAACGGCTGAGAATAACGGACTCCTCACCCTTTATTTTCAGCGCTGCGTTTATTCCTGCGATAAGTCCCTGACCTGCAGCCTCCTCGTAGCCCGAGGTGCCGTTGAACTGACCCGCGCCGTAAAGTCCCGATATGGACTTGAACTCAAGCGTGGGGGAAAGCTCGGTAGGGTCGATACAATCATATTCGATGGCGTAAGCGCTTCTCATCATCTGCGCGTTTTCAAAGCCGGGCAGAGTGTGGAGCATCTCAAGCTGAACCTCCTCGGGAAGCGAGGAGCTGAAGCCCTGGAGGTAGACCTCCTTGGTGTTTTCGCCCATAGGCTCAACGAAAAGCTGATGACGGCTCTTGTCCGAAAACCTCACCACCTTGTCCTCGATGCTCGGACAGTATCTCGGACCGATGCCCTCGATCATACCCGAATACAAGGGCGAACGGTGCAGGTTTGACCTTATTATTTCGTGAGTTTTTTCATTCGTGTAAACTATATAGCAGGGTAGAGTCGGGCGTGCGTTGACCTCGTTTTCGTCCGAGAGGGTGGAAAACGGAATTATGGACTCGTCACCGGGGTGAAGCTCGAGCTTTGAGTAGTCGATGCTGTCGCTGTGAACTCTTGGGGGCGTTCCCGTCTTGAAGCGCATCAGACGCAGACCCTCGCGCTTTAATGAGTCAGTGAGATGGCTTGCTGGAAGCATACCGTCGGGGCCGGCGCTGTAAGCGACCTCGCCCGTAATAACTCTGCCGTTTAGGTATGTGCCCGAGCAGATGATCGCCGCCGAGACGTCCCAGCGCGCGCCGAGCGCGGTTACCACGGACGTGAGCTTTTTGCGTCCGTCAACCGTTTCAATACGGAAATCCACGATCTCCGCCTGCTTTATCTCAAGATTCGAAGTGTTCTCGAGTGTGGTTTTCATAATGGAGTGGTAGAGCGCACGGTCCGCCTGAATACGCTTTGAGTGAACGGCGGGACCCTTACTCGAATTGAGCACGCGGCTCTGAAGCGTGACCTTGTCGGCGGCAAAGCCCATTTCGCCGCCAAGCGCGTCTATTTCGTAAACTATCTGACCCTTTCCCGTGCCGCCGATGGACGGGTTGCAGGGCATATTTCCGATAGCATCAAGATTTATTGTAAACAAAACCGTCTTGAGTCCGAGGCGCGCCGAGGCGAGTGCCGCTTCAATGCCTGCGTGACCCGCGCCGATAACGGCGACGTCGGCGTTGCCTGCAAAATATTCAGTCATATTTTATTCTTCCGTTTCCAAGAATTTGCATATCTCTGCCCAGCATACTGCGCGCGACGCCTTCTCAAGTTCGTCGGGAGAAAGCCTTACGCAGCTGCTTGAGCTGCCCGCCGCGGGCAAAATTGTATCAAAGCGCTTGAGCGACACGTCGAGATAGGTCTTGACGTCATCGCGCTCAATGGCAAACGGACAAACGCCGCCAACGGCGTGTCCCGTGTACTCGATAGCCTCGTCGGGAGTGAGCATCTTTGCCTTCGTACCGAAAACCGCCTTGAATTTCGAGTTGTCGACCTTGGTGTCGCCTGAGGTAACTACAAGCACCGCGCCGTCGCCGACCTTGAACGAGAGTGTCTTTGCTATCATCGCAGGTATAACGCCTGCCGCCTTTGCCGCAAGCTCTACCGTCGCGCTCGACTCGGAAAACTCCTCAACGCGACTGTCAAGTCCAAATTCTTTAAGATAATTTCTTACTGCATCTACTGACATTTTTACCATCCTTTTGGCTCATTCGCCAAGCGCAAGTGCTATGAGATTGTCGATTATTTCACTGTACGTCATACCCTCGTTCAAAAAGAGCTTGGGGTACATACTGATAGTGGTAAAGCCGGGGAGGGTGTTGATCTCGTTGAATACTATTCTGCCGCCGTCGGTCACGAAAAAGTCAACTCTCGAGAGTCCCTTGCAGCCGAGCGCCGTGTAGATCTTAGCCGCAAGCGCGCGTACCGCTTCGGCGGTGTCCGCAGGTATTCTTGCGGGAATAGCATCGCTCGATACGTTGGACACGTACTTGGTTTCATAGTCGTAATAGTCTGCGCCGGGGATTATTTCGCCGCAAGCGGAGGTTCTGAGCGTTTCTCCTCTGCCCATAACCGCGACCTCTATCTCCTTCGCGGTTATGTATTCCTCGACTATTATCTTGGAGTCAAATTTAGCCGCGTTAACAAGCGCCGATATAAGTCCCTCGCGCTCTCTTGCCTTGCCCGTACCGATTGACGAGCCTGCGTTTGCGGGCTTTACGAACACGGGATAGTCGAATTTTTCCTCGACCTTCGCCACACAAGCGTCAAGCTCTGCGGCGATCTCGGTATCGGTGAAGTGTAAAAACTTCGCCTGCGGAATACCGTAGTTGTTGAGCACCAGCTTTGTGAATACCTTATCCATCGAAACCGCAGACGAAAGGCAACCGGGTCCGACGTAAGGAAGACCGCATATCTCGAAAAGTCCCTGAAGGGTGCCGTCCTCGCAGTTTGCGCCGTGCATAACGGGGAATACTACGTTGATATCTATGTATTCGGGCACGTCCTTCAATACGAGGAGCTTCTTCGCGCCGCAGTCGGGAACTAACACCGCGGGATAAACCTCGCGCTCATGCCACGAGCCGTCCTTGATGCTTTCAAGCGAGCCCTCGTAGTAAAGCCATTTGCCGTCCTTGGTAACACCAAGAGTGATGACCTCGTACTTTTCTCTGTCTATGTTTGAAAGGATCGAGTACGCCGACATCAGCGACACCTCGTATTCGGTCGATTTTCCGCCAAACATACATAAAACTCTTGTTTTGCTCATAAATATCTCCGTTCCGCCGCCAAAGCGGCGGCTCAAATGATTTTCGGAAGCCCTTGGTATCGCACTGCGTGCAAGGGGTTCGGGCGTGAAAAAGAAGCCTCGTTTTAAGTGGATTGGATTTTCACGCTATCTCCGTTTCAATGCGTTTTCTTACATTTATAATATATGTGCCTTCGTACTAAGCGTTCTTTTTAAGTATCGCGACTCTGTCGCTCTTGCCATAGTCCTTGATTATCTCGACCTCAAGTCCTGCCGCCTCACCGAGCGTCCTCACGGACTCTCCTTGGTCATACCCTATCTCAAAGGCGAAAAAGCCGCCCGTTTTCAGCGCCGATTTGTATGCCGACACGAACTTTTTATAAAATATCAGCCCGTTCGCGCCTCCGTCAAGTGCTGCGCGCGGTTCATACTTTACCTCGCGGCTCAGAGTATCCACAACGTCGCTCGGAATGTACGGCGGATTTGATACTATCGCGTCAAGTCTGCCTTTGTATTTGCAAATATCAAAATTCAGCGCGTCGCCAATGATCAATTCAAGCTTGTGTGCCGATACACCGTTTAACTCACGGTTTTCTCTTGCAATAGCGGCAGTTTCGGGAAAAAGCTCTACGCTCGCGCAGGCCACGTCGGGACGGTTCTTAATTACCGTGATAGGAATACAACCGTTTCCTGTGCAGAATTCGAGAAAATATGCGTTTTTGGGAAGCCTCTTTATTAGCTCGTCGCACAGTATTTCGGTGTCAAAGCGCGGAATAAGACAGTCGGGAGTTACCTTGAATTCAAGCCCGAAGAAATCCGTCTTGCCGATGACGTACTGTATCGGCTCGCCGTTCTCGCGTCGCTTTATAGCCTCGTCAAGCTCGGTTGAGTCGTAGTCGCGCTCGGGGAAAGCCACCACCTGCGCCCGATTTGTATTAAAAAGATGCGAGAGAAGGAGAAACGCCTCGCTTTCGGGCTCTGCCGAGCCCGCCGAGATAAGCTTTTTAACAAGCTCGGTATATTTCATTTTCTTACCTGCCCCAAATTAAGTCTATAAAAGATATTATAACAGATATTCGCGCAAAAATAAAGAGGTATGGGAAAATATGTGTAAGAAAAGTAAAGAAAACGAGCGTATTTGCCCTATATAATATAATGAAAGAAATCGCGCGGCACAGGAGGGGTTATTAGATGTAAAAAATTTTTTGAAAAAAATCAAAAAAAGTGTTGACAAGGGAAGAAAAGTGTGCTATACTAATTGAGTCGCCGCGAAAGCGGGGACGAAGACGGTCCTTGAAAATTGAACAACAGAAGAAGGAAGTACAAAGCAAGATACGAAAGTATCGAAGCAAAGATACAACCAAGAAAGAAACTCGACAATTCTTTTGAAGCTAAGAGTAAAAGAAGCTAAGACGAAAGCTC
>JAZNNG010000049.1:0-28098 GCA_045580165.1 Eubacteriales bacterium
CGGCTTGCCGTTATCACCTTCCACTCGCTCGAGGACAGGCTTGTCAAAAGCATTTTCGGTGACATGGCTAACCCCTGCACCTGCCCCAAGAATTTCCCCGTGTGCGTGTGTGGAAAGCGCCCCACGGTGAAGCTTATCACCCGCAAGCCCATTTTGCCGGGCGAAAACGAACTCAGTGAAAACTCAAGATCAAGAAGCGCAAAATTAAGAATTGCAGAAAAGCTGTAGGAAGAGAGGACAAGCAGATGACAACTTATGATTCTTACAAAAAGAAGCAGGCTGAAAAGGCATCTGCCGCCAACCGTCGCAAAAATAATATAAAGGCTTCGAGCGCTGCCGCTGCAGGCGCGGACAAGGTCCGCACTTCAAGCGGTGTTTCCGCGTCCCTTAAGCCGAGTGACGGCTCAAAGACAAGAAGCGTAAGTGTCAGACGCGACCGTTCCCACAGTAAGTCTGAAATGATCAAGACCTCGCGTATTCCCGCGATACTCGGTCTTGCTCAGAAAAGAAAATTCGAGACCTACAAGGTTCAGGCAGTAAACAAGTATCCCTTTGCCATAGCTATGCTTGCTATAGTTGCCGTAACCTGTATGTTCATGATGCTCGTGCTCAACGCGGTAAGCATCAGCGATATGAAGACAAAGACAACACAGATGAGCAGTCAGCTGGAGGCTCTTATAGAACGCCGCGACGAGCTCTCTCTTGAGCTTGAAAAGCGCGACGACCTCAGATACATAGAAGAAATTGCTAAAAATCAATACGGAATGATAAAGAAGGATTACGTTACAAAGTACTACGTGAGCCTTGACAACCACGATAAGATAGAGCTTATCGCGAACTCCGACTCATCTGCAAGCGATACGGTAGATTGAGCGTGTGTTTTGACGTCATTCGTGAATATATACGTTCAGACGCAAATAGATATAAAATAGCAGAGCTATGAGGGTAAGGAGACAGGCGTCTCTTTACTCTCGCTTGCTTTAATCGGGATTTTTTTACATATTTTTACATATAACTACCATATAGGAGATAAGCCAAAATGGCATACAGTAAGCAACAAAGAACACTCAGCACGCGCGCGTGGGTAATAGTCATAGTGCTTCTCATCGGATTTGCTATCCTTGCAATAAGACTTTTTAATATACAGATAACAAATTACGAAAAATATCAGTCCGAGGTCATTAACCAGATGACCAGCGAAACGGTGGTCCGCGCAAACAGAGGCAAGATATACGACACCAATATGAACCTTCTCGTTACAAACACTCCCGTTTGGCGAATCTTTGTTGACCCCAAGAAGATCGAGACCTACGAGGACAAGGCGCTTATAGCAAACGGTCTCTCGGAAATACTCGGCGTCGAATACAATACGGTGCTTGAAAAAATAAACAAATATCCGAATCTCCGCGACGTTACGATAAAGAGGAACGTCGAGAAGGAGGATGCCGACAGAGTGCGCGAATTCGTTAATCAGAACGAGCTTTCTAATATGGTGCACCTCGCTATCGGCAGTATGCGCTACTATTGCTACGGCGGACTCGCCTCTCACGTGCTCGGCTTCACGAATATTGACGGCGTGGGTCAGTACGGTCTTGAGCGCACCTATAACGACTACCTCACAGGCATCGACGGCAAGCTTATGACCGCGCACGACGCGCTCGGCAACGACATGCCCTACAAGTACGAGACCTACATAAGCGCCTCAAACGGAACTAACATAGTTACCACCATCGATATGCGTATTCAGTTCGAGCTTGAGCGTCAGCTTGAGGCGGCGTACGAAAACGCAGGCGCAAGAAACGGCGTTACGGGTATAGTTATGGACGTAAACACGGGCGCCGTGCTCGCTATGGCCACATACCCCGACTTTGACTGTAACAGTCCCGGAACACTCCATCCCGACCTTCTCGAAAAGCTTGAAAGCTATAATTTATCCGAGGATTCTCCCGAATACAGCGATATGCTTGCAGAGCTGCGCGGAGGTATGTGGAGAAACAAGGCGGTAAACGATCTTTACGAGCCGGGCTCCACCTTCAAGGTCATCACCTCCGCCATAGCGCTCGAGGAAAAGGTGGTAAAGCTTACCGATACCTTCTACTGCCCCGGCAGCTACAAGGTAAACGGCTACTCCTCCCCCATTCACTGCCACAAGCGCACGGGTCACGGACTCGTTTCCTTCGTCGAGGGACTTCAGCAGTCCTGCAACCCCACGCTTATGATGCTTGCCGAAAGAATAGGCAAGGAAACCTTCTATAAATATTTTGAAGCATTCGGTTACCGAGACAAAACAGGCATCGATCTTCCTGCAGAGGCACTCGGTATTACCCACGAAAAAAGCGACTTCAATCAGGTAGAGCTTGCGGTATACTCCTTCGGTCAGACCTTCAAGACCACACCGATTCAGCAGATAACCGCCATCAGCACCATTGCAAACGGCGGCTACCTCGTTACTCCTCATCTGCTCAAGCTGCTCGTGGATGATGACGGTAACGTCCTCTATTCCTACGATGACAGCGCAAAAAGACAGATAGTAAGCACAGAAACAACAGAGACTCTCACAAAGGTGCTTGCGGACGGCGTTGCAGGTAACGGCGGCGCTAAAAACGCGTACGTCAAAGGTTACTCGGTAGCGGCAAAGACGGGAACGAGTGAAAAGCGAGACAAGGCAGACGAAAACGGTGAGTTTTCACTTCGTGTCGGCTCCTGCGTTGCTTACGCTCCTGCGGATGACCCCGCTATCGCGGCGATCATAGTCGTTGACGAGCCCTCTATCGCAAACGTGTACGGTAGCGTTGTTGCGGCTCCCTATATATCAAATCTTCTCGCAGAGGTTCTTCCCTATCTCGGAATTGAGCCCAATTATACCGAGGCGGAGCTTGCGTCAATGGAAATAGTCATAGGCGACTACACGGGCAAGTTTGCCAAGGACGCGGCGACCGAGCTTAACAAGAAGGGTATCGCCTGCGAGATCATAGGCGACGGCACGGTCGTCACCACACAGATGCCCAAGAACGGAAGTATGCTCTCAAGTGAAAACGGACGCGTGCTTCTCTACACGGGCGATTACACCCCCTCTGCAAACGTAACTGTTCCGAATCTTATCGGCAGAACTGCGGCCTCGGCCAACAAGCTTATCGTAAATTCGGGACTTAACGTAAACATTACAGGTGCTCAGAACTACAACACGGGCGCAGGCGCTGTGGTAATCACGCAATCACCCGAGCCGGGAACCGTGGTAAGTCGCGGAACCGTTGTTGAGATCGACGTTCGACACATGGATGGAACCGACTGATCTTTCGGATAAAAAACGTGATACAATAAAATAAGGAAATCTTCACATCAAGGACGGGCAAAGAATTTTTCGCTGTCCGCACTTTGACTCCCCTGCCGCAGGAACGGACAGCTCTCGGCGGCAGAATGGAGATGGATATGAGGCTTTCCGACGTTTTAAAGGACGTAAAAATTCTAAGGACGAATATAACGGGCTTTGATTTTTGCATTTCAAAAATATCGTCCGATACGGACAGTATCTCTTACGGAGACGTGTTCGTGTGCAGACGGGGCTTTAAGCTCGACGGTCACGATTTTATCAAAGAGGCGTACTCGCGCGGAGCAAGAAGCTTCGTGGTTGAAAGGCTCACACCCGAGCTTCTTGAAAACGACACCTACCGATATATACAGGTAGATGACACAAGCCTTTCAGAGGCGCTGATGCAGAACGCGTACTTCGGATATCCGTGTGAAGGAATGCGGCTTGTTGGCATCACGGGAACTAACGGAAAAACCTCCGTGTCATATATGTTAAAGCATATCTTAGACACTCTCGGATACTCTACGGGACTTATTGGCACGGTGAAATCCATGGTCGGCGATACCGACCTCGGTGCCGAGCACGGTACTATGACCACCCCGTCACCCAACGCGCTCTACTCCACTCTCGCAAAAATGAGAGAGCTTGGCGCAGACACGGTTATTATGGAAACCTCCTCGCACGCGCTTGACCAGAAGCGCGTTGACGCCTTGGATTTTGAGCTTGGTATATTCACGAATCTCACCGAGGATCACCTCGACTATCATAAGACAATAACGGGCTACAAAAAAGCCAAGCGACACCTGTTCGATCTTTGCAGGCGAGCGCTTATAAACTCAGACTCGGATTTCGGACGCGAGCTCGCAGACACGCTTGACGGAGAGATATTCACCTACGGAAGAAACAAAAGCGCGTCGTTTTTTGCGGATAATGCATATTTTGAAAGCGAATGCACCTTGTACGAGGCGCAGATAAAGGGTAAACGGATATCGGTTGAATGTCCGGTTACGGGAGAGTTTTCTCTTTACAACTCCCTCGCCGCGCTCTCAGCCGCCGTTATTCTCGGCGCAGATCCCCACGCTGCGGCAAGGACTCTGTCAAGCCTTGGGCAAATTCCCGGGCGGCTTGAAAAATACAGTCTAAAAAGCGGGGCAAGCCTATATATCGATTACGCGCACACACCCGACGCTATGAAAAACGTGCTTGAAGCGCTCTCCGGTATCCCACACGGGAAGATCATCACTGTGTTCGGCTGCGGTGGAGACAGAGAAAAGCAAAAGCGGCCGATAATGGGACGTATAGCTACGTGTATGAGTGACTTGACCGTTATTACAGGCGACAATTCAAGAAGCGAAAAGACCTCTGACATCATAGCCGATATAGTAAGCGGTGTCGGATATAAAAGTAACTTCCTCGTAATTGAGGACAGAAAAGAAGCCATACTGAAGGCGATCTCGCTCGCAGAAGGAAACGATATTATACTTCTCGCGGGAAAGGGACACGAAAACTACGAAATAATCGGCAACAGCAAAAGATATTTTTCCGAAAAGGACATTATAAGCGAATTTACAAAATCTCCGCTTAGCTAAGCGGATAACAAGCTTGTACGTTGAAAGGGCGGTCTGTATGAACAAAATTTTTCTTGATTTCTGCGACTATTCGGTTGAGGAGATAGCAGAAATAACGGGTGGAAGCGTTATACCCGAAAACACCGACAGGATAAATTCCGTGTCCACCGACTCGAGAGACGTCGGATGCGGCACTCTTTTCGTCGCCATTAAGGGCGAACGCTTTGACGGTCACGATTTTATAGCAGACGTCTTTAAGGCAGGCGCCTGTGCCGCACTCTGCGAAAGAGTTCCCGACGGTGCGCGTGAGCTTGGCGGAAGCCTCATCGTTGTGAGCGATACCGTGGCGGCGCTCGGCAGACTTGCAAAGCACTACAAGGAAAAGATCTCTCCCAGGACAGTGGCAGTCACGGGAAGCGTGGGCAAGACCACCACCAAGGAGTTCATATACGCCGTTTTAAGTGAAAAGGAAAAAACTCACAAAACAGAGGGCAACTTCAATAATGAGATAGGTCTTCCTCTTACGATATTCTCTATGAGCCGCGATACAAGATCGGCGGTGCTTGAGCTCGGAATGAGCTTCAAGGGCGAGATATCAAGGCTATCAAGCATCGCCCGTCCCGACGTTGCGGTAATTACCAACATCGGAAACTCACACATCGAAAACCTCGGCAGCAGAGAAAATATATGTGCCGCAAAGCTTGAAATTTTAGACGGACTTGAGCCTGACGGCTACGTTATTTTAAACGCCGACGAGCCCCTGCTGTTTGCTCAAAAGGGCAGACTTCGCGCAAAGCTTCTGTTCGTATCAATGCAGAATCCCGCCGCGGATTTCCGTGCGCTCAACGTCAGAAGCTACGACGACTACACGATATACGACCTCGTGCTTCCCGGCAGAGTAGTCACCAACATCCAGATACCCACAATCGGCGCGCACACGGTTTACGATTCTGCCTGCGCATTCGTCGTAGGTCTGCTCTCCTCTATGACGGACGACGAGATAAAGCGCGGTCTTATGAAGTTCAAAAACACGGGAATGCGTCAGAACATATACTCCTTCGGCGGCATAACGGTAGTTGAGGACTGCTACAACGCAGGTCCCGAATCAATGAAGGCGAGTCTTGACGTGCTTACCAAGCTCTGCGAGAAATCGGGAGCAAGATCCATTGCCGTTCTCGGTGAAATGAAGGAGCTTGGCGAATACAGCAAGCAGCTTCATACCGACGTCGGAAAAACGGTTGCCGCAAAGGGTATAAGCAGACTTTGCACCTTCGGCAAGGACGCGGAAAGCATAGCCCTCGGCGCTATCAACCACGGATACTCACACGACAGAATAAGCATCAATTCAGACACCGAAGCACCCGACGCTACCGCCCTCGCAATACGAGCGTTTATATCCGAGGGTGACGTAGTGCTCTTCAAGGCAAGCCGCGCCGTAAGACTCGAAAGAGTTATCGAGGCGCTCAAGAAGCTTCTTGAGGAAAAGCCGCTTGGCGCAAACTGATCTTATACTGTCGAAAGGACTAATTCAATATGACAAGCTCGGTATATATAATTTTTACAGCCGTTTTGGTGTGCACATTCGTGCTCTCGGCTCTCTTTACCCGTCTTATAATCCCCAAGCTCAAAAGTCTTAAGCTCGGGCAGACCATACTCGACATAGGCCCGAGATGGCATAAGAGTAAGGAGGGTACTCCCACAATGGGAGGTCTTGCCTTTATTTCGGCCACCCTTCTCACCTCTGCGGCGCTTGCCGTACCATACCTCAGCTTAAAGCTCGGCGCTCTGCCTATAAAGTTGACCATAACTCTTATCTTTGCCGCGCTTAACGGCGCCGTCGGTATCGTCGACGATATGACAAAGTTCAAAAACCACCGCAACGAAGGCCTTACGGCAGGACAGAAATATCTGCTCCAGCTCGTGCTTTCGGGTGCGTATCTGTACGCTATGACGGTATTCGCAGGTCTTGACACCGTGCTCCGTATTCCCTTTACGTCCTTCGGAATCGACCTCGGTCCCGCGTACTACGTTATCGCCCTTCTTATTCTGACGGGCATAATCAACAGCGTCAACCTCACCGACGGTATCGACGGTCTTGCCTCAAGCGTGACCATGGTGGTCGGTGCAGCCGTTTCGGTGCTCGGCTTTATCTCGGGCAGTACCGACGCTTCAATTCTCGGCGCCTGCACGATAGGCGCGTGTCTCGGATTTCTTACCTATAATTTTTATCCGGCAAAAATATTTATGGGCGACACAGGCTCGCTTTTCCTCGGCGCTATGGTGTCGGGCGCGGCGTTCGTGCTTGATAATCCCGTCATCATTCTCGTGCTCGGCGTAATTTACGTTGCCGAGTCCCTCTCGGTCATTATTCAGGTCGCATCCTTCAAGCTTACGGGAAAAAGAGTCTTCAAAATGAGCCCTATTCACCACCACTTTGAAAAATGCGGTTGGAGTGAAGTTAAGATAGTTTCGGTTTTCTCTGTTGTAACCCTTGTTTTTTCGGCAATAGCCGTCATCCTCACCTATCTTACCACCGTTTGACCGCAAAAGCCTTTGCTGCAACGGAGATATTAAATGAACAACAAACAAGATAACAAAAAAGTAAATACCGCCGCTACTCTCCCGAAGGAAGAAAGAGTAGCAAAGGAATACCGCAGAAGACCTCCGAAGATCGAGGAGTCTGAAAAGCCCAAGACGCCGAGTGTTTCAAAAAACTCTGCCGTAAAGGACTCGGGTAAGCGCCGCAGCATCAGACGTGCCCAGGAGGGCGCTCTCGTCCAGAACGATGAGCTTCAGAATCTCGTTCGTTACAAGGGCTCTTACGACAAGGTCTTTCTCGGTCTCATCCTCATTCTTATATGCTTCGGCTCGGTAATGGTATTCAGCGCAAGCTATGCGTACTCTATGGTACAGGACCCCGGCAACGGCTTTATTTACGTCAAAAAGCAGATAGGCTTCGTTTTGCTCGGACTTATAGCTATGTTTTTGGTGTCAAGAATGGATACGGAGTTCATCAGACGTATGTCACCGTGGGCGTATTGGGGATCGATGGTCTTACTCGCGCTCGTGTTCTTTATCGGCTCGGTAGGCGGCGGTGCAAAAAGATGGCTTGATCTTGGGCTATTCTCCGTCCAACCCTCCGAGATCGCAAAAACCACTCTCGTTTTAATGCTCGCGCTATATATGAACGACCACTCGAGTGAGATATACGACCACCCGGATCCAAAAGAGCGTATAAAATACGGTATATTCAAGCCGTTCGTCTACATAGCTCTCGCCTGCGGTCTGGTCATTATCGAAAAGCATCTTTCGGGAACCATAATTCTGTTCCTCATAGGTATTATCGTAATATGGGCGGGCGGAGCAAGCACGAAATTCTTAGCTGCCGCAGGCGGAATCGGTGTGACAATACTCGGAACCGTCGCCGTTCTCGTTCCTTACACGAGAAGACGTCTTGAAATATGGATGGACCCCGAAAAAGACCTCACGGGAAGCGGCTGGCAGACCATTCAGGGCCTCCGTGCTATCGGCTCGGGCGGTCTGTTCGGTCTCGGACCTGCAAACAGCCGTCAGAAGCACATGTACGTTTCCCAGCCTCAGAACGACTTTATTTACAGTATTCTTTGCGAGGAGCTCGGCTACATCGGCGCGATCGCGGTGATTCTCCTTTTCGTAGCGCTGGTCATAAGAGGCTACAAGATAGCCTCCAAGGCTCCCGACCCCTTCTGCTCACTCGTTGTCACGGGTATCGTCAGCAAGGTTGCGCTTCAGGCGTTTCTCAACATCGCCGTTGTTACAAACACGCTCCCTAACACGGGAATATCCCTTCCCTTCTTCAGCTACGGAGGCTCGTCAACCATCGTGCTTCTTGCTGAAATGGGCATAGTTTTATCAATTTCACGCTATTCAAGACAGGAGAAATAGCATTTCACAAATTCTGAAAGGTTAGGCTTTATGAGAGTAATCGTTACGGGCGGAGGTACCAGCGGTCACGTTAATCCCGCGCTGGCTATCGCAAATTCCATCAAAAAGAATATTCCCGACTCCGAGATAATTTTCGTCGGAACAAGCAGAGGAATAGAAAACAAGCTTGTCCCTGCAGAGGGCTACAAGCTGCATCACGTTGAAATAAGCGGTATCAGGCGCTCTCTTTCGCTCTCGAACATAAAAAGTCTCTACCTCGCGCTGACCTCTCCCATAAAGGCAAGAAAGCTTATCCGAGAGTTTCGTCCCGACGTTGTCGTCGGCACGGGCGGCTACGTTTGCTGGCCGGTCATGAAGGCGGCGGCGGATATGAAGATACCCACCGTGCTTCACGAGTCAAACTCGATTCCCGGCGTTGCTATAAAGATGCTCGCCAAATACGTTGACCTGATATTCGTTAATTTTGAAGCTACGAGGGGTAAATTCCCCGAAAAATACAAAAGCAAGACCGTGAGAGTCGGAAATCCTCTGAGACCTGAATTTTTAAAGCTTTCGTATGCGGATGCGCGTGAAAAGCTCGGCATTACGGGAAAATACGAGAAGTTTTTACTCTCCTACGGCGGTAGTATGGGCGCAGAAAAGGTAAACGAGGCCGTCCTCTCTCTTATGAAGGAATACACCTCGTCACACCCCGAGGTGCTTCACCTGCACGCTACGGGCGCGATAGAATACGAGGCGGCGACCTCCGAATTCAAGCGTCTCGGCCTCGACAAATGCGATAACATAAAGCTTGTCGAATACATTTACGATATGCCGCTTCAGATGGCGGCTGCCGACGCGGTTATATGCCGCGCAGGCGCTATGACTCTGTCCGAGCTTGCAATACTCGGCAAGGCTGCCGTGCTTATCCCCTCGCCTAACGTAACCGACAATCATCAGTACAAAAACGCCCACGAGCTTGAAGCGGCTGACGCCGCCGTGCTCATAGAAGAGCGCGAGCTTGACGGAGGACGTCTCACACGCGAGATACAGGCTCTGCTTTCGGGCGACAAGGCTGCAAAAATCGGCGAAAATGCAAAGCGCTTCGCCTGCCCCGACGCGGAAAAACAAATTTTTGACGGCATCTGCCGTTTGGTAAACAAAAAATAAAAGCGGAGGAAGTCTATGGAAAACCGTGACGCTCAAAATGGCGGCAAGAGCATCGACAAGGACTTAAAAACCTTTTCCGAAAAAAGAAATTCCAAGAAAAAAGCGGCGCGTATAGCCTCGGTTATAGGCATTTTCGCCGTGCTCGTTGTATTCATAGTGATATGCTTCGTTTTCTTCTTTAAGGTAAAGACGGTTGAGGTCAAGGGCACGTCAAAATACAGTGCCGAGCTTATCGCAATTAAAAGCGGAATTGTCGTGGGCGAAAACCTGTATAGCTACAAGGAAAGCGACATCGAAAGCTCTCTTATGCTTTCGTATCCCTACATCAGCAGAGTCAAATTAAAACGTCATTGGCCCGACAAGATAATACTTGAGGTGAGCGAGGACACGCCTTCGTATATTGCCGACGTTTACGGGGAAACACTTATTTTCTCAAGCTCCCTGCGTATCCTCGAGGCACCCGATGCCGAGGTGGATGATTTCGAGCTTTGTCTGTTGAAGCTTCCCGATATCGACAGAGCCCTCGTCGGAAACAAGCCCGTGTTCACAGAAAACGCAGACTATGTGACGACCGTCCTTAAAAGCGTTGAAAAGAGCGAGCTTGCAGAACGCATAACCTATATAAATCTTGAAAACAAATTCAGCGTATATTTTCTTATAGGAAATCAGTATAAAATAAAGTGCGGCAACACTCAGGACTTCTCACTCAAGCTCAATATGACCGCAAAAATTCTCGAAAGCGGTCACATTCCAAACGGTGTGAAGGCGGAGATCGACGTGTCCAACCCCGATGAATCGACTGCCGTTATCGGTGAGCAGGCAATTATCAAGTAATTCTGCCGCCACCAAAAAGAAAATTGTAAAATAATCATAAATTTTTGCAAAACTTATTGCAATATTTACTCTTTTATATTATCATATAAGGTGAACTATACTAATATACATACGCAGAATCTCATTTTCGAAAATATTATGTGTTCAAAATACAGGAGGAAATACAAATGTCAGTAGAACTTACAGGCCTCGCAAACCGCGTTTGCATCAAGGTTGTCGGTGTAGGCGGCGGCGGAAACAACGCTATCAACAGAATGATCGCATCGGGTATCCGCGGAGTTGAATTCATCGCAATCAACACAGATACTCAGGCTCTTAACAGATGTACGGCTGAAACCAAGATCGCTATCGGTCAGAAGACCACGGGCGGTCTCGGAGCAGGTGCCAACCCCGAAGTCGGCGCTATGGCAGCCGAAGAAAGCATCGACGATATCAGAGCTGCTATTCAGGGCGCTAATATGGTATTTATCACCGCAGGTATGGGCGGCGGTACAGGTACGGGTGCTGCTCCCGTTGTTGCAAAGCTCTCCAAGGAGCTCGGCATACTTACTATCGGTATCGTTACAAAGCCCTTTAAGTTTGAGGGTGCGAGCAGAATGGCTAAGGCTGAAGCAGGTATTGCAAACTTCGCTCAGTACATCGACTCTCTCATCACCATCCCCAACGAGCGTCTTAAGTATATTTCAGAAACCAAGATCACTCTCTCGAACGCTTTCAGCATTGCAGACGACGTTCTCCGTCAGGGCGTTCAGAGCATAAGCGAGCTTATCAACATCGACGCTGAGATCAACCTCGACTTCGCAGACGTTACTGCGGTTATGAAGGACGCAGGCTACGCTCATATGGGTGTTGGTAGTGCTAAGGGTAAGGACAAGGCTGAAATCGCGGCTAAGGCTGCTATCTCGAGTCCTCTCCTTGAGTCCTCCATCGCAGGCGCAAAGGGACTTATTCTCGGTATCGTGGCATCTCCCGACATCGGACTCGATGATACCGATATTGCATCAACTCTTATCTCCGAGGAAGCTAACCCCGACGTAAACCTCATTTGGGGTGTTGCGTTCGACCCTGCTCTCGAGGACGAAATGAGAATCACTGTTATTGCTACGAACTTTGATTCAACTCCCACAGCTTCCGCAAAGAAGGGCGTTAAGACCTCTGCTGAAGGCGCTGACGCTATTACCAAGGACGAATTCTCGGATCTCATCAAGATTCTTGATAAGAACAAGTAATAAGAATTTGTTTATAAGGAAAATCCACCGTTTTTACGGTGGATTTTTTGTTTGCCGCTTTTTGTAAAAAGGTCGGGACACCCCGACGGGCAAGGCGCGCGTGCGGTTTTGCGACTTTTTATAAAAAGTCGCCCAAAAACTTTTTGGGCGCGCGTTAAGTTTTGCGGTAAGTGTAATCTCCACCCATTCACGTTTATCTGTGGGGATTTGGTTTTATTATGCGCTTCGCGCCTTTGCGACTTTTTGTAAAAAGTCGCCCAAAAACTTTTTGGGCGCGCGTTAAGTTTTGCGGTAAGTGTAATCTTCACCCATTCACGTTTATCTGTGGGAATTTGGTTTTATTATGCGCTTCGCGCCTTTGCGACTTTTTGTAAAAAGTCGCCCAAAAACTTTTTGGGCGCGCGTTAAGTTTTGCGGTAAGTGTAATCTTCACCCATTCACGTTTATCTGTGGGGATTTGGTTTTATTGTGCGCTTCGCGCCTTTGCGACTTTTTGTAAAAAGTCTCCCAAAAACTTTTTGGGCGCGCGTTAAGTTTTGCGGTAAGTGTAATCTCCACCCATTCACGTTTATCTGTGGGAATTTGGTTTTATTGTGCGCTTCGCGCCTTTGCGACTTTTTGTAAAAAGTCGCCCAAAAACTTTTGGGCGCGCGTTAAGTTTTGCGGTAAGTGTAATCTCCACCCATTCACGTTTATCTGTGGGAATATTGCTTATATTTTTGTCATATTATTTATCGTGAAATTGTTTCTGCCGCGCGGCGGCTTGGAGGTAATATGAAAAAATTTATTTCCCTTCTTCTCGCTACCCTACTCTTTGCCCTTTGTATCACCACTACCGTGTGCGCCGACGGAGATAAAAAATTCGACGCAAAAAGCATCATCCTTATGGAAGCTTCAACAGGCAAAGTCCTGCTTGAGGACAACGCCGACTCCCCTCTCCCACCCGCTTCCGTTACCAAGATCATGACCCTTCTTATCGTCATGGAAGCCATCGAAAACGGCAAGATCTCCTTCGACGATAAGGTTACCGTTTCAAACAATGCCGCCTCTATGGGCGGCTCTCAGGTCTATCTCGAGCCCGGCGAGGAAATGAGCGTTGACGAGATGATAAAGTGCGTAGTAGTCTCCTCCGCCAACGACGCCGCCGTTGCTCTCGCCGAATACGTTGCCGGCAGCGAGGAGCTTTTCGTCGAGCAAATGAACAAGCGCGCCGCCGAGCTCGGAATGAACAACACCCACTTTGAAAACACCAACGGTCTTGACGATACGGTCTCAAACCACGTCACAAGCGCACGTGACATCGCCATAATGAGCCGCGAGCTTATCCGACACCCTAAGATACTCGAATACAGCTCTATCTGGATGGACACCATCCGCGACGGCGCATTTACCCTCACCAACACCAACCGACTTATCCGCTTTTATAACGGTGCAAACGGGCTCAAGACCGGCTCTACGTCAAAGGCAGGCTTCTGCATAAGCGCGACCGCGCTCCGCGACAATATGCAGCTTATTGCGGTGGTTATGGGCGCTCCAAACCGTGACACACGCAACGAGATAGCAAAAAAACTACTCGACTACGGCTTTGCATGCTACTCGGTAGCAAGCTTTGAGCCGCGCGAGCTTGATCCACTCCGCCTGCTCGGAGGTCTTACGGACACGGTGAGAATCGGCTACGGCGAGTTTTCCGCGGTAGTCGGCAAGGGCAAGGCATCGGCGGTTGAAAAAAGAGTGACTATACCCGAAAACCTGACCGCGCCCGTCCGCGAGGGCGATATTATCGGTGAGGTGGAATACTTACTTGACGGCGAGGTCATCGGCAAGGCAAACGTCACGGCTCTTGAATCTGCCGACAAGATAAGCTACTTCGGCGTTCTTCTCGGTATACTCAAAAAGGCAGTTTTGCTATAAAAAAGCATCCTTTGTGCAGTGGCACAAAGGATGCTTTTTCGTATTATTTCTTCCACGTTCTGTAACTGAAAAGCATCAGCATCGGGAATATTTCAAGTCGTCCGATAAGCATTATTACCGAAAGGACTACAGTTGAAAGATTCGAGAATATAGCGAAATTGCCCGTAGGACCGACAAGCCCAAGTCCGGGACCTGTGTTATTAAGCGTTGCCATTACAGCGGTAAAATTGGTCGTAAAATCAAAATTGTCAAGACTGATTATAAGCACTGCCGAGGCAGCAAGCACCATAAACGTTCCCATATACACGTTTACTGCTCTTACGGTCTCGTGCTCGACGGGCCTTCCGTTCATACTTATCTTGATCGTGCTCTTAGGATGTGCCGCGGCTCTTATCTCTCTGATTATGCTCTTTATAAGAATAAGGACCCTTGACACCTTAATACCGCCGCCCGTGCTTCCCGCGCACGCTCCGACACACATCAGTGCAACAAGAATTGCTTTTGAAAACTCCGGCCACAGATTATAGTCCGTAGTTACATATCCCGTGGTAGTGATGATACTTGCCGCCTGAAACGCCGCGTGCTTGAGCGCTTCTCCGATGCTGTCAAACAGTCCGCTTACGTTTATAGTGATAGCAATGATCGAAAAGATGACGATCCCGAGATAGCCGCGGAGCTCCTCTGATTTTATCGCGTCCTTGAATTTGCCTATCATTATAAGGTAGTACAGCGAAAAATCTATACCGAAAAGCAACATAAACACGGTTATTACTATCTGGACGTAAGACGAATAGGTAGAAATTCCCGAATTCAGTATTGAAAAGCCGCCCGTTCCCGCAGTACCGAAGCTGAGCGTAAGCGATGAAAAGAGGTCGAGTCCGCCGAAAAGCAAAAGCACGATCTCTACCGCCGTTATAGCAATATAAATGAGGTAGATTATCTTTGCGCTCGACTTTACCTTTGGCACTATCTTACTTACCGCAGGTCCCGTGCTCTCTGCTCTCATAAGGTGAAGGTTTCCGCCGCCCGAGAGAGGAAGAAGCGCAACGAGGAAAACGAGTACTCCCATACCGCCTATCCAATGGCTGAAGCTTCGCCAGAAGAGCAGGCATTTGGGAAGCGCCTCAACGTCCGAAAGCACAGACGCGCCCGTAGTTGTAAATCCGGATACCGTTTCAAATATCGCGTCTGCAAAATTCGGTATCGCGCCCGACAGAAAGAACGGAAGGCAGCCGAAAATACTCATAACCGTCCACGAAAGCGCAACCGTTACGAAGCCCTCCTTGGCGTACATTGCCTTGTTTCCGGGTGCGCGGCAGGTGAGCGCTATTCCAAAAAGCAGGCAGAGACCGATAGTGATCGCAATATATTTGAGATAAAATATCTCGCCGTAGCAAACGGCGCATATTGCAGGCAAGGCCAGGCACGCCGCCTCTATATTGAGCACCCATCCGAGTGTATATAGAATGGTTCTGTAATTCATAAGACTCTCCGATTAGTCCAAAATGTCACTTATATCCTTAAAGCCCGTGTGAGCAGTAACTATAACCACGCTGTCTCCCTTCAGGAGAAGGTCGCGTCCGCGAGGTATGATGATCCTTCCGTCGCGGTTTATGCAAGCGATAAGCGTGTTGCTCTTGAGCTTCAGAGAATCAAGCGTTCTGCCTGTCAGGGGGGTGTTCTCGCTCACTCTGAACTCTATCGCCTCTGCCTTATCGCCGAGTATCATATGCATAGTTTCAATACTGTCGTCTCTCGAATTCTTTTTGCCGCGAACAAATTTAACTATATATTCCGCGGCAAGATTCTTGGGGTACACAGTACTGTCAAGGTCGAGTCCGCCGATAACCCCGTCATAATCCACGCGGTTTATCTTGGTTACCACCTTACCCGAGGTCATTTTGCTTTTTGCAAACAGAGACAGGAGTATATTGACCTCGTCGCTGTCGGTCAGAGACACGAACGACTCTGCGTACTCGATGCCCTCCTCCATAAGCAGTCTGTTCTCGGCACCGTCGCCGTGAATTATGGTAGCCTTCGGCAAAAGTCTGCAAAGCTCGTCGCAGCGCTCCGCGCTCTGCTCTATTATCTTTACGCCAATTCCGGTCTTAAGAAGCTTTTGTGCGAGATAATACGCGGTATTGCCTCCTCCGACTATGGTGGTGTCCTTGACTCTGTTTGTCTTTACGCCAATCTTCTTGAAAAATCCCGACGCGTTTTCAAGCGCAGTCGTTATGCTGATAAGGTCTCCCGATTTAAGCACGAAGTTACCGCTGGGGATAAACACCTCGTCCCCTCTCTCAACTCCGCAAATAAGCACGTCCAAGTCAAGCTTTGACACTATTTCCATAACCCGCATATTATCGAGCACCGAGCCCTCGGGAACACGGAATTTGAGTATTTCCACTCTGCCCTTGGCAAAGGTGTCTATTTCGACTGCGGTCGGGAATCTGAGAATTCTCGCGATCTCGGACGCCGCCGTGTACTCGGGGTTGATTATAAGCGCGAGTCCAAGGTCCTCCTTAAGAAAGTTCAGCGACTTGCTGTATTCGGGCTTTCTTACCCTTGCGACCGTCTGACAGCTTCCGAGCTTACGCGCCATAAGGCAGCTTAAGAGGTTAAGCTCGTCGGAATCGGTAACGGCAATGAAAATATCCGCGTTTGCCACGCCTGCATCAACAAGAGTGTCAATATTCGCGCCGCTTCCCTCTATTCCCATTACATCGTTGAGCGCAACGAAGTCGTTTACCTCCTCCGCCTTTATATCTATAACCGTCAGATCATTATCCTTTTCCATCGACAGAAGCTCAACTAACTTCTGTCCCATATTGCCGCATCCGGCTATTACTATATTCATATTGCTACCTTCCAAAAAAGTATGGTCATACAGAAAAATTATGCAATAAGTATATCAAATTTACACAAATTTGTCAATCGCAGGGCAAACTCGCCTATTTTTAATAATATAAGCCAAAATTATTGCTTTTATAAGAAAAAAGTGTTAAAATATATAGTAACATTAATTTACTCCCGTATATCGGGACGGATGGAGACTATTATGATAAATCAGAGAATTAAGCAGCTTATAGGTTACGCGGTAAAGAAGGGACTCGTTGACCCTGCGGATATCACGTTCGTTACCAACAGACTTCTTGAAATACTTGCTCTTGACGAATACGAGGACACGGACGCCGCAGACGGTGCAGAGCTCGAGGATATCCTCTCGGATATGTGCGATTTTGCGTTTGAAAAGGGACTCATTCCGAGCAACACGGTCGTCTACCGCGACCTTTTCGACACTAAAATTATGGGTGCGCTCACTCCCGTGCCGAGCGCAGTCATATCAAAATTCAATAACCTTTACGCAGAGAGTCCCGAAAGGGCTACCGAGTTCTATTACGACTTCGCAATCGCCACCGATTACATACGCTCTTACAGAGTAAAGAAGGACCTCAGATGGAAGACCCCCAGCGTTTACGGCGATATTGACATCACCATAAACCTCTCTAAGCCCGAAAAGGACCCCAAGGCCATCGCGGCGGCAAAGCTTCTTCCTCAAAGCGGCTACCCCAAGTGTCTGCTTTGCAAGGAAAACGAGGGCTATGCGGGCAGAGTTAACTCCCCCGCAAGACAGAACCACAGAGTTATTCCTATGATGCTCGACGGTGAACAGTGGTATCTTCAGTATTCTCCCTACGTTTACTACAACGAGCATTGCATCGCGTTTTCGGATTCTCACGTTCCTATGAAGATAAACGCGTCCACCTTTAAGAAGATGCTCGACTTTATAGATTTCCTTCCCCACTACTTTATCGGCTCAAACGCAGACCTGCCCATCGTCGGCGGCTCTATTCTCTCGCACAACCATATGCAGGGCGGCCACTACACCTTCGCAATGGAAACGGCGCCCATCGAGAAGGAGCTTACCTTCAAGGGCTTTGACAACGTCAAGGCGGGAATCGTAAAGTGGCCTCTCTCGGTAATAAGACTTAGCGGCAAGAACAAGGATAGCATCTGCGCTCTCGCGTCCGACATACTTGCAAAATGGCGCGCGTACACCGATGCTGACGCGTATGTTTTCGCCGAGACCGACGGTGAGGAGCACAACACCATCACTCCCATCGCCCGTATGAGAGATGGCAACTTCGAGCTTGACCTCGTGCTCAGAAACAACATCACCACAGAGGAGCATCCCCTCGGACTCTACCATCCTCACGCCGAGCTTCACAACATCAAGAAGGAAAACATCGGACTCATCGAGGTTATGGGTCTTGCCGTGCTTCCCTCAAGACTAAAGGAAGAAATTTCGATAATGAAGTCAGCTATTCTCGAGGGCAAGGATTTCACGCAGATTCCGGAAATAGAAAAGCACGCAGAATGGTTTGCGCGCTTTAAGGATAACTACACCTTCACCGCAGACAACACCGAGAGTATTCTCTGCGACGAGATAGGCAAGACCTTCGTCAAGGTGCTTGAGGACGCAGGTGTTTACAAGTGCACCACTGAGGGCAGACAGGCATTTATGAGATTCATTGAAAGCGTGTGAGATATAAAAAAACGCAAGCGGAATGTTGTGCCCCATTTTGTACGGACAGCACAAAAAACACTCCCCATGGCATAATATTAAGTTTTAAGCGACATACTGACTTCGTTTTTCAAGCGGAGTCAGTTTTGTTTTGGTTTGAATTCGTTCATTGTTGTAGAAATGAATGTATTCACCTATGAGGAGGCGAGCCTCCTCATAGGTTTTGAGCTTCGCCCGGTAGATGCATTCTGTTTTGAGAATTGAGAAGAAATTTTCCGCCATGGCATTGTCATAAGGGTTGCCTTTACTTGACATTGACGGCGTTATGTTGTAAAATTGTGTTAGCTTAAAATATCCGTGTGAGGTATATTGAAAGCCTTGGTCACTGTGGAGCTGCAACTCCGCAGTGACTTTCTCTTTTCTCTTGGCGGTTTTAATGGTATCCAATACAAGATTAACTGTTTGCTGTGTTCCGGTCTTGTATGCTACTATGCTGTTGTCATACAAATCTCGAATGATAGAAAGATACAGAATTCCTTGTTTCGTGTGTATGTACGAAATGTCTGTTGCCCACTTTTGATTCGGTCTATCCGCTTTGAAGTTTTGCTTCCAGTGGTTATCGTATTTATGTAAATGTTCGCCGTATTTGTAGAATTTGCGTCTTCTGATGACAGATAACAAATTGTACTTTTGCATTACTCGCAGAACGGTTTTCGGGTTTTTATGTATGCCGTTACGTTCCAACCAAATGTGTACTCGGCGGTAACCATAGGTCTTTCCACACTTGTGCTGGCACTCTCTTATCTTTTCAGCAAGCGGAAGATCCATTGCGGGAATCGCCATTCTTTTGACATAGTCATAATAGCCACTTCTTGACACATTGAAGAACCTACACATCTCACTAATTGAATACTTGACTTTATGGCGATAGATTACCATATACTTTACGCTTGTTCTCACTTCCTTTCTGTGAGCGAGAGAAAATCCCGCATCAGTTCGTTTTCCATTTCCAAACTTTTTATCTTTGCATCCTTGCGAGCAAGGATATATCTCAATTCCGCAACCTTGTCTTGCTCACTGACTATGTAATCCTTCGGCGGTCTGCCTTTTTTCTTTAATGCTATTCCTGCGGCGAGTTTACGATGGTTTGCATTATGACGTGAAATGAAATTATGCACTTGCTCATAAGTGAATCCATACTTCTGTCCAATGCTTTTCAAGGTCATACCTTGTTCTTTTAACTCTAATATTTCTTTTTCGTATTCTTTGATATGTCTGTAACTTCTTGGCATAAAAATCCCTCCTATGATATTTCTATTATACCATAGGAGGGTGTTTTTTTCTATTGTCCGTTTTTACTGGACTTGTTCAGAAAACCGCTTGCGTTTTTTGTTTTATCAATAATTTTCCGCGTTGATCTCGAAGTAGCTCTGAGGGTGCGCGCAGGTGGGGCAGATCTCGGGTGCTTCTGTGCCGACGATGATGTGTCCGCAGTTGCGGCACTCCCATACCTTGACCTCGCTCTTCTTGAATACCTCCTGTGCCTCAACGTTGTGAAGCAGCGCGCGGTATCTTTCCTCGTGATGCTTTTCGATTGCCGCTACGAGTCTGAACTTGTGTGCAAGCTCCGGGAAGCCCTCCTCCTCTGCCGTCTTTGCAAAGCCTGCGTACATATCGGTCCACTCGTAGTTTTCGCCTGCAGCTGCAGAAGCGAGATTCTGTGCGGTGTCACCGATGCCCTCAAGCTCCTTGAACCAGAGCTTTGCGTGCTCCTTTTCATTTTCCGCGGTCTTCAAGAAAAGCGCCGCGATCTGCTCGAAGCCTTCCTTCTTTGCCTTGGATGCGAAATAGGTGTACTTGTTTCTTGCTTCGGACTCACCCGAAAATGCCGCCATAAGATTTTTTTCCGTTTGTGTGCCTGAATATTTGCTCATTTATGTTTTCTCCTTAAAATAAAATTCCAATTATGCTATTATTTTATCACCTGTTTTTTACAAAATCAAGACAAATATATAAATTCTTCCAAACTTTGAAAAATTCATTGACTGAATTGCGCGCGGTGTGCTAAAATATATATACCCTATGAGAGGAAATTCTATACTATGAAATATTTGATTGCATCCGACATACACGGTTCGGCGTATTATGCCAAAAAGCTGCTCGAGCGATTTGACGCCGAGTCTGCCGACCGTCTCGTTTTGCTCGGCGATATTCTCTATCACGGTCCCCGTAATGATCTGCCCGAGGGATATGCACCAAAAGAGGTCATCGCACTCCTTAACGAGCGAAAGAACAGTATTCTCTGCGTGCGCGGAAACTGCGACACCGAGGTCGATCAGATGGTGCTTGACTTCCCCATTCTCGCGGATTACGCGATACTTGAAGCAGGTGACAGAATGGTATTCGCCACCCACGGTCACAATTTTAACGAAAGCGCCCTGCCGCCCCTGCGTGACGGCGACATTCTGCTTCACGGTCACACGCACGTGCCGAAATGCGTGGAGCACGAAAGCTACGTCTATATGAATCCGGGTTCGGTATCCATTCCGAAGGAAAGCTCCCACCACGGCTATATGACTCTTGAAAACGGAGCTTTTAAGTGGAAGGACCTCGACGGCAATATTATACATACTTATGAAGCTTAATTAAAAGGAGATATAACAATGATAAAGCATATTATTTTATGGAAGATAGACGACAAGTTTTCGTCCGAGGAAAAGGCTAAGATAGCAGAGGGCGCAAAGACAGCTCTTTGCGGACTCGTCGGTAAGGTTCCGGGACTTATTGAGGTCAAGGTTCAGACAGAAAAGCTTGATTCGTCAAACGCAGACCTTATGCTCGACTCCACTCTTGAGAGTGTAGAAGCACTCAAGGGCTATCAGGTGCACCCCGACCACGTTGCGGCGGCTGACAACTTTGTTCGTCCGTTTATGTCACAGCGCCTCTGCCTTGACTTCGAGGCGTAAATGCTACAAAAAACGACCTCTGCTTTTTATGCAGATGTCGTTTTTTTATTCTGTTCAAATTTCTGAGAATATATCGTCTATTCTCTCACGATCCTTCGCGTTGTTCTTAGTAAGCAAGCTTACTACGGGAACCACAACAAAGGATATCGCCATAGCAGCAACTCCCATTTCGGGGGATCTTGATGCCGCAACGCCAAAGCCCGACGTGAGCGAGATCACAAGTGTCGCGCCGCCAACCGTAAGAAGTCCCGAAATAATACCTGCGTATGCGCCGATCTTGGTGATCTTCTTTGAGAAGATTCCCCAGATGTACGGTCCGATGAAGCAGCCCGACACGATTCCCCACGAGAACGACATAAGGTTTACGATTATCGGAATGTTCTGTGTTGCAAAGATAAACGAGCAAGCGATAAACGCAAGGCAAAGAATTCTGGTGAGAAGCATCTGCTTGTTTGCGGGTATCTCTTTTTTCCTCAAGGCGGGAATGAGGTCTACCGCTACCGCCGATGCGGATGTCAGAACTACCGCCTCAAGCGTAGACATAGACGCCGAAAGAAGAAGTATCATAATTAAAGCAAGTAAGATAATGCCGAGAGTCGAGCCGCCGAGCACCTTTAAGAGCACCGCGGGGATGACCGAGTCAATACCGCCCTCGGGAAGTACTCCGCCGAGGATAAGGCGCGACGTGCTTCCGACAAGGTATGCACCGCATCCGATAACAAGGCAGAAAATGGTCGAAATGACCGTACCGCGCTTTATTGCGGCGGTATCCTTAATGGCGTAGAACTTGCCTATCATCTGAGGAAGTCCCCATGTACCGAAGCTTGTAAGCATAATGTTAAAGCAGAGGAATCTGAATGCGGAGCCGCCGAAGATATCGGTCAGCTGAGCGCCTGTGGTCGGGTTGGGGTCGCCGGGAAGCGACTCGAAGCTTTTGAGATTTTCAATAAGCCCCGAAACACCGCCGACCGCGTCGTTTGACAGCACCGCTATGACAAGGCAGACAACACCGACTATCATAATAACGCCCTGTATGAGATTCGTGTACGCCGTTGCTATGTATCCGCCCGCAACAAGATATACTGCGGTAAGACAGGCGATGATAAGCATCCAGACCCACGTTTCAACGCTTGGGAATATCGCACCAAACAGTGAGCCGAGTCCCTTATATACTGCCGCCGAGTACGGAACGAGAAACACGAAGATTATCGCCGCCGCTAAGATCTTTATCCCCTTCGTATTATAACGCTTTTCAAAAAAGTCGGGCATTGTTCTCGCGTTGAGCTTCTTGGTCATCTTGCGCGTTCTGTTCGCGAACAAAAGCCACGAGAGAAGGCAACCGATGACCGTGTTTCCGATGCCTATCCAAAGCGCGCCGAGTCCGATGTTCCAGCCATGCTGACCAGCATAGCCTATAAACACTACTGCGGAAAAATACGAACTGCCGTAAGCGAAGGCTGTTGACCAAGCGCCTATTTTTCTTCCTCCTACAAGGAATCCGTCAAGTGTTTTTGATTTTCCGTAGCTGATAAATCCGATAAGTGCCATTGTAAGCGCATAAAGCGCAAGAGCAATTACCGTAAAAAGCTGTGCCGACTGCATTTTGTATTTCCTCCGTGGTCTGTCCTCTGAAAAAGGTCAAAAGGACTTGTTTTGCGTGACTTTATTATATAACAGCTCCAAGCATTAGTCAAGCGAATGATTTTGATGTTTGCCATCGATATTTTCGATGGCGGATCTGAAGCCTGCGGAAACACTTTATTTGCAGTTTTATTATTCTGTTTTCAAAAAACATTTAAGGATTCAAGGAATAATCCTTTTTGAACCCGTGAGCGCCGAATATCTGCCACTTTCCTGCGCCAAGTCTTTGCATAATTGCTTTTCTTTCTTCAAGGCATAGCACGGGGTCTGTATCGACCGAAGTCATAAGGATAGGTGCATATTGGTTATATTCTGCCTGTTGGACTGTCAGACCGTGCATATTGATATAGATATCACCCGTGATCGCTATATGATTTGAATAGTCTAATAGAACTATCTCGCCGGGAAGATGTCCGCCTCGCCCTTCATATACCTCAAAGCTAAGCTCCTCAAAATCAAAAAATCCGATCTGAGTAAGCGGCGCGGAAAGCGATTGCACGTCATTCCACATAGGTGTAATTTTTCGAGGGTCTGCCGCCTTGTACGAGGTCAGTATCTTACAAATATTTATATACGGCTTATGGAGAGGATTTGATTCTCTGTATCCGTTTTTCCCCTCATATTCGTTTTTTAAACACGTTGCGGTTTTGTGACTTGTGATGATCTTATCAAATACCGGCAAGAGTCCGCAATGGTCAACGTCTGCGTGAGTGACGAGGACTGATTTTTCCATCTCATCGAATTCGGGAAGGATATTTCTAAAGATCTCAAGCATTTCATCGGTGTAGCAGGCGTATCCGCTGTCGACAAACAACACCTTGTCACGGCTTTTTATGATCATGGTATTGCTTCCGCAGGGCGGCTCGATGAGTGTGATCTCGGTACGGTCGGTTATCTTATGGGTGCTTATGCGCGGACTGAAGCTTTTACCCCTTGACGCCCCGAGAAGCTCCGCAAATTTACTGATGCTGTCAAACGTACGGTAGGGTGAAAGTCCCTGCTCGTCAAGGGTCTGCATTGCAAGATTGACATTGACCAAAAGCTCACGGTTCACTTCCTCCGACAATCCCACTACCCTTGAGAGTCCCGAAACGTAAGAGCTGTAAAAAATACTGTTGTCATACACCTTTTCGGAGCTGTTATAATCTATAACGCGTACTCTGCAAAGCCTTTCCGCCTCCTTTAAGAATTCCGATATCTTATCGGGATCGTCAACGTACAAGCCCATTTTAAAATACTGATAATCGGTCCCGTTTTCCTGAGAGCTGATGTAGGAGATGTTGAAATTAAACCTGTTTATCAGCTCGAGCACGCTCGTTACACTGCCCGGAACGTCTTCAAGCCTGAACTCTATGAGGACAATGCTCGTTTTACTCGTATCACTTTGCAAATATCCTATCTTCCAAAGCTCGGCGTCCGCCTTAATTAACTGTTCTTCCGTGCCTTCAGCATCAATAAACAAGGTGTGTGAATCGACCGCTTTGTTATAGCTTACACGGGTAATGTTTATCCCGAGCGCCGAAAAGCATTTGCTCGCCTTTAAGAACGCGCCTATGTGATTTGGCATAGAGGTCACGTAGGTCTTTTTCACTTTTATCACCTCGTTTATTTGCTGAAGAATTCTTTATTACTTATTCATTTTCTCAAGGTCGTTTTTGCGGATCTCAACACGTCTTACCTTTCCGCTGATGGTCTTGGGAAGCTCATCCACAAATTCAACTATTCTCGGATATTTGTAAGGAGCCGTGTGAGTCTTAACGTATTCCTGGATATCCTTTTTGAGCTCCTCGGTCTTCTCAGTGCCCTTTACCAAAACCACGGTGGCCTTTACTATCTGACCGCGGACCTCGTCGGGTACGGGAGTAACCGCACATTCAAGAACGTAAGGAAGCTCCATAATAACGCTTTCTATCTCGAACGGACCGATACGGTAGCCGGATGATTTGATTACGTCGTCGATACGTCCGACGTACCAGAGGTATCCGTCCTCGTCCATGGTCGCCTGGTCGCCCGTGTGATAGTAACCGTCGTGCCATACCTCATTCGTCTTATCTTTGTCGAGATAGTAGCCGATGAAGAGTCCGCAGGGTGCCTCATCCTTTACGCGGATGCAGATCTCACCAGTATCGCCCGTCTTGCATTCGTTGCCGTCGGGGTCGAGAACTACTACGTCATAAAGCGGACTGGGTCTGCCCATTGAGCCGATCTTGGGCGTAGAGCCGACAAAGTTTGCGATAGAGAGAGTTGTTTCGGTCTGACCGAAGCCCTCCATTATTGTGAGTCCCGTAGCCTTCTTGAACTGATTGAACACCTCGGGATTGAGTGCCTCTCCTGCCGTCGTTGCGTACTCAATAGACGAAAGATCGTACTTTGACAGGTCCTCCTTGATAAAGAAGCGGTACATTGTAGGCGGCGCACAGAAGGTGGTTATGTGATACTTCGCAAACATCGGCAAGATATCCTCAGAGTGGAATCTGTCGAAGTCGTACGTGAACTGTGCCGCCTCGCAGAGCCACTGACCGTAGAGCTTGCCCCATAAAGCCTTACCCCAGCCTGTGTCGGATATTGTAAAGTGAAGTCCGTCGGGGTTGACGTTGTGCCAATGCTTCGCGGTCGGGTAATGACCGAGCGCGTATTTGTATGAGTGGGTAGCTATGCGGGGGTAACCGGTCGTGCCCGAGGTAAAGAGCATAAGCATCGGATCGTTTCCGCAGGGAGTATTCTCGGTTCTGTTGAAATGAGTGCTGAATCGCTCCATTTCAACATTGAAATCGTGCCAGCCGTCTTTCTTGCCGCCGACCAATACCTTGACCATTTCGGGAAATTCCGCTGCCGCCTTTTCTGCCTCAGCCGATACGTCACCGTCTGCGGTACAAATAACCGCCTTTACTCTCGCCGCTTTATATCTGTACTCAAAATCGTGCTCTACAAGCTGGTTGGTTGCGGGAATTGCAATAGCTCCTATCTTATGAAGCGCAAGCATACAGAACCAGAACTGATAATGTCTCTTTAATACGAGCATTACCGTATCTCCCTTTTTTATACCGAGAGATTCAAAATAGTTTGCGGTTTTCGCAGAATATTTCTTCATATCGCCGAACGTAAATCTTCTGTCCGTCTTGTCGTTTGCAACCCACATCATTGCAAGCTTGTCGGGATTCTTTTCAGCAATAGCGTCCACACAGTCGAAAGCAAAGTTGAAGGTATCTGCGTTCTTGAATTTGATGCCGCTGAACACACCGTTTTCGTCATAGTAGGATTCAATATATTTGTCTGCAACGGTTTCGCCCTCGGTTTCCTTAGCGACATGCTTTGCGGCAACGTACGGCACCTCGGGGTATTCCTCGCTGACCGAGCCGTCCTGAGGATTCAGGACCACTGCGTGAAATTCACATCCTCCCTCGGACACCGCAACCATACCGTGCGGAATAATACTGTTATAGAATATTGAGTCGCCCTCGTTAAGCACGTCAACGTGGTTACCGACCTGAACCTTGAGAGAGCCCTTTACAATCACGTCAAATTCCTGACCGTTGTGGGAGCTTAGCTTTATGGGCGCGTCCTGCTCCTCGGGAAGATAGGGGAATTTAACAAGGAACGGCTCGGCGAGCTTTTCCTTGAATTTGGGAGCAAGATTGTTATACTCTACTCCGTGCTGCTTGATAATTTTGAGTCCTTCGCCCTTTCTTGTGACCGAGAACGAGCTTAAAGTGGTGCTTGTTCCTTCGAGCAGGTCCACGACCTCAACACCACAAGCCTTTGCACATTTGTAAATGAACGTGAAGCTGAAGTCGGTCTCGCCCGTTTCCAAGACCTCGTAATCCTCAGTCGACACACCGCAAAGCTTTGCAAGCTCTGCTTGTGTAAAGCCCTTTGCCTCGCGCAGCTCCTTGATTCTGGCTGCAACCTCTTTCAAACTGTAATCCATAGTTTTGTCTCCTTTCAGCTATGACAAATGATTTTGGTAATTATCTGAATAAAACAAAAACCCGTCTCAAAGATAAAAATCTTGAGACGAGTTGTTAACCCGCGGTACCACTCAAATTACGGAAAATGCTTTCCGTCACTTACCGGACTCAAATAAGCCCTTTGCCTTTACGCAGCAATACGGAAGGAGTCTACTTGCAATCGCTTTCGGTCCTCCGACTCAGAAGTGATAGGTCATTGGAAAAATCCGCCATTGCCTCGCACCAACCGGCAACTCTCTGTAAAGCTTCAAATCCCGACCGTCTTCATCATAGTCGTTTTTGTGATATTCAAATTTGGTTGTATTATACACCAAGGAAAACCGTTTGTCAATACCTTTTTGAAATTTTTTCGCGAATTTAATTCGCCCGGCTTATCGCCGTAAAAATTAACAAGACGGGGACTTGACTTTTCCCTGCGATTAGCATACAATATTTCCAGGCATTAGTCAAGCGAATGATTTTGATGTTTATCATCGATATTTTCGATTAAGGAGAATGAATATGGAGCTCAGAAATCTTATAACCTTTATACACGTTGCCGAGCTTGGAAGCTTCACGAAGGCCGCCGAGCAGCTCGGTTATTCCCAGTCCACGGTTTCCTTTCAGATAAAGCAGCTCGAGGACGAGCTCGAATGCCTGTTGTTTGAGCGCATCAATCACACCATTACTCTCACCGAGCGCGGTCGGGAGCTTGTCACCTACGCGCACCGTGTCCTCGCGCTGACCGATGATTTCAGAGAAAATCTTACCAAGGACGAGGAATGCACGGGTCACATTCACATAGTAACCCCAGACTCGCTCTGCGAGGAAATGCTCTATTCCCACTACGCGGATTTCCATAAGCGGTATCCGTATATATCCATAAAGTTCACGACGGCTGATACCGCCATCATGTTCGACATGCTGGATCACAACGAAGCCGACGCCATTATCACCCTGGACACGCACACCTACCGCAAGGATTATATCATAGCAAAGGAAATGCCGCTGTCCATGCATTTCGTCGCCAGCGCCAAATCGCCCTTCGCCGGCAGGCAGGGACTCCTTATGAAGGATATTGTAAACGAGCCGTT
>JAZNNG010000050.1:0-10288 GCA_045580165.1 Eubacteriales bacterium
CTATCGTCTGCAACTGTTTTATCAATCGAAACAAAATCACCAAGTGGAGCTAACGTGTCTTTTCGAACAACACGGTAAACGTCTCTTGGCATATATTCTGCCAAACGAGAACTTAGATGCTCATAGAGCGTATTAGTATCTTCACTTAAAATGGCATCTGTACAAATTCGAGCGATTTCTTTTTCTTCTGCATTCATGGCAGAAGAAAGCTGCCAATCCTCGGCAAATATATCTTTGCCGGATTCAAGCGCAGATAAAGCTTCATTCATAAGATTGATTTCACGAATGCGAGAATCAATAGACGCATATATTTCTGCGCGCTTGGAAAGGACGGCATCTTTCAAATCCGTTCCGCTATTTTGTAACTCAGCGATTGCCTTTACGGATAATCCCAAAGTGCGAAGAACAAGGACATTTTTAATATGAGAAATTTGCTCTTCGGTATATTGTCGGCGAGATGAAGTTCCGATCGTGGTGCTTTGAATGATGCCTTTCTCTTCATAAAAGCGAAGCGTCCTTGATGTAGTACCAAGCATCTTGCAAACCTCTGTAATATCATACATTTGCTTTTGATACATATCCTCACCCCCTTTATATTATATCATACCACTTGACGTTGCGTCAATGTCAAATGGGAAAATAAAAAAACATTAAAATTGGCGCACCTGCTTTATCGCAGGTACGCCAACGCCGTCTTTTTTATATAAGCTTGTTCTTGTGAATACCCACCTTGCGGTAGTATATCAGATAGATCACAGTGCATAAAAGCCATCCGGCAGGATAGCCCATAGCCGTTATGATAAAGCTTTCGGGAAAGAGTATCGATGCAAAATATAGATATATCTGCCTGAACAGGACGAATGATGACAGGGTTATTATCATAGGTCCGCGCGAGTCACCCGCGCCGCGAAGCGCCAAAGCCAAGACCTGATTAATAGCACAAAGAATATAAAACGGTGAGATATATCGTAGAAGCAGGGTGCCGTATTCGACGACTTGTGGTTTGTCATTAAAAAATGCGATAAGCGCCGGAGAGAATAATACTATCGGAACTATAATTAATGCAGTGATTCCCATTCCGAGAGAAATCGATACCGAAACTCCGCGCTTTGCTCGATCAGGGTTATTGCATCCGAGGTTTTGTCCAACGAAGGTTGTTGCCGCAAGAGCAATAGATTGCATAGGCAGGAAAAGGAAGCCATCTATCTTGAGGTAAGCAGTCCAGCCCGACATAAAATCGGCCTCAAAAGCGTTTATGTAGGACTGTACGAAAACGTTTGAGAAAGCGGTTATAGCCATCTGCAAAGCGGCAGGTATGCCTACCTTTATTATTTTGGAGAGTATGTCTTTATGTATTCTGATTTTGCTTGGAGATATCTTAACGCAAGAGCTCGTTTTTAACAGGGTTATAATTACGAGTATAGCCGAAATTCCCTGTGAGATTATAGTCGCGTAAGCAACACCTGCAACACCGAGGTTGAATTTGATTACGAAAAGCAGGTCAAGAATAATGTTGGAAAGAGCCGAAACGACGAGATAAATAAAGGGTCTCGTTGAGTCGCCGATGGAACGGAGGATGCCGGCTCCCATGTTGTATATGAGAAGTCCCGCGATACCTGCAATATATATCGTAAGGTAAGTGTTTGATTCGGGGAAAACGTCGGGCGGCGTTTTCATCAGATTCAAAAGGAGGGGTGACACAAGTGTTCCGAAGACGGTAAACAGAACGCTTAAAACAATAGTCATAACTACCGACGAGTGTACGGCTTCGCTTACCTTTTTGTCATCTTTAGCGCCAAAGTATTGAGAAATAACGACGCCTGCGCCGCTTGCAAGTCCCGAAAACGTGCCGATAAGCATATTGACGATAGGACTTACCGAGCCGACCGCGGCAAAAGCCTCGTTGCTTGCGTAGTTTCCGATGACCCAAGTGTCTACGGTATTGTAAAGCTGCTGAAACAGATTGCCGAGCAAAAGCGGAAAGGCAAAGGTTATGATGTGGGAAGCGATGCTTCCTTGTGTCATATCCGCGCCGCGGCTGCGCCCGAAAAATCCACGTTTAATATTAGTCATCTTGTTGCCATTTCTGTGTCGGCATTTGCCGATCGCTACTTAATTATAACATTAAAAATAAAAAAATCAATAGTAAGGAAGAAATAGTTTGATTATTATCAAAAATTAAACTAATGGGGTTTTATGGTTGATTTTATTATCCGTAGGTGGTATAATAATAACGATTAAATAATTAGCGGAGACTAAAATGGAGATTATAGACTTTCACGCGCATATTTACCCTGAGAAAATAGCAAAAAAGGCTGCAGAGAGCATCGGAGAATTCTATAAAATAGAGATGTCAAGCTCGGGAACTGCCGAAAATCTTATAAACAGCGGAAGCAAAGCGGGAATAACGGGCTATACCGTGCATTCGGTTGCCGTTGACGCCGCACACGTTGAAACCATAAATAACTATATTGCGTCCGAATGCGAAAAGCACCCAGAGTTTTACGGCTTCGGTACAATGCATGCCGACTACGAAAACAAGGTAACCGAGGCAGAGCGAATGAAAGAGCTCGGGCTTCTCGGCGTAAAGATTCACCCCGATACACAGAAATACAATATGGACGACCCTCGAATGTTCGAGCTGTATGATTTTCTTTCCGAAAACCATCTCCCCGTGCTTATTCATTGCGGTGATTACAGATACGATTATTCTCACCCCGCAAGACTTAAAAACATTCTTGGTAAATTCCCAAGGCTCACGGTCATCGGTGCTCATTTCGGCGGTTGGTCCGTGTACGATCTTGCGACCGAATACCTGCTTGATGAGAACTGCTATCTCGATTGTTCAAGCTCGCTTCAGATGCTTGGACTAAAACGCGGACACGAGCTCATAAAAATGTATGGGGCAGAGCGTATGCTTTTCGGAAGCGATTTTCCTATGTGGGATCCCGCGCACGAGCTTGAGGTGCTGTTGTCAATGGGATTTTCCGAAGAAGAATACGAGCTTATGCTTTCAAAAAATGCGAAGAAGATACTTGGTCTGTAAATAAATGATTTAGGAGATATGATCTATGCGCTCAATGTGGAATGTTATTCTTGCCGTATTAGTGTCAATTGTCATATTGGTTTTCATAAACTTTTCAGTTTCTGCAACTGAAGATTTTTCAGATGTGAGCAACGGTGAACTTGGAGCTTATTATATAGCGAATGTATTGAAATTGGTCAGAGGCTCATTCGTAGATCACTATATACGGGAAATTCATACTGACGTAAAATGTGTGCCCGGATCGCTCGACTCTACGCCTTCCTCGCAGATTATAGCCTGTATATCAAGAGATCTGGATCTTTTATATTCAAGCAAAATAGAAGCCAAGCTTTTATACGAGGAAGGCTTTGAGGGAACAAGCTTCTTGGGCAAAAAGTGGGGAAAATGCCCCGAGTGGGAACGTCAGGGCGGTTCTGTATGGGATGACGATATGTCATACCTCGACGGCGGTTACCTTGTGCTTCGCGCCGAGTGGGACGAATCGCTTGACAAGGTAAGATGCGGCGCGGTAAGAACGATAGTGCCGAATCAAAACTATAAAAGCACTGTTAACAAATTTGGACTTGGTTACTACGAAGCGCTCATTAAATTTCCGTTAGATGCAACGGACAACACCAAGGGCCCTGTCGGTATCTGGTGTGCCTTTTGGATGATGTGCGGTGACGTGGGAAACGTTGACGGGTCATCTGCTGACGGAGTGGAGATAGATATTATCGAATCGATACATAGCGAAAACGGTGCGTACAACACGTCAATGAATTGGGACGGTTACGGAGAAAACAAGAAGTATATAGCTTCGGGTGCAATGTATTCGTCGAAAATATATGACGGTGAATTTCATAAGATTGCTCTTGAAAGGACCGAAAAGGAATGTATATTTTACATCGACGGGGAAGAGATCTGGAGAATAACCGACGGAGATAAGATCAGCGGAAAGTCATATAAATACTATAATTGCGTCGAAGAGGGATATATGAAGCTTACCATCGAGAGTGCACCCTGGGCGTATGAAAATTCCGGTATGACTAAGGAAGATATGATAGCCGCGCTCGGCGAGGGTGTTGAGATGCTTGTTGACTACGTTCGCGTGTACGATAGGAATCCTTACAGATGAACTTGACTGAGTAAACAAATTGTGTTAAAGTATAAACAAATATATGATTTCTGAAAAACAATATGATAGGAGATTGATTTATGAAGTTGATAACAAGGCTTTTTTTGATTGTATTTACCGTTTTTTTACTGTTTGCTTTTGTAATTGCATCCGATTCTGCGGAAACGGTGTACGGTGATATGAACGGTGACAATAAGCTTGATTCACTCGATATCGTTTATATGTCGAGAGCGATTGCAAATTGGCCGGGCTACAGTATGACTAATTTGCAGAAAACTCTTGCTGATATTGATCTAAACGGATCCTTCGAAGTGATAGATGCTATTATTGCCTCGCGTTCTCTCGCGGGCTGGAACGGCTATGAAAATCTTCCCATCGTGCCGGAAGGCACTCTTCCGTTCAGAAGGGGAATAAACATTAATGGTTTTGAAAGCTTTTCGACAAACGATTACGATAGTGTCCCGGGTACTATAAGTGTGCTTACAAGCGAGGACACCTATAAGAATATTAAAAGCCAAGGTTTTGACCACGTTCGCTTAGCTGTAAACTTTTGGCGCGCTTATCTTGATGAAGCTGACAGGTATACCACCGAAGAATTTATGGGATATGTCGATACCGCTATAAATCACGCACTTAACAATGGACTGTACGTGACGCTCGACTTCCACGGTTGGTTCGAAATAGGTGATGAGGCAAATGACTATGACGAGTGTCTCTATATATGGGACAAGGTAGCCGAGCGATATAAGGATTACGACAAAAAGCTTTCGTTCGAGTTGCTTAACGAGCCGTGGTATGAAAATTCCAGACCGCGTCCCTATCTTTCAGATTCCAAGCTCAATGATCTTCAGTCTGAATTGATTTCTATTATCCGAAATAAAGGTTCGAATAATGCTACTCGCCTTATCATTTGTTGTACTGCTGACGGAAATAAGGCTTGGAAGCTCAGCGAATTGAAGCTCCCCAAGGATGATAATCTTGCGGTTGCCATCCACGAGTACCAGCCATATAATTTCACTCACCAGAATTTCTCTTGGGCAGGTTTGTCAGGTCAGACTACTACACTTGCAGCGCAGGGTGGATTCAGTTCCGCTACAAGCTGGGATTTTGGTCAGATCACCTCGTTTATGAAAAACACGGGAATACCTGTAGTGCTTAATGAATTTGGCTTGAATCTCTCCAAGGCGACTTCGGAGGATGTAAGTACCTACATTAAAGGAGTTACCTCCTTCTGCGAGGCAAATAACATTCCTTGGGCATATTGGCAGTACTATGATTCCGGATACAGCAGAGAGGGGTCTATGTCTCTCTACCGTAAAAACAGTTATTTCGGAAGCTTGGCGTGGGATCAAACTGCTCTTGATGCTATGTTTGACTGATCAAATAAGCATCGAATTGAAGCATTTTTTTAAAACAATATAATTTTTTATATACGAAGAATAGTCAAACAAGCAATATTAGGAGAAGCGACAAATGAAAAATAAAGCAAGAACTATTGCTTTTATATTGACGGTAGTTGTTCTTTTGTCATTAATGGTTGTAGAATGGGTGGGTTACTTGAAATTGCCATTTTCACTTGAAAATAAAGCAAAGCTTTTGTACAATGAAAACTTTGACGGAACAAACCTTAGCGATACGGATTGGTATGCATGTCCCGAGTGGGACCGACAGGGAGGCTCAAAATGGGACGATGATATGTCGTATCTTGACGGGGACGGACACCTCGTGCTGCGTGCAGAGTGGGACTCATCCCTCGGCACGGTAAGATGCGGTGCGGTCAGAACGATGACCAAAAATTACAGACCGACGTTTTCCGGAGGTCTTGGATATTATGAAGCATCTATTAAGTTCCCGCTTGACGCAAGGCAGGATATAAACGAGTATAAAAATAAAGGTCCGGTAGGTATCTGGGGTGCGTTCTGGATGATGTGCGGCAACGTTGAAAGCATTGAAAACTCGGCATCCGACGGTGTTGAGATAGATATAATCGAATCAATACATAGCGAAAACGGTATTTATAGCTCCAATATGCATTGGGATGGCTATGGAGATTATCATAAATCAACAGGCTCGGGCGATAAGTCAACACCTGATATATACGACGGTGAATTCCATAAGATCGCGCTTGAAAGGACAGAAACGGAAACTATATTCTATGTTGACGGAACAGAAACGTGGAGAATGAGTGACGGAGATAAGATACGCGGCAAGTCGTACCGTTATTATAACTGCGTCGAAGAGGGATATATGAAGCTTACCATCGAGAGTGCACCCTGGGCGTATGAAAATTCCGGTATGACTAAGGAAGATATGATAGCCGCGCTCGGCGAGGGTGTTGAGATGCTTGTTGACTATGTTCGCGTGTACGACAAAAATCCTTATTGAAAACTCCCAATTACTTTTTGTGTTCCCGATGATAAATGGCGCATGAAAGCCTCCCTCCCGGAGGGCGCCTTACTTGAGCCGATGTTTATCCGGGCACACAATATCGAATTGGGACATTGAAAAAGGAACTAAAAAGGCAGTTCGGGAGAACTGCCTTTTTAGTTTGTCTTATGAGTTGCTTTGATTTTTATCAATGATCGAATAACCAATTTCCTCGAACAATTCCTTGATCGTGTCCAAAAGATTGGTATCATATTGGTAATAATCGTAATTTTTTGCAGTGTATCCGTCACCTGCAAGGCTGGCGAGATAATAGGATACGTCTCCGACTCCTTTGTAAGTTGTTAAAGTAGCATGTCTTTTCGTAATGGTTTTTTTTGTGATAAACTTAATTTTGTCTGTTGAGCTCATATCTCTTGTTATAGAGTCTCTTTCAAGAGGGAGATAACCGTTAAGAAGATGGTAGGCGTTCCACCGCGTATGCTCTTGGGCGATAATTGCATTTGTTGTTGACTTTTTGAAATAATCTTCGAAATCACGAATATTCTCTCGATTCAGGCGCTTTTCAATCAAGTCTAAATTTTTGCATTCAGAGCTTTCAGCGTAATCAAGTCCGAGCAAATTCAGCGTAACACGAAGATTGAGCGCTGCCTGAATGTTTGAGCACAATGTAAAAGAATCGAGCTTGTCCCACGGGACTGACTGCATATTTTTGGACAAATATATATCATGCAGCTTTTTTGCCATTTGAGAGAGGGAATCGTTAACGATTACGTTATGAACGAAAACGTCCTCACCCTTACCAAAATATGTGATAGTTTGACAGTCTTCGGTATAGGAGGCCACGCTTTTTACAAAAACGTGGAAATTATTGTTGTTGCAGAAACGGTTTTTAATTTTTACACCAAGCTCTATGTTTCGGCAATCATCGTCCGTGTTTACTATAATGTATGTGTAGGAATTCTTTGCAGATAAAGAACTGCTTATGCGAGAGATAACGTCGTGGCACGTAGGAGACTTAGAAAATGCTTCTGCAATAAACGGAGCTTCGGGAAGCGGGAAGTGGAGAGATTGATCTAATTCGGCAAGGTCTTTGCTGATACCGTTTATTATCTCGTCGTCGGGATCTACCGAGGGATCGTATATAGTGTATTTTACGGGAAGAATGCGATATTCTCCGTTTTCGTATTTTACAAATTGGTTTCGAAGTATGAGCTGACGGTAAATCTCACGGCTGAGCTTTCCGAATCCGAGCATATACACGTAGAGCTCCGTGTCGGGTTTTATTGCAGCGTTTTCAATATATTCACTCGGCAGGTATTTTGTAATAGGATGTTGCTCCGTAAAGGTACGTGCAAGAAGCTCGCTTGAGCAAAACGTGGTTATATAGGTTTTGGAATTGCTTTTGTCGATTATTTCACGGCGAATAGTTTCCGCCATATCCGAATCTATCTCAACGTATAAGTAGAAATTGGTTGAATCGGGGTGGGAGCTTCTGTATGAAATGAACGAGTCTATGTATTCAAGAACGTTGCCTTCGTCTTTTGGACAAATTATATTGTATCTGGTCGTTTTGTTAAAGAAGGGATGCTCAAAAAATCCGTTTGAATAATTGTGGTGCAAAACTGAAATTTTTGAATCTATCATGGTTGCAACGGTTTCTTTGCTTACATTATCATCCACAAGCAAAACTGAAGCGTTATGATTTTGTACATACTTCAGAGCTGAAGCACTGTGTCCAACAACTATGTCGCAGGCTGTGTCAGTTAAACGCTTTTTAAGTAGTCTGCGATTTTTTAACCTATTTCTGAAAATATTATCGGCAACCAAATATGTGTTAGTAATAGCTATCAGCGCACCTAAAAGCAAAATAACGTAAAACATTTTATAGGTGTTTGCAAATTCGGTAAAATCGGTAGTGTTAATTTCACCGACAAACATTTTAATTGAATCGCCGAGTGTGTCAATTAAAATAAATAACCAATTTGTTTTATCGGCTGTGGGAGAAAGATTTTTGTAAAATTTAGGCAGAGAAAGAACTGCTATATTTACTGCAGTTATTGAAATTAAACGCAGTTTAGGATGGCTTTGTGCTTTGTTCAATACAAAAAGAACAATGTAAAACACCAACATTATAACCTGGATAACAAGTATGCTGTTAATTAAATAATGAAATATCATAACGGCACTCCTTAAATTCGGAATTTAATGTACTTCACATATTATAACATTATTTTACAATAAATTCAATACAAAAAGCCTCTTTACCCGAGAGTAAAGAGGCAAAATTTATTTATTCCGTCTAAACCAAACGTTAAAGCTAGCTAAAAGGAAGAGGAAAGCTTCTTAAAAAAGCTTCCCTCATAAAATTTATTAAATTACTTGCAAGCTTCTTCGATAGCAACAGCAACAGCAACGGTCATACCAACCATCGGGTTGTTACCTGCACCGATAAGTCCCATCATTTCTACGTGAGCAGGAACGGAGGAGGAGCCTGCGAACTGAGCGTCGCCGTGCATTCTTCCGAGTGTATCCGTCATACCGTAGGAAGCGGGACCTGCTGCCATATTATCGGGATGGAGTGTACGTCCTGTACCGCCGCCCGATGCAACAGAGAAGTACTTCTTGCCGTTTTCATTACACCACTTCTTGTAAGTACCTGCAACGGGATGCTGGAATCTTGTCGGGTTGGTGGAGTTACCTGTGATGGAAACGCCAACGTTTTCAAGTCTCATTATAGCAACACCCTCGGGTACGCTGTCAGCACCGTAGCACTTAACCTTAGCTCTGTCACCGTCAGAGTAAGCCTTTTCCATAACTACCTTAACTTCTTCAGTGTAAGGATCGAATTCAGTCTGAACGTATGTAAAGCCGTTGATTCTGGAAATGATCATAGCCGCGTCCTTACCGAGACCGTTGAGGATAACGCGGAGAGGCTTGTTTCTTACCTTGTTAGCGTTAAGAGCGATCTTGATAGCACCTTCAGCAGCTGCGAAGGACTCGTGACCTGCGAGGAAGCAGGAGCAGTCTGTTTCTTCGGAGAGGAGCATAGCGCCGAGATTACCGTGGCCGAGACCAACCTTACGGTTTTCAGCAACCGAGCCGGGGATACAGAAGGACTGAAGACCGATACCGATAGCGGCAGCGGCGTTAGAAGCCTTTGTGCAGCCCTTCTTAATTGCGATAGCTGCGCCTACAGTGTACGCCCACTTAGCGTTCTCAAAGCAGATGGGCTGAGTTTCTTCAACTATCTTGTAAGGATCGATACCCTTGGCATCGCAGATCTCCTTACATTCGTCAATGGAATTGATTCCGTATTCCTTGATAGCAGCGAGGATTTTCGCCTCGCGTCTTTCGTAACCTTCAAATTTAGCCATTATACATTACCTCCTTATTACTCTTTACGAGGATCGATGTACTTAACAGCGTCTGCGAATCTGCCGTATGTACCCTTAGCCTTTTCGTATGCTTCGTTAGGCTCCATGCCCTTCTTGATGAAGTCGGTCATCTTGCCGAGCGATACGAATTCGTAACCGATTACCTGATTGTCAGCGTCAAGTGCCATTCTTGTGCAGTATCCCTCTGTCATTTCGAGGTAACGAACACCCTTAGCCTTTGTACCGTACATAGTACCAACCATGGAACGTTCGCCCTTACCGAGGTCTTCCATACCTGCGCCGATTACGAGACCGCCTTCGGAGAATGCGGACTGGGAACGGCCGTATACGATCTGGAGGAACAGT
>JAZNNG010000051.1:0-40215 GCA_045580165.1 Eubacteriales bacterium
TACGAGTTTGATAGGTCAAGGGTGGAAGTGCAGTAATGCATGCAGCTGATTGATACTAATAGACCGAGGGCTTGAACTTACAAAAGTGAGTTCGTTCAGTTCGTTTCCTTTGTTCGATTTTCAATGGATGTTTCCATTAAAACGAGGTTGATTTTCAACCTCGTTTTCTTTTTAAAGCATCCGCCCAGTTGGGCGGATGCTTTTGATTTTTAGATAGTTCCTGTAACCGTTACGGTCGTTACGCCGGGTGTAATTGTAATATTGCCTGTTACGGGATTCTGTTCATAGGTTGCCGCAGGAACGGTTATTACTCCGGGCAGAGTTGAAAATTCACCTGTCGTTTCGTTGTAGGTGTAGCTTCCGGGAGCTAAAGCGGCACCGTTTACGGTAACTGTGATATTGGAGAGAATAGGATTGAAAATATCCGTAATAACTACGTTATCGGTTGCGACCGCAGGGGTATTTCCCGTGTTCTGCAACGTGAAGGTGTAGGTTATTTCGCTGTTTTCGGTCACGTTGATGGGACTGAGCGCTTTTGTAATAGAGAGTATGGGCTCTTCTGTAACCGTAACCGTTTCGTCGGCGGTAATGGGAGTGTTGAGCCCGTTTGCCGTAACCGTAACTACGTTATTAATAGTGCTTCCCGCACCGAGAGGAGCGAAATTGTTGGTCGTTGTTTCATAAACTAACGTTACGTTTCCGTCTGCGGGAACCGTTATGCCCGATAATACAAGCGGATTTTCAGATACCACTGTGGGCGCAGGCTGTAATACGCCGTTCTGATAATAAACTATACTGCCATCCGTGTAATCGAGAGGTACGAGCGTAGTTGTGCCCAAGGTGTAATCACCGAGATTGTCCGAAACCGTAACTCCGGTAAACGGCACAGTACCCGAGTTTGTTATACTGACGATATAAGTTACGTTATCGTTTGCCGAATAATTGTTTCCGACAGCCGTTTTGGTAACTGCAAGCACGTCTATCAGATTACCCGTAACCGTGTTGGAGTTGACCGTGTTTCCGTTATAGGACAGAGTTGCGCTGTTCGTAAATATTGCCATAATACATATCCTTTCGTGAAATTTGAGAGGCATTTGCCTCTCTACATAATATGACAAAATTCTACAAAACGTTATTAAAAGCAGACTTTGAAAACTAAACAACTTTTGAGTGTAAAAATGTAAAAAAGACAATTCTTTTGCCAAAAGGATTGTCTTTTTTTGCTTGGTGTGATACAATAAAATAAATATATATTATTGGAGACGTTTTGCAAATGGACACAGTAAAAATGCCTCTAAAAATGCAGAAATGATTGGATATCCAAGGTATATCATAGATAAATATGGATGTAGTTTTTTAGAACTAGGGTGAAATAAGGGGGAGGAAAGGATGTTCAAAGAATATCTGAACCAATTTAGGGAATTGATTACTGCAAACAATCCTGATAATGGAATTTGTTACGATGGTGTAGTAGATAAAGAACACTATTTTTCTAAGGAAAAGCGATTGATGTTCTTGTTAACAGAAACAAATGGTAATGATAATAATGGAAGAAGAAATGACGTTTTAAATGATTGGGAGTATATGGCATGGGTTTATAATCAGGCTGATAACATTTTTAAAAATTTTATTAAAACAAAACAATTTATAGTCATAACCTAACATAAACTTTCACCAAAAAACATTGGCATCTGAATTATATATTTTTTTACAAACCTCAACACCTACAAAGGAGAAAAAATATGACGATCAACGAACAGATCAAAACAGAAGTTAAAAGAGAATATGACGTAGCGGTTTGCGGCGGCGGATTCGCGGGTATTTCCGCGGCGCTCGCGGCGGCGAGACAGGGAAGCAAGGTTCTGCTTCTCGAAAAGCAGTTTATGCTCGGCGGACTTGCTACTGCAGGACTCGTTACGATATACCTCGCCCTTTGCGACGGCTACGGAAAACAGGTGTCTTTCGGCATAGCAGAGGAGCTTTTCCGCTTGTCAATAAAGCACGGTGCAGAGGACAAGTATCCCGACAACTGGCTTGACAGCGACGGCCCTCGCACAGAAAAGGACAAGCGCTTTGAGGTGCAGTTCAATCCTCAGCTTTTCGCAATACTTGTCGAAAAGCTTCTTCTTGACGAGGGGGTTGACATCCTTTACGGCACGTACGTTGTAAGTGTTGACGTAAATGACGGCAAGATCAACCACATTATCACCGAAAACAAGTCGGGAAGAGTTGCGTATAAGGTAAAGTCTGTTGTTGACGCAACGGGTGATGCCGATATCGCGCACTTTGCAGGCGCACCTACCGAAAAATTCAAGCAGGGCAACGTGCTTGCGGCGTGGTATTATTCTGTTGGAGAGCAGACGGGATACAAGCTCAATCTTATAGGTTATTCCGATATTCCCGAGGAAGAAAAGAACGGCAGAGAGTACAAGCCGCTTATTGCAAGGAGATTTACGGGTCTTGACGGAGAAGAGCTTTCCGAGCACACCTGCCTGTCCCACCAGTCTACATACGCGGATTTTCTAAAAAAGCGCGCAAAGGATGAAACCCTTCTTCCTGTAACCATTGCTACAACTCCTCAAATAAGAATGACGAGACGACTCGCGGGCGAGTATGAAATGGCTCATACCGAGCTTCATACATATTTCGAGGACTCTATCGGAATGGTTTCAAACTGGAAGCAGAGAGGCCCCGTATACGAGGTGCCGTTCAAAACACTGTATAGCTCCAAGGTAAAGAACCTCATTTGCGCGGGACGTTGCACCTCTGTAAACGAGACCCTTTGGGACGTTATGAGAGTTATTCCGTGCTGTGCGGTAACGGGCGAGGCGGCAGGAACCGCCGCGGCTATGACCGATGATTTCTCAACTCTTGACGTAAAAGCGCTTCAGGAAAAGCTTGTCACAAACGGTGTAGTTCTTCACGAAAAAGATATTAAGTGAGATTTTTACAATGAAATATACCGCAAATAATTATTGGGTATTTTTATCATAAGCTTGTTGGGAGTAAAAATATGAATTTAAAGAAGATTTTAATTGATTTTCTAAAAACAGTTGCTATTGTTATAACGGCGCTCATCTTGTTTTATATAGCCGTGGTTGCTTTTTTGATATTGATGTTTAGCACTCAAAACGGGCACATATATTCCATTGCAATATTTGTTATGGCTATGTTAATAGAAGCGACTGTTATAGGTGCGTTTGTCGGTGTTATAAAGAAAAAATCATTTTATCTGCCTATATGTATTGGCTTTGGCGTTTGTATCATAACCTGTGCTTCGGTTTGGGGATACCAAAGCTACATCGACAGCATTCCTACCGTCGGTGAAAGCGAAGATCTTCTTGACTCATACGCGCCGTATGCTGAGGACACGAAGACCGTGACTCTTGATGAGGAAAGTGACCTTATTATCACCGAAAACTTACCCGTTATGGATGGAGCAACAGCTCTTTACCCGATATATTCGGGCTTTGCAAAGGCAGTATATCCCAAAGAATTTATAGATATCACGGCAGGATACAAGAAAAGCGACTATCTCAAATGCAGTACTACAACGGGAGCATACAAAAAAATAGTAACGGGAGAAGCGGATATTATTTTCGCCGCTTTACCGTCAGAGGAACAGAAAAAGTATGCAGAAGATAACGGGGTAGAATTGGTATATACTCCGATCGGCAAGGAAGCTTTTGTGTTTTTCGTGAACTCAAAGAATCCCATAGACGATATTTCGCTTGAAGACGTGCAAAAGATATACTCGGGTGAGATAACAGAGTGGTCGGAGCTTGGAGTAAAAGGACTTGGCTACATAAAGGCGTTCCAGAGGGACGAAGGTAGCGGAAGCCAGTCAACGCTTCAGAAATTGATGGCAGGCAAAAGCTTGATGACACCGCCGAAGGAAGACGTTATTGACGCAATGGGCGGAATTATCGAGAAAACGTCGGACTATAAGAACTTCAAAAACGCCATCGGATATTCGTTCAGATTTTATTCGACCGAGATGGTGAAGAATAACAAGATCAAGCTGCTCAGTGTTAACGGAGTTTACCCGAGCCTAGAAAACATTGAAAACGGCACGTATCCTATTGCATCGTATTTTTACGCAGTCACCAGAAGCGATGCTGACGAAAACGTACTTAAATTGCTCGAGTGGATAACAGGCGAGCAAGGGCAGAAAATTGTAGAAATGACGGGATATACCCCTCTTGATGAATAAGTTTTTACGGACTTGATATGCCCGAGGACTTAAATATCGTGCATTTGTATAAATGCATTAAAAGAGCAGAAAATTAAGATTCCCAGCTTGAGAGGGAATCAGAAAAAATAAACTGATTGGAGAAAAGTAAAATGGCATTGTGTGAAATACGCCTTTACAGCGAAGCACTTGGAATGCAGACCACGGTTATGGTGGTTGTTCCTCAAAAAAACACCGTGGGAGAAATTGGAGTTTCCGGTAAGGCAGACCGCGAAAAATATAAGTGCCTGTACCTTCTGCACGGACTCAGCGACGACCACTCTATATGGCTTCGCCGTACGTCTATCGAGCGTTACGCGCAGAAGTACGGCATCTGCGTAGTTATGCCGTGCGCGGGAAGAAGCTTCTATACGGATATGAAGTACGGCGGAAAATACTACACATATATCGCAAAGGAGCTTCCGCGTCAGATGCAGGAATTCTTCAACATTTCCGACAAGCGCGAGGACAACTTTATCGCGGGTCTGTCAATGGGCGGCTACGGCGCGCTCAAGATAGGACTCCGTGAATGCGACCGATTCTGTGCGGCGGCAGGACTTTCATCCGTTGCCGATATAGCCGCATGTAAGGTTAGATTCAATCAGGTTATGATACCGATATTCGGTGAGGATCTTATTATCGACGAGAATGACGATATCTTCAGCCTCGTTGAAAGGACGAACGCCAATCCGAACAAGCCGCGCATATACCTCGGAGTCGGAACGGACGACTTTTTATACGGCGACAACGTAAGACTCAAGGAAAAGATAGAGGGTCTTGACTTTGATTTCACGTACAGAGAGTCAAAGGGTAATCACACTTGGGAATTCTGGGACGAATATATTCAGTACGTTCTAAACTGGATGCTCGGCTAAATAGATTGGAGATAAACACAAATGAAGTTTGACGGCAGTAAAATTACCGTAGAGCTTGACGGAACAAACGGCTATACCACCGCGATACGTTGCCCCGATGACGAGTTCGCGATGAATTTCGTGCTGGATAACTCGGACTGGGGACGCGTCGAGGGCTTTGACAGCTACCGCGTTGAAGCGCTTGAAAACGGTGCCGATATTTATTCCGAGGATGAGAGAAGGAATCTCTCACTCAAGATCGAAAAAAGAGTGGCAGACGGTGTGTATACCGAAAGCTACCGAATTACAAACAATGCATCGTCAGAGGTCTTTTTCACTAAGGACGATCTTGGAATACATTTTCCCTATAACTGCACTTTCGAAAACAAGAAAAATCTTCACGATAACTCTTCTGTTACAAGCATCTGGTGCGGCGGAGATATCGCTTGGATGTGTACGGCTAAGCCAAGCGGCTTTGTGCCGTACCTCGTATCCAACGTAACCGAGGGCAGTATAAGTGACTACAGTATAAGCTATGACGTAAGCAGAGTAAAGGTAGCCGCAAGCTTTCGCGGCGACATAGTGATGATTCCGGGAGCACAGGTGCTATCTCCCGGTAATAGCATAGTAATTACCTTTGCATTCCGTTTCACCAACGTTAAGCCCGATACGGGCGCGCTCGACGAATTTAACAGACTTCGCGTTTCGGCAGACAGATACAGTGCTTTTGTGGGAGAGAGGATATCTTGCAGACTCGTTTCGATCGATGAGTGGAATAGCCTTGAAATAACCTGCGACGGTAAAGCCGTTGACTACGTAAAATGCGGTAACACGGCAGAATGGACGCTTTGCTTTGATACGGCGGGCGCGCGTGAGGTGCTTGTAACCGTTGACGGCAAAAAAACGTGGATGAGAGTGAATATTCTCGCACCCCTTGACGAGATACTCGTGAACAGAGCAAGATTTATCTGCGAAAAGCAGCAGTATAACGATACGTCAAGCTGCCTTGACGGCGCGTATCTTATCTATGACAGAGCCACGGATTCACAGTTTTACAGTGAGAGCTTCAGAGATAGCAACGCAGGCAGAGAAAGAATTTCTATGGGCGTTGTGGTCGCGCAGGCTCTGCAGAAAAAGTTTGACGAAAAAATGTTCGAGTCGCTCAAGCGCCACCGTAATTTTATTGAGAGAGAGCTTTTCGACAACGATACGGGACGTGTCTACGACGAGGTCAGAAAGAATCCGAGATTCAGCCGCGCGTACAATTATCCGTGGATGTCGGTGTATTACCTTGAATGGTATTTGCTCACGGGCGAGGTAGAATGCCTTGAATACTCGGCAAAAATAATGATAGCGTATTATGAGCTTGCAAACGGCGGACGTCAGGAGTCCCCTTGTATGAGGCTTTTTGAAATATGCTCACACCTTGAAAAAGAAAAGCTTACGGAGCTTCTTTCTAAGCTCAGAACGCTGATATACGCCCACGCGGACAGAGTTATCGCAAACGGAAGCAAGTGCTTCTCCGAGGAGGTATCCTGCACGCAGTTTATGTTCAACGGTAAGATAAATATGCTCACGCAGGCGTATCTTATTTCGGGCGATAAAAGATATCTTGAGTTCGTGCCCGAGTACATAAAGCGCTCTGACGCATTTTTCGGAAACCAACCCGATTTTCATATCAACAAGCTCGCGGTCAGGTACTGGGATCTGTATTGGTTCGGTAAGATGAAGACCTACGGTGATACCCAACCGCAATGGCTCACCTGCCTGTCTGCGGAGACCTACGATTTTATGTATAAGACGGGATTCGGAGAGGAATATCTGAAGCGCTCGCGTGACGTGCTGTTAAATAACCTCTGCGTATACGAAAAGGATGGATTTGCATCGGCGGGATACCTCGTGCCCTATAAGGTGGTGCAGTACGCGACGGACGAAACCCGTGTAAACGCATATATGAAGCCGGGTGTTGCCTACGGCAAACGCCTTGACGATTATGCAAACGATCAGGACTGGTCTCTTTATTACGCGACAAAGCTTTTAAATTAAGGAGAAACTGTTATGAAGATGGTATTAAAGGACGGTAAGCTCAAGGTGCTTACACTCAGCTACGACGACGGAGTAGTACAGGACAGACGTCTTATAGAGATAATGAATAAGCACGGACTTAAGGGTACGTTCAATATATGCACGAGCCTCTATTTTCCCGAGGACGGAGTCAGAGAAAAGCTTTACGGCAAGCTCAAGCTCTCCGAAGCCAAGGAGCTTTACTTACATAGCGGACAGGAGCTCGCAATTCACGCGTATCACCATCCCTTCTTGGAAAGACTCAAATCCGTTGAGATAATCCGTGAGATCGCAGAGGACAGAAAATTTATCGAAGAAAATTACGGCATCATAGTCAGAGGAATGGCGTACCCCTTCGGTACTTATAATGATGAGGTCGTAGATATTCTTGACAAATGCGGTATAGTGTATTCGAGAACAACACAAAGCACGAACAGATTTAGTTTCCCCGAAAGCTGGCTCACGCTTCACCCCACCTGCCATCATAATGCGGAAAATCTTATGGAGCTCGCAAAGCGATTTGTTGAAAACAAGAATCCGTGGATGAACGCAGAGATGTTCTACCTTTGGGGACACGCATACGAGTTCGATGACAATAATAACTGGAACGTCATCGAGGAGTTTGCCGAGTACATCGGCGGACATGATCACATCTGGTACGCGACCAATATTGAAATATACGATTACGTTCAGGCGTACAACAGACTCGAAACAAGCTTTGATCAGACGATGGTACACAACCCCTCGGCAATCGACGTCTGGTTTGAAAACAAAAAGCAGATATACTGCGTAAAAGCAGGCGAGACTGTGAGAATATAAGGAGAAGAAAATGAAATACGATATATTTATGTCTCACGGACTTAAAACCGTAATAAGATATCCTAACGGATACGAAGAAGGGAAGAAATATCCCGTAATATTTTACCTGCACGGTGCGGGATCTCTCGGCACTAACATAAACGTGCTTCTCAATAACCCATGCTTCAGAGTGACCGAAATACACGATGATTTTCCCTTTATTATGGTAGCGCCTCAGTGTCCCGCAAGCTCTTGGTTTGACGTTTTTGAAAAGCTTCAGGGTGTTGCAATGGACGTAGCTATGGCAGATTATGCCGACAGTGAGCGCATCTACCTTATGGGAGTAAGTATGGGGGGATACGGAACCTGGCAGCTTGCAATGACCCGTCCCGAGATTTTCGCGGCTGCAGTTCCGATATGCGGCGGCGGAATGTATTGGTGCGCGCCAAGACTTATAGATACACCCGTGTGGGCGTTCCACGGCAAGCTCGACACCTGTGTTTACCCCGAGGAAAGTGAAAAAATGGTAAATGCGGTGAATTTCTGCGGAGGAAGCGCAAGGCTTACTATTTACCCCGAATGCGGTCACGATGCGTGGACGCTGACGTATAAGAACCGCGAAGTTTTCGAGTGGTTGCTTTCACACAAAAACAAGAACGTAAATAAACTTGAAAATTTATGTAAGGGAGCAAAGGAATTCGGCTGATATGCCGAACCTTGACCGTAAATTATGAAAATAAAAATACTTTCGTTTACGCTTGCGCTTATTATGATATTCTGTATGCTCGGATCGGTCGTGTACGCCGCACCCGACGCGTACTGGGCGGCGCAAAAGGAATACAACACGGCAATGGAAAACGGTGACGATCTCGGAATTGTCGCCGCCGCGAAAAAGATACAGGACAGGTACGCGGGTGAGCACGATGAAACCGCGTACAGCAGAAAAGCGACACCGACCTATCAGGCGGCACTCGCTTATGAAAGACTCGGCATGTACGATCTTGCGGCAGAGGAGTACGCCAAGGTGATAGAATACTCCGAGTGGCTTGCTAAGAACGCCGCAACCGAGGCGACCCGCGCGGCAAACGCCGAGAATGTCAAGGCGTATAAGCGTCACATCAGGTATTTTAATATAGACCCCGAGGTGTACGTGCTTACGTCAAATAAGGATAGCATTCCGTATTACGGAGAGCTTAATGAGCCCGAAATAGGAACTTACGTCGGTATGAGTGGTACGTACAACGATGGCTTACAGTCGGGATACCTTCTCTATTCTCAGTACGGCGAGGATGGCTTCAGCGATTATGAGCATTATCTGCCCGAAACAGATGATGTGTACTATCTTACGGCAGCCTGGAACTCACAAAATGAGAATGAGCAGGACCTTCGTGACGTTTTAAGCGGCAAGACCGACGAGTATATGATAAACGAGCTCAAGTATCTTGAGTCTTATGCAAAGAGTCATCCGAACGTAAGAATCCTCCTGAGAATTTTCGGAGAGCCGAACGTGTGGAGACCTCTTGATTCCTGCGGAAACGACAGAGTAAAGATAGAAGCGTTTGCAGAGCTATATATATCCGCATACAGACATATAGCAGAGGCGGCAAGAGCTTACGCACCCAGCGTAGCGCTCGTGTATTCTCCCGTTGACTACGGTCAGTGGTATACCACTCCCGAAGATTTCTATCCCGGTGACGAGTACGTTGATTGGGTGGGAATGTCGACCTACTATAACAAGAATTCACAGGAAACGAACAATATCGGAGATAAGGGCGATAAGAACCTTGCGCGCGGACTCTATAATCTGCCCATGGTCAGAACCGCGGAGATAATGGAGCTTGCCGAGGAACATTCAAAGCCCGTAGTGATATCCGAGTGCGGCTTTGCGTACGGTTCATCCGACGGACTTCAGAGTGAAGACTACGCATCGAAAAAGATGCAGGATTTTTATGCATACGTAAACGTGGTATATCCGCAGGTCAAGCTTATAAATTACTTTAATGCCAACACCTCGAATTATTACCGTATGTATGACGACACACCGCATAGCTCCGGTCAAAGCGTATACAAGCCGATGCAGACTGTTTACAAGTATTCGCTTCAGCGCAACGGTTCGATTGCTTCCGTGCTTAACGGAGCAAATAACGCGAAATCATATACAAAGCTTGTTGATTTTAAGGAAAACACCGATATGCTCGAGCTTATTGTATATTTTGATTATGCGACAACGGAGAACGAGACGGTCACGTATGTTCTTAACGGATCATATTTTGATACCTTGAGACCTCCCTTCAGACTTTCGATAAGCACCTCGAGTCTTAAGGTGGGCTGTAATATCTTAGAGGCTACGTTTACCGCCGAAAAAACGAATATTACTAAAAAGTATTTGATATATAAGGATACTAACGGCGATATAGATTGCAAGCTTTCGACTATGAGCGATATGAACGGTAACGAATGGTTTGCCGAGTCTATAGGTTTCTGTCTTAACAAGGGACTCCTTTCGGGAACTACCGCAACAACGGTATCTCCTCTTAACAATACTACCAGAGCACAGCTTATCACTATTCTTTACCGATACGCAGGCTCGCCTGCGGTGGGAGGCAACAATCCCTTTGTTGATATCACGGCGGATTGGTATAAGGATCCTGTTATCTGGGCGGCAGAAAATGACGTTGTAAACTCACTTTCGGGCTCAAGCTTCAGACCAAACGACAACATAACACGTGAGGACCTTGCAGAAATGCTTTACCGCTACACTAAAAACGTGCTCGGTCAAAGCGTGGCGTCAAACGCAGACCTTTCGGACTACGCAGACACGGCTGAAATTTCGGACTATGCTCTCGACGCTATGAAGTGGGCAAACGAAAAGGGGCTCATAACAGGTAAGGTTTTGAACGGAAAAAACTGTCTTGCTCCTCTCGGCGAGGCAACTCGCGCAGAAGTAGCGACAATACTTATGCGCTTTATAAGAAACGTTGTTAAGTAAAAAGGGTATAACTATGTCAAACAGAAAAATCGGAATTATAGGGGCTATGAAGATCGAGATAGAGGCTCTTGCCGAAAAGCTCGATGACAGACGCGACACCGTTTTCAGCGGCATCACCTTCCACGAGGGAAGGCTTTGCGAAAAGGAAGTAGTGCTTGCAGTCTGCGGCGTTGGAAAGGTATTCGCCGCAATATGCGCTCAGACTATGATACTTAAGCTCGGCGCCGACGCTATAATTAACAGTGGAGTTGCGGGCGGACTTGATGAAAGACTGAATATCTGCTCTGCCGTTATCGCGGATAAGCTTGTGGAGCACGATATGGACACGTCTGCTCTCGGTGATCCGGTGGGTATGATCTCGGGTATCAATAAGGTGTTCCTTGAAGCCGACCGCGATATGATTTCGGCGCTTACCAAGGCTACTGAGGGCTACCCCGACGGTGTTCTTGTCGGAACAATAGCCTCGGGCGATCAGTTCATAGCCGACAACACAAAAAAAGAGTGGCTTAAGTCGACCTTTGGTGCCGTTGCCTGTGAAATGGAGGGCGCGGCGATAGCGCACACGGCTTACGTTAATAACGTGCCGTTTGCGGTGTTCAGAACCATATCCGACGGCGGTGATGAGATGGACTTCGTGACATTCTCAAAAATTGCCGCAGAGCGCGCACAGGAAGTAATACTTAAATTTTTGAAGATATATAATTGAGTCTTACTATGAAAAAGGACATACTGTTTTTTAAGGTCAGAGGAGCAGACGGGCTTGGTCTTGAACTTACAAATACCAAGGATAAGGACGGTGTTACCGTTTATTCCTTCAAGCTTTCTTGGACAGAGGAAAACGCAAAGGCAGATGCGACTCTCTCGATAGATTGGGAGACTGCCCGAACGATTATAACAGCAACCGACTCGGCGTTCTCGACCTCAGAATGCACCTCGGTGACAGCGCAGTTCACTCGGATATGCTTATGTGGCACAAGGATGAAACGCCCGAAATGGCGGCAATACAGATAATCGGCGTGCTTTTTGGTGTACTTCAGTATTCGTCGAAGCTCGAGGGAATGAGCGACGACGTTAAGAAAATGTCGAGATTCTGGCTTGACTTCGTAAAGAAGCATAAAGCCCTGTTGCTTGATGTGCCCGTAACACCGTACGAGCCCGAATTACTCTACACCTGGGCAAAAACCGTCAAGGACGATGAATGCGCCATAGCGGTTTACAGTATCGATAAGTGCGTGAAGCCCGATGACGTTAATACGGTTTATATCGCAAACGGAACTACGAGCGAAAGAGTAGTAGTCGATATTACGGGTAAGTACAACGTGCGCGTATATAACTGTATGGGCGACGTTGTAAGCGACGAAGCTCGTGAGCTTGAGTCGGTCAACGCGATAAACGTACCTGTGGGCGGCCTTGCAGTGCTTGAAAGGAGATAATTATGGCAAAGCTTGAACGCACCCTAAGAGGTGATATGAACGAGCTTCTTGAAAGAATAGAAAACGGCATTCTTGCAGGAAGCATCTCGGCAACTCTCGAGGACAAAAGCGATTTCACGATAGGCGACACGAGGTGCGCCGTAAGAGTTTACGAAAGATACAGCTATGCGGGAAGCAACCGCGTGAGCCTCTCTGTAACTCTTTTCGGACGCGGAGATGAAATAAAGCTTTCCGCGATAACCTCGGGCGGCAGCCAGGCGATGTTCTTCAAGTTCAATACAATCGGCGAAAAGACGTTTTTACGCGCCCTTGAGGAGCTTTTGTAAGAAAAATAAAAAACGAGCGTTGCTTACAGAACTAAGCAGACGCTCGTTTTTATATGGGAATTTTCAAAAAAATGTAAAATGCACTTGACTTTTTGCTTTCTGCAGTGTATAATCAATAATGTAAAGCGAGCTTTACTTTTGCGGAGGTGATAATTTGAACAACAGGATAAAGGAATTGCGCAAGGAAAACAAGGTTACACAGGATGACCTGGCGTGCGCAGTGGGTGTTACTCGGCAGACTATAATATCTCTTGAAAACGGTAAGTATAATGCATCCCTGCAGCTTGCACATAAAATTTCCGTGTATTTCGGAATGAAGATCGAAGATGTTTTTGTATTTGAGGAGGAGTAATAATGGATTATAAAAAGAAGCTTAGAATAAGACTGTATTTAGGCATTTCCTATATAGTGATCGGAATATTGATGCTTGTTGGTGGATTTGTTTTAGGATCGACCAAGGATTTTATATGGGGATTTGGCTTTTCACTTGCCCTTGTGGGAATTGTACGCGTAAGGAACTACTTTTTAATAACAAAGAGCGAAGAAAGCATCAGACAGCGTGAGATTATTGAAACGGATGAAAGAAATATATCCATACAGAGTAGGGCAAAGGGCGCCGCGTTTACGGTGTACGTTCTTTTGATGAGCGTGGTTGTTCTCGTACTGTCGTTTTTGAGTATGCACGAGGTGGCTGCTCAGATAGCTTGTTGTGCGTTTGCCCTCATCGTAATCTATTGGATATGCTACTTTATCTATCAGAAAAGATCTTAATTTACGCATAAGGCATATACAAATTCTTAAAACACTTGACAACAATATAAAAGTGTGCTATATTTTAATAGTATATAAAGGCGCAGACTGAGACAGTAGCGCTTTGCCGAAAGTCAAAGAGAGTCGGAGAGGGTGAGATTCCGGCACGAGTAGGGAGGCGTGAATATCACTCACGAGCCGCGGGGCGAACAAAGTAGTCCTTGCCGGTACCGACCGTTACCTCGGGAGCATATGTCGTATGCAGGTGGTTATAACGAAGCAAGCCTTCGTCCGTGCAGGACGGAGGCTTTATTTTCATTTTAAGGAGAATTGAAATGTACAAGAAAGTGCCAACGACTCTTGATTTCGTCGGTCGCGAGCGCGAAACGCTCGAATTCTGGAAGGAAAACAAGGTTTTTGAACAGAGCCTTAAATGGCGTGAGGGCGCACCCACTTATACCTTCTATGACGGTCCCCCCACAGCAAACGGTAAGCCGCACATCGGTCACGTGCTTGCCCGTGTAATCAAGGATATGATACCGCGTTATCACTGTATGAAGGGTCAGGACGTACCGAGAAAAGCGGGATCGGATACCCACGGACTCCCCGTTGAGCTTGAGGATGAAAAGCTTCTCGGACTTGACGGCAAGGAGCAGATAGAAGAATACGGTATAGCTCCCTTTATCGACAAGTGTAAGGAGAGCGTATGGAAATATAAAGGAATGTGGGAGGATTTCTCCGGCATTGTCGGCTTCTGGGCTGATATGGACAACCCCTACGTTACCTATGACAATAACTTCATTGAGAGTGAATGGTGGGCTCTCAAGCAGATCTGGGACAAGGGTCTCCTTTATAAGGGCTTCAAGATAGTTCCTTACTGCCCGAGATGCGGAACACCCCTCTCGTCTCACGAGGTAGCACAGGGCTACAAGGACGTTAAGGAACGCTCTGCTATCGCAAAGTTCAAGGTAAAGAATGAGGAAAACACTGCAATTCTTGCGTGGACAACAACTCCCTGGACACTCCCCTCGAACGTTGCTCTTTGCGTAAATCCCAACGCAAAATATATCAAGGTCAAGTACGGCGAAGAATTCTTCATCATCGCCGAGGCTCTTGCCGATAAGGTTCTCGGTGAGGGCGAATACGAGGTAGTATGCGAATATCTCGGAACAGAGCTTGAGAATACCGAATACGAGCCTCTATTCAAGTACGTGAGCCCTGCTGAAAAGTGCTGGTACGTTGTTTGCGATAACTACGTTACTATGGACGACGGTACCGGTATAGTTCATATTGCTCCCGCCTTCGGTGAGGACGACGCAAACGTAGGACGCAGATACGGACTCCCCTTTGTTCAGCTTGTTGACGGAAGCGGTAATATGACAAAGGAAACAGAGTTTGCAGGCGTATTCTGTAAGGACGCGGACAAGCTCGTTCTCCGTACACTCAAGGACCGCGGACTTCTGTTCTCGGCTCCCGAATTCGAGCATAGCTATCCTCATTGCTGGAGATGCGGAACACCCCTTATCTACTACGCGCGCAACACTTGGTTTATCAAGATGACCGCAGTTAAGGAAGACCTCATCCGTAACAATAACACAGTAAACTGGGTTCCCGAATCCATCGGTAAGGGAAGATTTGGCGACTGGCTTGAAAATATTCAGGACTGGGGTATCAGCCGTAACAGATATTGGGGTACTCCTCTCAACATCTGGGAATGCGAATGCGGTCACAAGCATTCGATAGGCAGCATCGAGGAGCTCAAGTCTATGTCGGATAATTGCCCCGACAATATCGAGCTTCACCGTCCCTTCATCGACGACGTTACCATCAAGTGTGAAAAGTGCGGCAAGGAAATGCACAGAGTTCCCGAGGTTATCGACTGCTGGTTTGACTCGGGCTCAATGCCTTTCGCTCAGCACCACTATCCCTTTGAAAACAAGGACCTCTTTGAAAAGCAGTTCCCCGCAGACTTCATCTCCGAGGCAGTTGACCAGACGAGAGGTTGGTTCTATTCGCTTATCGCTATATCCACACTTCTCTTTAATAAGGCGCCTTATAAGGACGTAGTAGTTCTCGGTCTCGTACAGGACGAGAACGGACAGAAGATGTCCAAGTCCAAGGGTAACGCGGTCGACCCGTTCGACGCGCTCAATAAGTTTGGCGCGGACGCTATCAGATGGTACTTCTATACTAACTCCGCACCTTGGCTTCCTTCTCGCTTCAGCGAAAGAGCAGTGGTTGAGGGGCAGCGTAAGTTTATGGGTACTCTTTGGAACACGTACGCGTTCTGGACGCTTTATGCGGACATCGACGAGTTTGATCCTACAAAGTACGATATCAAGAAGCTTGAGCTTTCCGTAATGGATAAGTTCATTCTCTCGCGTCTCAATACTATGGTAGGCGAGCTTGATAAGAACCTTGCAAATTACAGAATTCCCGAGGCGGCGCGTAATCTCTCGGATTACGTTGACGAGCTTTCCAACTGGTACGTCCGCCGTTCACGTGAGCGCTTCTGGAAGACGGGCGAAAACGCAGACAAGACTGCGGCGTATATGACGCTTTACACGGCTCTCGTAACCGTTGCAAGGGCGGCTGCTCCCATGATCCCGTTTATGGCAGACGATATTTACAGAAACCTCGTTTGCACAGTTGATAAGAACGCTCCCATAAGCGTACACCTTTGCGATTTCCCGACGGTTGACGAAGCAATGATCGACAAGAAGCTTGAGGACGAAATGAGCTTTATCCTCGACGCAGTAGTGCTCGGACGTGCCGTAAGAAACGCGGCAAACATCAAGAACCGTCAGCCTCTCGGAACTATCTATATCAAGACCGACAGACAGGTAAGCAACTATTACCGCGACATCGTCTGCGACGAGCTCAATATCAAGAAGGCAGAGTTCGTTCCCGATGTTTCGGCGTTCTCCTCATATAGCTTTAAGCCTCAGCTTAAGACCGTAGGTCCTAAGTACGGTAAGCTTCTCGGCAAGATAAAGGCGGCGCTTGAAACTCTCGACGGTAACGCGGCTATGGCTGAACTCGAAGCAAACGGCGCGCTCAAGTTTGACTTTGACGGCGAAGAGGTAGTTCTCACACGCGATGACCTTCTCATTGACGTAATGCAGAAGGAGGGCTACGCATCTATGGCTGATAAGAGCATCACCGTAGCTCTTGACACGACCCTTACAGACGAGCTTGTTGAAGAGGGCTTCGTGCGTGAGATTATCTCGAAGATCCAGACGATGCGTAAGGACTCCGACTTCAACGTAACCGACAGAATAAACGTCAGAATTACGGGTAGCGAAAAGATAACCGCGATTGCTGACAGAAACGCCGAATATATCGGAAAGATAGTACTTGCAGACTCGATCGTATACACTCAAGGCGAGGGAATAAGCAAGGATTGGAACATCAACGGCGAGGACGTAGTAATCACCGTTACCAAGGCGTAATTTAATAAAAAAGCACTTCTTTTGAAGTGCTTTTTTATTGCCTCTTGCTTTTTTTGAAAATTTTATATATAATTTATAAAGAGCCAATCAAAATTAGTTTTGTGAGGGGACAATTATGGAAAAATACAGTCTTGGCAGTATAAAGCGCGATAGCATCAGACGGGTGTTCGCATCCATTTGGAGAAAAGAGCTTGTCAGCCGCCTTGAAATTTCAAAAGAAACGGGACTCAGCCTTATGACCGTCGGAAAGATAGCCGATGCGCTTGCCGATAAAGGAGTCATTATTCAGCAAAAGGGAAACACGGGTTCAGTCGGAAGAAAGGCGAGCTTTATTAGCCTTAACAAAGATAACTTCGCGCTTGTGCTCGACCTGTCGGATAAAACACCGTCCTTTGCGGTTGTGAATATATGCGGCGATGTCTTGCATTTGGAAAGCTATAACACAAGCGCGGCATCAGACGGTAAGGCGGCTCTCACGGACTTTTTTGAGAGAGCCAAGAAGTACAGTGATATGAATTACCTCCTTGACCCGTGTATGGGTATCGGCGTTATTGTTGACGGTAACTACACCGAATCGGTCGGAAAAGTTGCCGTAAACGGCGAAAAGGTAAGCCTTGAAAAATATTTTCTCCCTATTTTCAAAAAAGACCCTACCGTAATACTCACGTCCGTGAGAGCAAAGGCGGCAACAGAGATCGAGGGGGAGAGAAGTACGCTTTACTTCGAGCTCGGTGAAAAAAACGTAACGGGAGCATACTCGCTTGACGGTGAAATGTGTGATATTGACGGTGTAGTGACGGGCGAGCCTGTCGACAGCATCCCCGCGATATGCGTATTTCTGTCACCGAAGAAGACCGTGCTTGACGGAGATTCATTGACCTGTGAGAAAATTAAAGAAAAAATTGCAAAAAAATGCAAGAAGACCGAAGTCGTAACTATTGATGAAAGTACTTCCGAAAAAGCAAAGTCCAAATACGTGGGATGTGCCGCGCTTATTGCCGACGAATACATAAATATCACCAAACGCCTGTAAGCGCGAATATAAAGCCGAATTCTGCAAATACTGTTAAATGCAATAACCATTGCAATAGAAAACAGTATTTAAGGAGAAGGCCATGAATAACGAAAACGCAAACAAGAGCATCGAATGCACCGTAACACAGTGCAAGTACCATTGTGTTGACGCAAACTACTGCGCGCTCAACACAATCAAGGTTGGAACACACGAAGCAAACCCCACACAGACACAGTGCGTGGATTGCGAATCCTTTGAGTGCAAGACGGGCTCTTGCCAGTAAAACAGAGCAGAAAGACACCTTCGGGTGTCTTTTCTTTATATCAAAATCGTAAAACTTTTATTAAATATAAAAAAACTATGGAAAAATCCGTTAAAATATGATATAATCTATAAAATATAAAGTATTTTGGAAAGTGTTGCCAAATGTCAGGCAAAATGGCGGGATTTCCCCCATCACATAAAGGATAGAGCTAATGTCAAACTACACAGAAAGAATAGAAAAAAACAGACTTCCCATAATTGCCCTCTCGGGTATAGTTGCGTTTCCGTCGATACCGATAGCTTTTGAGCTTGCCGACGAAAGAGATATCGCGGCATTCAAGGCGGCGATGGATGCTAATCGCTCGGTATTTTTGGTTCTTGCCAAGGAAGAAAACCCGAAGGAATATAATCACGCGACACTTTATAACGTTGGAACGACAGCGGTTATAAAGCAGTCGGTCAACACCGACGACGGACGTGTCCACGTAATAGCAGAGCCCGCTTGCAGAAGCAAGATAATGGCGATAGACGAAAGGGACGGCGTAAGCTTTGCCACTGTGCTTTCAAAAAGCATCACGCTTGACGATGACAACGACCTCAGATGCGAGGCTTTGATGCGCGAGGCGCTCAAGGCGTTCCGCGCTCTCACCAAGCATTTGCCGAAGAATACAAATGACGTAACGGGCTCGGTAAATCAGATAAGAAACGTAGGACTTCTCTCGGACTTTATTGCGTCACAGGTGTTTGAAAGAGCAGAAAAACGCCAGGAGGTGCTTGAGATATTCGACCCCGTAAAGAGACTTGAGCACACGATAGTTCTTCTTTACGAGGAGGCAAGTATACTCAAGGAGGAGGCGGCGCTTCACAAAAAAGTGAACAGAGCCATTGACGAAAATCAGCACGAATACTACCTCAGAGAAGAGCTCAAGGTCATACAGAGCGAGCTTGGAGAGGGAAGCGAGGCTGACGAATACATAAAGCGCATACTCGACAAGAAGCTTCCAAAGGAAGTAGAGGGAAAGCTTATGAAGGAAGCCGAGAGAATGTCGCACAATCCGTACGGCTCTCCCGAAAACGCGGTTTCGCGCGGCTACCTCGATACTTGCCTTGAAATCCCGTGGGATACTGCAAGCAAGACGAGAATAAGCGTAAATGCGGCAAAAAAGATACTCGATGCCGACCATTACGGTCTTGAAAAGGTCAAAAAGCGTATACTTGAATACCTCGCGGTAAGTGAGCTCACCCCCGAGCTTAAAACTCAGATAATATGCCTCGTCGGACCTCCCGGCGTTGGTAAAACCTCGGTAGCATCGTCGATAGCGCGCTCAATGAAGCGTAAATTCGTAAGGGTTTCGCTCGGCGGTGTCAAGGACGAGTCCGACATCCGAGGACACAGAAAGACCTACATCGGCTCAATGCCCGGAAGAATCATAAACGCGCTCATTCAGGCGGGCGTAAAGAATCCTGTTATACTTCTCGACGAGATAGACAAGATGGCAAGCAGCTATAACGGCGACCCTGCATCGGCACTCCTCGAGGTACTTGACGGTGAGCAGAATCACGCATTCCGCGACCACTACGTTGAGCTCCCCGTGGACCTTTCCGAGTGCGTGTTCATAGCGACCGCAAACACCCTCGAAACGGTTGCGCGTCCGCTTATCGACCGTATGGAGATAATCGAGCTTAAGACCTATACACGCCACGAAAAGCTTGAAATAGCAAGAAAGCACCTTATACCAAAGCAGCTTAAGCGTCACGGACTTAAAAAGGAGCAGCTTGCGCTCACCAAGGACGCAATACTTGAGATCGCGGACTATTACACCGCGGAATCGGGCGTCCGTAACCTTGAACGCGAGATAGCGTCTATATGCAGAAAAGCGGCGCTTGAAATTGTCGAGGGAAATAGCGGAAAGATAACCGTAAACGCAGGAAACGTAAAAAAGTATCTCGGCAACCGCAAATCCCGCCCCGAGAAGATATCAAAGGACAACGAGGTGGGAGTTGTAAACGGACTCGCATACACCGAGGTCGGCGGCGATATGCTTAAGATCGAAGCATCGGTGTTCGAGGGAACGGGTAAGCTTGAGCTTACGGGCTCTCTCGGCGACGTAATGAAGGAGTCGGCACACATCGCGCTCAGCTATGTTCGCTCAAGGGCAAGCGAGCTCGGTATTGACGGAGACTTCTATAAGAGCAAGGATATACATATCCACGTTCCCGAGGGCGCAGTTCCGAAGGATGGCCCCAGCGCTGGAGTCACACTTGCTACCGTAATAGCCTCGGCGCTCGGCGGTTACCCCGTCTGCCGTGACATAGCGATGACGGGCGAGCTTACCTTAACGGGTAACGTGCTTCCCATCGGCGGACTCAGAGAAAAAACGCTCGCGGCGTATAACGCGGGAGTAAGCAGGGTAATAATTCCTCAGGATAACGAGGGCGACCTTGACGATATCGACCCCGTAGTACGCGAGAAGCTTAAATTCATACCCGTCAGACGAGCTGATGAGGTGTTAAAGACGGCACTTTGCAGAAAGTAAGATTATGAAACTTAACATACAAAACACAAACCTTACCGTAACCGCAGGACTTAAACAACAGTTTCCGCGCGATAACAGACCGCAAATAGCATTTTCGGGACGCTCCAACGTCGGAAAAAGCTCGCTTATCAATACTCTCATAGCGAGAAAAAGCCTCGCGCGTGTCAGCGGTCAGCCGGGTAAGACCATCACTATAAATTTCTACGAAGTTGATAAAAAGCTCTACCTCGTAGACCTTCCCGGCTACGGATTTGCCAAGAGAGCGCCTGCCGATAAGGAGAAGTGGTCAAGACTTTGCGATGATTTCTTCAACTCGCACGACAAGGGCGTGCTCAAGGCGGTTGTTCAGCTTATCGACATCAAGGTAGGACCGACGGCAGACGACGATATGATGCTTGAGTGGTTAAACCGCGCCGAGATACCGTATATCATAGCGGCGACCAAGATAGATAAGCTTAACGTGACCGATGCCGAAAGGAATATGGCACTTCTCGCGGAATATCCGCTTCTCAAGGAGGGAACGCCGATAATTCCGTTCTCGTCGCTCAAGAAGATAGGCAGAGATGACCTCTGGAAAGCAATCATTCAAAAGGTTGAAGGTTAAACTATGGGATTCATTACAGAATTGTTTTCGGATATACCGGGCTTCCTCATAAGGCTTATTATCGTTATCTTTTCACTTACCATACACGAGGTTGCTCACGGATATGCTGCATATAAAATGGGAGACCCGACGGCAAGAGCCTTCGGCAGACTTTCCCTTAATCCGCTTAAGCACCTTGACCCCCTCGGATTTCTGTGTATGCTTTTCTTTCGTTTCGGTTGGGCGAAGCCCGTGCCGATAAACGCGAGATATTTCAAAAAGCCGAGGCAGGGAATGGCGGTGTCCGCGCTTGCGGGACCGCTTGCAAATATACTGATGTCGTTTATAGGACTTATATTCTATAAGACGGTGCTTGCATTGCAGTGGTACGACGTAATAACGGTGAATTCGCAGTTTGCGGAAAATCTGTTTATACTCGTTCTTGAGTTTTTCTCCACCTTCTGCGTTCTGAACCTCTATCTCGGGGTATTCAACCTTATTCCCGTACCGCCTCTCGACGGCTCGAGAATACTTTTCGTAGTTTTGCCCGACAAGCTTTATTTCGGCATAATGAAGTACGAGCAGTATATACAGATAGCTCTTATCGTGTTGCTCTATCTCGGACTACTTTCGGGTCCGCTGAGTGCGCTTTGCGGGGCAATTTTGAATGGTATGGAATGGCTTTTAGAGCTTATACCGTTTTTCAAATTATAAAATTCGGAGAAAATTATGGAGCTTTCATTCAAGCTTGAAAAATTTGAAGGTCCGCTTGACCTCTTGCTCTCGCTTATTTCAAAGAATAAGGTCGAGATAAGCGATATACCCATTGCGATGATATTCGAGCAGTATATGGAGTATATTGGTCTTATGCAGAGCATGGATATGGAGGTTGCGGGAGAGTTTATAGTAATGGCGTCCGAGCTGATGCTCATTAAGAGCAGAATGCTTTTGCCGCGTGAGGACGAGGAAGCCGAGGAAGACCCGCGTGCAAGACTCGCCGCCGCGCTTCTTGAATACCAGAAGATCAAGGAAGCGTCAAAGACACTCGCCGAGAAGTTTGTAACATACAGTAAGCGTTACGCAAAGGACACCGACGAGATAAAGGCAGACACGGGCTACGTCGCGCCTCACGACGCGGAGCTTTTGCAGGCGGCAGTTATGAAAATGTTCACCCGTTTGCAGAAGGCGGAAAAGGAGGCGGTTGACGCAGAGGTGCCCTTTGAAAAAATACTTCGTGCACCGATAGTTCCCGTTTCCGTAAAAATCTACGGAGTGCTTAAGACCATAAAGCGCCGCGGTCACGTCAGATACACCGATATGCTTGCAGGCGCAGAAACCAAATCCGAGCTTATCGCGATATTTATGTCGGTGCTTGAGCTTATCAAGAACGGAAGACTCATTCTCAAGCCCGTAGAGCTTGATGACGGAAGCTATGAGGACTTTGATATGTATATCAATATGGACCGCAAGAAAGCACCCGAAAAGACGGATAACACGGAGGCACTTGAATAAAACGTCATAATATTGTATAATATACAAAAGGCTACAACAAACCGAAAGGCACGGACTTGCAAAAAATGGAAATTTCCGAAAAGAAAAACATAGTTGAGGCGGTACTGTTTGCGGCAGGACACGCCGTAACGTACGATAGACTCGCGCTTTTGTTTGAAGAAACTCCGGGAGAGGTAAAGAAATTCATCCGCGAGTTTGCCGACGAATATAACGCGCCTGAAAGCGAGAGGGGTATTCAGCTTATCGTGTACGACGACAGATGTCAGCTCTGCACGAAAGAGGAGTACATAGAGTACATAAGGGCGGCGCTCGGAATAAGACGCGGCGGCAACCTCTCTAATTCCTCGCTCGAGGTGCTTTCCATCGTCGCGTACCACCAGCCCGTCACACGCGCGTTTATAGAGCAGGTGAGGGGAATAGACAGCTCTTACGCGCTCGGAACGCTTGCGGAGAAGGGACTTATCGAGACCTGCGGACGTCTTGACGCGCCGGGAAGACCGTCGCTTTACGCAACCACCGACGATTTCCTAAGATGCTTCGGACTCTCGTCCGTGAAGGACCTTCCGAGCGTTACGGTGGGTGACGAGCAGATGAATACCGACGAGCAGATGGAAATACTCGCAAATCTCGAAAGGGAAGCGGCAGAAAAAGAAAAGGCCGAGGCAGAGGAAGAAGAACAGGCGTAAGCCGCGTGGGAAGGACTGATAAAGATAGGAGCACTCAAAATAGCCTTGTGGATAGCTATCCCGATTTTTGCCGTGCTTCTTTTGCTTCTTACAAGGCTCAGTATAAGAATTAAATACACTGATAAGGTTGAAACCGAGATAAGATACGGCTTTATAAGACTCGATAGAATTATCGGTAAGCTCGGCGGCAAAAAGAAAAAGAAGAAGCCTGATGCGCCAAAGGAAAAAAAGAGTATGCAAGGCGGCGAAAAAACGCCGATCACGGAAACCGTAACTCTGGTGCTTGAAATACTGAGGGCGTTTTGCCCCAGGTTCTTTAAGCGATTCCGTATTAAAGCCGCGCGGATACTTATAAGCGTCGGCGCGGGTGACCCTGCAAAAACGGCGGTGTATTACGGCGCAGTCGTTCAGGCAGTCGCACTTATCGTGGACTTTCTCGGGGATCATACCGATTTCAAGACCTCTAAAAAAACGGTTATCAGAGTAGACCCCGATTTTTTAAGCGGTCGGACGAGGGCGGAGATAGATATTTGTCTTTCTCTGACTCCAATGCACGTTATTTCAAGCGGAGCAGTAGCGGCTCTCGCATACTTTAAGCATAAATCAAGATCTAAAGCAAAAAATAAAGCCGACACAGACGTCGGGAAAGGCTTGGTGTAAATTATGGCAGAAAGCAAAATCAGCGAAATCATCGCAACCTCTCTCTCGGAGATCAAAAATCTTGTTGACGCAAACACGATAATCGGAGAACCGATCAATACCCCCTCGGGCACGGTTATTATTCCCGTTTCCAAGATAACGATGGGACTTGCAACGGGCGGTGTTGACTTTGGTGCAAAGGACCGCGCCGAAACCGCGAAAAAGGACGATAAGTTCAGTGGTGGCGGCGGAACGGGAGTGTCTGTTACACCCGTTGCCTTTCTCGTTGTAAAGGCTGACGGCAAGGTAAGTATGATAAACGTGGAAATGCCTCCCGAAGCACCCGACGTAGTCGGGACCGTTACAGGCTTTATCGAAAAATCTCCCGACATCGTTGCAAAGTTCAAGGAAATTTTTGCAAAGGGCGACAAGGAATAATCCGAATAAAAAGAGCGCGTACGCGAAACAATATAGTCATAAAACCAAACGCTGATAACGGCGGAACGGAGCTTGATTTGAAAACTGTTTTTATGACTTTATGTATCGCACTCGCGCTTTTTTTGTGTCTTGGCGTGAGCGCGGATGATATAAACGTGTCGGCGCACGCGGCGGCACTAATAGATGCCGATTCGGGTAGAATCCTGTGGGCAAAAAACGCCGACGAGCAAATGTCTATGGCAAGCACCACCAAGATAATGACGGCGCTTGTCGCAATTGAAAACGCAGATATTAAAGGCGAGGTGGTTATCCCTGCAAAAGCGGTGGGAGTCGAGGGTTCATCGGTATGTCTTAAGGAAGGCGAGATACTCACGCTCGAGGAGCTTCTTTACGCAATGCTTCTTGAGAGCGCAAACGATGCCGCGGCGGCGATAGCCATACACGTCGGCGGAAGCATTGAGGATTTCGCGCTTATGATGAACGAGCGTGCGGCGCAGATGGGACTCGAGTCCACCTCGTTTGCAAACCCTCACGGGCTTGATGCCGAGGGGCATTACACGACCGCACACGAGCTTGGTTTAATAGCCGCAGAAGCGCTTAAAAATCCCGATTTTGCGAAAATGGTGTCAACCTACCGACATCAGATACCGTTTGGCAAGGAGTCAAGACGTTATCTTTTAAACCACAATAAGATGCTCAAGCTTTACGACGGTGCAATAGGGGTAAAGACGGGCTTTACCAAAAAAAGCGGAAGATGCCTTGTCAGCGCGGCGGAGCGCGACGGACTAAGGCTCGTTGCGGTGACGCTGAACGCACCGAGCGATTGGAGCGACCACAGAGCAATGCTTGACTACGGCTTTGAAAACTACGAAATGCGTGAAATAGTAAAGCCCGGAGAATATAGCTTTAGTCTGTCTTGCGTGGGCGGCGAGACCCCCGAGATCACGGCGACGAATTCAGATGGCTTTAAGGCGTGTATGAGAAAGGGCGACACCGACGTCCGTGTGACGGTGGAGCTGCCGAGATTTGTCTGGGCGCCAATCGACACAGACACACCTCTCGGCGAAGCGGTGATCACCAAAAACGGTGAGGTCATCGGCAGAGTAGAGCTGTCGTCAGTCACCGAGAGCCCCGTGAAAATATACAAACGCAAATTTCTGTGGTTTTAGAATATAAACACCTTGCCGAAATGGGTCGGCAAGGTGTTTTTCTATTGCAAAATGCAGCTTGCCGTGATATAATTAAAATGGAAAGTTATGTGAAACCAAGCAAGGAGAATTTTTATGACAAACATATTGGACAAAAAGGGCTTTATCTGTGATATGGACGGTGTTATATATCACGGTGACAGAATTTTAGACGGCGTTGAGGAGTTTATAAAATGGCTCCAGAAGAATGATAAAAAATTTGTGTTTTTGACTAACAGCGCTGAAAGAACCCCCCACGAGCTCAGTATGAAGCTTGAAAGAATGGGACTGTCGGTATCTCCCGACCATTTTTACACGAGCGCAATGGCGACTGCCGCGTTTTTAAGCAGTCAGAATCCGGGATGCACTGCTTACGTAATAGGTGAAGCGGCACTCACGAAGGCGCTTTATGACCAGCACATTTATATGAACGACGTAAACCCTGACTACGTTATAGTAGCAGAAACAAGAACCTATTGCTTTGAAAAGATCGAAAAGGCGATAGAGCTTGTTTTGAAGGGCGCAAAGCTTATCGGAACAAACCCCGATATATGCGGACCCGCCACACACGGAATTATGCCTGCAACGGGCTCTCTTATTGCACCGATCGAGCTTTCGACCGACAGAAAGGCGTATTTTGTCGGCAAGCCCAATCCGCTTATGCTTCGTCACGGAATTAAAAAGCTTAACTGTCACAGTGACGAAATAGCGTTCATCGGTGACAGAATGGATACCGATATCGTTGCGGGAATTGAATCTAACGTGGATACAGTTCTTGTACTTTCGGGTGTTACGAGCAGAGAAGATATCGAGAAGTTCCCGTACAGACCGAAATACGTGTTCGACGGCGTAGGAGATATTATCAAGGCGGTACAATAATTGTTTGAAGCGAAATCGTATGAGAAATATATTGCAGTTTGTATTTCAAGTTGCTTTGATGTGAGCTTATATGAAAAAGAAACTTAAAATTATATCAGTTTTGATTATTGCAATAATTCTTTTGCTGTTTATCTGCGACAATCGGCTGAAAATCGTCAATTACACGTTGGAAACAGAGAAAATTTCGGGCGAGGTGAAGCTTGCACTTGTTTCTGATTTGCACTGTTGCTTGTACGGTGAGAATCAGTCCGAGCTGATAAGTGCTATCGATACGTACAAGCCCGATGCCGTGCTTTTGTGCGGAGATATTTTCGATGATGATTATGTAAATGGTAACAGTCATATTTTTATCGACAACATTTCAAAAAAGTATAAAACCTACTACGTCAGCGGCAACCACGAATGGTGGAGTGGCAAGATGTACGATTATTTTGACTATCTGACGGGTGTCGGCGTGACTGTTCTCAGAGGCGAAAGCGATCACCTTGAAATAGGCGGCAATACCGTTTGTATAAGCGGTGTAGATGACCCCGACGTTGACGTTTACGATGATTTTGACAAGACGTACGCTGAAGAACTTGAAAACGTCGGTAACAGTATAGATACGGATCACTATAATATTCTGCTTTCTCACAGACCGGAAAAGGCAAGCCTGTATTTTGACTATGAATTCGATTTGGCGCTTGCTGGACACGCGCACGGCGGACAGGGACGAATACCGTTTTTCTTAAACGGACTTTTTGCGCCCGATCAAGGCTTTTTTCCCAAATATGCGGGCGGTATCTATGACTTCGACGGGCAGAAAATGATAGTCAGCCGCGGCTTGTCAAAAGAAAACACAGTTTTGCCGAGGGTGTTTAACAGACCGGAACTCGTACTTGTAACGCTTAAGTAGCTTCGCGGCAGATAGATATTTAAAGAAAGGCATGTAAAATGAAACTCAGCTGTTGCTTCATTGATATTGACGGCGAACATAATTTTGATACCGAGCTCGGACTCAAACGACTGATAAACGCGTATTCCGAGGCAGGCTTTGACGGTATCGACTTTAACGTAGGGCTTGAGGCATACCGCACGGACGTGTATGACGCGGATTTCTACAAAAACATAAAAGTCTATGCCGCGGACAAGGGCATATCATTTTTTCAAACGCACACACCCTACCCGACAGCCTTTTCGGATGAAGACAAGACAAAGCTCCGATTTTTTGAAAACGTAAAATGCCTTGAGCATTCGGCGCTTCTCGGAGCAGAATTCGTTGTTATCCACCCTTGCGGACATTTGGACTATGCAAAAGACAACAACCGTGAGTATATGCTTGGATATAACTACAAATATTATAAGGCTCTGATACCGTACGCAGAAGCTTACGGTGTCAAGATTGCCATTGAGAACGTTGGTAACTATCGTGGACACGCGGTGACAGAGACTGCAGAAGGCATACTTGAGCTTCTCGGAATGCTTGATAACGACGTGTTCGTCGCGTGCTACGATTCGGGACACTCTAATTGCCTTACCGACGATCCCATAGGAATGATCTCAAAGCTTGGTAAAAATATTGCCTGCACTCATATTCACGATAACGACTGTAAGACCGACCTCCACCAGCTTCCGTATTACGGTAAACTCGACTGGGAGAAAGCAATGGAGGCTTTGGCAAAAACGGGATACTGCGGCAACCTCAATTTTGAAGCGCGAAATTTTGTCACCTGTCTTCCAACAGAGCTCAGATCTGAGGGACTTAAATATATGGTGAAGGTCGGTAGACATCTCATCGACAGGTTCAACTTCTATAAGGAACATTCAAATGGACAGTAAATTTGCCATGATAAAGCTTGCTCCCGTGTATAAGGATTACATTTGGGGAGGAACCAAGTTAAATGAAGGCTTCGGCAAAATGTCGGGACTTGAGAAAATTGCCGAAAGCTGGGAGCTGTGCGTACACAAGGACGGAGAGAGCAGGGTGGACGGCGGCGAGCTTGACGGACACACTCTCTCGGAGTGCCTTGACAAACACGGACGGGAGCTTCTCGGTAAAAACGCACTTGAGCTTGACCGTTTCCCCGTGATCATAAAGTTCATCGACGCCGCAGATGATCTCTCGGTACAGGTACATCCGAGCGACGAGTATGCCCTTGCAAACGAAAATGAGTATGGCAAAACCGAGGTGTGGTATATCTTCGAAGCCGAGGAGGGCGCGTGCTTACACATAGGGCTTAACCGTGACGTGACCCGCGAGGAGCTTGAAGCGAGAATACACGACAACACCTTGACCGATATAATAAATAGAGTGCCCGTTAAGCGCGGTGACGTTTACTTCATAGAGGCGGGAACTGTTCACGCTATCGGCAAGGGAACTGTCATTTGCGAAATTCAGCAAAACTCGAACACTACCTACCGCGTATATGACTACGGAAGACGTGACAAAAACGGAAACACCCGTGAGCTTCACATAGACAAGGCGCTTGACGTAATCGACAGAAGAAGATACACGCCCGAAAACAATGGCAACGGAGCACTTATCGCAAAATGTAAGTATTTTACCGCGGAAAAGGTGAGCTGCGACGGCACGGCTGAGATATTGCTCGGTAAGGATAGCTTCAGGTCGCTTATTATCGCAGACGGTGAGGGAGAGCTTTCTCTCGGCGAGCAGAAAATGCAGGTCAAAAGGGGCGACAGCATCTTTGTTCCGGCGCAAAGCGGACGTGTCGTGGTTCGCGGCAAATGCGAAATCGTAGTAACACGTGTATAGTTTGGAGAAAATAATGGAGATAAGAATACAAAAATATATTGCCGATTGCGGTGTTATGAGCCGTAGGAGCGTTGAACGCGAGATCGAAGCGGGCAATATCAAGGTCAACGGCGAGTACGCAACCATTGGTCAGAAGATAGACCCGAGGCACGACGTCGTTACCTATAAGGGAAAGAAAATAACCGACAATATAAGCCATAAGACTTACGTAATGCTCAACAAGCCAAAGGGCTACGTCACCACATTGTCCGACGAAAAGGACCGCAAGTGTATAAAGGAGCTTATCACAGGCGTCAAGGAGAGGGTATACCCGATAGGCAGACTCGATATGAACTCCGAGGGACTGTTGCTTCTAACCAACGACGGTGAGCTCACGAATATCCTCACCCACCCGAAGCACGACGTTGCAAAGGTGTATCTCGTCAGAGTAAAGGGCGTGGTGGATAGCAAAACTCTTATAAAGCTTGGTCAGCCAATGGATATTGACGGCTACACTATAAAGCCCGTCAAGGTGGTAAAAATAAGGGACAACGAGAACTCAACTCTGCTGAGCTTTGAGCTTCATGAGGGAAGAAACCGACAGATAAGAAAAATGTGCGAGAGCTGTGAGCTCGGAGTGCTCAGCCTTAAGAGAATATCCGAGGGCAAGCTGTTGCTCGGCGATCTCCCGACGGGTAAATGGAGATATCTTACACGCGACGAGGTAAAGTATCTTACGTCAATAGGAAAAGAAGAAACGGAGAATTAATATGTATAAGGTAAGACCTGTGCAGACCAAAGAGAAGCAGGAGAAGCTTTGCGCGGTATGCAAAGTAGAATATAACGCAGACTATTTTGCGTACGAAGCAGTGACGGGCGATGAGGAGCTTATCGGAATGTGTCAGTTTTCTCTCGACAACGAGGCAGGGCATATACACGATCTCGTGTACGCTCCCGACAGCGACGATTTTGAAGCTATGTATATAATGGGCAGAGCCACACTCAATTTTATCGACCTCTGCGGAATCAAGAAAGCCTATTATGAGGGAGAAGAAAACCGGCTTGTCAGAGCTGTGGGCTTTAAGCCCGATGAAAGCGGACGGCTTTTTGTTGACCTTGAGGGCTTTTTTGAGCATCACTGCGGCGGAGACCCGCAGAACAAATAATCAACTAAGGGTGCGGCTTTGCCGCACTTTTATTTTTTGCCTTTATTCGACAAAATGCGATTGCTTGGTCAGAAATACGGAGAAAATTTGTTATAAACCGACTAAATAAATTGGTAAAATTTGGAAAAAATGACTATTGTAATTTTTGCCAATTTATGGTAATATTATCTCGTAAGGGAAAACAACCTGACAAAAAATGCAAAAGAATGAGGTGCACAAAAATGCAAATTAGCGAAAGAATACTTATAGCTGACAGAGACGCTGAGCTTTGTGAGGAATTAAGAGTCAAAATGGAGCTCTCGGGATATCTTAACGTCGACACGGTACAGGGAAAGGAAATGCTAAGATACGCCGCAGAGCGAAGCTTTTATAACGTAATAATTGCGGAAAAGGAGATATGCAGCGCCGAGGAGCTCGAATACCTTCTTCATCAAAGAGACGGCATCTACCCCTTCTCAAGCGGCGCGGTGGTTATATCCTCCGAAATGCACGGCGAAAGCATTTGTGAGCTAAACTCTGACAAGACTGCGTACCTTGTTAAGAGAGGTGCTGATTTTCAGCTTATCAACCGTGTGATAAGAGAGCTTCTTGACACGCAGAGAAGTAAGATAACGGGAATCAGAGAGAAAAACAACGCCGCGAGTCTTGAGAGAAGCGTAACGGGTGTTATGCACGCACTCGGCATACCTGCCCACATCAAAGGCTATCAGTTTTTAAGAACCGCGATCATCAAGGCGGTTAACGACCCCGAGATAATCAATTACGTTACGAAATCCCTATATCCCGGAGTTGCCAAGGCTCACGGAACGACACCGTCGAGAGTGGAGAGAGCTATACGTCATGCAATAGAGGTCGCGTGGGACAGAGGAGACGTTGACACCCTAAACTCCTATTTCGGCTATACCATAAGCCGTCAGAGAGGAAAGCCTACCAACTCCGAGTTTATTGCAATGATTGCCGACAACCTGAGAATCAAGAATTCCGAGAACGCCGACAGCGCATATAGCGATGAAGCGAGGATCGTAAACGCATAATAATTAGCACTTACCTTCGGGTGAGTGCTTTTTTTATTTATTTTATCGAATAATGTTGCATAAAAGCGAGTACGGTGGTATACTGTAGATATATGTGATACTACGGAGAAGCTATATGCGATTTATGAACGAAAAAAATGTAAAAATTATTTGCACTGTGGCAGGTGTAATTATATTGTGCGCCGCGCTCATTGCGTGCGGTGCTTATCTTGCGGGAAGGGAATCGGGTGAGGAGATAACGAGCGAGAGCGAAACCACCGAGGTTACCACAGAGGAGGCGACCTCGACCCCCGAGGTTGAAATAGTCATCGGCGAGGACGATATACCAGAAGAAGCCGAAACACGCGAGGAGTCAGAGCATAAGCTCACCCTTTCCGACCTTGAGATTGGCGACACCTCGTGGGCGTATTTTATGGTCAACAGAACCAACTATATTCCATCCGATTACGAGAAGAACTTAAGTCTTGAGGGAGTGTGGTCTAACGGAAGATACTATTACTTCGACTCAAGGATAGCCGACTTTGCAGAGTGTATGATAAACGATGCGGAGCGCGACGGAGTAACGCTTCTTATCTGCTCCGCGTACCGTTCCCACGCAGCACAGACCGCGAATTTTGAGAGCCAGTTAAAAGCGTACGCAAGCGCGAAATATTCGTATGCCGACGCATACACGTACACGTCGCGCTATATAGCCATTCCCGACACAAGTGAGCATCAGACGGGGCTTGCCGTTGACTTCGTGACTCCCGGATATATGTACCTTGACGACGGATTTGAAAACACCGCCGCATACAAGTGGCTCAGCGAAAACTCCTATAAATACGGCTTTATACTAAGATATCCCTCGTCAAAGGCGGCTGAAACGGGAATAAACTATGAGCCGTGGCATTTCAGATTTATCGGCTTTGAGCACGCGGAGGATATATATAACAGCGGATTTTGCCTTGAGGAATATATGGCGGGTGAGGGTGACGTGGAATTTAACCCTATGGCGCCCCTGGTTATTCCCGCAGAGCCTGCGTGGTATCAGTCATACATAAATCCTCCCGAGCCCGAGACTGAGGACGCCACGGACGAAACCGAAAGCGAAACCGATACGGATAGCAGTGAAACCGACACCTCGGAGACTGATGAATCCGACACGACAGACACCGACGCAGAAGACACCGACGACGAGCTTCCCGATTGGCTCAGAACCGAATCCGAGAGCACGGACGCTGAGGACTCTGAAACGGACGAAACCGACTCCGTTGATGAATCTGATTCTGATACCGAGAGCGAAGATGCTTCGACCTCTGACGAAGACTCGGACGAGGACTCCGCTTCTGACGGTGAATCCTCTGAGGAAACGGAGGATGAAAGCACGGTCGAAGTCGATACAAGCGAGGAAAATACTGACAGAGAACAAACGAGCGAAGAAGCCTCGATTGAGGAAAACACCGAGGAAATGACGGACACGGATCAGACGGTGAGCGAGGGAGAAACCGAGGAAGAAACCGTGACTGAGGAAGAAACCGAGGGAGAAACTACAACCGAAGCGGAGTCAGAGGAGAACACCGATCCTTCAAGTGACGAAGCTCAAGAAGAGGAATAATGGGAAAAATCAAAAAATTGCTGTTTCGCGGAGTGTTAAACCTGCTTAGAAGACCTGAAAAAAGAAAGCATTTTACGAGCGCGATAATAGTCGCGGGCGGACGCGGCGAAAGAGTCGGCGCGGACGTGCCCAAGCAGCACTTGAAGCTTCTTAACGGGGAAGTGGTCGCGCATACTATGCTTGCCTTTGAGGCGTGTCCAAAAATAAACGAAATAGTGGTGGTTTGCAGGTCAGGTGAGGAAACCCTTTACCACGATTATAAGCTTAAGTATGGGATAAGCAAGATGACTGCGGCGGTGCCCGGAGGCGAAACCAGACAGGAGTCGGTGCTTCGCGGATTTGAAGCGCTTGATAAAAAATGCGAGTACGTTGCCGTGCACGATGCCGCAAGATGTCTGATAACCCCGGAGGCTATAAGCGATGTGGTCATCTCGGCGTATAAATACAGGGCGGCGACTGCCGCGAGGGCGGCGACCGATACGGTAAAGCTTGCGGATGATAAGGGCTTTATCGAAAAAACGGTTGACAGAAATCGCGTGTATCTTGCCGAAACACCGCAGGCTTTTGAATACGATCTCTACTCGGTTATGGCGTATAGCGCGAAGCGCGACGGCTTCGAGGCGACCGACGATAATTCTCTTGCCGAAAGACTCGGCTTCAAGGTGAAAATTTGTCCTACGCTATGTCAAAATCTCAAGATAACCACTCCCGATGACCTGATCGTTGCGGAAACTATTTTGACAAAATCAAAAAAGTAAAAAAACTAAAAGCGAGTCTTCGGACTCGCTTTTAGCTTTGGTAAAGTTGCACACAAATGTGGGCGAATATATGTGCAAAACGCCAAGGCGATAAAAATGAGGCAAAGAATGTTAAAATAAAAACGAATTAAACAGTAATATTTCTAAAAAAACTCAAGGGTGCAGGATAAAAAATTTATATATTATAATATATGAACTATGGTATAATTATTTAGTATTTCTGTAAGTATTTGCATCAGAGTACAGTGTATTGATTTCCGCGCACGGCGGTAAAACGGAGGAAAATTTAATATGAAGGATCTTAAGCTTCAACGAACGGACGCGGCATACGTCGCAGAGCTCGATTCGCTTTTCTCAAAGAGGATCGACGAGATCAAAAATACCAAAAGCGAATGGTCGCTCGGTAAATACGGTATATGCTTTTACGTTTCAAATGACGGTGATGACCAAAACGACGGATTCACACCTGAAACGCCTATAAAAACTCTTAACAGAGTAATGGAGCTTCAAAGCAAGAATGTTATCCGTATAGGCGACGTGGTGCTTCTTCGCAGAGGAGATGAGTTTCACACGAAATTTACGACGAAGCAGGGCGTATCCTATTCCGCGTACGGAGAGGGTGCAAAGCCGAGAGTTCTTGGCTCTATTGAAGCCGACGGTCCTGAGCAGTGGATAAAGACCGAATACGATAACCTTTATAAGCTTGACAGGGAAATGCCGTTTGAGCTTGACGTCGGAAACATAGTTTTCAATGACGGAGAGGCGTTCGGTCAGAGAGTTATGAAATCGATCGTGGATGACACGTCCATTGAAGCGGGAGACAACTTTATCGTTTCTAACGGACTTGAAAGATGGAAATTTCCGCCTCAGAAATTCTGCGGTCAGCAGGACCTTAAGCACAACCTTCAGTTCTATCATAACTGGAAAGAAAAGGCGCTTTATCTTTACAGCACGGACGGAAACCCCGGTGACGTCTTCGATTCGATAGAGATATGTACTTACGGTAACGCGGTACGCGCTTGCTCTGACGTGGTTATCGATAACTGGTGCGTTAAGTTTACGGGCTCGCACGGTATAGGTGCCGGAAGCTGTAAAAGCCTTATCGTCCGTAACTGTGAGATAGGATGGATCGGCGGCTCGGTTCAGCGTATCAGAAACGAGAAGGCAACGAGATACGGCAACGCTGTTGAAATTTACGGCGCGGCAGACGGCTACGAGGTATATAACTGCTTTATGTACCAGTGCTTCGACTGCGGACCTACCGTTCAGTGCGGAGGAAGCAGTATGGTTCCGGGCAAGAGAATAGTAGAAGAGAACATTGCGATACACGATAACGTGCTTTGGGACGCCGACCTTGAGGTATGGCTTATAACCAAGGTCGAAAACGACGAGCACACCTTTGCGCTTCTCAAGGACTGCAGACTTTATAATAACCTCGTTACCCGTTCGGGCTACGGCTTTGGCGGATACAATCACTACAAGCACGACTATTGCAGCTTCTACGGCGCCGGTCAAACCAATGCACGATACGAAAACTGCTATGTTGAAGATAACATATTCTGGAGGATCAGAAAGCACCTTTGGAAAGCAGTTCCCACAACCGTTGAAAACGGCAAGGGCTTCCATTGGCGCAATAACACGGTGATCCTCAAATACGATCAGTCGCTCGGCTTCCTCGGAAGCGATACCAAAAACGCAACGGGCCCGCTTACAAGATACGATTACAATGACGAGACAGTATCAAGGCTTGTTGAGGACGGATGTCTTGGTGACAACCGTTACCTATACATTCCCGACGATTTTGATACCGACCCCTTTTACGAGGAAAGATTATACTAAAATTTGATTTTGAAAGGTGATTTTCGAAATGAAGAAGAATTTAGCAGTATTTTTGCTGTTGCTTTCGCTCACCGTGCTAATGTCGGTCGCGGTAAGCGCGGATGCTCCCACGGAGATATCAAGCGCCGCTGAGCTGATGTCGATGGAGATGAACGGCAGCTATAAGCTTGTTGCCGACATCGACCTGACGGGCGTTGAGTTTACACCGATAGGCACCGATGACGCACCCTTTACGGGAGTGTTTGACGGAAACTCCAAGAAGATAAAAGGGCTGACCTTTGAAACTGCAGGCGAATACATAGGACTTTTCGGAGTTTGCAACGGCGCAACGGTCAAGAACGTTGTTATTGACCGACTTTCTGTAAACGTAGACGATTCTTCGCTGAGCCAAATGTTCGTTTCGGGAATCTGTGCATACACATCCGGTAAATGCACCTTTGAAAACATCACGGTAAACGGAAGCATTTCGGTAAAAAGCGCGAATGATATACACGTTGCGGGTATATGTGCATATTCAAGCAGCGTAGGAGGCTATACGTCCTCGTATACCTCTTGTATCAATAACGCAAGCATCACTTCAAAATCAACGGGCTCAATGTCAACGGTTCGCTCATCAGGAATCGTGGCAAACGGAATCGGAGTATTTATAGATCTTTGTGCTAATAACGGAGATATAACGGTTGATGCAAAATGCGGTGCCGTTGCCGCAGGTATCTGCGCGGCATACGGTCAAGCAGACCTCACAAAATCCTACAATTCCGCGAGCATCAGTGCTACCAGCGCTACTGTCGGAGCGATCGCAGGCGGTCTTGCTGCAAACGTCGCAAACAGCGCAGTTATAGAAGACTCGTACAATGCGGGAAGCATTTCTGCTGACGGCGGCGACGATTCAACGGCAGGCGGAATTTGTGCGGAAAGCATGATCAATAATCAATATCGCAGGTGCTACAATGCTGGCGCGGTTACGATCGTCAAAGGCGGAAGCGCCGGCAGTCTTATCGCAACGGCATCCGCACGGGATAAGTATTCTTCGAATTACGTTATCGAGTCGGAAATACCGATAATTGCAAAAAATTCCAAGAACGGCGCGGCGACGGTGCTTACTTCCGATCAGATGAAGTCTGCCGATAGCTTCGCGGACTTCGATTTTGATACGGTGTGGTATATGCAGGAGGACGGAGATTATCTTTATCCTCTTCTTAACGGCTTCCCCGTAGAAGAGCCTGCCGTTCTCGGAGACGTTAACAATGACGGAGCTATTGATACCCTCGACGTTATTATCGCATCGAGAGCCTTGGCGGATTATGTAGGCTACGGTGACTACGTGAGTGCCGAAAACTGCGACCTAAACTCCGACGGCTCTGTTACGGCAATCGACACGGTAATACTTGCAAGACATATTGCAGCATGGACGGGATACGAAACAATTCCGTTTGCAGAGTAAATTAATAGTTACGCGGTTTGCTTGCGTAGCTGTTCAAAATAAAAAAACGAACTGCGGAGGTTTTAATGAAAAGATTTTTAGTATTAACGGTAACCGTACTGATGCTTGCAGCGTTATTTGCAGTATCGGCATTCGCGCTTACAGACGGAACCGACTGCTTCGTGTACGAGGCAGACGAGCTCAAGGATATTTTTGTCACCAGCGGCAAGATTTCCGCAAACTATGTCAATGATTCTACAAAGCCGTATATTCACGTAGAGTCAGACGGAATTACAGCTGCACAGGGTTCTCACACCTTTGTCAGATTTGATTTCTATCCCTTTGATACAGAAGCTTATCCCGAAAGCGAATTTACTCCTGACTTTAAAATAACCGACTATCCTATCGTTGCGGTAAGATATAAAACCGATATTCAGACGTCAAACGGACAGATGGCTATAAACGTGGGAATAAAGCTTTCAACGGGTAAATACGAGAGAGTCTGGGGACTGTCCGGAACACTTCATTCCACCGAGGAATCCGAGGTTTCGTTCTACGATATAACGAAAACCAAGTCTTACGACGGCGGCTCGTTTACAACGTCTCAGATTGATGCAAACTCGGGCGCGAAGTACGTTCGTATCCCTGCTTGGTCAAACAGTGAAAACTTCAACGACAACGCAGGAGAATATATCGACATCTACTCGGTAGGCTTCTTCAAGACTCCGGAGGATGCAGAAACCTTCGGAAGCGACGATGTTTATACCGTAAAGTTCTACGACTATGACGGCACGCTCCTGAGCACAAAGAACGTTGAGTCGGGTGAGTATGTAACTCTTCCCACCGTTCCGAGTAAAGCAGGCTACTACTTCAAGCATTGGTATCTCTCGTACGACGTAACCTATACCTCGTCCTTCAGAGTTTTTGCGGATTCCGAGCTTACCGCAGTATATGATGATTATGATAATGAAAAGTATCACGTTTATACGGCTAATGAGTTGAACTCAATGTTGAACTTAAACTTGAATGTTTCTGGTATGACTTCGGACGGATTGGTAACAGAAAGCGGGAAGACTTATGTGCGATTCAATTCATCCAGATGGTCAAGACCGTCTGAAACAGGTACTTATATTGAATTTGCGCCTACAGATGTAAAGGCGAAGGATTTTCCGATAGTTGTTATAGGTTACAAGAGTGAAATAACGGGTACTTGGACGGTAAGTACCGGACTTAAATATAGCGGTACTTATTACAGACATACTGGTCTTAGCGCTTCTAACCCTATTAGCAATGTCCACACGAAGCAAATTCTCTATCTAAACAATATAAGCGGAAGCGATTCCGGCGGAACTAATTCATTTTCAAAAGTTGATAGAGATTCCAATATCAGTTATATTCGTATATCACCTTTCGGGACGACCAGTAGTTTCCAGAGTAGTGCTAAAAAGTTTGACATCGAATACATCGCGTTCTTCAGAACCGAGGCTGAATTAGAAAAATTTGAATACAATGCAAATGCCGAGCCTGAGATCGAACACAAACCTCTACTCGACCTTGTAGACGAGTTTGAGTTTGGCTCCGACTCCTACCTCACTCGCGCACAGGCTGCGAATTTGATGGTAAAGATCCTCGGCGTTGATGAGAATGAGATAGCGTATAAGAACACTACGTCCTATAAGGATATAAGCGGTCACAAATATGCTTCAAGCATTGCATATCTCGAAAAAGAAGGACTTATCGATCCTGCGGATGAGTTTAAGCCCGACGAGGCAATAACACGCGGCGAGCTTTCCGACTTCCTTTATACCGCATGTGCCGTAGCCGGAGCTGCGTATAAGCCGTTTAGCGTTACTGCATCAAACACAAATGACATATTGTACAGAAGCGATGCGGCAAAGCTCATCTGCGAAGCGCTTGACAGAGTTCCCGAAGCAAATAGCTTCAAGGCTCTTGAAATGCCCATTCTCAAGGACGTCGGACTTACAGACGACTTCTACCCGTACGTAATGGAGCTTTGCTTCACACACGAAGCAAATAAGGGCTACAACGGAAACGAAAACTGGGTTTCAATTACAGACAATAGCTTCTACATAAAGCCTGCAACAAACTCACTTATCGAGCAGCTTGACGCAGAATTCGCACAAAGAATTGTCGAGGTTCGTGCAACCGAGAGCGAATGGGAGGTTGCCGACGGCGGACGCGTATTCTACGTATCAAACTCGGGAAGCGACTCGAATGACGGCAAAAGTGAATCCAAGCCTCTTAAAACTCTTGAAAAGGTAATGGATATGCAGAGCAATGGACAGATCAAGGCGGGAGACGTTGTTCTTCTCAAGCGTGGAGACGAATGGCATTGCCCCTTCACCTGCCTTGCAGGAGTACAGTATTCTGCATACGGAACGGGTGACAAGCCCAGAGTCCTCGGCTCTATTGAAGCGGATAATGCTTCTCAGTGGATACACGTTGGCAATAACATTTATAAATTCGATGGTACAATACCGAAGGATAAAGACGTCGGAAACATTGTTTTCAATGAGGGTGAAGCGTACGGTCAGCGCGTTATAAAGTCGCTTAAAGAGGACGTAACGCTTGAAACGGGAGACGAATTTATCGTATCAAACGGTATTGACCAGTGGTATTTCCCCGTTCAAGAATTCCACGATCAGAATGACCTTGCTACTATTGCGGCAGGTGAGCCCAAGGCTAACCTTATGTTCTATCACAACTGGGACGAGGAAGCGCTTTATCTCTACTCGAGAAACGGTAACCCCGGCGACATCTTCGATTCTATCGAGATAGGTCGTAAGACCTCGGGCGTGGTTGCAAAGTCGAACAACGTAATCGATAACTGGTGCGTTAAGTACACGGGCGGTCACGGTATCAGCGCAGGCAGCTGTGTAAACCTTACCGTCAGAAACTGTGAGGTAGGCTTTGTCGGCGGAAGCGTGCAGATATTCACCGACCTCACGAGATTCGGAAACGCAATCGAGATCTACGGAACCTGTGACGGCTACTACGTATATAACAACTACA
>JAZNNG010000052.1:0-24591 GCA_045580165.1 Eubacteriales bacterium
AAGAGGCACATCCTCTTCACGGACACGAGCTCGCCGACAGCACGGTGCGCAGCGTTCACATGATGCTCCACGAAGCGATGGACGCGGCGGTGAAGGAACGGCTCATCGTCAAGAATCCCACCGACGGCACCACCATCCCGAAAAACAATTACGCGCCCAAGCAGATACTCACCGAAACACAGCTGGAAAAGTTTATGCGCATCGCAATGCAGGACGAAGTGTGGCGTGACTTCTTCTACACCGAACTGACCACGGGACTTCGTCTCGGTGAGATATGCGGACTGCGGTGGTCGGACTTCGATGAAGCGACGGGACGGCTGAAGATCTCGCGGACGGTGAAGAGAAAGAAAGGCGGCGGTGTGACCTGGGGCGACACCAAAACCGAAACGGGAATGCGCAACATTCTGTTGCCGCCGAGCACCACGGAGATACTGCGAGAGCGAAAGAAAACGGCGATGGGCGAATGGATCTTCCCGAACATCTACAGACCCGAGGAAGCGATGCATCCCGAGTATCCTTACAACCGTATGAAAACCTTGCTGAAGCAAGCGGGACTACCGCTGATACGCTTCCACGATCTGCGCCACACCTTCGCCACTCACGCGCTGACGGGTGGCGTGGATGCTAAAACGCTGTCCCGCATCCTCGGACACACCAACGCCAGCTTCACGCTGGACACCTACACCCACGTGACCACCGACATGCAAAAGCGAGCGTCGGGGATCGTCGGTGGGTTCATGGAAGACCTTATCATAAAGGAGTGATAAAATGGCAAAACGCAGACAAAACGGAAAAGGAACTTTACTGCAACGCAAGGACGGACGGTGGGAAGGCCGCGTGGTGGTCGGCTACGATGACAAGGGCTTGCCGATTACCAAAAACGTCCTCGCTCATACCAAGACCGAGTGCGCCGAAAAGCTTGAAAAACTGAAAGAGGAATACCGACCGCCGAGTACGCGGTGCAAGCCGGATATGCTGTTCGGCGATTGGATGGAATTCTGGTACGAGAACTACTCAAAGCCTGCCATCCGACCGTTGACTCAGCAAAACTACGAGAACCGAATCTACGACCACATCATCCCCGACATCGGCAAGATACCACTGAACAAACTGACGCAGAACGACCTGCAACAGTTCTACGCACGGCTGAAGCGAAACGGGCGAAAGCAGTACGTTGAGAAATACGGCCCCGGACTGTCCGACCGTATGGTGCGCGCCTGCCACGCAAGTTGTCGCATGGCATTGGAAAAAGCAGTAGCCGAAGGGCTGATACGAATCAATCCTGCCATCGGTTGTAAACTACCGCCGAAGAAAGCGCGAGAGATGCAGGTGCTGACGAAGGATGAACTACAGCGATTCCTCGCCCAAGCCAAAGAGGACGGATACTATGAGCTGTTCCTCTTGGAACTGGGCACGGGAATGCGCCGAGGGGAGCTGATGGGACTGCAATGGGATGACCTCAACTTCCAAACGGGCGAGCTACAAATCGTCCGACAGGCGTGTGCGGTGAACGGCAAGATCGAGATCTCCGTGCCGAAAACAAAAAGTTCCATCCGCATGGTGGTACTGCCGCCGTCGCTGGTGGAGGTGCTGAGAAAGTATAAGGAAACGGTGAACTCACGATGGATGTTCCCGTCACCGCAAAATTCCGACGTGCCGAGGTATCCCACGTCTGTCGGCGATATCCTATCGATCCTACTCAAACGGGCAGGATGCAAGCACGTGCGGTTCCACGATCTTCGTCATACTTTCGCAACCATGGCACTGGAAAACGGAATGGACATCAAAACCTTGTCGGCGACCATCGGCCATGTTTCAGCCGCGACCACGCTTGATATATACAGCCACGTGACCGACACCATGCAGATGCAGGCGGCGGTGAGCATTGACCGAAAGATCGGGCGCACAGACGCGCAAATGCCCATGGTCGAGCAAACACCCACAGAAGTCTCGAACACGCCCGTAAACGCCCCGTGTGCGCCCACAGAGCCCCATCCCGAGCCCGAGCCGAGGAAGATACGCAAAAGCGGCACGGGATGCCTGTACCAAATCAATGACAGCCTCTGGGAAGGCAGCTTCTTCCCGAGACTCCCCGGCGGTAAGCGCAAGAAATTTAACGTCTACGCCGAAACGCGTGAGCAGTGCGAAATCAAGCTTGCAGAGATGATCGCACGAGTCAAAGCGGAAATTGCGGAAGAAAAAGCCAAACAAAAAGAGGGCGCCGACTAAGGCGCCCTCAAAGGTTGGTTCGGAGTAAACAAAGAGAAGGGTATTATTTTATTTCCGCAAAAAAGTCTGTTTCCTTGATTATCTGGATATTACATCCCTTATCGTTATATTCGATTGCTTTTTTCACCTTCGTGCCGTATGTTCCGTTAGAATACGCCTGGCACTCACAAGCACCGATAATCAAATAATTAGTGGTCTTTTTCACGCCAGATTCAACAATTCCTCCGCGTTCGGTAATATATTTCTCAACCTCTGACTTTTGTCCATATGAGAAATTACCGCTTAAGCAAATGCGTTTACCGTCAACGGTGTAAATTTCAGATTTAAGAGCTTCAACAGGGTTTAGCATATCGTAAATAACAGAGGTTAGATACTCAGCTTCTTCTTTAGTAACTACAGAATCTTCTAATATTTTTTCGACTATTTCCAAGGCCTTGTTGAACGGGAAATGGTCGGACAAATATATATTGTCGTAGAGCCATTGACGTAAGTTTTTACATTCTTCGTCTGTTATCTCGCCATCAACAGTAATGCCTTTGAGAATGCCGTCAAGAATTTGTGTTGCTAATGTAACGGGAGAAGTGGACATAGCATCAAGATATTCTTTCATGCGTCTTTGCAGTTGAGCAATTTCATCCAAGGTAATAACATTATCATCTAAAATCAAGTCAATAACTTCTATAATGTCAGATACTTCTTTATGATTGCTATATGGAATATGGCTATCTCTCCATGCGGTAATATAATCCATTTCGTCTTGATTAATGACATTATCTATGGAAAAGCCTCTGACAACGCCGTAAAATTCACTTATGGATTTTCTAAGCACAGCAGCATCTATGTATGCGGTGTAAATTGCGGTGTCATTAGGATAATACTTTTTAACGCAGTTATCAACATCTATACCATAGGCTTCAACAAGTGCATTAAATAAATCGGAACAAGCACAAGCGTCATCAAATGCATTGTGCTCTGAATCAATATCAATTTCAAAATACTCGCAAAGTGTAGATAAGCTATAGTTAGAAACCGCGTAAGAAGGAACGTATTTCCTTGCCAAATCATAAGTGCATATATAGTAGAATTCAGGAATATCCAAATTATATCTGCGTAAATTCTTAATCAATGCATCTAAATCCGAAGAAGCGACATTATGTCCTATTACAACCGCATTGGTAAAATACTTTTCAATAGTTTTCCAAACCTCAGGGAAGGATGGTTCGTTAGCAACTTGCGATGCTGTTATACCATGAACACGAACGCAATTTGAATCAAACCCATCTTCAGGATTAATGTAAATATCCAATTCCGGATAGTATGGTTCGTGGTCATTATAATTCTCACAAACAATACCAAGTTGACATATTGCCTTGTTTTTGGAATTGGCATACTCAACATCAAAATACGTTATCTTTTCCATAAGTTGCTCCTTGATTTATGAATTGAAAAACCGCAAGGCAATCCCTTGCGGTTTTGAATTTTTGCGGTCAAAACCGCGATTTTTGGTCGGAGTGACAGGGTTCGAACCTGCGGCCTCAACATCCCAAATGTCGCGCGCTACCAACTGCGCCACACCTCGATAAATATGTGCGATTTTATTATTTTTGCGTAGAAGTGGGACAAACTGTGGTCAAACTCAAAATCCACGCATTTTTGAGTTTTCTTAAAGTCCCGAAAGTCCGCACCGCTGAAGGCTTTTCGGGACTTTCGTAAAATCTCGGCTATAAGTGCTAGGCACGCTCCCAAACCACGCGCGCTACCAACTGCGCTACACCCCGTTATATGAGTTTGCGCCGCGGTTATCCGCGACGCATTCTATTATAGCAAAACTGTTTATTATTGTCAATATCTTTTAAGTGTAAAAGGTATGATTTCCCACTTTTGCCATCATCGGTCTATTATTTGACACCCACGAATTCGGTACTATATCCGTATTCACGAAGTACAGTGCCTTCCCTGCTCTATTCGCTCCCTCAAGCACTGCCTTTGCCGCCATTTCACATTCATCGCACGGCTCGTTATATATCGTTCCGTTTGCAGTCGGTGTGAACTGCACGGCGTTCGTTCTGTCAAAGATCACTCCGTAGACCGTATTCGGAAACTGCGCGCTGCTCCGTCTATTCAGCACGACGTTTCCAACCATAAGCTTACCTGCGTACGGCTCGTCACAGCTCTCCGAGCTTATGATCCTTGCCATCCAATAGAAATCGTTGTCGCTATACGGGGCGGCGGTATTACCTATGTAGTTTGTCTTTGTTGTAAGCTCGACGGTTGAGGTCTTTCCATTATACTTGACGTCTGCGCCAAGCGCTTTTGCCAAAGCTCTGACCGGTACGTAGACTCTTCCTCCGAGCAGACGAATCGGTGTTCCCGTATGTATAAGCTCTCCGTTTGCGACTATATGACTTTCATCTACCGCAACTATAAGTTCAAGTCCCACTCCCGTGAAGCTCGCCGTTCTTGCCGCCATATTCCAATCTGCTTTGAAGCTATCCCTCATATCAAGAAGTCCCCTTGCGCTGACGTAGGTTACTCCGTTTTCAAGTATCAGCGGGTCAGCACCCGTATACGGCAGATCATCGTATATCAGCGAGACCGCAGAAGCGTTAAGCGACAAAGCCATTGCTGCTACAATAACAAAGACTGTATATATGAGTCTGTTTATCTTTCGTCGTATTCGCATTCTCTGCACATCCTTTCAATTTATTTACTGCATCAGCTGATGCCTTCTTCATTATACACTATTTTCCCGTTTGGCTCAACGCACAAGAGTTGGCACTTATAGCACTATCCGACTTCATTTCCTTATACTTCCTTTAATTCAGAAAAAACATCCTAAATCTTTGCTTTTCTTCCTTGATTTACAACACTTTTCTAAGCAAACAGCGATTACGTCATTATATCCAAAAATCAATGCTTTTCTTTGTGCAACTCGCCATTTTTTCCTTTTTATAAATATATGTAGCCTTTTTGATTGACTGAAAGGCAAAAAAATGGTAAAATATTACCGTGGGGTACAGTCTTGCGGCCGCGTTTATACGTCGGACACTTTTTTGACTCTGCTCCAAACAATTTCCCAAAACGGAGGCATTTATGAAAAACACGTTAAGAATTTTAGCCGTGCTCCTTGCCGTTATCACGCTCACTCTCGTGGCGTTTGCGGCAGACGGAGACTCGGGTAAATGGAAACAAATTTACACCGCGAGCGATCTTGTGGCGGCCTATAAAAATGGCAGTCTTGTACCCAAGAATCTCTCAATATCCGAGACGTACGACGATACGGGATACTACCTCAGATCAAAGGCCGAGACCAAGAACGCTGCGGCTCTTTGCTTTACTCTCCCCACCGCCGTTGACCCTTCAAAGGTGAACGCCGTAATAATCGGATACAGAACTAACTATCTGAGCCAAAAAGGCGAAGCCGCTAATGCAACCGGTATGGACTTCCCTAAGGACAACACATTCAACTGGCAGAGCCGTTACGTCAGCGGTTACTATGAGCGTACAGATATGCAGTCCGACGGAACTCACGTACAGGGCGTTATCGTTTTCGATAACCTTCAGGAAAAGATCGTGGAATCGGGCGCAACGACCTTCAAGTATTTCAAGTTCACTCCCTGGAACGGTCAGAGCCTCATTGTCGAGGATGACTCTCAGCTCAATCAGGTTTATGCTGACGTTGAGTTTGTTGGCTTCTTTGAAAGCTCTGAGGAAGCAAGCAATTTTAACTATGACGAATACTCCAAGGGTATGCTCGACCTCACGGTTTATACCGTAACCTATCTTGACCGCGACGGAAAGAAGATCACCGAAGAAAAGACCCTCATGGGCTCTACGTATTCTACAATCTCCGCGCCTGTTATTAAGTACTATGACTTTATCGGTTGGTACGTTACTTATCAAGGAAATGAGATGAAGGTACCCACAAAGTTCGAGGTCCCCTTCGACATTACCCTTCAGGCAAAGTACAGCTACAATGAAGCGGCTTACCTCTCAGACTATCGCAAGGAAATTATCGCAGAAGCCCAGAAGAAGGGTCTTGAGCGCACGGATAAGCCATTTATCGCAGGCTACGACGGATTTGAGTTCCGTCCCGACAACAATATGACTCGTGCCGAGGCTTGCACGGTTATCACAAGACTTCTCGTTGACGAAAACACTCTCGACAACTCGAAGGCTACCGCGTTCACAGACCTCAACAAGAATGCTTGGTACTACAAGTACGTTACTTACCTTGAGAGCATCGGCTACCTCAAGTCTTATAGCGGAGAGTTCAAGCCCGACCAGAAGATAACAAGAGCTGAATTCGTTGAGCTCGTATATCAGATGGGCAAGATATCGGGCGGCGACAAGGTCGTTTCCTTCAAGGACGTTCCCGCAGATCACCCCAGATACGACGTAATTATGGCTGCCGCTAAGGCAGGTCTCGTTAACGGTAAGAGCGCTGACACCTTCGATCCCGACGGCGATATCAAGCGTTCCGAGGTCGTAAAGGTTCTCTGTATCGCACTCGGCAGAGTTCCGAACTCCCATAGCTTTGACGACGTTGTCGTTGCAGGCCTTTCGGACATCACCGACAAGCACTGGGCATATCCCTACGTTATAGAGGCGGCGTTTGAGCACACCGCGGTCGAAGACAAAAACGGTGAGGAAATATGGCTCACAGTAAACGATACAAATGACTATTACTCCCCCGTGCCCGACGGACTTATCGACAAGCTCAACGCAACATTCGATAAGAGGGTTGAGGAGATCAGAAACACCAAGTCCGAGTGGACTGTTGCAGAGGGCGGTACTGTTTGGTACTTCTCAAGCAGCGAAGGCGAAAATATGAACGACGGTAAGTCGCCTGAAACTCCTATGAAGACACTCGCAAAGCTTGAGAGAATGCAGAATGAAGGCAAAATCAAGCCCGGTGACGTAGTCCTCTTAAAGCGCGGTGACGAATGGCACGATCAGCTTATCTGCGTATCCGGAATTACGTATTCTGCATACGGTGAAGGCGATAAGCCTAAAATCGTTCCTTCTGTTGAGGCAGATGATCCCAGCGACTGGAAAGAAACCGATATTCCCGGAGTTTATACCTTCAAGTGGACGCTTCTTAACAAGCTTGACGTTGCGAACATCGTATTTAACGACGGCGAATGCTACGCTCAGAGAGTGGTTATGGACCCCGCCGATAATACAAAAACACTCACCGCAGGCTCTGATTTTATTGTCGGTAACGGCATTAACACGTGGTATCAGCCTATAAGAGAGTTCCACGGCTACGCCACACTTGCTGAAATCGCATCCGAGACTTCAGTTGCCGACCTTATGTTCTACTATGACAGGGAAACGGGCGACCTTTATCTCTATTCGCGCACGGGTAATCCCGGCGAACGTTTTGAAGCAATCGATATTTGTACTCACGGACACGGAGTAAACATACAAAAGGGTGCCGGTATCGTGACTGAAAATGTAACCATCGACAATCTCTGTGTGCTCTACGCAGGCTCTCACGGTATTGGCGCAAGCAGTACCAAAAATCTTACTGTCCGTAACTGCGAGGTAGGTTGGATAGGCGGTGCTCATCAGTCGCCCAAAGACCTTACAAGCCAGACAAGATACGGTAATGCTATTGAGGTTTACGGAACGGCAGACGGATTCTACGTATATAACAACTACGTACACGACTGCTTTGACTGTGGACCTACGATCCAGTGGTCCGGAGATCTTATGCCCGGTGAGGTCAAGATAGCCAAAGACATTGAAATTTATTCCAATGTAGTTTGGGAAGGATCTCTCGAGGTATGGTTCTCGGTAACTACCGTTCCGACGGATGATACCTACGCAGTTCTTGAAAACTGCAGACTGTATGATAACCTTGTAACAGGCTCGGGTCACGGTTGGAAGGCATACAACCACTACAAGTTTGAGTGGACCTCCTTCTATGGCGGCGGCGGAACTAACGCTTATTACAACGATTGCTATATTGAAAACAACTACTTCTGGGGAATCAAGCGTCATCTTATGAAGGCAGTTCCCACGACTACGGTCAACGGAAACGGCTTCACATGGCGCAACAACGTAATTATCCATCCCGACGGAGAAGGCTCTATTGGTTATATGGGAGCAGACGCGGCTAACGGCAAGGGCAAGAAGACACAGTATTTCTACGATAAGGATACCATAAACACTCTTGTTAAAAATGGCGCGCTCGGACTCAATAAGTTCTACTATACTCCCGGTGATATAGCTAACAGACGTAACATAATCCAGTTCTGATAATGACAAAATCTCCGCAGTCAATTTTGTCTGCGGAGATTTTTGCCATTTTTGGAAAGGAGAGTATATAGCTTAAGGAGAAAAACAATGAATAAAGCAATTCCCGAACTTTTCGCAAAAGAAAAAGCAAAATTTGACGAATGCGGAGCTATTGTTCAAGATGCACCTGCCGAGCTTGAAGGAAAGCTTGAAGCAGCATTCGAAGAAAGAAAAAACAGAATACTGAACACCGAGTCCGAGTGGACTCTTGGTGAAGGCGGCTTTGTGCGCTACATATCCGCAACCGAGGGAGATGACTTAAATGACGGACTTACTCCCGAAACCGCGTGGAAGACGGTTGATAAGCTTCATTCGGCTCAGGCGGACAAGACTGTCAGAGCAGGAGACGTAGTGCTCTTTAAGCGCGGAGACGAGTGGCACGCAAAGCTTAAAGCAGATTTTGGAATTACATATTCCGCATATGGCGAAGGACCAAAGCCGAGAATTCTCGCGTCAATTGAAGCTGACCGTCCCGATCAGTGGTGTGAAACGGACGTTTCGTGTGTATACAGATTTTGTGAGAAGATCGATCTTTTGCACGACGTCGGAAATATCGTGTTCAATGACGGTGAATGCTACGGTATGAGAGTAGTCAAGCTTATTGAGGAAGACTTCACTATGCCCGCAGGAAGCGACGATTTGGTTTCAAACGGAATAAACAAGTGGCTTTTACCACCGCGTGAGTTCAAGGATTATAAGGATCTCGGAAAGATTGCCGCTGACATTCCCGAATCTGACCTTATGTATTACTATGATATAACTACAGAGGATCTGTTCTTATACTGCCGTACCGGCAATCCCGCCAAGCGCTTCCGGTCAATTGAGCTTTGCACACGTGGACACGGCGTAACGGGAAAATCGGGCGTTACCATCGATAACCTTTGTATCAGATACACGGGCTCACACGGTGTCGGCTCGGGCTCCTGCACGAATTTCACAATACGCAACTGTGAGATTGGCTGGATCGGCGGCTCGATACAGTTTATAAGAAACAATAAGATAACCCGTTATGGAAACGGAATAGAAATTTACGGAACAGCTGACGGGTTTTGGGTATACAACAACTACGTATATCAGTGCTTTGATTGCGGTCCCACAGTACAGTGGCAGGGACTTTTAAAGGAGGGCGATGTAAAGATTGCCAAGAATATTGCCTTCTACGGCAACGCACTCAGAGAAGCGGCACTTGAGGTGTGGTATACAACAAAAGAGCCCGCAACCGAAACAACGTATGCAAAGCTTATAAACTGTAAGCTCTACGATAACCTTGTAACAGGCTCGGGCACGGGCTGGAAGGCGTATAACCACTATAAATTCGAGTGGTGCGCATTTTACGGCGGAGGCGAAACAAAAGCTGAATATATAGATTGCTACATTGAAGATAACTGCTTCTGGGGTGAGCGCCGTCATATATTGAAGGCTGTTACAACTACGTCAAAGGGTAATGGATTTAATTGGAGAAATAATATAATCATTCACCCGCTTAATGAAGGCTCGATCGGATTCCTCGGCGAAGACAGCGCAAACGGAAAGGGAGCTAATAAGCAGTTCTGGTATAGCGAGAATACACTAAAAAAGCTCACTGAAAACGGAACTTTCGGAAAGAATTACTTCTACTATGACAGAATAGGTGATAATAAAAACCGCCGAAAATTTATCCTTAATGGCGTAAAACTGTTTGATGAAGATTAAAATGTAATAAAAAAACCGTTGCAGCGCAACGGTTTTTTATTACTTCAGCATAGCGATTACTGCTTTTGCATCGTCCCTTGAGAGCTTTTTGAATTCGAAATTTTTTTCAGAAAGCTTAGTTACAAAAGAGTCCCGACCTTCAATGATTTTATCAACTGCTTTAATAACGTCATCGGGCTCAAAATATCTCACGTCGCAGGTAGCATCGGAGCCTACGTATTTCATAAACGAGTCCACCTTTTTGTCGTATGAAACACCTATCATCGGTACAGTCCTTGACGCCGCGAATATAAGAAGATGAAGTCTCATACTCAGCGCAAATTCACACACGTCAATGACACCGCAAAGCTCGGTTGCGGAAAGACCCGACAGAGTTATTCCGCGCTTGCATAATTTTGAAAGCTTTGCCGTGATATCATCGTCGACCTTGCTTTGGAAGGGAACGAATATCGGTGTAAATCCGTATTTGTCGATAATTGAATTAATTGCACTTGAAAGATTGGCAACAACTCTTTGGTCATAGTTTGTTTTATCGTCCGAGAGGGTGTTGCCGCTTCTGACGGACACCATAAAATATTTGCCGTCTGCGCTAAGACCCTCGCGCTTTAATATAAACTCAGCCCATTTCTTGTCGCTTTCAAGTCCCACAAACGCAGGGTCAGCGCTTATTCTTGCGCTCATCGCCGCTGACTCGCAGCCAAGCTCGCGGATAAGCTCGAGAGATTCTGGATCGCGCAGGGATATGAGGTCACATCGCTCAATAGCGATCTTCGCTCTTTTACGGCTGATATCATTGTAAAGAGGTCCTATTCCGTTTGCATAAAGCACAGTCTTTAGCCCCATTTGACGGGCAAGTCTCATAATGCCCGTGTAATAGAGCAGACTCTTTTTACTTGTACCGTCTTGAATGAGATTTCCGCCTCCGTTTATCAGTATGGAGGCGTGACGCATTTCTCTTATTATTGCTGGTAAATTATATCTGTTTATGCATCTTGTGCCATAGAATGAGCGCATTTTTGAAGGCTTTGCGCAAAGCACGGTTATTCTAACGTCGGGCTTTTCGCGGCGAAGCGAGGCGATAAGCGAACGTAAAAGCGCATCGTCACCAAGATTTAAAAAGCCGTAATAACCGCTAATGATTATTTCAGCCTTTTCATTAAGACGTGCACCTGCGTTTTTGTAAACTTCAAGGTGGTCATGTGCCATACGCGAAACAGAGTAGTATTCTTTAACTATGTTGTGGTTGTACTCGCCAATAGCTTCAAGCTTCTCCTGATTATTTTCAAGAAGCTCGCAAACGTCGTTTACAATGAGCTCGCCCGTTGTTTTCAGCTCACCTCGGCAGGTGAAGTTGTTGGAGATGGCTGTTTCAAGCTTGTCCTCCGAGAAAACGCCCATATAGCCCTGAGCTCCCGCGAGCACCGTGGGGCGCTTAGCTGCCATAGCCTCGAGCGCGGCACGGGATACACCCACGAACACGTCGCAAAGGGCGGTAAAATCAGCAATATCCGTTCTCGGACCCGTGAGCTTCACGCAGTCGTATCCTGCGAGAATGTTTGACTTGTCGGCAAGCTCCGATAGCTTTTCAAAAGCAGTACCTCCGCCGACGATGATTATCTGCGTGCCGGGAACACGCCTTGCGATTAAATACGCATTTTCGGCAAGCAGCAGAGCCGCCTCTGCAACCTCCTCGTCGATTCTTCCGACGTATAGCACACGCTTGGCATTGGGCCTTAGTCCAAGCTCATCTATGAGTGCGTCAACGTTACGCGCCGCATTGAATTTTTCGGTATCTATACCGTTAATGGTTACGCTGATATTGTCGGGATTTGCACCGTAATTTTGAACGAGATAATTCTTTAAGTCGTGGCTGACCGCGAGCTGATATTCACCCCAGTCCGACGTCTTACGGTAGAGTGGTGTAACCTTGAAATTGAAGTGTGCGGTGGTTATGAACTTGAAGCCCATTTTTTTAGCGAGCTTTCCGCAAATAAATGCGGGAATTCTCGCGTGAGCGTGAACGATATCAAAGTTTTCCCGTTTTATAAGCTTCTTTAATCCTAAATAAGATTTGAAAAGCAAAAGAGGTGATTTTGATGCAAGCGGCAGGGTAACGTGATTAATACCGAAATCGGTTATCTCGTTAGCGTAAACGCCGCCCGATGAAGCAACCGTAACCTCGTGTCCCATACGGGCAAGCTCCTTGGAAAGCTCCACGACGTGAGTTTCAGCACCGCCTATTTCAAGACCCATAAGAGTCATAAGTATTTTCATATTGATCTCCGAAAATGTGAGTAAAATCAGTAAGAGTAGTTAGCACTCGAGGTTCTGAGGCTGAACGTATCCGTTACGTCTGTGTTTATAATAACGTCATCGGAAAGGGTGGAGAGATAGTCCGAAAGCTTTGAAAGCATAAGCGTGTTTTCAAAATCGGTAAAGAACACGAGCTTTTCGGTATCTGCGTACGCCTTATCCTCAAGGGGCTCGCGCTTGATTATGTGAACACCTATCTCGCTCTCAATGTATTCAACCTCGCCGTCTGCCATTGCAAATCCCTTTTCAATAAGCTCAGTGGGAAGCAGAGTAGAGGAGAGGGTAACGTAGTAGCCCTCGGGGAAATTGGTCATAGCGGGATCGGCAGTATGCTCAAGCATAAGATTATCGAAGCTTGCGCCCGAGATAATATCGGCGTAAATACTCTCTGCAAGCGCCGTCTTTTCGGCCTTTTCGGTTTCGGAGAGATCGCGGGTCTTGTATGTGCCCGTGTCGCTGTCTATGATGAGGTCACCCTCGTCGTCGCGCGCAAAATCCTTGACGTTGTTGATGTAAATGTGCTTAAGCCTTACGTAGCTTGTTTTATAGTATGCGTCGCGCTCTGTATCCGAAAGCTCAAGCTCTGCGCCCTCTTCAAAAAGCGCAGTCTTGACAGCCTTGATCTTTTCGTCCTTTAGGTATATTTCCTCGAGGTCGTTTACGTTTACACCATACTCGGAGAGGGCAGAGTTAAGCGCGTCCTTGCTGCCTGCATTTGTTATAAGCGTTTTTATATATTCGTCAACGGTGTTTATCTGCTCCTTGGTGAGCTTGAGACCAAGGTCGTTGAATATCTGAAGACAGATGGCATTGCTTTTTATGTTTTCATTGGCAACGCTCATAAGAAAATCCTCGATGGTAGTGCCGTTTTCGGCAACGTGCATACTCCATACCTCGTCGGTGTCCTGACCGCCGAGATAGCTTGTGAGAAATATAGCCTTGTATCTGGAGAGAAGATACATATATTCGTTTTCGGAAATTGTGGCCTTGCCGTATTTCATAGCGTAATCACTGCCTCCGCAGGAGCATACTCCGAGCAGAATTACTGTGACCAATAATAACGCGATAATCTTTTTCATAATGTTTGACCTCTTTTCACTGTTTTTTTTGTTTCTTCTTTTGGTTTAACTGTTCGTTATATAGAGCGAGCATATCGCATATAAGCTCAAGTGGCTCGTCACCACGTCTCGGACGGTAAACTATCGTAAGCTTAGCACCTGCCGATATTACGAAAGCGTTTTTGAATTTTTCGTTCACCGCGCCGAATGCTTCAAAATCTATCTGCTCGGGGAAAAGGGTAATTGTACCGCCGCGATGCTCTATCTTTGAAATTCTTGCCGCGCCTCCGAGATTTCTCATAAGCGAAACGTAGAGGAGATTACGGCACTGCTTGGGAGTCTCGCCGTAACGGTCGATAAGCTCGTCGCCGATATCGTCGAAGTCCTCCATGTTTTCAATGTGAGCGATCTTCTTATACATTTCCATTCTCTGAGCACTGGTACGTATATATTTTTCGGGGATATACGCGTCAAAGTTTACGTCCACAAGGCATTCGAATTTCTGAACGGGAGTTTCACCCTTTTCCTCAAGAATTGCTTCGTTGAGTATTTTGATATATAGGTCGTAGCCTATACTGTCAAGGTGACCGTGCTGCTCGGCGCCGAGCAGATTGCCCGCGCCTCTTATCTCAAGGTCACGCATAGCAATTCTGAAGCCTGCACCGAACTCGGTGTACTCCTTGATTGCCGCAAGTCGCTTGGTTGCAATTTCCGAAATTGACTTGTTTTTAGGGTAGGTGAAATAAGCGTACGCGCGTCTGCCTGAACGTCCTACGCGTCCTCTGAGCTGATGAAGCTGGGAGAGTCCGAGCTTGTCGGCGTTGTCGATTATAAGCGTATTTGCGTTGGGAACGTCAACGCCCGTTTCAATAATGGTGGTGCTGACCAAAACGTCAATATCACCGTTAACGAGATCACGCCATATGTCGGATAGAACTTCCTTATCGACTCTGCCGTGAGCAACTGCAACTCTGACGTCCGGAATTGCCTCTCGTATAAGACCGGCAACAGTTGCAATAGTTTCAATGTTGTTGTGTAGGTAGAACACCTGACCGCCGCGGCGAAGCTCTTTTCGTATCGCCTCTGTGATGATCATATCGTCGTGCTCTAAAACGTAGGTCTGAACGGGGAAGCGGTCACCCGGTGCTTCGTCGAGTATCGACATATCCCTGATGCCACTCATCGCCATATTAAGCGTTCGCGGAATGGGAGTCGCGGTCAGGGTGAGAATGTCAACGTCGCAGGATAGCTCCTTGAGCTTTTCCTTCTGAGCGACGCCGAATCTCTGCTCCTCGTCTATAACCACGAGACCGAGATCCTTGAACCTTACGTCCTTGGAAATAAGTCTATGCGTTCCTATTATAATGTCAACGTCACCGCGTCTGAGCTTGCGTAGCGTTTCCTCATTCTGCTTGGTGGAACGGAAGCTCGATAGCATCTCGACCTTGATGGGGAAGCCTCTCATTCTTGAAATGAAGGTCCTGTAATGCTGGAATGCAAGTATGGTGGTAGGAACCAGAACGGCGGTCTGTTTGCCGTCCATCGCTGCCTTGAACGCGGCTCTGAGAGCAACCTCGGTTTTGCCGTAACCAACGTCGCCGCATATAAGACGGTCCATGGGGATACGTCTTTGCATATCACGCTTAACGTCCTCAATTGCCAAGAGCTGACCGTCGGTCTCCTCGTATTCGAAGGAGGCATCAAACTCCATTTGAGCATCGTCGTCCTTCGAGAAAGCAAAGCCCTCTCGCATTTGACGCGCCGCGTAAAGCTTGATAAGCTCCTTTGCCATACTCTTTGCGGCAGCCTTTGCTCTCGCCTTGGACTTGCCCCACTCGGTTCCGCCCATTTTGGAAAGCTTGACTATTCCGTCATCGCTTCTTGCGCCTATATATTTACTTACGTTATCAAGCTGGTTTGTGGGAATGAAAAGAGTGTCGTTTCCTGCATACTGAAGCTTGATATAATCTTTTGTGACTCCGTCAACGGTAAGCTTCTGTATACCGAGATACTGACCGATTCCGTAGTTAACGTGAACGACGTAGTCGCCTTCGTTAAGGTCGGTGCAGGAGAGTATCTGCTTTTCCTGCTCACGCTTGGTGCGCTTGCGTCGTGCCTTTATCTGTACCGAGCGCGCGTAACTGCCCGCAGGTAGCATACTGAGAAGCGCGAAGCGTTCGCTGACAAGCTCAAAGCCGGGAATGGTAGTTCCGCACAGCACGTAGACCGTTCTGTGATTCAGAGAGAGATTATCTGAATCGGATGAGATGATAACTGCGTTTACACCTGAGTCCACGAGAGAAGCATGAACACTTCTGACGGCTGCCTCATTTTCGCAGGCAACCGCAACCGAGTAGCCTCTTTTCATATAATGCTCGATATCCTCCGAGAGAAGCTCGAAGTTGTCGCAATAGTTTACGGTTTGCTTGGTGTTGAACGAAAACAGTCCTGCGCTTCTTCGCTCGTTTGATGAGGTAAACGTGTCCACCACAACGAATCCGCATAAATCGGTGAATTCCTCGAAATCACCGTGATTCTTCGCCCATACACCATTCTTGACGTTAAGCTCGCCTGCCTCGCAAAGTGCGAGAAGCTCTTGAGAAATATGCCAATCGTTACCCTTGACTCGCTCGGAGCAGGAATTGCTCTCTTGCATAAATACAAGCGGACGCTTGCCGCCGTTTAGCTTTTTGTCAAGGTAGTAATCAAGCAGACAGTACTTTTCGTCATATATCAAGGGCAGATACTTGTCAATAAAAGCAAGCTCAAGTCCGTTCTTGACCTCGTCAAGCTCGCGTGAAAGCTCTGACTTGACCCTTGGGTTGACGGCAGACTTCAAAAGCGAATTTATGCTTTTTTCAATAACTGCACGCTTGTCAGCTGATGGAATAAGCTCTCTTGCGGGAGGAATGGTGACGCTTACTATATTTTCCGTCTTTCTTTGAGTCAAAAGATCGAAATAACCCATTTGGTCAATTTCGGTGTCGAAAAAGTCGATTCTTATAGGACTCTGATAAAGCGGAGGATAAATATCCACTATTCCGCCTCTTACCGCAAACTGACCAACGCCGTCGACCATTTCACATCTGACGTAGCCACCCATGATAAGTCTTTTTATAAGCTCCTCGGGGTCGTACGGAGTGTCGAGTGAAAGCTTGACCGTACACTCCCTGAGATAATCGGGAGGCATGGTCATCTGAAGCGCCGCATCGGGTGTGGTTATAATGACTCCCGACGTGCCCGAGAGGGCAAGCTCGGACAAGACTTTAAGCCTCTCATGCTCATACTCATGGGAGGCTGTGATGTTATGAAAAATGAAATCTCTGAGAGGATACGTTAAAGGCTCAAGACCGCAGTCGGTGAAAATGTTTGAGAGCCTAAGTGCGTCCTTCTCGTTTGGAACGAGAATCAGTGGAGGAAGTGGAGAGTCGCCTGATAAGTCGTCGATCACCGACGCGTAAAAGGCGGCTCTTGCACCGTCTGACAGACCCGTTACGGTAACGGGTCGCATACGTTCGAAGTTCAGACGCTCGCGCGCCTTCAAAAACTCCTTGTATTCACGCTCGTTTTTGATATTATCGCAAATAAGTCGCATAAATTGCCTTTCGTTGTGCCTAAATTGGCGTTGACTTATTTATTTCAGTTGAATTTTGCCATAGCAGAGTCAGCGTCGCCCTTCAGAACAAGCTCAAGTGCCTCTGATGCGGAAATAAGAGCACCCGTGAAGGTCTCTCGCAATTCGGAGGGTATTTCTCCAAGCACCCAGTCCGCGAGGTCATATTCGGGGTGAGGCTTTGCACCCACACCGATCTTTATACGCGGGAACTTATCGGAGCCGAGATAGTAAATAATGCTCTTTATTCCGTTGTGACCTCCGTCGCTTCCTTTTTTGCGGATGCGTATCTTGCCTGGGTCAAGGGAGATATCGTCAAAAACAACGATTATATTTTCGGGCGGTATCTTATAAAAGGAAGCGGCTTCCTTAACGGCTTCGCCGGAGTTGTTCATAAAGGTCTGAGGCTTTAAAAACAAGACTCTTACGCCACCGATGACCGCCTCGCCGCAAAGCGATTTGAATTTAAGCTTATTTATCTTGAAATTGTGCTTTTCGCCTATTACGTCAAGAGCCATAAAGCCTGCGTTGTGACGGGTCTTTAGGTATTTATCTCCGGGATTTCCGAGACCTGCAACCATATACGTTACGGGTTGGGGAGCAAGATCCTGCTTCTTTTCGATTTTCTTGAAAAGCTCAAATATATCTGCCATAATCATTTATCCTTTTGGTGATAGTAAAGCGACAAAAGAACTGTTGCCGCAAAAACGGATACAGTTCTTTTTCGCATCTACTATTGAAATGTAGCAAAGAAACTCAGATGCGTTCCTTTACCTTGGAGCTCTTACCAACTCTGCTTCTGAGGTAGTTAAGCTTAGCACGTCTAACCTTACCTACTCTGGTTGTTTCAACCTTAACAACATTGGGAGAGTGGAGAGGGAATGTCTTTTCAACACCGCAGCCGTAAGCAACGCGTCTGACTGTGAATGTTTCGGAGATTCCGCCGCCGTGCTTGCCGATAACGGTACCTTCGAATATCTGAATTCTCTCCTTAACGTCCTTACCCTTTGCCGCTTCAACGATTCTGATGTGAACTCTCACGTTGTTACCGACAACGATTTCAGGAGCGTTTTCCTTTAACTGCCCGTTTGTAAAAGCCTTAATAAGATCCATTTTGGCTTCCTCCTTATAAATCCGGACGTTCATGCAGAGCTTCGCAGAGGACCGTCCTTTTTGTGCACATAGCGTACTGTAAGAGTATATCACAAAAAAAAACAAAATGCAATAGTTTTTGGAACATTTTTTTACAAATATAAATTTTATCAGTAAGACACATTTAGACAGTTTATTCTCTTGACATTTTGATATGGCTTTGTTATAATATACATATGTAATTTTGCGCAATCCAGGAGGAAATGATGGAGAACATAGAACTCAATCTTGCGGATATATTTGACGTGCTGAAAAAGAGATGGCCGATAATTTTGCTTTCGGTTATTTTGTGCGCGGCTATTGCCTTTTCGTACAGCTTATTTGCGGTAGTACCGATGTATGGACTTAACGTTACTTTTATGGTAAATCCCGAATTCGGTAATGCACAGTCAACAACTATCGTAACAGAGACTCAGTCTTACACGTATTCGAAGGATGCTATCAAAACCTATATGCGTCTTCTTTCGAACAACGAGTTTTTTGATATGCTTTATGAGAGCATAGACGGTAAGTGCTTAACCGAATACTCGGTAAGACAGCTTAAGGGGATGGTCTCTTTCTCAAGCATAGACGAAACCGAGCTTTTTAATGCTACTATAAAGTCAGCCAGCAAGGAAGATGCGTACACTATAGCTCTTGAGATGCAGAAGCTTGCACCTAAACGTATAGAGGAGCTCAGAGGCTTTGAGGTACTCAAGGTTGTTGACAGACCTCAGCTTAAAAACATAGTTGTTCTTAACAACAATATAACGAAAAATACGTTTATAGGTGGTATTATAGGTGCCGTAGTTTCGATATTGCTTTTCATAATTCTCAAGCTTACAGACGTGAGAATCAATGATGAATCCGACATAAAGAAAGCATACAATATTCCCGTTCTCGGTGTTATTCCCGAATTTCAGTCGGTAGGTACCGTAAAGAACACAAAACCTTTATATGGAGGTAAGACCGGTGAAAATAAACGCTAAAACCCGTCAACTTGGTAACACGGTAGAAAATACCCGTAATTTTCAGATAATCGAGGCTTACAGAACCCTTAGAACAAATCTTCAGTTTGCACTTGGAAATAACTCCGGCAAATGTAAGAAGATTGCTGTAACGAGCGCTCTGCCCAAGGAGGGTAAGACACTTACCTCTATAAACCTCGCTATAACCTTTGCTCAGACCGACGCGCGCGTTCTTATCATTGACTGTGATATGAGACGTCCGAGAGTTCACAGATATTTTGAGCTTGAGAGCCGAGTAGGACTTTCAAACGTGCTTTCGGGAATGTGTACCTTTGAGGAAGCCGTAAAGAAGGCGGGAAGCTTAAATCTCTCGGTTCTCCCCGCAGGACTCATTCCTCCCAACCCCGTAGAGCTTCTTTCAAGTGAGAGTATGAGTAAGCTTCTTGATACCCTCTCGGAATCCTATGATTACATAATTCTTGATACCCCGCCGATAAATATAGTAGCAGATGCTCTTGCGGTAGCCAATCTTGTTGACGGAAACGTTATTGTGCTCAGTTCGACAAGCAGTACTCATATTGAAACAAGAAAAGCTATTTCCCAGTTCGAATATGCGAATGCCAATATTCTTGGATTTGTTCTCAACAACGTAAACACCAAGAACTCCAAGGGCTACTCCAAAAAGTATATGTATTACGGTTACAGATGATTATGGTAGATATACACTCTCATCTTCTTCATAGTATTGACGACGGAGCTGTCAGCCTTGATGTGAGCGTGAATATGCTTAAGCAAATGAGCGAAATGGGAGTGCGTACGGTAGTATGCACTCCGCATTTTAATTATACGCGATTCACACCCGAGGAATTTGTGCTTCTTCGTGACCAAAGAATCGACGAGCTACGACCTTATGCAAACGAGCTTGAAATTACGCTTCTTAAGGGCAGTGAGGTTTACCTTACAGGTAATATGCTTAATCTTAACGATGCGACCGAGCTATGTATCGAGGGGACTCGTAACGTGCTGGTTGAATTTCCCTGTGCGAGAGCGCTTACAAGGGAAGATTTAAACCTCCTCGTTAATTTTACAGACTATTACAATGTCAGGCCCATAATAGCTCACGCAGAACGTTACTATTCGGTTATAAAAAGCATAAAATTTGCCGAAAAGTTTCTTGCGATGGGCGCGTACATTCAGATAGATGCGGCAAGCTTTTTTGAGAAGCGTTATAAAAAAGCGGCAAGAGCGCTTATAAAGCGCGGATTTGCCTCCTTTATTGCTTCTGACTGTCATTCGGATACCGTAAGACCTCCGAGCGTCTTGAAGGATGCTTACGAGGAGATCGAGCATCTTTTCGGTTATAACACGGCAAAGGAATTTATGTGTAACGGTGAAGCCGCGATAAGTACCTTTGAGTCCCAAATTTAACTTAAAAAACGCAAACAAAACGTTTGCGTTTTTTATTTATATCAAGTTTTGGAATAAAGTTCAGTTTTATTTTTTTATAAATTGCAAAAAATAAAATCGGAGCTTTATGCTCAAGTTATAAATCTCGGAGATACAAATGACAAAATTAATAAAACGGGTATTTGTGATTACGTTATCATTTGCGCTCCTTTCAAGTACTGTTTTTGCACAAACAGTAAATTGGTACGTTAAAAACAATTCCGAGCATAAAAGGCCTGCGCTCGATTCGACTCTATCTGTAATTGACGGACATAACGCCAATTATCTGGGTGCAGATGAAAAGGTCATATACCTGACCTTTGATGCGGGCTATGAAAACGGAAACGTTGCGAAAATTCTTGACGTTCTGAAAAAACACGACGCAAAAGCAGCTTTTTTCATTCTTGAAAATCTGATCACGCGGAATACCGAGCTCGTAAAAAGAATTGCTGACGATGGACATCTTGTTTGTAACCATACGGCAAGACATAAAAATATGTCCTTAGTGACAGACAGGGAAGCCTTTGAGCGCGAGCTTACTGCACTTGAAAAGATCTATACCGAGTACACGGGAAGGACGCTTGATAAATTTTACCGTCCGCCCGAGGGCTCGTTTAGCGAACAAAATCTGACCTTTGCCGACGAGATGGGTTATAAAACTGTTTTCTGGAGCTTTGCTTATGCAGATTGGGACAACGGTAAGCAGCCCGAGTGCGAGAGGGCGATAAAAAAGATCATGGATCATATCCATAACGGCGAAATAATGCTCCTTCATCCTACCAGCGCGACGAACGCCGCAATACTTGACGAGGTGCTGACGAGGCTTGAAGCACAAGGGTATCGTTTTGGCTCGCTCAATGAGCTTAAGTAAACGTATTGGCGTGCTTTCCGTCGCGGTGACTGTTGCGTTCCTAAGCCAGCTAACCGCATACGCGATAGATGAAAACGAGATTCTTGACTCAGGAAAAATCTATTACGGCAACGAATGCTCTGAGAAGCTCGTAGCCTTGACCTTTGACGATGGTCCGCATAAATTCAGAACCGACGAAATACTTGACGTTCTGAAAAAATATAACGTCAAAGCAACCTTTTTCGTAGTGGGCACTATGGCAAAGGAGTATCCGCATCTTATAAAGCGAGAGCTGGCAGAGGGTCACGAAATAGGCAACCACACCTATTCGCACCACAACCTGAAGCGTCTTGATATGGCAACATTAGAACGAGAAATAGAGCTTACCGAGGAGGCAATATTCGAGGCGTGCGAGTATCGCCCCAAGCTCTTCAGACCGCCCGAGGGCTGGTGTACCGAGAATATAGCGTCTGTGGCAGGGAGAATGGACTACGACGTCATACTGTGGAATATTGATACTCTCGATTGGGCGCATACCGAGAGTAAAAAAATTTATGAATGTGTAAGCAGCAGCATCAAGCCTGGAAGCATAATACTGTTTCACGATTACGTCAGCGGAAAAAGTCCCACCATTGACGCGCTTGAAATGATAATCCCCAAGCTTCTTGATGAAGGCTACCGTTTCGTAACGGTTTCGGAGCTGATAGCGACGAAAGATGGTAACTAAAGCACGGCTTTATATCACGGTTTTGCTTTCATCCGTTTTGTTTGGTATTTCGATGAATATGTTTCTCGTGCCGTCACAGATCGTGTCCGGAGGCTTTTCGGGACTTGCAATAGTATTGAATATTGTTATCAACGTGCCTGTCGGAATAACGGTAATCGTATTAAACCTGCCGTTTCTATACCTCAATTCGCGGGTTTTCGGACTGTCGTATATCAAAAGAGCGATAGTGGGAGTTTTGCTTTGCGGACTCTTTACCGAGGTGTTTACCGGAATTGAGCCCATATTCGATAACAGGATAATAAACGCGGTCCTCGGAGGCGTGGTTATCGGATGCTCTATGGGTGTGTTGTTTTCAATTGGATATACCACGGGCGGAACAGACCTTGTTGCGAGCCTGATACGCGAAAAGGTAAAGCTGTTGAGTCTTGGAAACGCTATATTTCTCGGTGACTTAGCGGTAATTCTTATTGCGTTGACGGTAACACGGGATATTTTCGGAGTAATTCTGGCGCTATCGAGTATTTTTATACAGACAAGAACAATAGACTATATAATGAAGAAACTGGCGGCGTAAATCGCCGCCGTTTATTTTGGAAAATTTTTCTCAAATATTGATTTGTACATATCAGGTTAAAAGTTGGGTGTTATAATACTGATACAAAGTACTATTTTGGAGTATAAATATGAACATACCGCTTTTTTTGAAGCCTAAGGGCATGATTTCATACATAAATGAGGACAGTACGGTCAGACAGGGTATTGAAAAAATGAAGTTTCACGGATATGCCGCCCTTCCCGTTATTGATAGTGAGGGCAAATATACCGGAACCGTAACCGAGGGGGATTTTCTCTGGCATTCACTTAAGATACAAAACGGCGAATTGCCCGACGGGAAATACACCATTAAAGACATAATGAAGAAAAGAAATACTCCCGTTAATATAAACGCTTCCGTGAATGAGCTTCTCGACCTCGTTCTCGACCAGAACTTCGTTCCCGTGACCGATGACAGAGGAGTGTTTATAGGCATTGTAACAAGACGCGATGTTATTAATGCGTTCCGTGAAATATACAAGGACGAGAACTTTGACGAAACAAAATAGTTTTTGTTCCCGTTATCGACAAAAAATCCCCCGAGCATAGGATACAATGGTATCACAGTAAATGGCTCGGGGGATTTTTATGATATACGTAACGGGAAGTATACGGGGAAGATTTGGGAAATACCAAAAGCTACTTGAAAAGATAGACCTTCGTTCACGGGACGATCTATACGTTGTAGGAGATATTATCGGAGACTGCGCTGACTCAATAAGGCTGCTTGAGGATATGAGTATGAGGTCAAACGTCTTTGCGGTGCTTGGAGATAACGAGTATTATGCCCATAAAATTATGACTGAAATTGCAGATGAAAACGGTGCAATGCGTGAAAAATTACCCGAGGTCATACCGAGTGATATAAAGGGCGCTTTAAAGGAGCTTTCGCTTATGGATGATGAGGGTCGCTCTTGGGTGATGGAATACCTTTGTGAAATGTCACTTTATGAGGAAATAAACGCAGGCGGCAGGGAATATCTGCTCGTTCATTCGGGCATAGGAGATTTTGACCCCGATAAGTCAGTATCCGATTACGGAATAAAGGAGCTCGTCCTGTCGGTCACAGACTATAAAAAGATATATTATCCGGATAAAATTCTTGTGACGGGACACACTCCGACTTATAAGATAGATAAGAGCTTTCGCGGTCAGATATACAGAAACGGCGAGCATATCGCGCTCAACTGCTCCGAAGACGGCGGAGGATATCTTGCGGCAGTGTGCCTTGATACGGGTGACGAATATTATATATGAAAAGGCAGGGCTTGCCCTGCTTTTTTCGTTGACAAACGGATAGGTGTATGATAAAATCAAACAAGAGGTGAAGAAGTATGAATAACGTAAAAAAATATATGCTTATTGACGCGGCTGTGGAAGTCAGAAAATTCGCTTATGCACCATATTCAAACTTTTTTGTAGGCGCTGCAATATTATCCGAGGATGGACAAATATATATAGGATCAAATTTTGAAAACGTTTCATTCGGTGCGGGAGTATGCGCCGAGAGGGTAGCGCTCGGTCAGGCATTGTCACGGGGCAAACGTAATTTTACGGCAATATGCGTAAGCGGTCAGAACGCCGACATTACACCGTGCGGAATATGCAGACAGTCACTCTCGGAATTCGGGGATATGGATGTGATTTGTACAAACTACGACGGA
>JAZNNG010000053.1:0-42237 GCA_045580165.1 Eubacteriales bacterium
CTCAAAATTGACGATTTTGCCGTGAGCATCGGTTATTCTGCCATCATCCAAAATTTGTAACAAAATGTTCATAATTTCAGGGTGAGCCTTCTCGATCTCGTCAAAAAGTATTACGGAATAAGGCTTTCTGCGGATTTTTTCGGTAAGCTGACCGGCATCATCGTAACCGACGTATCCGGGAGGAGCGCCTATAATTCTTGAAACGGCGTGTTTTTCCATAAATTCCGACATATCAAGTCTTATTAAAGCTTCGGGAGAATTAAACAAATCTTCGGCAAGTGTTTTTACAAGCTGTGTCTTACCGACACCCGTAGGGCCTGCGAATATAAACGAAACAGGCTTTTTCTTATAAGAAACACCGGCGCGATTGCGTTTAATTGCTTTTACAACCGATTCTACGGCTTTGTTCTGCCCTACTATTCTCTTCTTGAGTCTTTCTTCAAGTCCGTCAAGTCGCTTGAATTCGCTTTCATTGATGCTGGAGGCCGGAATTCCTGTCCAAACCTCTATTACATCTGCTATATCGTCAAGCGTAAGGCGAACCGCATCGCGTTCGGGCTTTATTACGTCGTATTCCCCTTGAAGCTTCATCGACTCAGACTTAAGCGAAGCAAGCTTCTCGTAATCATCGGTTGATACCGCTTCTTTTGATGCGAGCTCCGCCTCTAAAGCCTCGATCTGACGGTTAACTTTGATCAAATTTGCGACAATTTCTTCGCATCTGTTTATAACTACAGAATTCAAGACGACGTGCGCCGCCGCCTCGTCAATGAGGTCGATAGCTTTATCGGGTAAATATCTGTCGGTAATATAGCGTTCGCTCAGAATTACGGCACGCTCAGCAATATCATCGGATATACCAACGCCGTGATAATTCTCATAATAATGCTTGATACCCTTAATGATTTCGATGGTTTGCTCTACCGAAGGCTCGTCAATAACGACAGGCTGAAAACGTCTCTCGAGCGCCGAATCCTTTTCTATATGCTTTCTGTATTCGGTAAGCGTGGTTGCGCCGATAACCTGTATTTCGCCTCTGGAAAGTGCGGGCTTAAGAATGTTTGCTGCGTTCATACTTCCTTCGGCTTCTCCTGCACCCACGAGATTGTGCACTTCGTCAATTGCGAGAATGGCGTTGCCTTTTTTACGTACGTCCGCAAGCATGCCTTGCATTCTGGCCTCAAATTGACCTCTGAACTGAGTGCCTGCAACAAGCGCGGTAAGGTCGACGAGATAAATTTCTTTATCCTTGAGCTTTGTAGGTACGTTATTATCAACAATTCGCTGGGCAAGAGCCTCCGCAACCGCCGTTTTACCAACACCGGGCTCACCAATAAGACACGGATTGTTCTTCTGGCGTCTGCAGAGAATCTGCATAACACGCTCAAGCTCGCGCTTTCTGCCGATAATTCTGTCAATGCTTCCCTTTTTTGCTTTTTCGTTCAGATTGGTACAGAACTGTGTAAGATACTTATACTTAGGAGAATCTTTATCAGCCTTCTGGCGCTTAGGAGAATCTGCACTTCCCTGCCCCTGCATTTTGGATATGAATTCACCAAATGGGTGAGATTTTCCACCGAAAAGTTTATTGAAATCAATACTCGGAGCACGTCCCTCAGATGAGTTTTCCTTATCCTCTGCGGGAACTACCGCATCAGAATACCCATCCTGGTCTGAAGTTCCGTCTGACATAGTTTCTGCAAACATCTCTATGTTTTCTTCGAGATTGTCGAAATCGATCTCATCGGGTGAAATACCTAGATTTTTAATTATATCGTCAACCGGCTTGAGACCTAAATCTTTTGCGCATTTAAGGCAGATTCCTTGTGTTGACGAAGTGCCGTCGGGTTCCATCTTCGTCATAAAAACGACGGCTATTCGTTTATGACAAATTGCACATTTTTCCATTGGAGTTATTTGCGCCTTTCAAAAATTATTGAACAACATCAATTATAAGACCGGCGTTATAGATAGTACTGTATGACACGGACGACTCAAGAGCAGACCTGCTCCAGAAGCTATCGTCAACGTCACCGACCGCAGTAACAAGCCCTGACACAACGTTTACTAATATCAGTGTAACTATAAGCCCCTTAATAAGTCCGAGAATCGCCCCCAAAAGTTTATTAGCGAAATTCAAAACAGGGAGCTTAAATAGCAAATTCAAAAGCTTTAGCAAGAGATTTATAACAATCAGCGCTGCGACGAACACGAGCAAAAATCCCAGGATATTGCTGACAGTTTCTGCAGTCGAGCCAACAATAAAATCGGACAGTAGATCTGCGATTTCTTCGATTTGGAAAGAATCAACCGATGGCTTTACGTCGTTTTCATAATACTGAGAAATAGAGTTGATATCAATGCCGTATCTGTCAAGAATTTCGGTGAGTGTATCAGGCTTGTCCTCAAGTATCTGATCGGGAGAAATAGTTTGTGTTCCACCATTCATTAGGGACTCAAATTCCTCTGACGTCTGATCTGCAAAATAAGGTGTAATTACGTGCTCGCTTATATATTCTGCAGGATAACTGTAAAAATTAACGGCTAAAATTATGGAAAGTCCGAGCGAAACAAGCCCCATCACAGACTTTATAAACCCCTTGCGATAGCCGAGGCAAACTGAAAGTACAAGTATAGCCAGTACAATGATATCAAGAAAAAGTCCCATTATTCTTCCTCCATTATTATGATTCTATAGCTTTCGTCCGGGTTCTCAAAGTTTACGAGCTGAGCAAAGTTAACGTAGCACACGAGTCCCGTGTAATCCGACTGAAGCAATGCCTTATCAGCTCCTGTATCAATCTTGCAAACACGTGCTTCGCCGTTTGCAAAGTCAAATCTTACGACCGTATTGTTGGTAAGAATCAACGCACAACTTCCGTTAAGATCGATGTAGTTGATTTTACCTCTTATTGTTTCCTTGTCCGTGAGTAAATTTCCGTCGGATGAATAAAAGCTCGCTTCGTTCTCGCTTCCAATTATGTTCTTTTCCGAATATATCATCATATAATCATCCGCAAAAGAATATCCGCTTATATCGGACTGAATACTATATTCACTTATGAGCTTGTCCTTTTCGTCGTAAAAGCGCAAATAACGGTCAGTCAAAAGGACCAGATTTCCGCGCATATATTTTACGGCAAGAGGTAACTCATCGTAATAAGTGAACGCCGCAATATCGGACTCTGTATTGGTTTTAACAACGTTAAGCTCGCAAACGAATCTACTGTCGGACGCGCTAACAGAAGCATAAGCAAGTTTTTTGCCGTCAAAATCGAAGGAAAACGTATAGTTGTTTTTGTATACGCGCGATACGAGCTCATAATCGGAATTATAAACGTTGAATACCGTTTTATATTCTCTGTCCCTCGTCATTATCACATAGCTGCCTTTATCCGTCATAACTGCACCTGAAACGGGGTATTCAAGCCTTTGCGAATAAAGTTTGGCAAACGTACTGAATATGACGTACGAGTGACCGGACATATCATAGCACAAGCCGTAACGCTTTCCAAGAGAAAAATAAGGTGATGAGTAAACCTCATCTATCTGTAATACCGAGCTTCCGTTGGTATCATATAGCGATATGCCGTTCGTTCCCGCGCTGACAAGGTCGCCGTTAAAAAGCGCAAGTGCCTTGGAATCTGACGTAGGATAATGAAGCTTCTGAGTTGTTATTAGCGTATCTTCTTCGCTTGTAATGTATTTCAGCATATACTGAAAGTTTTCTATGGAAACATCTTCTCTGAAAAACGAGAGCGTTAAAACAACAAACAGGACGGCAACGGTCAACGTTATAAACTTCGCATATCTGAATGCTGATGAAACACCTTCATAATATTTACTCACCGCAGGTTCGGCAGCTTCAACGCCTACCTTTGCGTCATCATTCACATTAGCACCTCCCTTTTTAACAGATAAAATACATACAGATATATTATAGCATTTTGTGGCGCTTAAATATTGATACCAAGTGACCAGTTTGTTAACATTTTGTTTCTAAAACTTTATTAGTTAAATATAAATATTCTATTGATATTATTGTGAGAATATGGTATAATATTTTGATAGTAAACTTAATTGGTTCGAGGTGGAGAAAAATGAAGAACATTCTCGTTATTGACGGAAACAGCATACTTAACAGAGCTTTTTACGGAATAAGGCCTCTTACCACGAAGGACGGTCTGCCGACAAACGCATTATACGGGTATGTAAATATTCTGTTGAAGAATCTTGATATGCTCAAGCCAAATTACGCCGTAGTCGCATTTGATCTCAAAGCGCCGACATTTAGACACAAAGAGTATGCCGAATATAAAGCAGGAAGGCACGCTATGCCCGACGAGCTTGCAGTTCAATTTCCTATTGCAAAAGAAATCTCAGCTCTGCTCGGCTTTACCGTTCTCTCACTTGAGGGATACGAGGCCGACGATATCATAGGTACAGTGGCAAGCTTTGCGGAAATCGATCCTGACACGTTTTCATACGTTCTGACAGGAGACCGTGATTCTCTCCAGCTAATATCCTCATCAACTAACGTACTGCTCGCGGGAAATACCGACACGGTGAAATATGACGTTGAAGCTTTTGTGGACAAATACGGTGTGCGACCCGAACAATTCGTTGACGTTAAAGCGCTGATGGGAGATTCTTCCGATAACATTCCGGGTGTAGCCGGTATTGGCGAAAAAACCGCCATCAAGCTCATATCTGAGTTTCATACGCTCGACGGAGTGTATGAAAACATAAGCTCTCCCTCAATCGCAAATGGCGTAAGAAACAAATTGGTTACCGACAGAGAAAACGCTTATCTGTCAAGAATGCTTGCAAGAATTATTACCGATGCGCCTATCGGAGTATCGCTCGGAGATATAGAGTACACGGGTATTGATAAGCCTGCTCTGTTAGAAAAATTCAAGGCTCTCGAGTTCGGCGGATTTATCAAGCGTATGTCTTTGGACGAAGTGGCCGATACAGAGTCACACACCCATGCAACGGCCGTAGAGCGCAAGATATCAGAGGTTGCTTTCGAAAAGATCATGGCCGTAGCAGAAAATTCCGACAAATTTGGCTTAAGCGTAACGGAGCTTCTCGGAAACGTTGAATTATCTGTTTCCGCTGACGGCATAAACGTTCTTGTTACCGCGGTTGACTCCGAGTCTGCCAAAGCGTTTGTCAGCAATAATTCAAGCAAATCGATTGTATACGATTCAAAAAGATTATTTCACTCGCTTTCGCTTGACCCTGCGGTAAAATTTTGCTTCGACGTTAAGCTTGCGGCGTACGTTGCAGACTCGTCCGAAGGAAAATACGAGCCCGAGAGATTAGCATTAAAGTACCTTGCTGAGACGGGCGAATTCAGCGAGGACGACCCCGCGCTGCTTTACAGACTCTATGCTCCGATAAAACAGGTCCTGGAGACGACCGCATCGCTAAAGCTTCTTGAAGAAATAGAACAACCCCTGGCAGGAGTCCTTTACGATATGGAATCAAGAGGATTCATGATAGACGCGTCCGGACTTACGGAATTCGGCAACACTCTCGGAATCCTTTCTTCTACACTTGCGGAAGAAATTTACGTTTGCGCAGGCGAAAAATTTAATATCAATTCACCTAAGCAGCTCGGCGAAATACTCTTCGGAAAGCTTGGCTTGCCGGGTGGTAAAAAAACAAAAAGCGGTTACTCTACAAGTGCCGAGATTCTCGAAAAGCTTGCGCCTTACAACCCTATAGTAAAGCTTGTTCTTGATTACAGACAAATAACAAAGTTAAAAAGCACTTATGCCGATGCGCTCGTACAGCTTGCTGACAGTGAGTCGAGAATACACTCAAGCTTTAATCAGACCGTCACCGCAACGGGAAGACTGTCCTCCACCGAGCCAAATTTGCAGAATATACCCATCAGGACCCCACTTGGACGTGAGATGAGAAAATTTTTCATACCCAAAGAAGGGTGTGTCATAATTGACGCCGATTACTCTCAGATAGAGCTCAGGCTTCTTGCGGAAATCGCTAGTGACGACACTATGATAAACGCGTTTGTAAATGATATAGATATTCATACACTGACAGCATCTCAGGTATTTGGGGTACCGATCGACGAGGTTACTTCGGATATGAGAAAACGAGCAAAGGCTGTAAATTTCGGAATCGTATACGGTATTGGAGACTTTTCTCTATCTCAAGATATTCATGTAACCAAGAAAGAAGCAGCAGAATATATAGCAAGCTATAAACACAAATATCCAAAAATCGAAGAATATCTTGTCAATATAGTAAAAGAAGGATACGAAAACGGTTACGTTACGACACAATTCGGGCGCAGACGTTATATACCCGAGCTTACGTCATCAAAAGCAATGCTCAAGAAGTTTGGCGAAAGGGTTGCTATGAACAGTCCCATACAGGGTACGGCGGCAGATATAATGAAGATCGCCATGATAAATACCTTTAAAGCATTAAGAGATGCAAATATAGATGCACACATAATACTCCAAGTACACGACGAGCTGATACTCGAAGCTTCTGATGATTGCGTTGACGTTGCAAAGGAAATTCTAAAAAGAGAAATGGAGAATGCCGCGCAAACCCGAGTTCCGCTTGTTGCTGAGGTCAGCGTAGGCAAATGCTGGTTTGACTGCAAATGACGGATAATTAAATATACAGGAGAGCCAAATGAAGATACTTGGAATCGACCCCGGTCTTGCTATCGTAGGATATGGGGTGATAGACTATAAATCGCCGAAATTCACAACTATTGATCACGGCGCAATTCTAACACCTGCAAATACCAACGTTGAGGACAGGCTAATCTCCATATACGATAAGCTTGATGCTCTTATTAAAACGCACGAGCCCGATGCGGTAGCGGTAGAAGAACTGTTTTTTAACACGAATCAGAAAACCGTTATAACCGTAGCGGAGGCGAGAGGGGTAATTTTACTTTGTTGCAAAAAGAACAACGTTCCATTGTTCGAATACACACCTCTACAGGTGAAGCAGTCGGTTGTTGGATACGGAAGAGCCGACAAAAAGCAGATAATTCACATGGTGAAGCTTTTGTTAAAGCTTGAAAATCCCCCAAAGCTTGATGACACCTGTGATGCACTTGCAATAGCGATTTGCCACGCTAACTGCTCGAATTCAAGAATACAAAATTTCTTTAACAAGCGATAATCGGAGGAAATATGATCTACTTTGTAAAGGGAGAGCTGTTAACCACAGAGCCCGGGGCTTTGATAGTCGATACAGGCTCGATAGCTTATAAGCTTTATGTTAGCGATAACACCATATCAGCATTTGCATCAAAAATCGGTTCACAGGTCAGAGTATATACTTATCTTTCCGTGAGAGAGGATGCGATGGATCTGTTCGGCTTCCACTCGCTTGAAGAAAAGAACACGTTCAATATGCTAATAACGGTTTCGGGAGTGGGTCCCAAGGCGGCTCTTGCGATTTTGTCGATTATGACACCTTCTTCATTCGCAATGGCGGTTAATTCGGGAGATACCAAGGCAATATCAAAGGCGAACGGCGTAGGTCCCAAGACGGCGGCAAGAGTAATTCTCGAGTTAAAAGACAAGCTCACGAAGGGACTTGGTGATATCCAAGTCAGCGAAGGTGTCGCTCAATCCCCCAAATCAAGCGCAGATATTAGTAAATATTCAGATGCTCTCAATGCATTGATCGTGCTTGGATATTCAAGAACGGAAGCATTGAGTGCGCTGAGAGGACTTGATACCGCTTCCCTTTCGCTTGAAGATATGATTACCGCAGCGCTTAAAAATCTTATCAAATAAGGAGACTATAAATGGAAGATTTTGAATTTGATTATGAAAACAGAATAGTTTCCACAGAATATAAATCAGAGGACGGAGAAAACGAAAAGAGCCTTAGACCTGAAACTCTTACGGAATACATAGGTCAGGAAAAAGGCAAGGATAGCCTTAAGGTCTATATTGAGGCGGCAAAGCAAAGAGGAGATGTGCTCGACCACGTTTTGCTTTACGGACCTCCCGGTCTCGGAAAAACAACGTTGTCAGCTATCATAGCTAACGAGCTTGGCGTTAACATACGCGTAACGTCGGGTCCCGCTATCGAAAAGCAGGGTGACCTTGCGGCACTTCTTACAAACCTTAACGATAACGACGTACTGTTTATAGACGAAATTCACCGTCTTTCAAGGCAGGTCGAAGAGATACTTTATCCTGCAATGGAGGACTTCGCCCTTGATATCATAATAGGAAAAGGGCCTTCTGCGCAAAGCATACACCTCCCTATTCCGAAATTCACCTTGATCGGTGCTACGACTCGTGCAGGTCAGCTTACAACTCCTTTACGCGACAGATTCGGTGTACTCCTCAAGCTTGAGCTTTATACCGTTGAAGAGCTCGGAGAAATAGTAAGAAGAAGTGCGGGTATACTCGGTGTACCGATTGACTACGAGGGCTCGCTCGAAATTGCTTCACGTTCTCGAGGAACACCTCGAATTGCCAACAGACTTCTGAAGCGAGTAAGAGATTTCGCGCAGGTCAAATATGACGGTTCAATTACTCTCAAAACCGCTTCTGCGGCACTGAATATGCTTGAAATAGATGAGCTCGGTCTTGACAACACGGATAGAAAAATGCTCGAAACCATAATCCACGCATACGGCGGAGGCCCTGTTGGTCTCGAAACGCTTGCCGCAACGGTGGGCGAAGAAGCGATAACGATAGAGGACGTTTACGAGCCATATCTGTTGCAGATAGGATTCCTAAGCAGAACGCCTCGCGGAAGATGTGTTACAAAGCTTGCTTACGACCATCTGGGCATCCCTTTCAATGCACCGAGTGAGCAAATGACCTACTTTGTTGATGAAGATAAAAAATAATTTGGAGACAGACTATGTGGAAAGCCGATAAATGGCAGGAATATGAACTTATAGACACTTCTGACGGCGAAAGACTTGAGCGTTGGGGGAAATATATACTCGTAAGACCCGACCCTCAGATAATTTGGAAAAACGTCAAAAGCGATAAAAGATGGAAAAGCGCCGATGCAACGTACAAGCGTTCTTCGGCCGGCGGCGGTGCTTGGAAAGCGTCCGCATTGCCTGAGGAGTGGCGCATAAAATATGAAAGCTTGGATCTGACCTTTGTTATTAAACCAACAGGCTTTAAGCACACGGGACTTTTTCCCGAGCAGGCGGTAAACTGGGAATGGTTCTCTGACTTGATAAAATCGGCAGGCAGACCCATCAAGGTTCTCAACCTTTTTGCTTATACAGGCGGTGCCACCGTAGCGTGTGCAAAGGCAGGCGCTTCCGTTTGCCACGTTGACGCCTCAAAGGGTATGGTTCAGCAGGCAAAAACGAACGCCGCGCTCTCGGGTCTCTCTGACGCGCCTATCAGATATATTGTTGACGATTGCAAAAAGTTTATTGAACGCGAGATCAGACGCGGCAATAAATACGACGCTATAATTATGGATCCTCCATCGTACGGCAGAGGTCCTTCGGGTGAGCTTTGGAAGCTTGAAGACAACATCGGCGAATTTATAAGACTTGCCGCTGACGTTATGTCGGACGATCCACTGTTCTTCCTTCTTAACTCATATACTACGGGACTTTCCGCATCCACAATGGGATATATGCTTGAGCTCACGCTCAAATCTCGCTTCGGAGGACAGGTCATTTCCGATGAGATAGGTATACCCGTAAACACGACAGGCTCCGCACTTCCCTGCGGCTCAAGCTCAAGATGGACGGCAACAAAATGACACAAAATCCTTTTATAGAAATTAAAAATTTAACCTTTTCGTATGATGATGAAAACGCTTACGTTCCTGCAATTAAAAAGCTTGACCTTACAATAGAAAAAGGCAGCTTTGTTGCGGTTCTTGGACACAACGGCTCCGGAAAATCAACGCTTGCCAAGCTACTGAATTTGATTTTGACACCTACAAGCGGAGAAATATATATTGACGGAATGCTTATTACGAGAGACGATCTCAGCGATGAGGACATACTTTCGGTAAGACGCAAGATCGGTATGGTTTTCCAAAACCCCGACAATCAGCTTGTTGCAACTATTGTTGAGGAGGATATCGCATTTGGACCCGAAAATCTCGGCATACCGCCACTTGAAATCCGTGAACGTGTGGATAAAGCACTCGAAACTGTCGGAATGTCTGAGTATAAGCGTCACTCACCGCATCAGTTGTCGGGCGGTCAAAAGCAAAGAGTTGCGATAGCAGGAATAATCGCAATGATGCCGGAGTGCATAGTTTTTGACGAATCAACGGCTATGCTTGACCCCGCAGGTCGTGCCGAGGTAATGGAAACTATACAAAAGCTCAATCGCGAAGAAGATATCACCGTGCTTCACATAACTCATTATATGAATGAAGCTTTACTTGCAGACAGGGTGATCGTTATGAACGAAGGTGAGCTTATTCTCGATGGCAAGCCCGACGATGTGTTCAAAAACGTGGAAGCCATAAAAAATGCAGGTCTTGACGTTCCTCAGCAATACGAGCTGATCGACGAGCTGAAGCAACTCGGATACGACATCGACGTTCCCGAATCGCTCGATATCAAAGACTGCGCAAACGCAATATACAATTATTATCAAAAGAAAGTAAGAAAATGAACGCTATTGAACTGACTAACGTATCATACACATACAGTCCCGATACACCGTTCAAAAAGCTTGCCCTTGATAACGTAACCCTATCTATCAGAGCAGGCGCAATCACGGGACTTATGGGACATACAGGCTCGGGCAAATCAACCTTGGTTCAGCTTATAAACGGTCTACTGAAGCCGGAATCGGGAACTGTAAAGGTGCTCGGACAAGACATTTGGGAAAACCCTAAGGATATTCATAAGCTTCGCTTTAAGGTGGGCTTGGTGTTCCAGTATCCCGAATACCAGTTGTTTGAGGAAACCGTACGCCGTGACATCGCCTTCGGTCCTACCAATATGAAGCTCGAAGCAGACGAAATAAACAAAAGAGTTGAGATAGCCGCAAAGCTGTGCGGTATTGACAAAGCAACTCTTGAAAAATCGCCATTTGATCTTTCCGGCGGACAAAAACGACGTGTTGCTATAGCCGGAGTAATGGCAATGATGCCCGATATACTCATACTTGATGAGCCTGCGGCTGGTCTTGACCCGAGAGGGCGTGAGGAAATACTATGCGGAATATCGGAATTCAGAAAAGAACACAACTCAACCGTGATAATAGTAAGTCACAGTATGGAGGATATGGCAAAGTATTCTGACGACATAGTCGTTATGAAAAATTCGGGAATTTGCACGAGTGGCTCAAAGGAAGAAGTTTTCAAAAAAACCGACCTTCTTACTGACGTAGGTCTCGACGTTCCGACAATAACTAAGCTCGCAAACGAGCTTGCCGCTATGGGTATGCCCTTAAGTAACGGTCATTACAGTGTTGAGACATGTGTAACGGCGATTTCAAAATTATTAAATAAACAATGACGCAATTCATAGCCTGATGGGCTTGGAGATATTATGATAAAGGATATTACTCTCGGACAGTTCTTCCCCGGTAATTCATTGCTTCACAAACTTGATCCGAGAATAAAAATAATACTTGCTATAATTTTTATAGCTATAGTGTTTCTTGCAAAAACACCTCTCGCTTATGCCGAAATATTTTTGTATGCTTTGATTCTGATTATTATTTCAGGCATATCGATTAAAACAATACTTAAAAGTATGAAACCGCTGGTATTCATTCTAATATTTACGTCGGTGCTTAATATTTTTTGGACAGCAGGCGAAAATCTTCTGGTAGCTATAGGTCCTATAAAAATATATACTGAAGGAATAATGTTTGCACTGTTTATGGTGATTAGAATTTCGGTGCTTTTGATTTCAACCACTGTAATACTGACATATACGACCTCACCTATTATGCTAACCGACGGAATAGAAAGACTTCTCTCTCCTCTTAAGGTTTTCAAGGTGCCCGTTCACGAATTTTCTCTTATGATGACCATAGCGCTCAGATTCATACCTACGCTGATTGAAGAAACCGACAAAATTATGTCTGCTCAAAAGGCAAGAGGCGCCGATTTTTCAAGCGGCAGTCTTGTTGACCGAGCAAAGGCTCTGATACCCGTACTGATTCCCCTGTTCGTTTCGGCCTTTAGACGAGCTGACGAGCTTGCCACGGCGATGGAATGCAGGTGCTATCACGGCGGAGAGGGACGCACAAAAATGACCGTATCGCGCATTTCTTCACTTGACGTAATCACGCTCATCGCATTTTTCGTCGCAGGTGCAGTTGTAGTATTTACCAATACGTTGCCTTTGGGTGTTTAACTATGAAACATATTTTAAAGTTAAGATTTATCGGTACAGGCTTTTCGGGTTATCAAGTACAACCTGAAAAAAGAACTGTTCAATCAACACTGCAAGATGCAATAGAAATGCTTTTCGGCACAAGATATGACGTAAAGGGTTGCAGCAGAACAGACAGCGGTGTTCACGCAAATGTTTTCTACGCGACCTTTGATCTGCCGGACGGTACATCGTCGATTACTGCCGACAAAATGCCGGCTGCTTTCAATTCGGTTTTGCCCGACGACGTCGCGGTAACCGCCGCTACAACGGTTGATGACGATTTTCACGTAAGACATAACGTCACTTACAAGGAATATATATACGTTATAAATAATTCAAGCCACAGAGATCCATTCTCAGTAGGACGCTCGCACCATTTTCCGAGAATGATTGACTTAAGCGGAATTGATAAAATGAACGTAGCGGCACAATATATATGCGGAAAACACGATTTTGCCTGCTTTATGTCAAGCGGTTCATCCGTCGAGGACACCGTAAGAGACGTTAAATATCTCGAGGTCACAAAATCTGATGATATTATTACTATACGAATTGCGGCAGACGGTTTTCTATACAATATGGTAAGGATAATTGCAGGAACTTTACTCGACGTAGGTCGAGGAAAAACCTCGCCTGATACCGTTAAAGAAATGCTCCGTTCACTTGACCGTACTAAATCGGGCCCCACGCTTCCCGCCTGCGGTCTGTACTTAAATCACGTAGAATTTGACGGAAAGATTTTCTGAAGGAGAACAAAATGACAACTCTTGAACTTTTCATACTCGCAGTCGGCTTATCAATGGACGCATTAGCGGTAGCCATTTGCAAAGGCTTGTCGGTAAGACGAATGAAGGCGTCTCACGCAGTAATTACAGGCGCATATTTCGGCGGATTTCAGGCGCTAATGCCCTTGATAGGATACATACTCGGAAAGCAGTTTGAATCGCTCGTTACAAACATAGACCATTGGATAGGCTTTGTGTTGCTTGTGCTTATAGGTGCGAATATGATAAAGGAATCGCGTTCATGTGCAGAATGTATGAACGATTCGTTCTCCGTAAAGGTTATGCTTCCTCTTGCGGTTGCAACAAGTATAGACGCTCTTGCAGTCGGAATAACGCTTGCGTTTCTGAAGGTAAACATCTTAACGTCTGTTCTCTTTATAGGCGTTATCACGTTCGCTCTCTCGGCAATCGGAGTAAAGGTAGGTAACGTGTTCGGCTCAAAATATAAATCAGCCGCCGAGCTCACCGGAGGAATAGTTCTTATACTGATGGGAACAAAGATCCTCCTTGAACATTTGGGCGTAATTAATTTATAAATAAAAAGGTCTGCAAATGCAGACCTTTTTATTTATGTAAAGTTATCTCGCGATACGACCTGTTCCGTCGCCGCCGATGAGCTTTTCAACTTCATCAACTGTTACGAGGTTGAAGTCGCCGAGAATGCTGTGCTTAAGACAGCTTGCGCCAACCGCAAACTCGAGAGCAGCCTTGGGGTCGCCCTTAGCAGTAAGACCGTAAATGAGTCCGCCTGCGAAGGAGTCGCCGCCGCCGACTCTGTCTACGATATCAGCCATATCATATGTCTTGCTATGATAGAATTCCTTACCGTCATTGATACAAGCGGACCAGATGTTTCTGTTTGCGCTTACGCTCTGGCGGAGTGTTATTGCAACACACTTGAGGTTAGGATACTGCTTAAGAACCTTTTCTGTGATATTCTTGTAGGAATCGAGGTCGATCTGACCAAGCTCGGGCTTTGCATCAGCGGTAATGCCGAGAGACTTCTGACAGTCCTCCTCGTTAGCTATAAGTACGTCAGTGTACTTTGTAAGCTCGGGCATAATTTCATCAGCTCTCTTACCGTACTTCCAAAGCTTTGCTCTGTAGTTAAGGTCCATAGAAACTGTGATACCGAGCTTCTTAGCAGCCTTCATTGCGTTGAGAGCCTCAGCGGCAGTATCAGCGCTTACTGCAGGAGTGATACCTGTTACGTGGAACCATTCCGCACCGTCAAAAATCTTTTCCCAATCAAAGTCACCCGACTTGATGTTAGAGAACGAAGAATAATCACGGTCGTAGATTACCTTAGAGGGACGCTGGCAGGAGCCTGCCTCGAGGTAGTAAATACCTACTCTACCCTTCTTGTAAGCGATGTTCGAGGTGTCAACGCCGTACTTCTTGAGCTCTCTTATGCAAGCAAGCGAAAGATCGTTTTCGGGAAGCGCAGTAACGAAAGCTGCGTCAAGACCGTAGTTACAAAGAGATACGGCAACGTTAGCTTCGCCGCCGCCAAAAGTTGCATCCAATGTTGCACTCTGAAGAAGACGTTCAAATGCAGGAGACTTAAGTCTGAGCATAATCTCGCCGAATGTGACAAATTTCTTACTCATTTTATTTCCTCCGAAATACAATAATTACATTTTAATTATATCACTAAAAAATCCTTATTTCAATAGTTTTTTGATATTTAATGCAATTTTTAATAACACTTTGCGAATAATAATAAAACCATAAGGAAAACGAGGAAATAAGAAATGATAAATAAACAAAAATGTGCCGTAATAGGCTGTGGATTTGTCGGTTCGACCATAGCGTACACGCTTATGGACCACAGTATATTTTCTGAAATGGTACTGATAGATGCGAACGATAAGAAGGCCGAGGGTGAGGCTATGGACTTAAACCACGGACTGCCGTTTATTTCACCGATGAAGATATATAAGGGAGATTACGCGGATCTAGAGGATGCATACGTAATCATAATAGCCGCAGGTACAGGTCAAAAGGCGGGAGAATCGAGGACCGAGCTCGTTGACAGAAACGTAGAGATATTCAAAAGCATCGTACCGAGCATTACTAAATACAACAAAGAGTGCATTATACTCGTAGTATCTAACCCCGTAGATATATTGACCTACGTTACCTATAAGCTTTCGGGATTTGAAAGCAACCGCGTCATTGGGTCAGGTACTGTTCTTGACACGGGACGTTTAAAATATCTCGTGGGTGAGCATCTCGGAGTTGACAGTAGAAACGTTCATTCCTTTATAATCGGCGAACATGGCGACAGTGAGCTTGCCGTCTGGAGCAGTGCTAACATATCCGGTATCGACCTCAACGATTACTGTCATATTACAGGAAAGAAATACGACCCTCAAACACTCGAGGATATGTATATTCAAGTTCGTGACAGTGCATATAGAATTATAGAAGGCAAGGGTGCCACATATTACGCGATCGGTCAGGCTACACTCAGAATAGTCAAAAGCATAGTAAAAAATCAAAAGTCCGTACTTCCCGTCTCCTGCCTTGTTGACGGTCACTACGGACTTGAGGATATGTATATGGGCCTGCCTGCCGTTGTCGGAAGCGAGGGAGTCAGTAACGTACTCGAAATTCCCCTTAACGCAGAGGAAGGGCAACGTTTAAGGTCATCTGCGAGGTTATTAAAGAGTATCATTGAGCAGATATCTGATAAAATAGATTATATCAGTTGACGCCTTCGTAAATTATCACTTTGCCCGATTTGTCGGCAACGTGAACTATACCGTATTCTATCAAGGCGTTGAGCGAATATCTTGCGCGTCTGTCCTTGATTTTCATGATCTTTTCAAATTCAGCAAACGTAAATCTGCCGTCCGTTATTTCGGGCGGCAGAAACGCTTTTACGTCTTTTGCCGATTCAATAGCGGTTACATATTTTAAAGAAACAGGCATTTTGTAAAGCTTTGTGCATCTGCTTTTTCTCTCAGGACCGTAACCGTCAAGTAGCTTATACTCGTCCACGTCAACAAACAACAATTCAAAACGAAGTCTTTCGTGATTTATAAATCTTCTGATTTTAGAGGCTTCATACAGAAATTCTACGGGACTTCCCTTTTTGTTTGATTTATTTTTCGCAACGACAGCACCGGTTTCGGGGTCTATCCAAACTATATGCTTGTTTAAAGCAATAGGATATACGACTGTAACGTAATACTCCTCAAGATACTTTTCAAGTTTTTTATTAAGTCTGTTAAAGCTTGTGGTCTGAATTTCAATTATTCTATCCCCGTACTTGATATCGGCAACAAATCCTAAAACGTCAACCTCGCGATAACATTCATCGGGCTCATAATAAGATTTTACAACTGCGTGTAAAGCCTTCTCTCCCATAGTGCCGATACCGCATCTTTTAGAGTAAAAATCATATTCGGAGACAATTTTTGAAAACCTGATGGAATCGTGCTTCATTATCTACCGTCCTACAACGTCATTATACGAATATTATACCATAAATACAAAGAACTTCAAGCCATTACCTTAAAATTTGGGTACATTTATCGGTTAAATTTCTCAATATTTATTGACTTTTTTTGTTTTTGTTATATAATATATTAAGTATGTCAAGAGATATACTTGACAAGCCGTTACAGTCGGCACGGAGGTTTTTGAATTATGAAAAAGAATCTTGTAGTTATCGGATATGGCGGAATGGGCTCGTGGCACGTTGGTCACGCGCAAAAGAGCGACATAGTTTCCCTCAAGGGAATTTACGATATCGACCCTGCTAAAACAGAGCTTGCCAGATCCAGAGGAATATACGCATACGACTCGTTTGAAGACGTACTTAACGACAAGGACGTTGACCTTGTTACCGTAGCGATCCCTAACGATCAGCATAAGGACGTTGTAAACGCTGCACTCAACGCAGGCAAGCACGTTATCTGCGAAAAGCCTGTTACACTTTCGACCGAGCTTTTACTTGAAATGATCGCTTGCGCAAAGAAAAACGGCAAGGTGTTCTCAGTTCACCAGAACAGACGCTTTGACGTTGACTATCTTGCAATGAAGAAGGTCCACGATAGTGGAGAGATCGGAAAAATATTCAACATTGAATCCAGAGTTCACGGCTCGCGCGGTATCCCCTCCGACTGGAGAGGCATGAAAAAATACGGCGGCGGAATGATCTATGACTGGGGCATACACCTTATAGACCAGATCATGATGATAAAGGGTAAGGATATCAAGAAGGTATATTGCCGTGTTGACAACATAACGAACAAGGAAGTTGACGACGGCTTTAAGCTTGAGCTTACCTATGCAGACGGTAGCCGTGCATACATAGAGCTTGGTACATACAACTTTATAGCTATGCCCAGATTCTACATGCAGGGTCTCGGCGGTACAGCTCTTATAACCGATTGGAAGGAAAACGCCAAGGTCGTTAAGTGCAAGTATTGGCACGAGAGTGAGGTCGTTCCCGTTGAAACCGCCGCAGGGCTTACAAAAACAATGGCACCTCGCGACTCTATTACGGTCGACGAGTACGAAATAGACAAGCCTGTATCCGATGTTCACGACTACTACCGTAACTTCTGCGATGCAATCGACGGCAAGGCAGAAAAGATGGTTTCCGACGAGGATATGCTCTTTGATATGAAGGTCATGGAAGCGGCGTTCAAGTCGGCAGCTCTCGGTCAGGTCATCGAATTCTGATATGATAGATTTACTTGAACTTGAAAAAAGCTTTTTAGCTCCACACATATCCGAAGGCGTTACCGCCGTTGACTTTACTATGGGAAACGGTCACGATACCGCATTCCTTTCAAAGGCGGTTGGTGAAAGCGGTAAGGTGTATGCTTTTGATATCCAGGAATCGGCTCTTATCAGCACTGAAAAGAATCTCAAAAACGAAGGTTGTCCCGAGAATTATACCTTGATTTGCGCTTCGCATCACAGAGTCAAGGAATTTGTAAAGGAACCCGTTAAGATCGGAATGTTCAACCTAGGTTATCTTCCCGGAGGCGACAAGCGTATCACAACGCTTCGTGAAACCACGATAGAAGCGGTAAAATCCGCCATCGATCTTATGGATAGTGATGCCGCGCTCCTGATAGCCGTATATCCCGGACACGAAGAAGGAGAAATTGAAGGCGAGATGCTTACTGAACTGTTTGCAACCTATTCAAGATACAAATACTGTATCGGCAAGTTCAGATTTTGCAACTCACCAACATCCCCTTACTTCTTTATAATTGAAACCAAATAAAAAACGCCCGTTGGGCGTTTTTTATTTGGTTTTGAGAACTCTTTTATCAAGCTCTGCAGCAAAGGATTCGTCTATCTCAATCTTAACCGTAACCGGTCCGGAAATATCTTTATATATGAGAATATACTTGTCGCTCACGAAAACGTTTTGCTTATAATCATACGAGTTTACTGTTTTATCTTTATATTCATTGGCATAGCCAAAATATACACATCTGTCAAGCGCTATACTGCAAACTGTAACTTCTTTTTTACCTTGTATTTTAATTACGTTAAAATATGAACTGCCGTCATCTCTGTCATCTATGATATATTTGAATTCGGAAAGATGATAGCGTTGCAGAGTCTGAATACCAAATGTAAGCAGCACTATTGCTGCAAGCTGGAATAAATACGGTACGTACGGAAATTGAGTTGAAATCAAAAACGAGATGACACCCGTTGCAAGCAGTAAAGTAGCAACATGGAGAGCTTTGTTGTTTTTCATTGGTAAATATATCATTTTAACCTCAAATCACGGTGCCGTGTGACAAAAGAATATTACTTCCCTGCGTTTCAATTACACCGTATGAATAAGAATAATCGCGCGGTCTGGAAATGCTTCCAGGGTTAAATATGTAAAGTCCCTTAGTTTCTTCACTGTCAGGCGGAAGATACGTGTTGTTTCTCAGGTGAGTATGACCGTACAAAAGCACGTCTGCGCCTTTTCTTTTTGCGGAGGATACGGCATAATCAAGAGATGACTTTACGTTATAGGTATGTCCGTGAATCAGAAAAAATTTGAAGCCGCTTAGCTCTATAAGCACCTCGCGAACGAGATCTTTTTTTGCGTGATACCCGGCAGCATATTCCTCGTAATTGCCATCAACGTACAAAACAGGGATATCCTTCGTAAGCAGTTCAAGGTCCTTATGACCGTCGCCAAGATGAAAAACGCAGTCTATACTACCGATTTCTTTATGTATATCTATTGCTTTTTTCAAATAGGTGATTCTGTTGTGCGAATCGGAAAAAACAAGAATTTTCATTATAATCTCCATTTATGGTAAAAAGGCGAAAAAAGCGCTCAAAAGGAACATAAAATGCGAGCTTTGCATATATTATTACTAAACCATACGTCACGAGGAGATATATATGCAAATAGATAAAAACATCAAAAACGAACTGCTGGGACTTGATGATGACGCTCTAAAGGGGGTTGTGAGCTCAGTAGCAAAGTCGGCAGGAATAAACATTAACAATATGAATATAAGCAGCTCGGATATAAGCAAGATCAGATCTGCCATAAGCAAGGCGACCGACAAGGACGCAGAGGAAGCTTTAAAGGCGCTTGGGGGTGCCGAAGCGGCATCGGGGCTAATCGATAAGATCAAAAAAGCATCAAAGGAATGAGCCAGTTATGTCCGATCTTGAAAGTAAAATAAGCGGTTTGTTATCCGATCCCGAAGCACTGTCAAGCATTATAAACGTAGTAAAGGGCTTGAGTGGAGTATCACTTGCTCCGGCAAACAGTGCTGCCTCGACCACAAAACCTCAAGTGTTGACGGAGAATACGGAAATAAGCACAGTTCCGACATTAAACAATAACGTCTATAATGAGAAGGATGAAATCTTCAGCGCTAAAAGCATAGGCTTACTTCTTGCCCTGAGACCGTTTTTGTCGGAGGGCAAACGAGAAAAAATCGACGTAATAACCAAGCTTTTAAAGATTGCCTCACTAACCGAGCTTTTGAAATAATAAATACTTGTTTATGCCGTATTCTGCGGCAGATCGGAGAATGATATGTACGTCAGGAAAGAACCGTATTTCGATAAGAAAGATTTTCCGCAGAATTACAACGGCAGCTTGCGTCAAATAAGTGATGAAAACAATGAGATACGCGAAAGCTTAAATGAACACGTCAAAAGGTATAAAATTAAACGCAACAAGGCGATAACGCACAAGGCGAAAAACGAGTTAAACGATTCGGGTAACATAGACGACTTGATCCTTATCGGAGCGTTAGCGTTTCTTTACATAGGGTGTGAGCATACCAAGGAAAACTTGATTCTAATGGCAGTTCTCGCATATTTACTGTTTATCTGCAAAAACGATCAAGCAGAATAATCGTCAAGATGATACCTGTAAATTAGAGTACCGTCAATGTAAGTATAAGCTTCCTCTATCAAGCAGGTATCGGTAGATAGATAGTACTCGTCGAGCTGCTTGATATCATCGAAATAGACCGAAACGCAATAATACGAGCTTCCCTCTCTTGATACAAGAGCTACGGAATATTCGCTTGCATCCGTAGTGTTATTTAGTATCGAATAGCAAATATCAGAAACGTCTGTAAGCGATGGAATGCCGCATTGCCCCTCAAAAGTGATGTTTTCAGAGCTCTTATGCTTTGCAGATCTGTTTCGCTCAACGTCGGTAACGGTAACGTAACCGTCTGAACCAAGCTCTATTTTTTCAAACATTGTTCCTTCTCTGCTTTTTTCGATAACGTACGTATCTTTGTCGCGGGATGCGGAAAGCTTGACGTTATCAAGACCTACTGAGCCAACAGTTACTGCGGTAGCCTTGAATGAATACTTTTCGGGGAGAGCAAATCCGGCTATAATGTCAGTTAACTCCTCGGGCGTTGAAGCATATACGAATTCGTATTCCTTCGCACCGCTCATAAGCGTATCGTAAACAGGATCATTATTTACCAGATTACCCTCTTCCCTGTTGCTTGCTATAAATGAAGAAAAATCAATAATTGAAATGAAATCCGTTATATACATACCGTATATAAGAATACCAAAGGCAACGGTGATGAGAAACATCATCAAAACAGTTCCCCAAATGCCGCTGAATGCGCTTGAGGGGGACTTTTTGTTTTCCTTTGCATTTTTCAATCAAATCACTCCGTTTCGGTGTTATTCGTTGTTCTCATCCTTGCTCTTTTCTTCCGTGTTTTCAACACCGAAGCCGCGCTTCGAATTAAATCCGTATTTTGATACGAGAAGCACGTAAACGCTCAGAACAGCAAAGCCTACGACCAAGATGAGAAATGCTCTCAGAGGTCTTTCTGCAGTAAACGTAATAGCTGCAATTCCAAGGATAGCACAAATAGAATAGATTATATAAACGCTCTGCTTCTGGCTGAATCCGTATTCTATAAGCTTGTGATGAAAATGGTTTTTGTCAGGCGAAAACGGGCTTCTATGCTTAAGGATTCGTCTTGTAAATGCATTAACAGTATCGAAAAGCGGCAATGCAAATACTGCAATAGGTATCAAGAAAGACAGTACCGCGTGAAGCTTGAAAACTCCCTCAATCGAAAGTATGGCAAGCGTATATCCCAAAAACAACGCGCCTGTATCACCCATAAATATTGTTGCGGGATTTGAGTTGAACGGCAAAAAGCCAAAGCAGGAAGCTGCGAGAGTTGCCGTTATGATAGCGCTTTGAACGTCGCCCTTAATAAGAGTTACAAAAAATAAGGATATAGAGGCAATACCGCCAACACCGCAAGCGAGTCCGTCAAGACCGTCAATAAGATTTATGGCGTTGGTGAGTCCGACTATCCAAAGAACGGTTAGCGGAATCGACCAAGCACCGAAGTTTATATAATCTCCGAACAGGTTGATAAACTCAAGCCTTACTCCGCACATAACGGCAACAGCGGCAGCCGCGATCTGCGCCGTAAGCTTCACCCATGCGTTTATAGCCTTTATATCGTCAACCACGCCGACAAGAACTATGAGGAAGCCGCCAATATAAACCGATATAAGCGCTTGGTTGATATCGCAAAAAAGCGAGGTCGAAATAACAAAAGCGAGAAAAATTGCAAGACCGCCTATTCTGGGTATAGGCTTTTTATGCATTCTTCTGTCATCCTTTGGTACGTCGATGGCACCTATTATATGCGCGAGCGCACGAACTGCGGGGGTAGTAGTAAACGCAAGCAGAAGCGCGAGTACGACCGCGCAAAAGCCGTTTATAAACACACTGCTTATCATAATAAATCCCCTTTTATCTTATCTGAATAAATCCTACTTTTTTCTGTACCCTTGAAAGTGTACGTCTTGCGAGTCTGTACGCCTGCTCGGAGTTGGTCTTCATTATTTCCTCAAGATACGCCTTCTCCTTGATAAGCTTATCAAACTCTGTTCTCACCGGTTCAAGTGCATCCGCGCAGACCTCACCAACTGCAAGCTTGAAGTCGCCATAGCCTTTACCCTCGAAATCACGCTCTGCTTCTTCGATGGTTTTACCGGTAAAAGCAGAATATATTGTAAGGAGGTTGTTGATGCCATCCTTACCGTCTGCAAATTTAACGCACGTATCGGAGTCGGTAACTGCTCTCTTGAATTTGCGGATTATAACGTCCTTAGGATCAAGTATTCTGACAACTGCATTTTCGTTAGCGTCAGACTTGCTCATTTTCTTTGCGGGCTCAGCAAGCGACATTATCTTTGCACCGCTTTTTGCAATATAAGGCTCGGGCACGGTAAACGTATCGCCGTATACGTTATTAAAGCGCTCTGCAATATCGCGCGCAAGCTCAAGGTGCTGCTTCTGGTCAACGCCCACGGGCACGATGTCTGTTTTATAAAGAAGAATGTCTGCCGCCATAAGCGTGGGATACGTAAAAAGTCCTGCGTTTATATTGTCGGCATTTTTTGCGCTCTTGTCCTTAAACTGCGTCATTCTCGAAAGCTCACCGAACATAGTGTAGCAGTTTAGAATCCACGCAAGCTCTGCGTGACACGGAACGTGACTCTGAACGTAAAGAATATTCTTTTCGGGGTCAAGTCCCGTCGCTATGTAAAGCGCAAGTGTTTCGTAGGTTCTTCTTCTGAGCTCTGCAGGGTCCTGCCTTACGGTTATAGCATGCTCGTCAACAACGCAGTACAGACAGTTAAACTTATCCTGAAAATCAGAAAAATTCTTTATTGCTCCGAGATAGTTTCCGATAGTAAGATTACCACTCGGCTGAACACCTGAAAATATAGTTTTTTTATCGTTTGAAAATTCCGCCATTTTGAAGTCCTCTGTTCTTTATATAGATATGCAACATATATTATAACACAAAATTCGTCAAATGCAAGTACATAGGAACAGTTTTTACAATTTTGTTCGTACAGTACACTTGAAAAAGAAGTATATATGTGCTATAATTCTTACCGTTAAAGTAAACTTGTCTTCGGAGTTAAAAAATGAATAAATATGAAAACAAACCGCAAAACACTTTTTTTAAGAGTGTTGTCAAGAAGATAACCGTTAAAAACGTCTTAAAGCTTATAGCAGTACTCATAATCGTCGCCGTGTACACCCTTCTCCTCGGAAGAATGTATCTCGCAAAGGACCGCGGTGTAATGGCCAGATATTCTCCCACTGAGGAGTTTCTTTCAAGCTATAATGAGAACATGGAAATACTCACTCAGAATCTTACTTACACTATGGACGAAAACGGCTACTACCGCGTATCAAACCCCGTGTATATACCCGAAATAAGCGAGCTTCAGATAAATGTAAGATACAATAACAGTACGCTTGACGCAATAAGCGAGCATTACCCCGACTCAAGCTACGAGGGCGAGCCGTTCGTTTACGAGCTTGTCGATAACAACGGCAACACCTACTCGCTCGATTCTTATATTCCTCAAACAAATGTAATTTACAATTTCAGAAAGCTCATATTTAAAAACGTGGATTTTGAATCGGCTGAACGTTTGTATCTCGATGTAAGATATGCGGGTGATAATGCCGACGAAACCGATATGAGCGTAAGATTCACTGTTTACAACTCAAGCGATGTGCTCGAGCCGTCTGATATCAAGGTAAACACAAGCAAGCGTGACGATTTTATAAGATAATTTGAGGATTTTGATGAGCATAATCAAAGAAAGATCAACAAGACTTCGAGAGGAAATGAAAAAATGCAGTGTTTCAGCCTGCATAATACCAACGAGTGACCCGCATCTCTCCGAATATATTCCCGACTGTTACAAATTCAGAGAATATTTTTCCGGGTTTGACGGATCGGCAGGCACGTTACTCTTTACCTTAAACAAAGCTTATCTTTTTACAGACGGACGCTACTTCCTACAAGCAGAAAAACAGTTAAAGAACTCGGGCATTGAGCTAATTCGCTCGGGAGTTACCGGAGAGCCTTCCATAACTGAGCTTTGTAAAAAAGATTTATGCGAAGGGGACTTCGTTTTTGTTGACACAAGACTTATTTCGGCTAAGCATTACGAAAAGCTTTCCTCAGACCTCTCCAAAAACGGTATAACGTTATATTCAGCAACAAATCCCGTGTTTGAAGCGGCATCTCTCCCTATACAATTATTTTCCGAAATTAAAGAGCTTGACGAATCGCTTTGCGGACTAAATAGAAACGAGAAAATCAGCGATATTCGCAAAAAAATCTTGGATTCGGATGCTGAGGGCGTCATTCTTACTGCTCTTGATGATATAGCGTGGCTATACAATCTACGGGGTAATGACATTGAAAACACACCAGTCTTTTATTCTTATGCTTACGTCAGCTTAAACGATGCTTATTTATTCACAGACCCCGAAGCCGTAAAAAAAGTTTCGTTATCGCTGATAAAGGACGGTATAAAGATAGCTGATTACGATAAATTTACCGATTTTATATCGAAGGTTTCGGAAAAAATAATTATTGCGGATAAGAATACGGTAAACGAGCAAATCATAAGCTCCTTACCGAGCGACGTTCGCATAATTTCAAAAGCCAACCCCGTGCAGAATACGAAAGCGATCAAGAACACAACAGAGATCTATAATATGAAAAAGGCTCATATTACAGACGGAATTGCTCTTGTGAAATTTATGCGTTTGATTAAATCCGCAGAGACGGGAACGTATACGGAATTATCAGCGGCTCAAAAGCTATCGGAGCTCCGAAGCGAATCAGAAGATTACATTTACGACAGCTTCGAAACGATTTCCGCTTATGCGGAAAATGCCGCTATCGTACATTATTCACCCACAAGCGAAAGCAGCAAAATCATAGAGTCAAAAGGAGCACTGCTTGTCGATTCCGGAGCCCAATACAGAGGCGGCACCACCGACGTTACGAGAATGTTTATCCTTGGAGAAACGACGCCCGAATTTAAACGCGACTACACTCTGGTGTGTAAAGCTATGCTTAAGCTTCAGAATATTCACTTCCCTCTCGGCACAAAATCTGCAGTCCTTGACGGTGTTGTACGCGAGCCGTTATGGAGATACGGAGTCGATTTCAGACACGGAACAGGCCACGGTATCGGTTATATGCTGAGTGTTCACGAGGGACCTGTGAGGATCAGCTTCAGGGACACCGCTTCAGTAATCATCCCGGGTATGATAACCTCGGACGAGCCGGGAATTTACGTTGACAGAAAATACGGTATTCGCCTTGAAAACGCGCTTTTATGTGTTGAAGATGAAACAACGGAATACGGTAAATTCTGCAAGTTTAATCCCCTTACCCTTTGTCCCATTGACCTTGACGGAATAGACGTATCACTGTTAACTAAGGAAGACATTGACAACATAAACGAATATCACGAGCTTGTTCGTGAAAAGTTAATGCCGCACCTTACAGGAGAAGACGCGGCATATCTGGAAACGGTTACTCGTCAAATTTAGGATATTCGGTTGACATTAACGCAACGATATAGTATAATGATGTTAATTTACGATAAGTAAAAGGAGCATGTTTTATGTTTAACGAATTAAAGGAAATTATTACAACCCAGTTTAAAATCGATCCCGAAAAAATCACAGAAGAAACAAACCTCAGACGCGATCTTGGAGTAAACTCTATCGAGCTCGCAGAGCTTGTTCTTGAAATCGAGGACAAGTACGATTGCGACATCGATGAAAAGGCTCTTTCCAAGCTTACGAGCGTTGGCGATATGGCTAAATACCTTGAAAAGGAATTAGGCTGATATAATGCTCGAAAACAACCTCACGGCGCTGATAATTATACTTGCCGCAATTATTATATTTGCGGCATTTGCTCTTTTCGTTATAATCAAGGTCAAGTCTGCTAAACGAATCAAGCAAATCGAAAATTACGGCAAGCCAAGCGAAAAAAGACTTAAAGAAATGCTTGAAAAAGCTTTTTTACCGTCTGCAGTATTCAGCGGAGTATATATCCCCTATACAAACGGAGAAAAAGATAAATATACAGAAGTGGACGCGGTGGTAATTCTCAGAAGCGGCGTCTACGTAATTGAGCTCAAGAGCCACAACGGAAAAATAATCAACGGCGACACCAAATATTGGACACAGATATATAACGACAAACGCATCAGCTTCTATAACCCTATATATCAAAATACAACGCACGCAAAGGTTATAACAAATATATTCAAATCAGAGGGACAGTACAATATACCGATATACAACATCGTGGTATTCTCCTCAACAAAGGTGACCTTTACAAATCACTACCAGAACCTCGTCTTGATGGACGATCTGATCAAATACATCAAAAAAACCGGCAATAACGATGCGATGAGCATCGCTCAGACCTCAAGACTCAAAACCATTCTTCGTTCTTATATCAGAACCGGACGCAAGGTCGAACAAAACCACAAAAAATCAGTACGCAAAAGAAAAAGACGCAGATGACAACGGAGTTTTACTCTGTTGTTATTTGTTTATTTTAACTGAAAATATTTAATCGGTGAAAATATGACAAACAACATCAAAGAAAAATACTTAATTGCAAAAAGAAGACTTTTTGATAAATACTACGACAGAATGAACGATATGCAGCGTTCGTCCGTCTACACCGTAAACGGTCCTCTCCTTGTTCTCGCAGGTGCGGGAAGCGGAAAAACTACCGTTCTCGTTAACAGAATTTCTCACATAATACGTTACGGAAACGCCTATGAAAGCAGTTATGTTCCCGAAAATGTAAGCCAAGCTGACGTTGAACGTATAGAAAAGCTTGCTGAGCTTGAGCGAGAGGAGCTTGGCCATGCATTGGAGGAGTTCGCATCAGAGCCATGTGCTCCGTGGGCGGTGCTTGCAATTACGTTTACGAACAAAGCGGCAGGAGAAATAAAGGAACGTCTTGTAAACGCGGTTGGAGACGAAAACGCTGCAAAGGAGATTTGGGCAGGAACTTTCCACTCAATATGCGTTCGTATCCTCAGAAGATACGGCGAGTCCGTTGGATATTCCTCCTCATTTACAATATACGATACTGATGACTCCAAAAAATTAATTTCATCCTGTATGAAAAGGCTTAACATTGACGAAAAAGTCATTTCGGTTAAGACCGTACTGTCGACCATAAGCCGCGCTAAAGACAAGCTGATGTCTGCCAAGGAATTTTACGCCGAGGCTTCAAAGGACTTCAGGCTTTCGCATATAGCGCGTATTTATCTCGAATATGAACACGAGTTAAGAAGCGCAAACGCTCTCGACTTTGATGATATAATTATGCAAACAGTTCTCTTGCTTCAGGAAAACGAAGAAGCAAGAACATATTATCAGAATCGCTTCAAATATGTTTGTGTAGACGAGTTCCAGGATACCAATATTGCGCAGTTACGTCTTTGTGAGCTCATTTCAGCTAAGCGGAGAAATATTATGGTAGTCGGCGACGATGACCAGAGTATATACAAGTTCCGCGGAGCAACTATCGAAAACATCCTCTCGTTTGACCGAATTTTTGACGAATGTAAGGTCATAAAGCTTGAGCAGAACTACCGTTCAACAGCAACAGTTCTTGGGGCAGCAAACGCCATTATCGCAAACAACAATGGCAGAAAAGGAAAAAATCTCTGGACTGACGGTGAGGACGGGGACAAGATCACATACAAACAACTACCTAACCAGAATATAGAGGCACAATACATAACAGACAGGATACTTGAAGCAGTCAGACGTGAAAAGCTCAACTTCTCAGACTTTGCCGTGCTTTACAGAATGAATAGCCAGTCCGCGCCTCTTGAAACAGTGTTCGCAAAAAGCGGTATTCCCTACCGCTTGCTTGGCGGTCTCAGATTCTTTGATAGAAAAGAAATCAAGGACATTATAGCGTATCTGTGCATTACCGCAAATCCTCGCGACAGTGTTAGACTTAAAAGAATTATAAACGAGCCAAAGCGTAAGATCGGCGATACTACGGTATCCGCGGTCGAAGCTCTCGCCGCGCTTGAAAAAACAAGCCTTTTTGACGTTATGAAACGCTCTGCAAGCTATATGCAGTTAACAAAGGTGTCGGACAAGCTAATTGCCTTTACCGACATGATAGAGGGCTTTTCGCGTCTTCTTGAAATTTCATCCGTTGCCGAGCTTATTACGTCTGTCGTTGAAGAAACGGGATACCGTGATATGCTTATTGCCGAGGGTGAAACGGGCATCGACAGACTCCGCAACATCGACGAGCTTGTGAACATGGCGACTGAATATCAGTCGAATGCAGATGACCTCTCTCTTTCGGGCTTCTTGGAGGAGGTCGCTCTCGTAAGCGACACGGACAATTATGATTCGGATGCCGATGCAGTAGTGCTGATGACCATCCATAGCGCAAAGGGGCTTGAATTCCCGATCGTATTTTTGCCCGGTCTTGAGGAAGGCATTTTCCCGAGTCTTATGAACGGAGAAAACGACGATGAGATCGAAGAAGAACGCCGACTTGCGTACGTTGCCGTAACCAGAGCAAAGAAAAAGCTTTTCGTTATGAACGTTCGCGAAAGAATGATGTTCGGTAAGACGAGATACAATAAGCCCTCAAGATTTTTGGAAGAAATACCCGAAAAATACATTGATGACCAGAACGAGATAAGACGCGATTTCACGCCAAGCACCTCTTATCCGAGGACACAGATATCTAAAGAGCTGACCACTCCTCACATCGCGTCCACTCCAATAAAGCGCGCACCGACCGAAACATTCACCGTAGGAGAGTCTGTAGTTCATCCCACGTTTGGCGACGGTATTATCCTATCCGTTCAAAAAATGGGGGCGGATGCGCTATACGAGGTAGCGTTTGCCAGTGTTGGCACAAAAAAGCTTATGGCGACCTTTGCCAAGCTAAAAAAGAAGGGGGGGTCGTAATATGACCAAAAAGAAAAAGGCGGTATTGACCGCGGTAATTTTAATGCTCATAATTACGGTTGTGGGAATCATTTATCTAAGCAACGAAAGCACGGATGACCCTGAATTTATCTCATCATTCGTTTACGAGTACACGGTAGACCATCCGTCTTATATTTTCTATACGCCCGATTATAACGCTGATATAACCAAGGATGAGGATTACTTAAAGCAAGTACCGTACGTTTACTACACAAACGGTGGTATAACCGAGTGTATAACCGAAGAAAACTATTCGGATTACGGACCCCTCGTTGAGTTTTTCGGCAAATATTTCGATTCGCTTAAAGCAGGCGATACCGAAACCTACATTTCACTGCATTCAGACAGATACTTCGCTAACAACTTCAAGCCCTATCAGATAGCTCCTCAGCGTTTATACAACATACGGATAGAGCTCATTGCTTCCGCAATGGTTAATGACCCTCTTTACGGTAACGTTGAAAAGGCGATAGTTGAAACGTCGTATATGATAATGAAAAACGACGGAACGTTCAGGACAGACATCGGAAGCGACTCGTCAAGAAAGCAATATCTTGAAGTAGTTTATGACGATGAAAGCATTTTCATAGATGCGGTAGGGTATTCCTTCAAATATCCTGGAGAATAAACAAAAAGCAACGCCCTCGCCTCTGCAACTTTAGCGGATAAAGTACGAACACCACCAAGAAAATCTCTTTGGTGGTGTTTTTCTGTCGGAGTGAACTTATGAAAGGCTCCCTCCGGGAGGGAGCTGGATTTTGCGTAGCAAAAGACTGAGGGAGAGCGCGTGACAATAAAATCCGCGCAAATTGCAAGTCACGCGGGCTCCTTCCACCACTTCGTGGTCCCCCGTCTCGCTTCGGCTCGGTCACGCTCGGGCTCTGACACCACACCGTGGTGTCATTCACTACCCTCGCGCCGCTTCGCTGCCTCCCGGAGGAAGGCTTTTGCTTGTCATTCCTCTGTGTATAGTGGGTTCGGGCTTCTACCCGATAGTGCGTGGACTGCCACGCGCTATGCTTGCCCCAGACACAAGCGTCGCCCCAGACACAAGCGTCGAAAAAGCGGAAATCAACCTAAGGTTGACTTTTGCTTGTAAAAAATATCTTTTTATTATGTTGGAAAGAACAGAATGATGTGCTATAATTATTACAGTGATCACAAAAATCTATTTTGAGGAGAAAATCTCATGAATATCGGAATAAATATATACACTCTCCGCAAGGAAAAGAAAATCACGCAAGCACAGCTTGCTGAAAAGCTTGGAGTATCGGAACAGGCTATTTCTAAATGGGAAAATAATCAATGTGCTCCCGATGTAAGCCTTTTTCCAATCATTGCAGATTATTTCGGTGTTTCAATTGATCGCCTTTTTGGATATCACATGAACAGCTATGCCGATGAAGTTAAGGCGGTTATGAAGGTAGCTGACGGCAGTAAGGATACATATAAAGAAATTGAGATTCTTACTAAAGGTCTTGAAAAATATCCGAACAGTCCTGATCTGAAAATCGCTCTTGCTTTCTCCTTATCTATGGTCAATCGAATTTCAGAGAATGAAAATGAGCAAAATAACGCAATTGAAAAAGCAATTAAGCTATGTACAGAAGTTATAGATACTTGTGGGGACATCAATTATGTAGATAACGCACTCAATATGTTGACCCGTATTTACGGGGAAACTGGAGAACACGCAAAAGCTCTCGATACTGTAAAAAAAATCAGTGCAGATAATTACTTTTTCAGAATTGTCGGCATCGCAACAACTTACGGATACGCACACAACGATGCTGCTTTAATGCGGTTTGTTGAGCAGAATCTGTTTCACTGCTGGTTAGCAGCAGATTTGAATTTACAGGTACTTACATCAAGATTAACTGAAATGGGGCGATACTCCGAATCAGTAGAGTTTGGAAAGCTTCATTTGAAACTGTTGTCTGTTTTTGATGATGGGTGTCGTGATTTTTATTCTGCTCATAAATTTTTTGCCGCATTGGCACTTGCTCATAATTACAGGAAACTCGAAGATAAAGCGAATTGTCTGGAAGCGATCAGGCAGGTATTCCATTTTGGCATACAAATCAATTCGGCAGATAATAAGCGTGACTATCATATTTCCGTACGTAATCCACTGTATTTTGCAAATATAGAGGACGGAGAAGCAATGGAAGAATACCTCTCTGGCACCCCTTATGAATCAATGCTTGTGTCATTTGACAAGTTCTTTGGAAATGATGAAGAATATATCATGATCAAGAAAAATGCACTTGCGTAATCCCCCGTCTTGCCCCGCCTCGCGTGGGGCATTTCTTTGCTTTCTGCATATCAAAAAGCCACCACAAAAAATGTGGTGGCTTTTTTCAATTTTACCGCTAATTTTGCACTCCGTCCGTGGCGTTGCTTTTTTATCATAAAGCTATATTTTGCATAAATTATTATTAGGTTCCGCAGAAAGTACAGGTGTCTTATAATGAACAAAATTCTCCTTCTCGGAGGGGATGAAAGAATGGTATATGCATCAAAATATTTAAGCGAGTCCGGCTATCTCGTAAAGTGCCTTAACTTTATAACAGAGCATGATTTGAATAAATACTTTGAATCTATAAATGAGCAAGACGTAATAGTTCTCCCGATGCCACTCAGCCGTGATAATGTTTATATTAACGGTACGGTAAGCGCTATGGGCGAACTGAAAATTTCAGATTTATTTTCACACATTGATGAGAAAACGGTCTTAGTATCAAGCATAAATCCAAAAGAGGACGTTTTTGAATGCAATAAATTTTATAACTATTCAGAGAGCGAGGCATACGTACTTGAAAATGCGTATATAACTGCCGAGGGTGCGGTCGCACACTTACTTCAGCATTCACCTAAAACATTGAAAAGCTCGTCGGTATTGATACTCGGATGGGGACGGATAGCAAAATATCTTCATCGCATAATAAACGTTTTTACAAATAACGTGTCGGTAGTTTTGAGAAACAGGGATACTTTATCAGCTCTTAAAGAAAACGGAATTGATGCGTATTCTTTTACCGAATTAAGCTCGAAAATTCAAGGATACGATATTATAATAAATACAGTTCCGTCCAGCGTTCTGAGTGAAGATATCCTTAGATGCACTAAACAAACCGCCTATATTTCCGAGCTTGCCTCATCTCCCGGAGGATACGACCACGAGCTCGCTCAACGTCTTGGCAGAAGCTCATATATTTTACGCGGTCTGCCGGGATCTTGTGCACCGCAATCCGCAGGCGAAGCTCTCGGGAAATGTATTATTTCATATATAGAAAACGGAGGCAACGAAATTTGATAGGATATGCAATATGCGGATCATTCTGCACACATAAAAAATCTCTTGAGATCTTGGAAAAATTAAAGTCAATATATCACGACGTCTTACCAATTATCAGTGAAAACGCGGCAAGCACGGATACACGCTTCGGAAGTCACACGGATCTTATAACAAAGGTCAGTCAAACCTGTGAAAGAGAGCCCATACTTACGATTAAAGATGCAGAGCCTCTCGGACCAAAAATCAACCTTGATCTTCTGATAATTGCTCCCTGTACTGGTAACACTCTTGCAAAGCTTGCAAACGGTATAACCGACACGTCTGTAACCATGGCTGCAAAGGCACATATGAGAAACTCAAGACCTCTTCTCATTGCCCTTGCAAGCAACGACGGTATGTCGGCAAATCTTTCAAATATAGGAAAGCTTATGAACAAAAAATCGGTATATTTTGTTCCTATGCTTCAGGATGACGTCATAAAGAAGCCTCACTCACTCGTTGCGGATTTTGATTTGATCGAGCAAGCGGCGACAAATGCTCTAAATGAAAGTCAGTTGAGGCCTGTTTTCAAAACTATCTGATAAAAAAGATCAAACATTTTAATTCATATTCCTTGACAAACAATTACCGAGATATTATAATAACCATAGTAATTATTTGTGAGGTATAAACTATGTATTACATTGGTATTGATCTCGGCGGCACTAACATCGCTGTCGGTATCGTTAATAAAGATTATAAGATAGTTGCTAAAGGAAGCGTTCCGACAGGCGCAGAGCGCGACGGTAAGCTCGTTATCCGTGATATGGCAACTCTTTGCGAGGATCTCGTTAAGAAGGCAGGACTTACCTTTGACGACATCGAATACGCAGGAATCGCTTCTCCCGGAACAGCAAATCCCGTAACAGGCTATATCGAATACGCGAACAATCTCAACTTCAAGGACTTCCCTATCGCAGATATTCTTAAGAGTTATATTCCATTGAAGAAGGTATACGTAGAGAATGACGCTAATGCAGCTGCAAAGGGCGAGGCTGTGGCAGGTGCCGCAAAGGGCGTTAAAGATGCAATAATGATAACTCTTGGTACAGGTGTAGGCGGCGGAATCATTATAGACGGAAAGATATATTCAGGATTTAATTTCGCAGGCGGAGAGCTCGGGCACACGGTTATCGAGCACAACGGCAGACCCTGCTCCTGCGGAAGACTCGGTTGTTGGGAAGCATATAGCTCCGCAACAGGTCTTATCAATATGACCAAAGAAAAGATTGATCAATGCAAAGCCGACGGACGCGTTACCGTTATGACTGAAATGGCAGAGAAAGACGGAAAAGTCAGCGGTAAGACCGCTTTCGCCGCTATGAAAAAGGGCGATGCGGCAGGTGCCGAGGTCGTTGATGAGTATATCAGTTATCTCGCTTGCGGTCTTTCTAATATGATAAACATCTTTATGCCGGAGATACTCGTTATCGGCGGCGGAATTTGCAACGAAGGCGACAATCTTCTTGTTCCGCTTAACAAAAAGATAGCTGGAGAAACCTACGGTGCAAGAACCGAAAAGGTTACAAAGATTAAGACCGCAGAGCTCGGTAACGATGCAGGTATCATAGGTGCGGCAGTTCTCGGACTTTAATAAAATCAAATGACCGACGCACACTTGTGCGTCGGTTTTTCTATGTTGCTGAGTTCAACACCTGAATAATAATGAAGCAAAATTTCTTCGTAGGTCTTCCCAGCTTTTGCCATTTCGTTTGCGCCGTGTTGGCTAAGACCTATTCCGTGACCGTATCCGCGGACGGAAAACGTGTAAATACCATCAGCATAGCTCAAGCTGAAATCACAAGATTTTAGTCCAAAAAGACTTCGCACGGTTTTGCCTTTGATGCTTACCCCGTCAACTTTCATCACCTGACATCTTCCCGAATCATTGTATGAGAGCGTTATATCATCGGGAGACCCATTTACTGTACCGTAGCTTGACAATACTCGCATCATTTCAGACTCTTTTACCTTAACCGTACTTAACGGTGTGCTCTCAGCGCTATATACACTTTTCAGATACGGGGTTTCTGTTCCCCACAAATTATAAGAGTTTTCGGTGTAACCGTCTGAAGCAGAATGGTAAACAGCGCAACAAGGCTCTCCGTTATATGTTATTATCTGTCCGTCAGTTTGGTTTACTGCCTCCTTTACTTTTTCATAAGCTATTTTGTAAGCTTCGTTACCGTATCTGCTTTCATACTGACTCCTTGTAATATATGCGCTACAATGAGAGGGATTGCTGCAAAGTCTGCCTTCTGCGTGTCTGTTTCCGCTCTCAAGCTCTCTTATCGCATAAGTACGGGCAGCAACCGCCTGCGCCTTAACCGCCTCTATTTCAAATGTATACGGAAGCTCGGACATCACAACTCCTATCAAGTATTCCTCGAGAGTTAATTCGTACGTTTCGTTTGTATCAATAAATGCAAGTGTATATGACGAATCTTTCATAGTAACGTTTTGCGCCGTCTCGTCTGCTTCATCAGACGCAATCGGATAATCGCACGGTGTCATTTCAACGCATTCATTGCTTATAGACAGTCGATTCCCTGTATATTTTGGCATTTTTTGCGAGCAAAAGTCGTCTGCAAAAATCACTGTTTCAGACAGGGCTAAAACCGACATAAGTAAAATAGACATAATTATTACAATACTGATTCTGTTCATTTTGTACCGCCTTAAATATTTTTTTGCGAGTTTTTAATTTTTCTCTTGCATTTTTTGTAATTATGTAGTAAAATAATAAACATATTTAACGTATACGGGACAAAAGGGCTATTAGATTATATTCTGACTTTCTAAAATTAGTACACTTATCTTGCACCAAGGAGGCGCTTTATGAACAATACGGTAATTACACCGGAGCAGCAGCTCGAGATACTCAGCAGCTTTCAGAACAATTCAAAAACGGTTTACGATATACCGCAAAAATACTTTACAAACTATAATGTAAAGAGAGGACTCAGAAATCCCGACGGAACGGGTGTAATGGCAGGTATTACCAGAATCGGTAACGCACATGGTTACATCATCAACGAGGGCGATAAGGTTTCTATCGACGGAGAGCTCTATTACCGCGGCTACAAGGTCGACGAGCTTGTTGAAAATTATGACAAGGAAAACCGTTTCGGATTTGAGGAGGTGTCCTACATTCTGTTCTTCGGAGATCTCCCCACACGCAAGCAGTTTGAGGACTACGATGCTTTGCTTGATAATTACCGTGAGCTTCCTCCGAGATTTACAGAGGACGTAATAATGAAGTCACCCAACCGTTCCATTATGAACAAGCTTGCATCCTCGGTTCTTTCGCTATATTCCTACGACGAAAACCCCGACGACACTTCTCTTCCTAACCTCGTGCGTCAGAGCATGCAGCTTATGGCAAGACTCCCCATTATTGCCGCGCAGACCTTTGCTATTTACAGAAACGTCTTCTGCGACGAAAGTCTTACCATTCATAATCCTCTTAACAATCACAATACGGCTCAGAACTTCTTGCGTATACTTCGCCACGACGGAAATTACACTGACGACGAAGCAAAGCTTCTCGATCTTTGCCTTATACTTCACGCTGAGCACGGCGGCGGTAACAACTCCACGTTTACCTGCAGAACAGTATCGTCCTCCGGTACCGATACCTATTCTGCAATAGCTTCGGCGATTTGCTCACTGAAGGGTCCCCGTCACGGTGGCGCAAACATCAAGGTTGAAGAAATGTTCGACTGTATAAAGGCCAACGTCAAGGACACAAAGGACGATGACGAGGTTGCAGCATTCCTCAGAAAGCTTGTATACGGCGAAGCAGGCGATAGCAGCGGTCTTATCTACGGAATGGGTCACCCGATATACACAAGATCAGACCCAAGAGCCGTAATGCTCAAGAAATATGCACGTAAAATGGCAGAAAACAAGGGCTATATGGATGACTTCAATCTTCTCAATGCTATCGAAAGACTTGCGCCTGACATTCTTCGTGAAAAGCTCGGACTTGACAAGGATATTTGTGCAAACATAGACCTTTATTCAGGACTCGTTTACCGTATGCTCGGTATTCCTACCGAAATGTATACTCCCCTCTTTGCTATTGCACGTATAGTAGGTTGGTGCTCTCACAGAATGGAAGAGCTTACAACTGCAAAGAAGATAATACGCCCTGCGTATAAGGCTATTGCAGACCGTAAGCACTACACACCCCTTGAAGCAAGAGAGTAATTATAATATTGTTCCCCAAATTCAAGAATAGAATTCAAAGAAGCATCACTTTTACAAAAAAGTGATGCTTCTTCTTGATATAATAAAAAATTTATGATAAAATAAAAAAGAGCCCGACAAAGTCGGGCTGGTGAAGATGAGCGGATTTGAACCGATGACCTCTTGCATGTCAAGCAAGCGCTCTAACCAACTGAGCTACACCTTCGTATTGGTGCCGGTGGCGGGGGTCGAACCCGCACCCTGTCGCCAGGACCGGATTTTGAGTCCGGCACGTCTGCCAATTCCATCACACCGGCATAGTGTAAATTTGACTAACGGTAGTATTATAACACAACACGTATTCAATTTCAATAGTTTTTTAAAATTATTTATTATTCGGAGATAATTAATAATGACATACACTGAACTCATTTTTCTTAACTCCTCACACATTCCGGATTTATATACCGTCACCAACCCATACGTGACGGACAAGCTAAAGAAAATAAAATCGAGCGAATATCTGCTTCATTCATCTATCGGATATTCTCTACTCGGTAAAATCATATCAGAGCGCTTCAACGTTGACATAAATAAAGTTATAATCAGAGAAAATGAATTCGGAAAGCCATATTTCCCTGATCTTAAAGTAAAATTTAACATTTCTCACACCAATAATGCAGTAGCTTGCTCGGTTTCAGAGTCCGAAGTAGGTGTTGACGTAGAAAGAATTTCTACCGTACGTGAAAAAATTTTGAAGCTTTATTCTCCTCGCGAACGGGAAGGAATACGTAATGCCGAGGATTTCTACAAGCTATGGACCTTAAAGGAATCGGCCCTTAAGCTCACGGGAACAGGCGTTTCCGACATAAAAAAGCATGAATTTACAATCAAACCCGAAATCGCTTACATTTCCGCGGCTCTTCCGAGAAACGTAAGGCACAAATCATTTGTTATAGACGGTTACGTTCTTTCCGTTTCTTCTTCAGACGAAATAGCCCAACCCATAATAATCAGATAAGGCTGCCGCAATGCGACAGCCTCATTGTTATTCTATTATAATTGCAGATGAGTAACGCGTGTCAATATCGGGGTTAGACTTAAGAATTCTGTCGACCGTGGTCTTCTTAAGCTTTGCAGTGTTCCAAAGAGTTTCATCAGACGGCTGATAGAAGATGCTGAAAATCGATTCAGATGCTTTGGATTCGGGGGTAAATCCGGAAATCGCGCCGGATACGGGAACATCCGATTCCCTAAGCGAAAGTAAATTTAGATAGAGCTCTGAGTCGGTATATATTTTTTCGCCGTCACAACGAGTTTTGGCGGGGAGAGCTTCGATTCCTCCGACTATATTCGAGCCGTTCAGATTTTCTGTCTTACAACTGAAAGGTGATGTAATTTCTCTTGTGGCAATTAAACCGTCGTCAGATATAACCGCCACCTTATTCCTGAGCTTACCGCTAATTTTATCTCCGTTTGTAAGTTCTATACCGTCAATAGCGTACTGCGCATCAAGGCAAGCGCATATATCTTTTACTGACGGATACTCGTTGACCTCGGAACAAGTAAGATTCGTTTTACAGATGCCGTCAATATACGAAAATCTGGTCCTTACAGTATTAATATCACAGGAATATACTGTTGAATATGCATCTTTTACAACCGATACCTTTTTATTTCCGAGCATAAGTATATCTATATCGTAATCGGCATCAAATTCAAGGACCTTGTTTTCACCGTACTGATTTTTGCCGATATTCAGATTCATTGCAGATATATTTGCGGTAGGATAAATAAACGAATACTCACCTTTACCTAAAAGCATCGCCTTTTCATCGTCATTCAATGTGATCCCAAACGGTATTTCTCTTTTAAATACACGGTATTTGGCATCATTATCGAGATAAACACAGGATATGCCGAAAATTCCTTTAAGCTTTAACGGCATATCCGAATCATTTCTTTTGTCCTCGTTTACTATAAGCTCTGCGTTCCAGTGAACAAGCTCTTTAATCTCGGGACTTCTCGTATCAAGCTCCACGTTATCGCTGAAGCTATGCTCGCCAAGTATAACGGAAGCACTACTCATAGCCTCAACCTCCTCGAGAAGATATTGCATATTCGCATCACTGGGAAGCTGACATTGAATATCGGGATAGATTCTTTCTTCAACTGTTTCAAATATATAGGCTTTGATCAGGGTTTTAATGGTAAATTTTCTCGGATTGGCCATTCTGCAGCTCGCCTGTGCAACCTCGTTTTTTATACAAACGCCTACGTTACCATCATATTTATATCTGATGCTTTCTTTGATTTCATCCTTGAAATTTACTGAGCAAAGAATCGTGCTTCCATGAGCGTTAACAGATGAAAACAGTATATTATATATAACGCAAAGCGTTGCTTCACTTTCGACAGGCCCGAAATACGTTTTTACTTCACCGAGTCTTGCTTTACAGGAAATGACGTTCTTTACGTCGGGAAAGGAATCCGGTAAGATAAAATCTTCGCTTCGTTCTATTGGGTGTATTGCATACAGGGATTTACTATACTTTTCGCTCATTTCACTCATAATAACCTCCAAACCGCCCGTTTGGACGGCAATTTATTCACTAAATTATATTGAAACAAAGCAAAAATTATTACAGAAAAAGAAGACGCATTATTAAAATACGTCTTCTTATTTTTTATTCAAACGCCTGATCGCTCATTACCGTAACCGTTGACATATCAATAACCGTTAAGGGATCGATATAAGCTCCTGCGGCCGTCATTTCGAGGTGAAGATGAGGCTCCTGTGCTATTTCAACGATGGCGGTCGAGCCCACGGCACCTATAAGCTGTCCCTTCGACACCGATGCTCCGATATTAATATCGGACGGTAGGGATTCGCTCAGATTCATATAGTAGGAAGAAATGCCGTCGGCATGTTCAACAACTACGGTTGTACCCATCATAGGGTCGTTAAATACAGATTTCACGACACCCGATGCACAGCTTGCAACGGCTGTTCCCTCCTCACATACAAAGTCAACTCCTGTATGTGCGCGGTAGTCGTTCATGGTTACTGAATAAACGGGAACATCAACGGTGTATTCCTTTGAAACATATCCGTTTACAGGGGCAGAATAGGTTTCTTTTTCTTCACTTACGGTCGGCTTTGTTGTGTTGTCCTTAGTGCTTTCCTCATTAGCGCTCGTTTCAATTTGATTCTGAGAGGTATCTGTTTCGGAGGTCTTATCAGTAACGGATACGGGCTTCTCAGTATAAGGCAGCGTCTGCGAGGTGGGAACGTCCGTTTCAGTCTCGCTTAAATCAGGTGGAGGATTCTTCTTTGAAGACGCTGTCATAAGCGTAACGGCAATTACCACGGCTAAACAAAGTCCGATAACGTAATAAAGCAACGTGTTGGCAAGCTTCTTGTTTGACTTTTCCATAATATATCCTTTCACTATGTGGTTTAACCACGTTTACGGATATATTTTGGACTCCAAACAACGCTTTTATTCAATTTATGTATTATTTGTTTTTATTCTCTTTTATCCACTCTATCGAGAGGGGCATCCACGTAGCCGCGTGTGGGTCTGCGTACATTGACTCTCCGTATCCGTCAGGATGTCCGATACCGTGATGTCCCTTAGGATATATGTGAAGCTCAAATGGAATTTTATAATTATCCATAGCATCAGCAATCAAAAGTGAGCTCTTAACAGGCACGGCGTTATCTGCGGCAGTGTGCCATATAAATGCGGGGCAGGTTTTCTCGTCAACATTTTTATCGGATGAAAGCTTTTCCATCATCTCAATAGTCGCGTCATCGCCGAGGAGATATTTGAACGATCCGGTGTGTCCCGTTTCGGGATGAGGAGTAATTACAGGATAGCAAAGGATCATACCGGCAGGCTTGTTATATCCGTATTCCATAGGCTCTGCGGCATCGTATATCTCCTTTCTGTGCCATATAGTACCCATAGTGCTTGCAAGGTGTCCACCGGCGGAAAAGCCGAGAACGTACACCTGGTCGGGGTCTATATTGAATCTCTCAGCATTATCCTTGACGTACTTTATAGCATTAGAAGCGTCTACCTGCGGCATAGGATATCTCATATCGGGATTAGTACCTCTGACCGAGTACTTAAGCACGAATGCGTTAATTCCTGCCGCAACATAGTTAAGAGCTATCTTTTCACCCTCGTGCTGAGCAAGTGCAACGTAAGCGCCTCCCGGGAAAACGATAATCGCCTGTCTCGGTCCGATTGCATTTTTCTCATCGACTACGTAAGTATCAAGATAAACCTTGTCGTTACCCTCTCTCAAATATACTCTTTCGTTAATCATAATTATTCTCCTTATATTAGTGCGACAGCTCCGCCGATATCAGTAAGCGGATGGCTATCGAAAATTTTGACCTCAATATTCTTGCCAGTACAAAAATCTACTATTTTATTGTAATCACGATGCTTTTTCAAATCTCCGAAAAAATACACGCATCTATTAACGTAATCATAAAACGAAGATCCGCCGATAAATCCGTAATCATAGCCGCTAAGCTCAATGTCACCCGGCGAAATAAGTAAAACGTCAAAGCCGTGCATCCTTGCCGCATCGGCAATTCCCTTGTCCGCCGTTATAACACTGTCATTACCTAATCCCAAACACGAGCATTTTGCGTATCCTTGTTTTACGTTGATTATGCTAATATCCTTTTCTGAGCAAACCTTTTTTACGGTTTCATCCAAAGAATTTAAGTTTGCAAAAATATATTTACCAATATACAATGCGTTCAGGTTTACGTCACCGGGGTATTTATCCGTATGATTTTTATCCGAAAAAGCAATAATTATATTGTCGGGGATAGTTATCTTAAGCTTATCATAGAGCTCCTCGGTTAAAATCAAGGTGTCGTCAATCACAAGCATCTGTACGTCCGCGTGTGTAGATATAGGTACGGGAAGATAAGGATTTTGTCCGACACGTATAATCTGTTCGGAAATTTTTGACAAGCAATTGCACGCTTCTTTACTGATATGCTCAGAAACGTATATTCTTTTATAGGTCATAAAGCACCTCGATATGAAAAAAGACTGTCTTTCGACAGCCTAATTTACATAATTATTCAGACAGCTCTTGTAACCTTACCTGAACGAAGGCAACGAGAACATACGTGAACAGTCTTATTAGTACCGTCAACCACTGCCTTAACTTTTCTGATATTGGGCTTCCAGGTTCTGTT
>JAZNNG010000054.1:0-47374 GCA_045580165.1 Eubacteriales bacterium
AAATTCATCCTTATACATCTGAGCGTATGATCTGAAAAGCTTCATAGTAATCTCCAAACTGATATTTATATACAAAATTATACAGTTTTTTACAAATAAAGTCTATAAGCAAAATTGCCGTTTTTCACAAAAACGGCAATTAAAAATTTGTGTATTTTCAGTCTTTGACGCGCTTTGCATTGTCAAATAAGCGCATTATAAGTCGGTTTACGGGAGAAAGGCAGAGCCTTAACAATAGCGCCGACACTAATGAAAGCGCAAATACCGCAAGCGGCATAAGTGGTCTTGGAACAGAGCTTACCTTGTATATGAAGCTGTCCCATATAAACGAAAACAGATACATTTCAAACGTGCAAAGCGATATTTGCTTGAGAGTAAAGCGAATCGGCGCCGCGCAGTACTCAAGGTCGTAAAGCGCGAGAAATACCGCAACGGCAGTAATACATACGCATATATTCTGGAAACCCACCATCATATACCACGCGTACTCTCCGCGTGCGTGCGTGTAGCCTGCGGTTATAAGCGTGGGGATAAGCGCCGCGAGCAAAACCGTCGGGAGCTTTGTCCATACGCTTAGCTTTGGCTTGTAATCTGCGATAAACGCACCGATAAAGTAGTAGGTTACGGGGTAAAGCGGCTCAAAGAAATCGGGTATCACGTTAAGTGCAAGGGTTGCCGCGGTGTTATCGTAGTAGGGAGAAAAACCGACTACCGTGTCGGGAAGAAGGGTCAGAAACGCGAGCGAAAGTATAAGGGTAAGCCGTCCGCCACGGGTTTCGATACCGTTATAGAGTATATTGAGAAACGGTATGAGCAAGAAAAGTCCGAGGAACATCTCAAAATACCACGAGTAATCGTTTGCGGTAAAATTCAGTATTCTGAAGATCGCGTCGATCGGGTCAACGTAAAAGCTTTTGTCATAGATCGCAATTGCGGCAAGGGTAAACAGACTTATAACCGCGTACGATAAATAGAGAGGGAATATGGACTTGTAATACGAAAAAGAAAGCTTTTTGTTCTTCTGTAAATATCCGCTTAAAATTATAAACAGGGGCACACAGGAATACGTAAGCTCCCTTAAAAATAAGGACAAAGTCCACTTTGCCGAGTATACGTCGCCGCCCATAAGCCCGAGATTGGTGACGCTGTGGTGCAGAATAACGAACAAAATAGCGCACACGCGTACAACGTCAAGACCTATAAACCTTTTTTTCTCCAAAAAACTCACCCTTTCACCGTCTTTTCTATAATTGTAGCAAAAAAACAGAGATTATTCAAGCCTTTCGGCTGATAATCTCTGTTTTCGTCTGTTAATCAGATCTTTTCGTATACAATGTCGCCGTTCGTATCAAGCACCGCGCGCACCTTGTCGCCGCTTCCTATACTTCCCGAAAGCATTGCGCTTGAGAAGCTGTCCTCGACCTTGCGCGTAATGGCGCGTCTTAAGGGACGTGCGCCGTAAACGGGGTCGAAGCCTTCCTTTGCAAGCATTTTTACAACACCGTCGTCAAATTCCGCATCAATTCCGATGGCTTTGATTCTTGACTTAAGCTCGTCAAGCATAAGCAGGGTTATCTTCTCGATATCCTCTTCGCCAAGCTTGTTGAATACGATAACATCGTCGATTCTGTTAAGGAATTCGGGTCTGAACGCTTCTTTGAGCTTCTTCATGACCGATGAGCGCATATTTTCGTTTTCGTCTGCAACCGCGCCGAAGCCGAGAGGCCTTGCCGCCTCGGTTATAAGGGAAGCGCCGAGGTTTGAGGTCATAATTATGATGGTGTTCTTGAAGTCGACGACTCTGCCCTGGGAGTCGGTGAGTATTCCGTCGTCGAGCATCTGAAGCATAAGGTTAAACACGTCGGGATGAGCCTTTTCGATCTCGTCGAAAAGCACCACCGAGTAAGGTCTGCTTCTGACCTTGTCGGTAAGCTGGCCGCCCTCGTCGTAGCCGACGTAGCCGGGAGGTGAGCCGATGAGCTTCGATACGTTGTGCTTTTCCATATACTCGGACATATCCACTCTTATCATTGCGTTTTCGTCGCCGAACATAACCTCAGCGACTGCCTTGGCAAGCTCGGTCTTACCGACACCGGTCGGACCGAGGAATATAAACGAGCCGACGGGACGCTTGGGGTCCTTAAGACCCGTTCTTCCGCGTCTGATTGCCGCCGAAATGGTCTTTACTGCCTCATCCTGACCGATTACACGCTTTCCGATTATATCCTCAAGATGAGCAAGTCTTTCGCTCTCCTCGTTAATGAGCTTCTTAACGGGAATTCCAGTCCACGCGGTTATAATGTCGGCAATATCGTCAGAGCCGATGGAAAGGGAGGTGCTGCTCGCGCTCTCACTCCTCGACGCGCGCATTCCCTCAATTTTCGCCTCAAGCTCGTGTACCGTGTCGCGCAGCTTCGCCGCCTTTTCAAACTCCTGAGCTTTAACGGCTTCCTCAAGCTCTGCAACCGCTGACTTTTTCTCTTCCTCGGCTTCCTTGATGTCGGGGGAGGGCAACTGAACCGAAAGTCTTTTCTTTGACGCCGCCTCGTCAATAAGGTCGATCGCCTTGTCGGGCAGGTAACGTCCGTTTATATAGCGCTTTGAAAGCTTTACCGCCGCATCTATTGCCGCATCCGTTATCTGCACCTTATGGTGAGCCTCGTACTTGTCGCGCAATCCCTCGAGTATGAGGATCGACTCCTCTACCGACGGCTCGCCTACCATTACTGACTGAAAACGGCGCTCCAGTGCCGCGTCCTTTTCGATATGCTGTCTGTATTCTTTTACCGTAGTAGCACCGATTATCTGAATTTCACCGCGCGCAAGAACCGGCTTTATCATATTAGCCGCATCAAGCGCGTCATCGCTTCCCGCACCTGCGCCGATGAGTGTGTGGATCTCGTCGATGAAAAGAATAATGTTCTTGTTCTTCATCGCCTCGTCAACGACACCCTTTATCCTTTCCTCGAAGTCGCCTCTGTACTTGCTTCCCGCAAGCATCGAGGTGATGTCGAGTGAAACTATGATCTTGTTAAGCAAGGATTCGGGCACGTTCTCCTCGGCTATTCTGCGTGCAAGTCCCTCAGCAACGGCGGTCTTTCCGACACCCGGCTCGCCGATAAGACAGGGATTGTTTTTGGTACGGCGCGAAAGTATCTGTATCACGCGCTCGGTCTCGGCATCACGTCCGATCACAGGGTCGATCTTTCCGTCCTTCGCGAGCTTTACGAGGTCGCGTCCGTATTTTGAGAGATACTTGGTCTTGCCAAGCTCCTCCTTTGTGCTATCCTTGCGTCTTGACGTGCGTGTATCGTCATCAAAGCCCTCTGAGGACTCGCCTGCGCCGATACCGCCGCTTTCGGTGTTATTCAGGTACTCGCTGACGTCCTGTATCAGCTCGTTTACTCTGACTCCGAGATTTATAAGCACCTTTACCGCAATGCAGTCGCTTTCGTTAAGCAGAGCCAACAGAATATGCTCTGTACCGATATAGTTTTGACCGAAGCGGCGGGCAACGAGTCCCGACTTTTCGAGAATTCTCTTGAATCGGGGAGTCATACTCGCGCTTGTCAGGAGCGATGCGTCGCCCTTGCCAGAAATGCTCGTGATTATTTCTTCAATTTTACAGTATTCTATGTTGCATCCCGAAAGATACTTTTCGGCAACGCTGTCCTTGACCGAAAGAAGACCGAGCAGCATATGCTCCGAGCCGATGTAGGAGTGACCAAGCTCGAGCGCCGCGCTCATTGAATTATTAACGGCAAGCTCTGCCTTTTGTGTGAGCTTTATTTCCATTTTATTTATCCTCTACCTTTGAAATTATATGCTTTTATGAATTTTGCGCGAAGCTTATCGCGTTCTGTATCGCTTCTTGTCTCGCCGTCCTCGCTGAGAACGAGGGTGGCGGGCATAGCGGCTATAAAGAGCCGCGACAGAGCCGTGTCGTCAATACCCTCTAACATACCGAGAGCAGAGCCGAGCTTGACGTCCGCAAAAAGCTTCAAAAACTCCTTTGACGACACCATATAAGCCGACTTCAGTATTCCCATTGAACGGCACACCTTGTCGCATATACGGTCATAGCTTTGCGACTTTAGCTTTTCTCTTGTTTTTCTCTCACTCTCGATAAGCTGATTTATAATGTTTTCAAGCTTTGATATTGTTTCGTCCTCTGTGATACCCATCGTGACACTGTTTGAAAGCTGATAAACGTACGCCTCCGAGCCGCTTCCCTCACCGTACATTCCGCGAAGCGTCATGCCGAGCTTTTCAAGCTGACCCGCATAACGGTTTAACAGATTAGTCATAGTGAGGGCTGGGAGAAACATCATTACCGACGCTCTCATTCCCGTACCGAGATTAGTGGGACAATGGGTGAGATATCCGAGCTTTTCATCGTACGCGTACGTAACGTACGCGTCAATTTTGTCATCTATCTCGCACGCCGCCTCAAACGCTTCTCTAAGGGCAAGTCCGGGGAGTATGGATTGTATCCTTATGTGGTCCTCCTCGCACACCATGACCGCGCCCGTTTCTTTACTGTCAATAAGCAGAGCGCAGGGTGCCGCCGATACTGCAAAATTCGGACTTATCAGATGCTTTTCAACATATGAGCTTCGCTCAAGCTGAGTTTTTGAGCGCATATCGATAAGGTTAAAGCCGACAAGAGCATCTCTGACCTTTGAGATTATTTCGGAAGCGCCCGTTTCGTCAAGCAGGGGAGAGAAGGGATAGTCCTTTATATTTCTTGCAAATCTGACTCTTGAGCTTAAAACGACGTCTGTGTCGCGTCCGCTTTCGTTGTACCATGCCATATTATCACCACCCTTTACGCCTGCGCTTCTATTTCGCGTATCTTGTCGCGGATGACCGCGGCATTCTCGTATTCTTCGTTTTTAACGGCTTCCTCAAGCTTTTTCTTAAGCTCGGCAAGCACCATCCTTTTATCGTTCTGTCGCTTTAGCTTTGCAGGTGCGCGTCCGATATGGCTCACGTTGCCGTGAATTCTCTTTATGGGAGATAAAAGCTCGTCGCGGAAGGTGTTGTAGCATTCGGGACAGCTTACCTTGCCGTCCTTTATAAACGTATTTTCGTTTGAAGCGCAAAGCGAGCACACCTTGGAGCCTGTGGGCTTTGCTCTGACAACCGACGGTATTTTGAAAAATCCGTCAAACAAAGAGCTGCCCGTGCTTATTCCCATTTTGTTTGCACATTCGTGGCAGAGAGAGAGCTCGCGGCTTTTTCCGTTGACAGTCTCCTGATAATATACCGTCGCGTTATTTTTATTACATTCTGAACATAACATAGGTTTTTCCTCCAAATCATTCCCCACAATTTTACTTCATAAGTGAGAGCACAAACTGTCGTATTATATCGGCTCTGATTGAGTTTTTGTAGCTTGTCGGTACTTTTGCGAGCGCCGCTGACGAGGATGCGGCGCACATAGCCGCGCGCACGTTCTCGTCAATAAAGCCTCTGTCGTAAAGACTTGTAAGAAAGGCCGCCGCGCTGCGCTCGTCAATACTGTCGCCGAGTGCGAACACACAGTGCATAAGGTAGTTGTCGCGCGCCATGTCCTTTCTGACTATCCTGACGTAACCACCGCCGCCACGTCGGCTTTCGATTATGTAGCCGCGTTCGGGAGTAAAGCGCGAGGTTATAACGTAATTTATCTGACTCGGCGCGCATCCGACCTGACCTGCAAGCTCGTTTCTTCTTATGTCGAGAGAGCCGCCGTTTTCGTTAAGCATTTCTTCTATCATTTTTGCTATTATGTCTGAAATTAGCATTAGTTTCTCCGATCTGCCATTGTGGCACAAATTTGATCTTCTTTGACCTTACGGCTTAATTATAAATCCAAAGTCAAAGAAAGTCAAAAACAAGCTGTTTTCGACCGGAAAGCAGGATTTATCTCTCAAAATCTCGCGTTTCCTCTTGAAATCACATTTTTAAAAAAGAAAAGCCGTATGCGGAAACCGCATACGGCTTTTGACCATTGATCAAATTATACGTTGTCTGCGCCGTACTTCTTTACCATTATCTTCTTCATTACGAAGAGGAAGGCAACTGTAAGCACGATACCGACAGGAAGCGTGATCCAAGCGTTCGGGATGAAGCCTGCAATGAGATACATCAAGAAGGAGATTCCCGCAACCGATACTGAGTAAGGGATCTGAGTTGAAACGTGGTTGATGTGGTTACACTGACCGCCTGCTGATGACATAATTGTCGTATCCGAGATTGGCGAGCAGTGGTCACCGCAAACTGCGCCTGCGAGGCAAGCGGAGATACCAACTGTACCGAGTGTGCTTCCAACGGGGAATACTGCGAGAACGATCGGGATAAGAATACCGAACGTACCCCACGACGTACCTGTTGCAAAAGCAAGACCGCAAGCAACGAGGAATATGATAGCGGGTAAGAAGGATGCGAGAGAAGCCGCAGAGCCCTCGAGAGCAGTCTTTACGAATTCGGTAGCTCCGAGGAGACCTGTCATATTCTTAAGAGCTGTAGCAAAGGTGAGGATGAGTATTGCGGGTACCATTGCGATGAAGCCCTGAGGAATACAAGCCATAGCTTCCTTGAATGTGATAACGCGTCTTGCAATGAGGTAAACGATTATGATAACGAGAGCTATCAGAGCGCCCCACGGGAGACCTACTGTCGAGTCTGTGCCTGCGAAAGCATCAACGAAGCTTGTGCCTTCAAAGAAGCCGCCAACGTAGATAAGACCGATTACGCAGAATACGATGAGTACGATTATCGGGATGATAAGGTCGATCATCTTACCCTTTGCGCTGGGAGTAACATCAGCGGATTCGTTCTTTTCACCGCAGGTATAAAGGTCGCCGTTCTTGCGAGCGTTAACCTCGTGAATTCTCATTGAGCCGTAGTCAAACTTCATAAGAGTGATGGCAATGATGAATACGATGGTGAGAAGCGAGTAGAAGTTGAAGGGAATAGCCTTGATAAAGAGCTCAAGACCGTTAACACCTGCTTCTTCAGCGTACTGAGAAACTGCAGCTGCCCAGGAGGAGATAGGAGCTATCATACAGATAGGAGCAGCGGTAGCATCGATTATGTAAGAGAGCTTAGCGCGGGACATTTTGTTAACGTCTGTAACGGGACGCATAACAGAGCCGACGGTGAGGCAGTTGAAGTAGTCGTCAACGAAGATGAGAACGCCGAGAGCGAAGGTAGCGAGAGTAGCGCCAATTTTTGTCTTAACGTTCTTTTCCGCCCACTTACCGAAGGCGTACGAGCCGCCTGCCTTGTTCATAAGTGCAACTACAATTCCGAGGATAACAAGGAATGCGAAAATTCCCGCAGTACCCTCAACAGCGGCTATGATACCGTCTGTTAAAGTGATGTCAACCATTTTAACGGGATTGAAGCCAGCCGCCATAAGACCGCCGACAAGAATGCCCACGAAAAGGGAAGAATAGGTTTCCTTTGTGATAAGAGCGAGAGCGATCGCAATTATCGGAGGAAGGAGTGCTAAAAAGGAACCGAAGATTTCCATAATGTCAAACCTTTCTGAGTTGAAATTCAAACACACAACGGGAAAGCCCGTGGAATAAAAAAATTACCGCGGTTACCGCGGTAAAAACAAAAGTCATACACACGATAGCCCTCCACGAAACGTGACAGTGACAAGCATATTTTACTTGCCCCCAGCCGAGAACGACGGAATTCGCAAACAGCTTCGGCAAAGTCTCCTTTCACCGCGTCCGTAATTCCGACGTGTAAATGCGGCTACTCTTAGACCTCGCGCCTCTATCCTATTGTTATGTTTATAAATATTATACAATTTTACTATGAATTTGTCAATATAAAGTTAAATATTTGTATAAGAAAAATGAAAAATACTGCCGAAAATCTCGGCAGCATTTTTCACATTAAATCTCGGGGATGTTTATCTTAATTTCCTCACCAAGCTCGGACGACTTTACGATACCGTCGATAATAGCCTGATTTATGATTATCTGACTTGACGGGACGGGAGCCTCGCCACCTTCTTTGACTGCATCGAGGAATGAGCGAATCTTACAGAAGATGTGGTCGACCTTGGGGAGAAGAGGGATCTCGGTCTCAACCTGAGAGTTTGCGGTCTGGTGGTATATCTTCATAGGAGAGGGAAGAACGCCGTTCCAGCAGTCTGTTGAAGGAATTCTCAGGCCGCCTTCTGTACCGAGGATGATAGTGTCGCCGGGGGTGTTTATGTTCATTGCCCAAGCGATTCTGAAGTCGAGGATTATACCGCCCTCAAGTCTGATAAAGCCCGCGCCGAAGTCGTCAACGCCGAACTTGGAGGCAACGTACTCGCCTGCCCACGGTGTGGTGTTTCCTGCACTTGAGCAAACCGTTTTGGGGTTAGTACCGAAGAAGTTTGAAACGTATCCCGTAACGGTAAGAGGCTTCGGATAGCCGATAGCATTTAGAACGAGATCAAGCGCGTAGCATCCAATATCGCCGAGTGCACCGATTCCTGCAGTCTCGTTTTCAATAAAGGTCGTCTTGTTTGCACTTGCGGGAATACCGCGGCGACGTCCGCCGCCTGTCTGGATGTAGTATATCTTACCGAGAACACCCGACTCGACGATTTCTTTAACCTTTTTCATATTGGGGTCAAATCTCGGCTGGAAGCCGATAGAAAGGATCTTGCCCGATTTCTTTTCCGCTCTGCAAACCTCAACAGCTTCGTCAAGGGTTACAGTAAACGGCTTTTCAAGAAGCACGTTGACTCCGTGCTCAAGCGCGTAGATGGCACACTCTGCGTGAGTTCTGTTGTAGGTGCAGACGCTTACCGCGTCGAGCTCCTCGTTATCTATCATTTTTTTGTAGTCGGTGTAGCATCTTACTCCGTCGAGCTTGTATTCCTCAAAGAACGCCTTAGCCTTACCGGGCACAAGATCCGCACCGCATACGACCTCGGCATCGTCCATCATAACGTATTTGTTCATATGAGAATGCGCGATACCGCCCGTACCGATTATACCGACTCTTAGTTTCCTGTCTATTTTTTCGGGCGCCTTTTCTTTGGTACCCTCACTTAAAACATATTCACTCATTTTATAGATCCTCATTTAACAATATAACAAGACAAGGAGGCCGCAAGCGACCTCCTTGTTAGTTCATTAGAATTCGGGAATTTCGATTTCGATCTCGCGACCTGCGTCAGCAGACTTCTTGATACCCGAAAGGATAGCCTGATTGTAGATTATCTGGCTTGTGGGAACGGGAGCCTTTCCGCCTTCCTTGATAGCGTCGAGGAAAGAACGAACCTTAACCTGGAAGCAGTTAACCTTGTTCTGCTTCATAGGAATCTGGGTCTCAACCATTTCGTCACCGATGTCGGAGTAAACGGTGAGAGGACCGCCGATAGAACCGTTCCAGCACTCTGTAGAGGGGATTCTGAGACCGCCCTTGGTACCGAGGATGATGGTGTCACCGGGAGTGTTGATGTGCTCAGCCCAACCGATTCTGAAGTCGAGGATGATGTCGTTTTCAAGACGAATGAATGCTGCTGCGAAGTCGTCAACGCCGAATTTCTTAGCGTATTCAGCACGCTTTGACATAGGATAACCCGGGTAGTTAGGGTTCTTACCGAAGTAATCGGAAACGTAACCTGTAACTGTAAGAGGCTTCGGATAACCAATTGCGTTAAGAACCATATCGAGAGAATAGCATCCGATATCACCGAGAGCACCGATACCGCCTGTTTCCTTTTCGATAAACGTTGTACCGAAAGGAGTCGGAATACCGCGACGGCGACCGCCGCCTGTCTGAATGTAGTAGATCTTACCGAGAACGCCGGAATCAACTACCTTCTTAACCATTTTCATATTGTCATCGAATCTGGGCTGGAAGCCGATGGAAAGGATCTTTCCGGATTCCTTTTCTGCCTTGCAGATCTCGATACCTTCTTCAAGAGTTACACACATAGGCTTTTCGAGAAGAACGTTTACACCCTTCTTAAGAGCGTAAATTGTACAGGGAGCGTGCTGCATATTGTATGTACATACGCTTACTGCATCAAGCTTGAGACTTTCGTCATCGAGCATAGACTTGTGGTCAGGGTAGCACTTAACGCCCTCAACACCGTGCTTCTTAAAGAAAGCTTCAGCCTTGCCGGGAATAAGGTCAGCACCTGCAACGATTTCTACGTCCTCAAAGCCCTTGTACTGCTGGATGTGAGCATCAGCAATCCAACCTGTACCGATGATACCAACTCTGAGCTTTTTGCTGGTATCGATAACTTTCTGTTCGTCCTGTACGTCCTTGAACGCATCCAGGATTTTATCTTCATTTGCCATTATAAATATCCCCCTTTTTGGATTTATTTAATTTTACCATATTGCAAGCATAAAAGTCAACCCATTATTTGGTTTTTCTGCTATAAAAAAACAAGTTTTTTCTTGGATTTATTGGAATACTACGGGATTATTGACAAGAGAATGGGATATGCTCAACGATTGTTAAATCTGCCTCGCTTTTTACCTTTTTTACCCGATGCCAAAAGACTGCCGAGAAAGGATATAAGAGGATACGCGAGAAAAACAAGCTGAAATGCCGAGCCACTGCCGCCGTCAAGTGAAATGCTGATACAAAATGAGATGAGAGCGAGCGCACCGCCCGTGACGAGCGCGCAAACGCTTGGAAGCACCTTGCAAAATTTTGCGGCGAACACGCCCGAGAGTAAAAGAGCAATAGCCACCGATGCATAGCCTATCGGCGCGCAAAGACTGTCGGGGTCATTCGTGCTCATAGCGGCAGCGGCACCTATAAAAAGCAAAGCCGAAAGCACACAGACGGACAAGGCTAAGCTTTTAAGCCCTGACCAAAGTATGCTTTCGGCATCCGATCTTTCTTTTGCTTTGCTGAATTTTGCGCCTGCTTTTTTCTTCATAAATAATCAATCCTTCCAAAAAGTTTATTCGGTAGATTGTATGAAGGAAAAGCTTATGTTATGACAAGCTTACTGAGCGTCCTCAGCCTTAACGTCAACGCATCTTACGGCGCTTTTGAGAATTCTTATCTTGGTTCTGTCTGCGCTTGTTTCGATAAGAACGGTTTCTTCCTTAATGCTGATTATCTTGCCGATGATACCGCCGATGGTGGTTATTTCATCGCCGACCTGAAGATTGTTTCTCATATTTGCTGTTTCCTTTTCCTGCTTCTTCTGAGGTCTGTACATAATGAAGTAGAAGACAACGAAAAGAACCGCGAGCATAATGAAGGTATAGATGGTGCTGCCGGTGTTTACAGTACCTGCACCGTTTGCTGCCTCGTCAAGTAAAAATAACATTATAAAGTTCTCCTTTGAAAGTTAGTTAACAAGATTATATACCACTTTTTACCCGAATTCAAGGCTTTTGTGTAAATTCATAAAAACTTTACGGAATAACAAGACCGCACGGCTCATATACATTTGTATTAAAGGAGCGCTCGGGGCGCTCCGTATTTTACTGTGCCGACGGATAAGTTACCTTGGCGTGGAGGGTTGATAATGGAAAACAGAAAAGAGCTTGATAAAATTCTTGCCCTGCTGCCTGCGAGAATATGTCTTGCAATAGGTGCCGCGTGTGACGGTATGAGTGGCAGTGTCATAAACGAGCTGAGACTCAGGCGCGAACGACCCGTGTCGCTGACGGTTGACGGTAGAAACATAATTCTGCCCGTCAGATGTATGCCGTCCGAGATAAAGGGCGCGGTGCTTGCTTTGTGCGGCGGCTCACCGTACGCATTTGCGTCCGAGATAGAGCGCGGTTATCTGCCGATGGACGATGGAGTGCGCTGCGGTGTATGTCCGAGCTTCGGTAGGGGCGCGTCGGTCGACGAGATCACCTCGCTTTGCCTGCGTTTTCCGTACGACACGGAGCGCCAAGACGGCATTGATTCTCTTTGTGTTGACCGAGGCAGAGTAGTCCCAACCTTATTGTTTTCACCTCCCGGAGTGGGGAAGACCACCGTTTTGCGAATGCTCATCAGAGGACTCTGTGCGGGAAACTCCCCTCTGCGCGGCGCGGTCATTGACACCAAGCGTGAGCTTTATACCGCAAGGAGTGCGTCAAATACCCTGACCGACTATCTTTTCGGTTATTCCAAGGGCGCAGGTATAGAGCTTGCCACGCGTACACTTTCACCCGAGGTGGTTTTTTGCGACGAGATAGGCTCGGAGAGCGATGCTTTGTCTATTCTCGAAGCGGCAAACACAGGAGTTCCGCTTATTGCGAGCGCGCACGCGGATAGCTTCGATTCACTCGTCAAGCGCCCGCATATAAAGAGGCTTATTGACGCGCGTGTTTTTGAGAGATGTATAAAAATAAAGCGCGAATTTTCTTCCCGCAGCTTTGAATTTGAGACGACTGAGATCTGACGGAGAGAAGGTATGTTAAGGATATTGGGAATAGGTTTGATTACCGCCATCGTGAGTATATGGGGAGAAAGCCTTGTGGTAAGGCAAAAGAAGCGGATAAAGGCTCTTGAGGCGCTTTTGCGCCTCGCGCAGAGTCTTGAAGCCAAGGTGAGAAGCTTTCATACTCCGGTTAGGTCAATTCTTTGTGATTACAAGGACGAGCTTCTTGAAGCGTCGGGATTTCTTGCTCTTGCCGCAACCGGTATGAGCTTTGCCGAAGCCGCGCATCAAGCTGCGGACGAGCTTTGCCTTGACGCAAGTGACGTCTTGCTTTTGTCCGAATTCGGTGACGGTCTCGGTCAGTATTCTGTTGACGAGGAGCTAAAAAGGTGCGCTTATTATACGGGTGAGCTTAAGCTTCGGCTTGACACCGCGAGAAGCAAGCTGCCGGGAGAGATAAAGCTTTTCAGAAGTGCGGGGATAATGTGCGGAATACTCGCGGCGGTGTTCTTAATATAATGAGGTAAGGACAAATGCGGAGGAAATACAAATGGAGATAGGTTTTATTATGAAGGTGGCAGGGATAGGGTTAGTTGTCAGTGTTGCGTGTCAGATACTATCGAAGTCGGGAAGAGAAGAACAGTCCACCTTCGTGACGATAGCGGGGATAATAGTGGTGCTGGTGTTGCTCGTTGGGCAGATGAAGGAGCTGTTCGGGCTTATCGGGACGGTGTTCGGACTGGTATGAGTATAGTAAAATACTGTGGACTTGCTCTGTTGACGGTAGCCGCGGCTATGATAATAGCCGAGCTGAAGCCAAGCGTTTCAAAGCTTGTTACACTTACCGTGTGCGCAGGCTTTATATGCGCCGCCGCGGCAAGTCTGTACCCGTCGTACAAATATTTAAGCACTCTTATCACAGACACCCCCCTTGCAGACTACGCATCCACACTCCTGAAGGCGCTCGGCGTAGCTCTTGCGGTCGAGATAAGCGCAGACGTGTGCAAGGATGCGGGAGAGGCGGGACTTGCCTCAAAGCTTGAAATGATAGGCAGGGCAGAGTTGCTTTTGCTTTCGCTTCCTCTGATAAGCGAGCTTATAGAGAGGGCCAGGTCGCTTTTGATATGAGAAAAATTTTATTTATTCTTGTTTTGTTTTCCTTTTTGGGACAAGCATTTGGCATAAGCTCATATGCCGAGGAGATTCCCGAAATAGGTGAATTTGAAAAATACATACCGAATGAGGCGCTTGAACGTCTGCCCGACGGACTTTTCGAGCACGGCGGTGCGGCGAACAAGCTTTCACCCTCGTACTTTTTCGGACTCCTTATCGATACTTTAAAGGAGGCAACGGGAAGTGCGGTTATAGAGCTTGGCGTGCTTGCCGCGCTGGTAGTCATTGCCTCTCTTATGCACAATATGTCGCAGTCCTCGAAGGTATCGGGGCTTGACAGCGGATTTTCCGCCGTCAGCGGACTGTGTGTTTGTGTGTCGGTGTTTGGCGGACTGACAAGACTTTTTGAAATGACCGAGGGATATCTCGGAACGTTGTCATCCTTTGCAAACGCGATCACTCCTGCCGTGACTGCGCTTTATATCGCAGGAGGAAACATAACTGCCGGTGCGGTGAGCCGCACGGGACTTTTGCTCGGTATAACCTTGCTTGAAAATATAAACGCCCGTATACTGTACCCCGTCCTTCAGATAAGCCTTGCGCTCGCTCTTGCGCGCGCCGTGTCCCCGAAGCTCCGACTCGGCACTCTTTCGGGATTCATAAAAGGGGTGCTTGGGGTGGGTATTGGCATAACGGTTGCGGCAATATCCGCGATAGTTGCGTTTCAGAACACCCTCGCAGGCGCGGCGGATTCACTTGCGGCGAGAGCCGTAAGATTTGCGGCGGCAAGCTTTATACCTATCGTCGGCGGTGCGGTAAGCGAGGCGGTAAGGACGGTTTCGGGAAGCATCAGTTATCTCAGAACAACGGTGGGTGGTATCGGTATTGCGGTCATCGTTATAATAGCTCTGCCTCCGTTTGTTTCGCTCATGATAACGAGAATAAATCTTTCGCTTGCCGCGTCGCTCGCCGATCTGCTCGGATGCGAAAGGGAATGCACGGTCATAAAGGAGGCAGGCGGACTTGTCAATTACCTTATAGCCTTGGTTTCGCTGATGGCGGTCCTGTTTATTTACTCAATGACGGTGCTCGCGCATTGTGCAAGCTCGTACGCATAGGGGGATTTATGCAAAACTACATTTTTTCGACTATTGCGGCGGCGTGCGCCGTTGAGCTGATTATTGAATTTGCACCGTTTGTAAAGGATGCTACTCTGAAAAAGCACCTGCGGTACGTGTTTGCCCTCGTTCTGTCGCTTTGTATCATAGCGCCGTTTTCGGAATCGGTAAGCTTTAGTGACATAGGCTTGGCGCTTGACCCCGGAGAGGATACGGGCACCCCGGCTGGCTCTGAGTACATCTACTTTGAGGATGAATTTTTTGTGTGCGAATGCAATGAGCTCGGAACACCCGAGCGCGACTCTCCTGCCGCCTGTGATATGTATATAAGAGAGTGCTGCTTCGGGATAATCAGAAACGCCAAGAGCGTTCTGTCAAACAAATTTCCTCTGGAATCAAACGATATAAGCATCGGTATAGCCTTCGACGTGTCCGATGTTACGAATATAGAGTTTATATGCGCTTACGTCAATATTAAAAGTGATAGCGGATATCTCAAAAGTGACGCGAGAGATTACCTTGAAAAAACGCTTGGATGCAGAGTATATGAAACGGAGGTGACTAAATGACGGAGCTTGTTAAAAAAGCGGTGAAGGCGATCGGAGGCGGAAAACGGGCAGGAATAATGGCGGCGCTCCTTGCTCTCGGAGTACTGCTCACGGCGTTTGGCGGAGGGGGGAGATTTTTTGAGCTTCGCACCGATGAAGCAAAAAAGATCGAACGTCTTTGCGAAAAGGTGTGCCCTGACACAGAGGTCTACGTCACGGTGAATACCGACACAACGGGCAGAGTTACGGGAATAGCCGTTGTATGCGAAGGAGGGAACAACGCCGCAGTCAAGCTGACGGTTTGCGAGATGCTCAGCACTCTTTATTCCATTCCCACCTCGCAAATATACGTCACGGGTTTTATGTAACAGTCATATATCAAAAAAACACACATATAATTTGAATGTAAACATTATTAAAGGAGAAATATTATGGATAACAATGCAAACGAAAAATATGACCGCAAGCTGACAGATGTTCCCGTAAACGAGGAAAGCACGGAGCTTGTCGAGGTCGAAGGTGTATCAAAGGTAAAGAGCGCGGCAAAAAAGGTAAAGAGCGCAGTTATGTCGATAGGAACGAGAACTATCGTGATTATATGCTCTGTTTTACTTATAGGCTTTGCCGTTATTTTAAACTACGCTCTTGCCGACACTACCGACCCAATTGAATTTGAGCCGACGGGTGAAATGACCGATGACGGCGCAACGTACGTTGAGGATACGTATTTTGCTTCCTCTATACTCAGCCGTGAACAGGCGCGTGACGAGGCTATCGAGGTCCTCAAGACCGTGGTAAACAACGAGGCGGCGCTTGAAAGCGCAAAGGAGACCGCACTTGGCGACATCGCGCGTATAGCGGGCGAGATCGAGGTAGAGGCAAATATCGAGACCCTTATCAAGAGCAAGGGGTTTGAAGAATGTATAGCGGTCGTAACGGGCTCTAACGCAAACATAATCGTAAAGTCTGACGGACTTCTTCAGAATGAGCTTTCTCAGATAAAGGAGATAGTTTACGAGCAGGCGGGCATAGACCCCGTTAACATAAAAATAGTTGAGAAAAGATGATTTGTCAAACTAAGTGCAACACTTTTTGATAGAATCTTCAAACAAAGCCAAGGGATTATTGTAATTTAATACTTTTTTGGGCCTGGCGTTGATCAACGCTATCGTTCTTGTTGACGGCATATTTAGTTCACACGGTGTATTTGCAATTTGTTCAGGCGACCAGGTCAAGAGTAGTTTCTCTTTTATGTAATCTATTTTTGCTTGTTCCTGAAACATTCCTCTGTGGCAATATGATCTTCTTAACAAGTATTTCTTTTGAGCTGTGTGTGGGTAATATGTGGGTAAATCGTACATGTGGGTGAAATTTCGATTGAGCTCTCTTGAAATCGTACTTACGTTACTACCCATCAATTCTGCAATTTTTCGATAACTGTATCCTTTTTTGTAATATTCCCGTAGACAACAGCGCTCTTCTATGGTAAGATGTTTATAGCTCATATAAATCCTCCTGGTTTTTTGTTTTGTGGTTATTACAATTATACCATGGATTTATATGGGCTTTCCATTTTTTATTTACTGTTGCACTTGATAGTATAACTCACCTAATGTAAGAAAAGACCTCTGCAAAACTGCAGAGGTCTTTTTGCTATTAAGGAGAATCAGTTTTCGAAAACTACTGTTTCATCCCAGTAGAGAGGACCGTAAATGTCTTCGTTACCGGGTGTTTCGCCTTCGATGATATCCACGCCGTCAATGCTGGGAAGAATATCGTCTGCGTACTTAACGTATGTGGTTTCGCCGTCGGTGTATACGAGGTATGCTCTGCCGTACCATACGTCATTTGCGTCTGCAAGTCTCTTTGCTACTGTAAAGAGAGGTGTTGCGTTTTCGGAGTTATTAGAAACACGTCCTACGATGATAGAGCCGGATACTTCCAGATCACCGGTGTCATTGTCTTCGAGAGCTGCGAGGAGCTTCTTGTTCTGATCCATCATGATACCGTGGTTTACAAGAGTGTATCCTTCGGGAAGTGCGTACAGACCTGTAAATCTGGTTATAACGTCTCCGGAGTTGTTCTCGGTCCATGTTGCAACGGTCGAGATAGTGGGAGCAGCTTCACCGTTGAGCTCGTTTTCATAAACCTCAACTGCAGTACCTGCCGCGAACATATAGTTGAAGGAGAAGCTATCCTTAAAGGAAGCGGTGAATACCTTATCGCCGAGCTTCAGTTTCCATACGGGAGTTGCGTTTTCTTCGGTCTTGTTTATGATAATATTGTCTGAGTATGCGGGGTTCTTTGCTCCTTCAATTACGTCACCGTTAACATCGAAAGCAGTAAAGAGGTTGTTTTCATCGGTATCCTTACTCTTTGTGCAGTCATAAACTGTAACGATTTTGGTTGTAAAGGTTTCGTTCAAAGTGGGTGTGTATCCCTTGGGAGCATCAACGTAAGAGAGTATCTCTCTTGTTGCCGCATCGATGTAGAGGGTAGCTTCTTTATTAGCCTCAAGGAATATGGGCTCATAGAATACGCTTCCGCCGAGAGGATATAATTCAGCGGTATCACCTGTTGCTACAAGAACCTCGGTGTCGTCGTAGTTGGTATATCTGATCCAGTATGCTGCAACGTAGTCGCCGTATGCTTTAGCTTCAAGCGTCGTAGGAGTATTTGCATCAACGTAATGGTCGAAGATGGTTTCTTCACCCCAGCTTTCCGTATTGATGGAACCATTGCCGTCAGTGAGTGCAACGAGTCTTACGGGTAATCTGTGATTAGCGGAGATGAAGTTTGCGTCGATGTTGATATTCTTTGTAACAGTGTACTCAAGAGTTGTGGGTGCTTTACCGTCCTCGGAGCCTGTAATGCTTACTGCCGAACCGGTTGACCAGTCATACCAGTTACGCAGTACGTTTTCTTCGTCATCGGAGGGGTCGTCTATGGCCTCGAATGTAAGGACTGTACCTGCATAAGCTTCAACGGTGAACTCTGTATCCGTCTCGCCGTCGTAGATTATGAGACCGCCTAATGTAGCCTTAACTGTAACGGTGAGCTTTGCTTCTTCTTCATAAACGGCTGTAAGTGTGAGAGCTTTTTTAGCGATGAAGTTTTCTGTGATGAGCGCTTCGCCCTGAACGCCTGTACTCCATCCGAGGAACGTGAAGTGGTCATATTCATTGGCTTCGGGAAGTGTTACTGTTGAGCCATCCTTGTGGTCACCCGTGCGTACAACGCTTACGCCGTCCTTGTCGAGGAACTTGATGGTGTATACGGGAGTAATATCAACGAAGTTGAGACTGTTTTCATTAGCGTATGTTTCAGCTGCAGAGCCTGGATATCCGCGGATGATTCCGCTTGTGATAGCGTCATCGCCAATCGCAGTTACCTTCTCGGATATTTCAATAGACGTAAGATTTGTGCAACCGGAGAATGCCTTGGTTTTGATTTCGGTAACGGTTGCAGGTACTGTGTAAGCGGTATCTGCTTTTCCGGCGGGGTACTGAACAAGTACTGTCTTGCCTGTGTTAAAGAGTACGTTATTTTCAACTACGTAGTTAGCATTTCCTGCTTCTACCGTTATTGTCGTAAGCTTTGTACAGTCAGCGAACGCACCGTCTATAATGCTTGTAACGCCGTCTTCTATCTCAACGGTAACTATCTGACCCTTGTAGGAATCCCAAGGAGTAGACGTCATAGCGCCCGTACCGCTGATGGTGAGAACACCTGTCTTGGTGTTTAAGAGCCAATTAAGGTTGTCACCGCACTTGCCGTTCGGGAAAGACTGAACGGTTACTTTACCTGCGGTTACCGTGAAATCACCGGTGATGGTTTCGGGGTAAGCACTTGAGTCATCACCCTGAGCAACCGCGTCGGTTACCACAGCAGAGATGTTATAATCGCCTGCCTCGATATTTTCGGGAAGCCTGAAGGTAAGGGTTATGAGGTCGCCTGTTGCCGTGTTGTTTGTATCAAAAGTGAAATACAGTACAGTAAAGGGATTGAGCTCAAGATCGTCTTCATACCAGCTTGTGTTGTTGGCAGAGGATCTCGCGGGGCCCTCGGAGGGGTTGGCATCGGTGACGGGGAATACTACGCCCTCTGTCCAGCCTGCAAGGGTAAACTCATCGGGGTAGGTAATGTCCATACCAACCGTGAGGAAGCCGGAGTTTTCCTTGATGTTAATCGGAACGTCAACGGTGTAGAAACCGTCTTCGGGCTCTACTTCTCTTATGTTTACGGTGATCGATTTTATTTCAGCCGTAACGCTTGCGGCAGATGCAGTAACTGCCATTACGGCGAAAGCGGTGAGGGTAATCAGAAGTGTAAGAAATACGCGTAAGCAAATCTTGCGGTTCATTTTTGTTCTCCTTAAATAAATTAATTACTTATGCGCCGAGGTTGGAAATTGCTTTTTCAATACTTTCGTATTGCTCACGGTACTTGGCAAGCTTTGCCCTTTCACCGTCAATAACTGCAGCGGGAGCCTTTGATACGAAGCCTTCGTTTGAAAGCTTTTTCTCAATACGCTCTATCTCTCCGCGAGTCTTTTCAAACTCCTTGGTGAGTCTTTCGCGCTCCTTGTCGAAATCGATGATGTCAGAAAGAGGCACGAACAGAGTAGCGCTTCCTGCAACTATCTGAACGGGGTTCTTGTCGGGACATTCACTGAATTCGACCTTGGATGCGCCTGCGAGCTTTTCAAAGAATCTTGCAGTCTTGCTGTTGTATATATCACTTCTTTCGCTCACGATATACACGGTAGCCTTCTTGGAGGGCGGAACATTCATTTCCGCACGGCGGTTTCTGAGAGCGCAGATGGAATCGATAAGCGCGCTCATTCTTTCCTCCTCGGCCTCAAAGGTGAGTGTATCTGTGTGCTTCGGGAAGCGTGAAATCATAACACTTTCTTCATCGTGGGGAAGAGCCTGGTAGATCTCCTCTGTGATGAAGGGCATAAAGGGATGGAGAAGCTTGAGGGTCTCACGGAGTACGTACGCGAGTACGTTCTGTGCAACCTTGTTACCCTCGCTTTCCTTGTCGGCAAGGCGAGGCTTGGTAAGCTCGATATACCAGTCGCAGTATATATCCCAAATAAAGTCGTAGAGCTTTGAGAGAGCAACGCCGAGCTCAAAGTTGTCGAGGTTTGCGGTAACCTCCTCGGTAAGCTTGTTGAAAAGTGAAAGTATCCACTTGTCCTCAAGGTCAAGCTTTTCAGCCGAGGGAAGCTCTACTTTTTCAATGTCAAGATTCATAAGAACGAATCTTGCGGCATTCCAAATCTTGTTTGTAAAGTTTCTTGCGGATTCGATCTTCTCGTCCGAGAAGCGCATATCGTTTCCGGGGGAGTTACCCGTAGCGAGAGCGAATCTGAGCGCGTCTGCACCGTACTTGTCGATTATCTCAAGCGGGTCGATACCGTTGCCGAGAGACTTTGACATCTTTCTGCCCTGAGCATCGCGCACAAGGCCGTGGATGAATACGTGTTCGAACGGCGGCTTGCCAGTGTGCTCAAGTGACGAGAATATCATTCTCGCAACCCAGAAGAAGATGATATCGTAGCCCGTAACGAGCACGCTTGTGGGGAAGTATCTCTTTAAGTCCTCTGTGTTTTCGGGCCAACCGAGTGTAGAGAAGGGCCAAAGTGCCGAGGAGAACCACGTGTCAAGCACGTCCTCCTCGCGGCGAACCTTTGCGCCGCACTTCGGACAAACCTCAATGTCTTCCTTTGATACCGTCATCTCACCGCAAGCATCGCAGTAGAAGGCGGGAATTCTGTGACCCCACCAGAGCTGACGGGAAATACACCAGTCGTGAACGTTTTCCATCCAGTTGGTGTAGGTTTTTGTAAATCTTTCCGGAACGAACTTGACCTCCCCCGTCTTGACAACGTCAAGAGCAGGCTTTGCAAGAGGCTCCATTTTAACGAACCACTGGTTTGACGTAAGCGGTTCAACTGTTGTCTTACATCTGTAGCAGGTGCCGACGTTGTGGCTATGAGGCTCGATCTTGACAAGGTATCCGCCTTCCTCGAGGTCAGCGACGATAGCCTTTCTCGCCTCATATCTGTCCATACCGTCGTATTTGGTGCCGGGCATATTGATGGTTGCGTCGTCGTTCATAATTCTCGGCATCGGGAGATTGTGACGCTGACCCACAAGGAAGTCGTTGGGGTCGTGAGCGGGTGTTATCTTAACGCAGCCCGTACCGAATTCAAGGTCAACGTAATCGTCTGCAACGACGGGGATCTCTCTGTTGACGAGAGGAAGTATAAGCATTTTACCAACGAGATCCTTGTATCTTTCGTCCGCGGGATTAACGGCAACCGCTGTATCTCCGAGGAGGGTTTCGGGTCTGGTGGTAGCGATAGTAACGTAGCCGTCGGAATCCTGTATGGGATATCTGATGTGCCAGAAGTTACCTGCCTGCTCGCTGTATTCTACCTCGGCGTCCGAAAGAGCCGTGGTGCAATGAGGACACCAGTTGATGATTCTGTTTCCTCTGTAAATAAGTCCCTTGTCGTAGAGGTTTACGAATACCTCGCGTACGGCCTTTGAACAGCCCTCGTCCATTGTGAAGCGCTCGTGATCCCAGTCACAGGACGAGCCGAGCTTCTTGAGCTGATTTATGATTCTGTTGCCGTACTGTTCCTTCCACGCCCAGACTCTTTCGAGAAATTTCTCGCGTCCGAGGTCGTATCTGGTGAGACCTTCGTTGACTCTGAGGTTTTCTTCAACCTTTATCTGTGTTGCGATACCCGCGTGGTCGGTACCGGGGACCCACAGAGTAGAGAAGCCCTGCATACGCTTGTAGCGGATGAGGATGTCCTGAAGGGTCTCGTCAAGCGCGTGACCCATGTGAAGCTGACCCGTTACGTTCGGAGGGGGAATAACGATGGTGAACGCGGGTGCATTTTTGTCCGGGCACGGCTTAAAGTAGCCGTTTTCGCTCCAGCTTCTGTAGATCTTGTCCTCGATCTCACGCGGAGCGTACGCTTTTGAAAGTTCGTGATTGCTCATTTTAAAAATCCTTTTGCACAAATATGGATATTTGACGAAAAATCCGTCTGCCGTACGATTTGCACGGCGAACGAAAAATGCCATACGTTTATAAGTTATATTATATATTATATATAGCAATCTTGTCAAGTGTTGCCATTACACAATTTTGAGAGGTGAAGTTTGTGCAATAGTGATAATAAACTCGCGGACTGCGAAGATTTTCGCAGTCCGCGAGTAAACGGGTAAAGAAACGCTTTTGTCAGTTTCCGGTGCCCTTTATGGTTGCGACTTTTTCTTTGAGGTCGTAGTTGAGCTGCTGGAGTATCTGGTTAGCGTAAAGCTCAACTGCTACGGTTAAGTCGTCCGAGCTGCATTCTACACGGTCACCGAATTTGCGAGCACCGTGCTCAAGAGTTGCGGAGGGCATTCCGAATTCTGTCCAGAGCACTGCCGCACAGGTGGATACGTTTTGTTTGCGCTTATAATCCGGATTAGAGATATCTTCGCTCGAACTCTCGGGATAATTGAGGTTATCTCCTCTGAATGCTTCGACAATGGGGTAAGGGAAGTTTTTCCGGATTGGAGTCGACGTTCCTATAGTCGAGATAAGCGCATATCTCCTTGAGTCTGTCGGAGAAGAAATCGTAAACGCCGTAAGGGTATACGAGGAGGTAGCTTCCCCAACCGTCAGGTTTTTCACCGTATCCTTTGGGGTCTGTATGGAAGTCAAACTCATAGCCCTGGTCCATACGGTCGTAGATAAGAGCCTTAATGTTTGCAACCTCTTGCTCGGGATTCTCCGTGAGCCAGTTTCTGTTGATGTTTACGTTGTTTGAGCTGTTGGGGGAGTGGGTATTTCCGGATTTTTTAGCTCGTTCACTTACGTCCCATACGTTGACTGTCGGAACTGTGACGAATCTTACCTTTTATCTGAGAATTCTGAGCTCTTCATCCATTTGGTCATCATCCCAAACGAGCTGCATAAGTCTTGCAAGACCCATATACGACTGAGCCTCGTTCATGCCGTGAGAGCCCGCTGAAATAAACACGGTGTAGTACTCGGTGCTATCGGGGTCGAAATTGTCGGGAGTAAACGTGTATGACCACATATCATACGTTTCGCTATCATCCTTACCGATGATTTCGCGGGTAATGTTTTCGGGATGAGCGAGACGGAGAGGCTCGTAAATTTCTTCTATTATTTCGTCACTCGTCATTGTCGCGTAGCTTTTGCTCGTAAAGCTATTTGAGCCTCCGCGAGCGCTGGGCTGGGGTGCGGGATTATAGTATCTTTCCGAATCCGCGGGAGTTTCCACAGTCCAATTTGCAAGACGTCTTAAAAGCACCATAGCGTCAAGAAAAGTTACGAAGCCGTCCTTGTTTACGTCGCAGTTGAAATCGTATATTATGTCAGCATAACCTTTCCAGTTTGCAAGATATCTTGAAAGAATTACTGCATCAAGCGCGGAGAGTGTGAGAAGTTCGATGGTTGCACCGATCTCCTGATCGACGGTAGTGATAGTTGCACTGTCTGTGCCTTTAATGGTAACCGTCGCCGTGTCAGCTGCCACAACGCCGATTGCAGGCATTGATGCGATAGTCATCACGAGAACGAGTAATACCGAAATAAGGCGTAGACTCGTTTATCTTGAAAGCATAGTGAAAATCTCCTTTATTTTCATAAAATTATACAAATACACTTTATAATACCGCTTGATACTTGTCAATACATACATATTAGTTGTTTTGTTTTCCTGGACAAGTGGATTGTTTTTCGGGAGTGAAAAAGCCTCGCGGCGTTTGCCGCGAGGCTTAGAAAGTTATTCGTGAAATCAGTTTCCTGCTGCCTTTGCCGCTGCAACCTTTTCCTTGAAGTTGTAGTTGAGCTGCTGGAGGATTTGGTTAGCGTAAAGCTCAATTGCCGCCGTCATATCGCTTGAGCCGCAGAATACCTTGTCGCCGAACTTACGGGAGCCGTGCTCGATAGTTGCTGAGGGAATTCCGAACTCGGACCACAGAACCGACGCGCAGGTTGATATGTTCTGAGATCTCGGATAATCGGGTGTTTCCTCGACGTTCCATTTTGAGCCCTGAGGATAGTTGAGACAGTCACCTCTGAACGCATTCTTTATTTTGATGCCTTTTCCGTCAAAGTTCTTGTAGTCGAGGTAAGCGCAGACCTCCTTGAGTCTGTCGGAGAAAAAGTCGTAAACTCCGTAGGGATATACGAGGAGGTAGCTGCCCCATCCGGGGAAGCCCTCGGGGTCTGTGTGGAAGTCATAACCGAAGTCTATCTCGTCCTTGTATCTGTTGAGTATCTTCTTGATATTTGCAACCTCTTGCTCGGGAGTATCGGTAAGCCAGTTTCTGTTGAGGTTTACGTTGTTTGAATTGTAAGGCGAATAGGTTACCTCAGCACCGTGAACGCGTTCGCTAACGTCCCATACGTTAACTACGGGGATGGTGATGAATCTTACCTTTTCTCTGAGGATCCTTAGCTCCTCGTCGAATTCCTCATCGTCCCAGACGAGCTGCATAAGTCTTGCAAGACCTATATATGACTGAGCCTCGTTCATACCGTGAGCACCTGCAGAAATAAACACGGTGTACTCATAGTTTTCGGGTGTGAAAATATAGCACCACATATCGTATTTGCCGCTATCGTCCTTACCAATATTTTCACGGGTAATGTTTTCGGGATGTGCGGCGCGAAGCGGCTCGTAAAGCTCGCTTATTATTGCATCGCTGTCCATCTTTTTGTAGTCTGCGAAGCCGTATCTCATATCGTAGGCCTCGGGCTGACGGGAAGGATTGTAGTATCTTTCGTTATGCTTGTCTATGATCTTCTGTACCCCCTTTGATGTGAGCTTTATGTGAGCTAACGAGTTGAGTGTTGCCACAAAAGCTTTTTTGTCTGAAGAATTCTTGTATTTGAAAGCCGCATACATGTGGTCTTGCCAATGTGTGAGGCGATTTGACAGATGTTCAATGTCAAGCTCGGAGCTCTCGTCATTGTCAACGGGAGCTCTGAAATCGGTGTATACGATTTTGGATTTTGTGTACTCTTTGTTGTATTTACCGTAGTCAAACGTCTTTGCGATCTGTTCGTTGTCGAAGGTCGCGATGTATTTAATGTCGAAGGTGTATTTTGCTTCACCCGTGCCCCAGCCTCCGAACGGAGCAAAGCGGTAGCCGTAAACGTCGGTTTTCTTCTGTGCCAAGAAGTTTGTAAGCGTGAACGCGTTTGCCAGATGATAGCGTCCGTCGTCACCGAGCTTCACTATATCGCTCAAATATTCCGAGGTGGTGTCTGTTTTCGCCGAATCGTTGTGGAAGTCGTAAAAATATTGCAAGAAAGTTCTGCCAATGGATTCAAAGTCGGTGGAAGCGTCTATTACCGTAACCGTCTTTGACGTGGGCTTGAAGGTGTATCCTTTCGGGAAATATATGGACAAAACGTTGGTGTTGTTTGCACTTTGCGTCAAGCGGAAATAGGTCTCGCCGTCTCTGATTTCGGTTGAGCCCGTGAAATTGACCAGATTCATTTGATCTGCGGGGAGCGAGGAGATATCCTTGGCCGAATAGAAGCCGTACAGGTTCTGGTAGGTCGCTTTGAGAGTAGTCGCTCTGCTTACCTTATAATCTGAGGCCCCGTAGAGCTTGTTCGACGTGTCAACGAACGTGAGGAACTTGCCGTCAGTGTTCATATAGTCAAGCCCCGAGAGTGCGTGAAGATCGATAGTGTCTCCGACCTTCTTATCAATAGTAGCAGCAGTAGTACCGTTCTGATCTTTAAGGGTTACGGTTACCGTACTTGCCGCTGAAGCTCCGAGCGCAGGGAAGAGAGCCACGGTCATAACCATAACGAGAATTGCCGATACGATACGCAAGCTCGCTTTTTTTGAAAACATAGTGAAGATCTCCTTTTATTTACGTAAAGTCCTGCGACTTAATTTTAGCCGAATATTTTGAAAAAGTCAATATACCGATGCTGCCTGTTTCGTTTTACAAGATAAGATGATTGTTTTTCGGGAGTATAAAAAGCTCTCTCGGGTGTACCGAGAGAGCTTTTGGTTGAGATTATTCGATACCGAGGTCAAGCTGTCCGAGAATGTGATTTGCGTAAAGCTCGATGGCTCTCGTCATATCAACGGCGTCGCCTCTTACGGGAGAGAATTTTCTGTCTCCGTGCTCGGGTACGGCAGTGGGAATACCGAATTCTCTCCATAAAACGCTTGAGCAGGAGGAAGACAGATCCTGGCGCTTATAGTCAGGAGTGGTGTTTACGTCCCAGCTCGAGCCGGAAGGGTAGTTCAAGTCGTCACCTCTGAACGCAACCTTGATCTCTCTGCGCTTTGGATTCTTTCTGTCAAGATAGTCAGCAACCTCAAGAAGTCTGTCCGTGTAGACCTTGTCCATTCCGTGACCGTATATGAGCATATAGCTGCCCCAGCCCGGCATACCCTCGGGGTCTGTGTGGAGGTCGAATCCAAAATCTATCTCGTCCTTGTATTTTGCCACAAGAGCCTTTACGTTTTTCACTTCCTGCTCGTTATCGTCACCCTTCCAGTTTCTGTTCAGGTTTACGTTGTTCGAGTTGTTGGGAGAGAACCCGTCTTCACCCTTTGCGCGTACGGTAACGTCCCATACGTTGACTATCGGCACGGTGATAAACCTTACCTTGTTTCTTAAAAATGAAAGCTGCTCGCACGCGTCGCTTTCGTTATATATCAGATGCATAAGCCTTGCAAGTCCCATATACGACTGAATTTCGTTTCTGCCGTGTACGCCTGCGCTCAGATATATGGTCTTCTCATAGCCTGCGGGCTCGAAAATATAGCACCACATATCGTATTTCCCACTTGCATCCTTACCGATGTGCTCTCGGCGGATATTATCCGGATAGGCAGCACGAAGCGGCTCGTAAAGCTTTTCAAAAACGTCGTAACTTGTGTAATTTGAGTCGGCAAAGCTGTTTTCTCCGCCTAAAATATCGGGCTGCAGCTCTGGGTCGTAGTATTTGATCTGTTTCATATCAGGGTCTCTGTTAAAAAATAAATTCAAGATTTATTATACACGGATTTTTTCAAAAGTCAAGAAGTAAGGCTTCAGTGTTTTGTGAATTCTGCGCTTTCCCATTATAAGAATACCGAAAAAAGAGCTGATCTTCGGCTTGTGCTTCGTTTTGGAAACATTCTGTTTCCGCTTGCGGAACGCGGCTTTTCAGACCGCGAAGAATATTTCGTGACGGCGTAAATTGAATTTCAATTTACCGATAATTGTGTACGCGGTTGTGTCAGCTATTTTTTACAGCTTCTTCAAATTCCTCAAACGTCATAAGCAGATTTACCGCCTCAAGCATAGCGTTTGCCGAAATGTCGGTCGGGAGTCCAAGACTTGCGCAGACTGCTGCACGTCGTTTGGCGGCGTTATCGGTACCCGATAGACCGAGCGAGTAAAGATCGGTCTTTGTGACGCGCCTGCGCTCACTTTCGGTGTAGCCGCTTGCAAACGGCTCGAAAATACGCCGCAGAATTTCCGTATCAACACCCTCGACTCCGACAAAGCCCTCCTTGGACGGCTTGTCCTTGCGCTTTTCCTTTCCCTCGATCTGAGGAGTGTATAGGTTTATGAGTCTGTCCTTGGGAATGATCCCGCTGATGTGTGAGCGTATCATCATTCCCGCGTGGTCGCTGTCGGCAAGAATTATAAGCTTGCTTTTTTCGGACAGAGCGCGGAGTAGAGCGCGTTTTTCGTGATTTTTGAATATACGGAAGCCGTTGCAGGCTATGATAGGCGCATCGATAATACTCTCGAGCTTTATCTTGTCGTATTTGCCCTCGACTATGACGGGCATATCAACCTTTATCTTCTCCATACTCTTATCTTACTCCCGTAAGCTCGCAAATGAGTCTTTCAATTATCATATAACTGTCAACGGGAGCGCTCTTTAAGAGCACGTCGGCACTCTGCGCCGCCTTTGCAGTCTTGAAAAGCATATTGATGTCGGTGTTTTTGAGCGATTCGGAGTATAGCTTCACCTTGTATGCGTGCATTTTGGTCTTTGCCGCGGTCTCGTCTCTCGTCATACCCTTGTCAAGACATCCGCGAACACCGATAAGCTCGTTTATGACCCTTGTAACCGTAGAGAGAATGACTATCGGCTCCTCGCCGCGCATTTTCATATCCGAAAGGATAGAGAAGGCAGTCTTTGCATCTCTGCGCATAAGCGCGTTTGCAAAGTCAAATGGGGATATTTCCATATTGGCGCATACAATGCGGTCTATCTCAGCGCGGCTTACGGTGTCCTTGCCGTTTGCCACGGCGTAAGCGCAAAGCTTTTCGACCTCGTTTTTGAGCATAAGCATATTGTGACCGACGCGCTCAAGTATATATCTGCACATATCGGGGGACAGGGATAGCTTCTGCTTTGTGGCCATACGGGATATCCAGTTTATAAGCTTTGCGTCGCTCTCAAGCTTGAATTCGACTGTCTGTGCGACCCTTGAAAGCTCCTTGATTATATTCTGATGCGGCTTGGAGTCGAGAGGAAGCTCGGCAACGGTAGAGAAGATTATAACTATCGTGTCCTCATCAACCTTTTTCTCAAGCATCTCGCATACCTTTGTAAGCTCACTCGGCTTGAGCGACTTGAAGTCCACCTCGTAAAGCTCAATGAGACGTTTGCCCGTCTCACACTCCTCAACCATAGAAAAGAAGTCGGTCATAGCCACGGAGGAAAGAGCCTCCTCAAGCGCGTCGGGAGAGAACTCGTCGCCCGTTATTCTGATAAGGCTGAGACTGTCGCGCAAGCCCACGATAAGCTTTTCCGCCTCGTGAAGATAGTACTGCTTCATATAGTCTTCTTCACCGCAGAAGAAATAAACGCCGTGAGGTCCGCGTTTAAGCTCGTCCTTGAAAAAATCCGCGTTTTGTGTTACACGTTTGTCTGCCATAAAAATCCCATCCGTTAAAGGTTATTCTTCGGGTGTAACGTCTACGGTCATCCGCACCGTAGACACGGTCTCGCCGCCGTTTTCGACCGAGTAGGAAAGCTTGATGCGACCACCGCTTTCAAACGTGAGGTCGTTTGTAAGGCTAAAGGTGTTTACGCAAAGCTCAAAGGTCGCACCGAACGCCGAATACGCGCATATATAGCGCTTGCCTGCCTCAAAAACGAGAGAGGTCGTGCAAAGACCTGTACGGGTCATAGTAACAATGTCGGGACAGGCAGGCTCAAACGAAAGGGAGGTCATCTGCTTGTCCATCTCAAATTGGGCGGGCTCGAAATACTTGACCGTCAGACGCTCGTTGTCGAGCTTCATAAAGCCCTCGGTCATTATCTCGACGGGGGAGGGCTCGCCATTGGTTTCATTTTTCTTTGACTGACGTGCCGATGCCGCCGCAATGTCGCTGTTGAATAAATTTATTTTTACCGATATTTTTTTCTTTAACTGATTCATTTCTTTACCGTTTGCTTCATAATAGTTATCTATAAAAGTATAACACGCCGAAAAAGCTTTGTCAATCGCGGAAAAACAAAAACGCTCCCTTCAGGAAGCGTTTTTTGTGCGGTTGTAAAGCCGATTACTCGGAAACTGCTTCTGTTGCTGCCTCGGTAGCTACGTCAGACTCGGTAGCCTGTTCTGTAGCTTCCTCGGTTGCTGCTTCGGTAGTAGCGTCTGTAGCATCGGTAGCATCTGTAACAACTACGTTGTTGTCAATGATAACGCTGTTGTCGACAACAGTGTCGGGCTGAACGATATACATAATAACAACAATTACAACGAAAACGATAGCAACGATTGTAGTAAGCGTATTGAGAGTCTTGTCGATGGTAGCACCCTTGGTCTTGCCGAAGAAGGTTTCGGCACCGCCTGCGATAGCACCGGAGAGTCTGTGAGACTTACCGTTCTGCATAAGAATAGCGACAACAAGGAAAATAGCCGCAACAAGAAGAATAATACCTAATACGATTTCCATTTTATAAAACCTCCACGATGGTGAATACATTTTTTGCAAAGCACAAATATTCTAACACAAACAAAGGAAAAAATCAATAGAAAAAGCAAAAAAAGATATAAATTGTTTTTGGAACGGGTAAAATACGGATGGTAGGATATAAAAAAGAGTAAAAAACAAGTGAGGGAAAATAGGAAAAAGGTATTGACAACGGAAGTTATTTATGGTATTATAAGGCTTGTCGCAGACAGAGAAGGCGAAATAAGACCGAACGTCGGCGCAAGATACGGAGAGGTATCGAAGTGGTCATAACGAGGCGGTCTTGAAAACCGTTTGGGAGCAATCCCACAAGGGTTCGAATCCCTTCCTCTCCGCCAACCCCTTTTTGGCAAGAGAGGGGAAATAGATAAGAAGAAATTCGGAGAAGTACTCAAGAGGCCGAAGAGGCGCCCCTGCTAAGGGTGTAGGTCGGGTTTACCGGCGCGAGAGTTCAAATCTCTCCTTCTCCGCCAACGAAATAGCCGTACCCGTGTGGGTACGGCTATTTCGTTTTGGGATAAGATGGAAGATTTGAAAAGCACGGTTTGCCGAAGGCAAATCCCTTTCTTCCGGGGGATGAAAGGGAAGTGCGAGTGCGTGTCGGCGGCGGTAGCCGTCGAGCAAATCTCTCCTTTGCTTGAATTGTGCGACCACCGCCGGTGGCGGATGAAGGGAGCCTGAGGAGTGGCAGCTCACGGGCACCGCAACAGTGCGTAAGATGGAAGATTTGAAAAACGCGGTTTGTCCGTCGAGGCGCCTCCATAAACCTTGACATTAACGATATGATTTGCACAAAGCTTTTGTTGTTAACAATTGCCAACCTGTATGCAGTTGGGGATTTACTTGTAACATGAGCTTTTTCATTTATTTTGTTTGACTTTGTTCGCTGACTGTGATATAATCCCATATATCAAATAAAGAAGAATTACTTAAGTTAACAATTTCATTACAAACATATTCAATAAAAGGAGAACCACAATGCGACTTTTAGCAGCAATTATGTCATTTACCCTCATATTCGCAAATTTTGCGGCGTGCGGCGGTCCGACACTCGGAGGACAGACCGGAGACGAGATAATAGAGGAGACGGACGAAGTGTTTAAGTATTTATCTAACACCTACTACAAGCTTAATACAGACAAAAAGCTGAACGTTGCTTTCCTCGGCGGCTCGGTCACCGACGGCTATGGCTCATCGGATCAGTCTACAAAATCGTGGGTATTCCAGGTTACAATGTGGCTCAAGAATAACTATCCGGATGCGAAGGTAACTTCGTCAAAGCTTTCTATCGGCGGAACGGGCTCGTATCTTGCCGACTTCCGCTTTGATCGCGAGGTCAAGCAGAAGTCTCCCGACCTGTTGTTCGTGGAATACGCAATAAACGATTTGTACTGCGGCAGAAGCTACGACGAGGTCGTAAGAACGTCGGAATCACTCGTGCAGAAGGCGTACGCAGAGAATCCGTATATGGATATAATCTACGTCCTCGTCTTCGACAAGGAGCGCGGCGAAACCGAATATGATGCACTGCGTGCTCACAAGGACGTTGCCGAGAAATACGGCCTTATGTGCATTACAATGAGCGAGCACTTTTACGCTATGCTCAAGGAAACAGGTGACGATTACTACAAATATTTCTCCGACGGAGTTCACCCGAACGATGCAGGATACGAGTACTACGCGTCTGTAATTATCGACAGATTAAAAGCAGACATAGTACCCGAGGACGAAACAGTAGCAGTACCGACCGAGCTTAAAGCGGCGGTGCTTCCCGAGGAGAACCTCTCCAAAGAGCCTCTTATGCTCGATGCTACTATGATTTATTCCGATAAGATCGATCTCACGAACGCAAAGGGCTGGGAGTATCAGAGAAACCAGAGCTTCTCTTGGCTCGGCACAAGATATAGAGGCAGAATTTACGCAACAGAGATAGGATCGCGCTTTGAGTTTGAGTTTGAAGGTACAGACCTCGGACTTCTTTACGGAATAGGTCCCGATATGGGTGTGCTCACCTGCACGGTTGACGGCGGTAAGCCAGTTACCGTTAAGGCTACCACCTCCAATACAAACCCCAGCGAAGCTGTAATTGCTTGGAATTTGCCGAAGGGCAAGCACAAGGTGGTGTTCGAGCTGACGGGAGCAACCCCGAACGGCAAGAGCAACTTTGAGATTGGCGCAATTTTGTTAAGTTAAATTGAAAAAGCACCCGAACGGGTGCTTTTTTGATAAAATCGCAAGTTTTGCGAATCATAGTATTGACTTTGACGCTGTATGCGGCTAAAATTAGAGCAGATAACAGAAAACGGAGTAGAAAAATGTTGGATTTCAAGCATATAAGCATTGACGACAGAGCTGAATATGAAAAGCTCCTCTTTGCCGACACGGCAGGCAGAGGATGTGAGTTTTCATTCGCAAATCTTTATTTGTGGGGACGGCAGACAATAGCAAACTCACACGGATGTATACTTATGTTTTCGCAGTTCGACCGCAGAAGCGTGTACCCGTATCCGCTTGGTGACGGCGATGTTAAAGGCGCCATCGACGCGATAATATCAGACTCAAATAAAAGAGGAATACCATGCAGAATAACGGGAGTACGTCCCGAGCAGAGAGAGTTTATAGAGAAGTCTTTTCCGGAAAAATTCCGCTTTCACACAGACCGCGGCTCGTACGATTACGTCTACCTTATTGACGACCTCGCAGAGCTTGCAGGCAAAAAGTATGACGGCAAACGCAACCATATAAATAAATTCAAAAAGAAGTATCCCGAATACCGTGTCGAGCCGATAAGCGCTCAAAATATTGCTCTTGCCGAAGAAATGGTGCGTGAGTGGTATTTGTCAAAAGAGGACGCGGAATCCGATTTCCACATGGAAAAAGCGGCGCTTGCAAGAGCCTTCCGCGACTATGAGGCGCTTGGACTCGAAGGTCTTTTGCTTTCGGTTGACGGAAAGGTCATAGCGCTTACGATGGGAAGTAAGCTTTCTCACGATACACTTGACGTGCATTTTGAAAAGGCGCTTGCAGGCTTTGACGGAGCTTACGCGATGATAAACTGCGAGTTTGCAAAATATATAAGAGAAAAGTACCCCGAAATAAAATTTCTTGACAGAGAAGAGGATATGGGGCTCGAGGGACTAAGACGCGCCAAGGAAAGCTATCAGCCTCATCACTTGGTAGAAAAATGCTGGGCGTGTCTTTTGGAGGACGGCTGTGATTATTGAAAAGCTCACAAAATCCGAAACCGAGTCGCGCAGAAGGCTCTGGAAGGAAGCGTTCGGGGACAGCGATGCGTTCCTCGATGATTTCGACAGAACCGCTTTTTCGCCCGAGCGTTACCGCGCCGTGATCGTAGACGGAGAGGTCGTGTCCGCGCTCTATTTCTTCGACTGTGAGTATGCGGGCGGACGTATTGCGTATATTTACGCGGTTGCAACCTCAAAAGCGTATCGCGGACAGGGACTTTGCCGCAGACTTTTCAATGAAACTCACGCGTATCTTGCCGAGCGCGGCTATACGGGCGCGATTTTGTGCCCCGGGAGTGACAGCCTTTTTAACTTTTACAAATCAATGGGGTATAAGACCTGTACTTTTGTCAGCGAGTATGAGGTGACGGCAGGAGAAGCAGTAAAGGTAAACGAGATTACAAAGGACGAATACAGAAGTCTAAGACGCAAATATCTGCCCGAGGGCGGAGTCATTCAAGAGGGCGAGAACATCGACTTTCTCGCAACGTTTTCAAAATTCTACTGGGGTGAAGGCTTTGTTCTGACCGCGCGCCCCGACGGTGACAAACTTTTCTGTGCCGAAATTCTCGGTGACACGGGCACCTCCGCAGGCATTACGCGCGCACTCGGCTTTAAAAGCGGATTTTTCAGGACTGTGGGCAACACCAAACCATTTACGATGTACTATCCGCTTGACGAAAAAGCCGTACCGCCGACCTACTTCGGACTTGCATTTGATTAAAAAACGCAGAGCGATTCGCTCTGCGTTTTTTGTATGTATTAAACTGTTATCTGACGACCTCGACGTCGGTGATGCCGTAACGCGCGAACACTTCTACGTCACGCTCGGTTATTATCTCGCCGCTGACAACTATCGGCACTGCGGGCGGACACGAAACCGTGGGAGAGGCTAAAATCCTGCCTACCGAAGCGCTTGCGGGTATCACCTCGCGCGGCGCAAAGACCGCTTCTCGCACACGCACCCGACACTCGCGGGCTTCTGCCTCAAACGGAACGCAATGCTTAAGCGGAGACTTCTTTTCGAGGTTTTCAAAAGCACGGGTAAGCCGTTCAAGATCCGTATCGGTGTTCGATACGCTTACCATCAGAACGGTATATTCATCGTCCGCAAATTCACACTCGATTTTGTTGCTTCGCAAATAATCTGCAAGCTCTATGCCCGTGTAACCCACCGAGCGCGGAGAAATTGTAATTTTCAGAGGCTCACCGTCAAACACGCTTATGCCGAGCGAGGTCAAGCTCTTCTTTATCTTTTCAACCTTGCACACAGTCGCTTGAAGCTTTTCGCTGTAACCGTCCGCGATATACGCGTTGCAAATGTCGAGCGACTCAAGTATCAGATACGACGGACTTGTTGACGCAAACACGGAAAGCGTGTTTCTTGCAAAAGTCAAAAGCTCAGAGTCAGCGCCCTTTGAAATGTGAAGATATCCACCGCCCGTCAGAACGGGAAGGGTCTTGTGTGCGGAATCGCAACACATATCAGCGCCGAGCGCTATCGGATGACGTGATTCTTCAAGAAAATTCAGATACGCGCCGTGAGCGTTGTCAACAAGAAGTAACACGCCGTGACGCCTGCAAACCTTACTTATCGACTCAATATCCGCACACACGCCGAGATAGTCGGGCGAGGTCAGATACAGCGCGGTTGGTATCTTGGCAGAAGCGAGAATAGCCGCTTCAACGTCACCTGACGTTAACCTGCAAGCGCACAGATGAGTCGGTTCACACGGATATATCCACTCAATATCAAAATCGAGCAGAGCCGCGGCATAAACGAACGCTTTATGCACGTTTCTTGCGGCAAGTATAAGAGGTCTGCCGCTTCTGCTTTTTGAACACGCAAGAGCAAGCATCGCCTTGATCGAGAGGGAAGAGCCCTCGGCGGAATAAAAGGTGTGAGCCGTGCCGAAAAGCTCGGTCGCGTTGTTTTCGCTCTCTGAAATGATACCGTCTGCCGAGTAAAGCACGTCAGCGCCCTCGACCTCGGTAATATCAAAGGACTCGATTCCAAGCGGACCGTGCCCCTTGTGTCCCGGCATATGAAAGCGCGACGTATCTGACTTTGCGTATTTTTTTACAAAATCGTATATTGGAGTTTTCATTCTTGCTCGGACTCCGCAACCTGCATCATTACCGCGCACTCAATACGCTTCTTGAAAAGCTCACAGCCGTAGCCGTAAACGCCGTTGATGCTGCCCGTTGCGTGATAAGAGTTTGCCGCACATCCGCCCGAGCAATATAGCTTTGCCCAGCAGCTTCTGCATTCTTCTCTCGAATATGCGTTGCATAAGCGGAACTCGTCTTGAATCTCAGTGTTCTTTACTCCGTCCCAGATGTTACCGAGACTGTACTTGGGGTCGCCCACGAACTGATGACAGGGGAAAAGCTCGCCCCACGGAGTGACCGCCATATATTCCGTACCCGAGCCGCAGCCCGTAATACGCTTGTAGATGCAGGGTCCGTTTTTGAGGTCAAGTATGTAGTGATAAAAGGTAAATCCGCGGCCCTCGCGCTTGCGCTTTATCATTTCCTTTGCGAGGATCTCATACTGCTCAAAGAGCTTCGGCAGATCTTCCTCGGTGAGCGCATAAGGGTCGCCGGGAGGACAAACCACGGGCTCCATACTGAGCTCGGTGAAGCCGAGGTCAGCCATGTGCAAAAGGTCGTTTGTGAAATCCACGTTGTTGTGGGTAAACGTGCCGCGAACGTAATAGTTCTTGCCCTCGCGCGCCTTTACAAGCTTCTGGAATTTTGGCACGATTGTATCGTAGCTGCCCTTGCCTGCGTAGTCGCGGCGGAAGTGGTCGTTTACCTCTTTTCTTCCGTCAAGGCTTAAAACCACGTTGCTCATTTCCTTGTTGGCAAACTCAATAACGTCATCGTCAATGAGCATACCGTTAGTGGTGAGTGTGAAGCGGAAGTTCTTGTTATGTTCTTTTTCGATGCTTCTTGCGTAAGCAACGAGCTTTTTTACAACGTCCCAGTTCATAAGCGGCTCACCGCCGAAGAAGTCGACCTCGAGGTTGCGTCTGTCACCCGAGTTTGCGATAAGGAAGTCAAACGCCTGCTTACCGACCTCAAAGCTCATAAGAGCGCGGTCACCCTGATACTTACCCTGACTTGCAAAGCAGTACGAGCAGTTTAAGTTACATGTGTGCGCGACGTGAAGGCAGAGTGCCTTGATTACCTTACTGTTGTTTTTATGGGAGTACGCAAGCTCCTCAAACTTGTCCTCGGAAAAGAGCTTACCGTTTTCCTCAAGCGCCTTAACGTCGTCTATACATTCGAGCACTTCCTCGCGGGTAACGTCGGGGAGGTGCTTGTATTTTTCAAGAATAAAGGATACGATCTCATCCGTGCTTTTTGTTTTATATGCTTCGATTATATCGTAAGCCACCTCGTCGACCGTGTGTACCGAGCCGCTGCAGGTGTCAAGCACGATATTGTATCCGTTTAATTTGTACTGGTGTACCATTGTATCTCCATTCTGCCGTTTTTGGCAAATGCGTTATTTAATGCGAAACGCTGCCCTTTAAGGCAGCGTTTGCATCATAAAAATCATTTTTACTTGTTGTGATTTTCACATTGCTGATTAACAACACCGCAAGATGTTTTGCATGCGGACTGGCAAGAAGTCTGGCATTCGCCGCAACCGCCGTTCTTTACTGTCTTAGCAATGTCCTTGGTTTCAACAGTCTTGATTCTGCTCATGATAAATCCTCCGTTTCCGGCATTAAAAATACTTACGGAGTTATTATATCACAAACTTCAAAATATTGTCAAGTAGGAAATATAACTTTGTGATGTTTAATTTGCTTGACGGGACAGGGCGCTTTTTTGTTGGCAAAATAGCGACAGAAGGCCTATAATTACAATGTAATATCAACGAATAGGGTCAAATATTCGACGAATAGGACAATACGGTTGCTTTTATTACAAAAAAGCGGTATAATAAACATCGCAAAGGGGCTGTTAAACCGCCCCTAAACTGCCGTTTGAATGTATTTAAAGGTAAACTATGAAACGTATAATTTTCACGTCTATTATTTTATTTGCGCTTTTTCTGTTTGCTTCTTGTGTTGGCGAAGACGTAAATGCTTCAAAAACCGATAATGACACAGAAAACTCGGCTATAACTACCGAAATCGTGAGCGCCTCGAATGATGATACCGCAGAGGATGAGCTTAAAATTGCAACGGGCATATATAACGGTAATACGGTAACGATGGAATACGTCACCGTTACAAATTATAAGGCAGACCCGAATCAACTCGGACCCGTCAGCTGTGGATATTCCTGTACGGTGTTGTCTTTGGGCGATGACCACGGCTTTGCTTTTGTTGACACGGAAGGAAACGTGCTGAATAACGAGCTATATAGTTTATCATACGGCTTTTCTGCTGACTGTCTTGCCGAAGTGCTTCTCCAAGACGGCTTGTGGCATTATATTGACAAAAGCGGAAAGGATGTCGGAGTAGTGGAGGCTTTTGACGACTCTGACACAAGTTTATCTGTAAGCGATTGGTTTTACGGAGAAAAGGGAAGCTATGGTCTGCTTGATGAGAACGGGACGAAAATAACAGAGCCAGTTTTTGATTCTTATGACTCTGCGCAAAAGGGCTATGCTCGTGTATGGTATTATAAGGACGGCAATATCACAGACGGATACGTTGACCGAAAAGGCAATATAATCGAGCTTCCCGAGTCAGCGCGTATTACTTATATGCTCGGAAACCGTATATATCTGAAATCTCAGCGCGACAGTATGTGGACTGTGCTTGATTTGAACAGTGATGCTGTTTTGACAAAGAAATATCAAGACCTTGAGATTTGCAACGATAAATACTATGCAGTAATAGATGACGGGAAGCTCGGACTTCTCGATTTTGACGGGAACGAAATAATAGCCCCCACTCTTCCTTGCGATTGGGCGGAAGACACGAATATCAGTTACGGAGAGGGGTATCTCACCGTGTCAAAGGACGGTTACCTCGCTTTCGTAAAAATTACGGGTATTTAGAAAAAACAAGTCGGCATTTTGAATGCCGACTTGTTTTTTGTCTTGCTTATTGAAATTTGGCTATATAATTGCGCATACTAAAATAAAAAGCGCGGAGGTTACTATGACGGCTGAGAAAATACTTGCCGAGGCAAATAAAATAAAAGACGAGATCATTGAGATAAGACGGCATCTGCATAAAAATGCGGAAACGGGCTTTGAACTATGTAACACGGTGGCGTATGTAAAAGAAAAGCTTTCTGAAATGGGGATAGCGTGCTTTGACTGCGGACGCTCGGGTATTACTGCGCTCATCGGCAAGGGGGACGGGGGAAAGGTATTTCTTTTGCGCGCCGATATGGACGCTTTGCGGATGGACGAGAAGTCGGGAGAGGATTTTGCCGCAACTTGCGGCAAAATGCACGCCTGCGGTCACGATATGCACACCGCAATGCTTCTCGGTGCGGCAAAAATACTGAAATCGCACGAAAACGAGCTATGCGGCAAAATAAAGCTTATGTTTGAGCCCGCGGAGGAGCTTCTTGAGGGCGCTAAAGATATGATAGAATCGGGAATACTTGAAAACCCAAAACCCGACGCGGCTATGATGCTCCACGTTATGACGGGACTTCCGCTTGAAGCAGGCACGGCGGTGGTATCGTCGGGCGGTGTCAGCGCGCCTGCCGCCGACTACTTTGAGATCACCGTTTTGGGCAAGGGATGTCACGGCTCAATGCCGAATGCGGGAGTTGACCCCATTACCGCCGCCGCGCACATCGTGATAGGACTCCACAACATCAAGTCAATGGAGCTTTCAATGAGCGAGAGGGCGGCGATGACGGTGGGGAATATCAACGCAGGCAACGCCGCAAACGTCATACCCGACACGGCGCGGATTTCGGGAACTATGCGTGCATTTGACGAGAACACGCGTGAGTTTATGAAAAAAAGATTATGCGAGATATCGGAGCTTACAGCAAAAGCTTTCAGAGCCGAGGCACAGGTCAGGTTTACAAGCGGTTGCCCGTCGCTTTTTAATGACGAAGCCCTCTCGGCGAGCGTTTACGGCTATGCACGCGAGCTTCTCGGAGAGGAAAGGGTGTTCACAAGCGGCGAGCTTGCCGAAAAGAGTGAGCGCACAAATGAAACCTCGGGCTCGGAGGATTTTGCGTACGTGAGCCGCGAGGTGCCGTCAATAATGGTGGCGCTTGCGGCAGGCTCGACTACGCGCGGATACACCCATCCGCTTCACCATTCCGCCGTCCGCTTTGACGAGGATGCCTTGAGCTACGGTTGCGCGCTCTTGGCCTTTACGGCTATGCGTTACCTTGAAGGCTGAGCCGATTTATACGGAAAACGCAGAGCAAATAAAAACACCCCGAAGCCGTAGACTTCGGGGTATTTAACTTGATTCATCTGTTAAGAATGTACTTTGTGAGTTCAACGGGATCAACTATCTTGCCGTCCTTGTAAACGCGCATATTGCCCGATGCGATCTCATCGATGAGGATGACCTCGTCGTTGTTGTAGCCGAACTCAAACTTGATGTCCCAAAGGTCGAGACCGATGCTCTTGAGATCGTCTGCAACTATCTTTGTTATCTTAAGAGTCTGCTCCTTCATGCTTTCAAACATAGCGGGAGTCATAACGCCGAGAGCAGCAAGACCTTCGCCGGTTACAAGCGGATCGCCCTTTTCGTCGTTCTTGAAGGTGCACTCAACGTAGCCGCCCTCGAGAGGTGTTCCGTCAGCGATGTACTCGCCGTATCTGCGAATAAAGCTTCCTGTAGCAACAAGACGGCAGATAACCTCGAGTCCGTGACCGAATACCTTACCGGGAAGAACCTCCATTGTTGCGTTGTCGATGTCAGCGCTTACGTAGTGAGTCTTGATTCCTGCCTTCTTGAGAAGCTCAAAGTAGTGGATAGAGGTTTCGAGATTAGCCTTTCCGATACCTTCGATTGTAAGACCGACTGTGTTTTCGCCGGGATCGAACACTCCGTCCTTACCTGTGCAGTCATCCTTGAACTTGAGCATTACGTTGCCGTTGTCAAGAGAGTAAACGTCTTTGGTTTTGCCTTCGTAAATCTTTTTCATTTGCAGAGCTCCTTGTAATTAGTTTTGATTGTCAATTACATTTTACCACAAAATTTTCGCCGTGTATATATTTTTTTTGAAAAAATTTCGGGGTTTTGAAATTATTTTATTTGTGAAAAATAACATACGGTCACGCCGCTATGTGCTGTGTGCGAAATTGCATAAAAAAACGGCAGGAGGAAAGTCAATTTTATAATGTTATACAATAATGCAAAAAACACTCGAAAGTTTGAAAATCCCCGTTGACAAATCTCACGGTGTATGTTATTATATTTAAGGTAAAAACAATTCTTTAAGTCGGTACAGAGATGCCGGCAAGATTGGCGATATGTTCTTTGGCAGGATTATGCCGTTTTTAGGTGTATTCTTGTACCAATATTTTATCTTCTATCTTGCCGACGGCAAGATTTTTTTGTTTTTCGGAGGTTAGATATGACACCAAAGGCAAAAATAATGGATGAGGTTGCGATAGGCCGTGCTATGGCGCGCATATCCTACGAGATAATGGAGCGCAACCGCGGAGTAGAGAATATCTGCATATTCGGCGTGAAAAGACGCGGCGTGTATCTTGCGCGGATGCTTGGCGACAATATAAACAAGTTCTGGAACACCGAGGTGCCGATAGGCGACCTTGACGTTACCCGTCACAGAGACGACCTCACGGACGAGGACAAAAAGTCGAATGCGGGTCAGAGCTACTTCCCGTGCGATATAAAGGACAAGACTGTGATAATCGTTGACGACGTTCTTTATACGGGACGTACGGCGCGTGCGGCAATGGAGACCGTGTTCGCGTACGGCAGACCGAAATCGGTGCAGTACGTTGCGCTTATCGACCGAGGACACAGGGAATTACCCATCAGACCCGATTATATAGGAAAGAACGTTCCCACCTCAGAAAACGAGGTAGTAAAGGTTTTGTTTGGCGAGCTTGACGGCGATTCGGGCGTTTATATCTGCGATAAATAAAATTTGATTTCCGCTTTGCGGAAGATTTGAGGATACAATGAATACAACGGTACGTGAAGTAATGAATAAAACAGAAGCCCTTGCACACGACTTTTTGTCGACCAAGGGATTTCTGCCCGTTTCTTCCGATAAGTATATTATTGTCCCCGGCTTTTGTGACGTGCACGTGCATTTCCGAGAGCCGGGCTTTTTATATAAGGAGACCGTGAAGACGGGAAGTGAGTCGGCGGCGCGCGGCGGATACACGGACGTGTGTACGATGGCGAACCTGAACCCCGTCCCCGACTGCCTCGAGAGCTTGAAGATACAGCTTGACGCGATAGAGCGCGACGCGGTCATCAGAGTTCACCCGTACGGCGCTATCACCAAGGGTGAGCGCGGCGAGGAGCTTGCGGCGCTTGACGAGATGAGTAAATTTGTCTGCGCGTTCTCGGACGACGGGCGCGGAGTCCAGAATGACGATATGATGCGCGCGGCGATGCTTGAGGCGAAAAGGCTTGGCAAAATGATAGTCGCGCACTGCGAGGACAACACTCTGCTTCGCGGAGGTTACATCCACGACGGCGTGTACGCGCGTGAGCACGGACACAAGGGGATATGCAGTGAAAGCGAATACAAGCAGATAGAAAGAGACTTGGCGCTTGCAAAAGAAACCGGCTGCGCTTATCACGTCTGTCACATATCGACAAAGGAAAGCGTCGACGTGATAAGACGGGCGAAGGCAGACGGAGTGAACGTCACCTGCGAGACCGCACCCCACTATCTCGTGCTTTGTGACGAGGACTTACAGGAGCACGGCAGATTCAAGATGAACCCACCTCTCAGAGGACGGGAGGACAGGGAAGCGCTAATCAAGGGAATACGCGACGGCACGATAGATATGATAGCTACCGACCACGCGCCTCACAGTCTTGATGAGAAGTCAAAGGGACTTAAAGACAGCTTAATGGGAGTCGTCGGGCTTGAAACCGCGTTTGCGGTGATGTATACCGAGCTCGTTACGAAAAACGTGATAACCCTTGAAAGGCTTGTTGAGCTTATGAGCATAAATCCGAGGAAACGATTCGGCTTTGAGCTCACAGAGGATTTCGCGGTGTTTGACGTCAGCGAAAAATACGAGGTGCGCCCCGAGGAATTCGCAACTATGGGTCGGGCGACCCCGTTTGAAGGCAAAGAGCTTTTTGGAAAATGCTTACTTACCGTTTGCGACGGTGAAATAGTTTACAGAAGTATATAGTGTATATAGAGAGGAAGATAAAAATGGCTAAGAGAACAGATTTAAAGAAGATAATGATCATCGGCTCGGGTCCTATCGTAATCGGACAGGCAGCTGAGTTTGACTATGCAGGCACGCAGGCGTGTCTTGCGCTTAAAGAGGAAGGCTACGAGGTCGTGCTTTGTAACTCAAACCCCGCGACCATAATGACGGACACCTCTATTGCAGATAAGGTGTATATGGAGCCGCTTACTCTCGAATACATCGCAAAGATACTCAGATACGAGCGTCCTAATGCAATCATCCCCGGTATCGGCGGACAGACGGGACTCAACCTTGCTATGCAGCTTGAAAGAAAGGGTGTGCTCAAGGAGTGCTCGGTAGAGCTTCTCGGTACGAGCAGCACGAGCATTGAGCGCGCAGAGGACAGAGAGCTCTTTAAGGAGCTCTGCGAGTCCATCGGCGAGCCTACTATCCCCTCTGAAATAACATACTCGCTTGAAGAAGCAAAGGCGGCGGCAGAGAGAATCGGTTATCCCGTAGTTCTGCGTCCCGCGTTCACACTCGGCGGTACGGGCGGCGGATTTGCCAACAACGAGGACGAGCTTGTTGAGATAGGACTTAACGCGTTCAAGCTATCTCCCGTTCATCAGGTGCTTATAGAAAAGAGCGTAAAGGGCTATAAGGAGATCGAGTTTGAGATGATGCGTGACTCGAACGATCACGTAATCACGATATGCGGTATGGAAAACGTAGACCCCGTCGGCGTTCACACGGGCGACTCGATAGTTGTTGCTCCTATCCTCACACTTAACGAGCACGACCACAAGATGCTCAACGACAGCGCGATAAAGCTTATAAAGGCGCTTAAAATAGAGGGTGGATGTAACGTACAGTTCGCGCTCAATCCCGAAACGAGCGAATACTACCTCATCGAGGTAAACCCGAGAGTTTCGCGCTCGTCGGCACTTGCTTCCAAGGCAAGCGGATACCCCATAGCAAAGGTAACCGCAAAGATAGCGGTAGGTATGTCGCTTGAGGAGATCGAAATTGCAAATACAAACGCGGCATTCGAGCCCAAGCTTGACTACGTTATCACAAAGTTCCCCAGATTCCCCTTTGACAAGTTTACGACGGCATCTAACCAGCTTGGTACACAGATGAAGGCAACGGGAGAGGTAATGGGCATAGGCTCTAATCTTGAGGAGTGCTTGCTTAAGGGAATCAGATCCCTTGAGGTTGGCGTGAACCATATATATCATCACAAGTTTGACAATATGACCGATGATGAGCTTCGCGCTTATATCAGCGAGTTCCGCGACGACAATATTTTTGCTATCGCAGAGCTTCTTTACCGCGGTGCAACCGTAGAGGAAATACACAACATTACCAAGATAACCTCCTTCTTCCTTGAGGCTATCAAGAACATTATCAATATGGAAGAAACTCTCAAGGTTCATCCGTTTGAGCTTGAAACACTTACAGCTGCCAAAAAGATGGGCTTTAGCGACAAATATGTTGCAAGGATGTGGAAGTGTACCGAGCTTGATGTATTCAACTTCAGAAAAGCGAATAATCTTTTCCCTGTGTTCCGTATGGTTGACACCTGCCACACCGGCGCATACATTCCGTATTTCTATTCGTCCTACACGGGCGAAAACAAGTCGGTTGTAACCGATAAAAAGAAAATAATAGTTCTCGGCGCAGGACCTATCCGTATAGGTCAGGGCGTAGAGTTTGACTACTCCACCGTTCACGCGGTAACGACAATAAAGAAGACGGGTTACGAGGCAATTATCATCAACAATAACCCCGAAACAGTATCCACAGACTATACCACCTCGGATAAGCTCTACTTCGAGCCTCTTACTCCCGAGGACGTAATGAATATAATCGAGTTTGAAAAGCCCGAGGGCGTGGTTGCATCACTCGGCGGACAGACGGCAATAAACCTTGCTCAGCCTCTTTATGACCGCGGAGTCGAGATAATCGGTACAGACTGCGCCGCAATAGACAAGGCTGAAAACCGCGACCTGTTTGAAAAGCTTCTTCTTTCTCTCGATATTCCTCAGCCTCAGGGCAAGGCGGTAACCAATATCGAGGACGGCGTAAAGACCGCAAGCGAGATCGGTTATCCCGTACTCGTTCGTCCTTCCTTCGTGCTCGGCGGACGCGCTATGCAGATAGTTGCAAACGAGGATCAGCTCAGACACTACTTGAAGACCGCGGTTGAGATCGATGCGGACAAGCCCGTACTCGTTGACAAGTATATTATAGGTAAAGAGGTCGAGGTCGACGCGGTATGCGACGGCAGAGACGTATTTGTCCCCGGCATTATGGAGCTCGTTGAAAGAACCGGTATCCATAGCGGTGACTCTATAAGCGTTTACCCCACGTTCAGTATTTCCTCTAAGGTCAAGGGCATTATTCTCCAGTATGCGAAGAAGCTCGGACTCGGAATAGGAATAAAGGGACTTTATAACATTCAGTTTATCGTAGATAAGAACGATAACGTATTCATAATCGAGGTCAACCCGCGCTCGTCGCGTACGGTTCCGTTCCTTTCAAAGGCAACGGGATATAGCCTTGCGGATATTGCCACAGAGGTAATAATGGGCAAGTCGCTCAAGGAGCAGGGAATATTCGATATCTATCCCAAGGAAAAGGACCGCTGGTACGTAAAGGTTCCCGTATTCTCGTTCAACAAGATCCGCGGACTTGACGCTTACCTCTCTCCCGAAATGAAGTCTACGGGCGAGGCTATCGGTTACGACGATAAATTAAACCGCGCGCTTTATAAGGCGCTTCAGGCTTCGGGTATGAGACTCCAAAACTACGGAACCGTTTTCGTAACCGTTGCGGACAAGGACAAGGAGGAAGCGCTTCCTCTTATCAGACGCTTCTATAACCTCGGCTTCAACATCGAGGCTACCTCGGGAACGGCACAGTACCTCAAGGATAACGGAATCCGTACACGCGTACTCAAGAAGATAGGCGATGACAACGACGAGATCCAGCAGGCGTTCAGACAGGGACACATCGCTTACGTTATCAACACGAGCGATCCCGGCTCGTTCGGCCATGCGTCCGACGGCTACAAGATACGTACCCTTGCAACCGAAAACAACATCACAATGTTCACTGCGATGGATACCGTAAGAGTTCTTCTCGACGTTCTTGAAGAAACTACTCTCGGCGTTTCAACGATAGACGCATAAGGTGATATAATGAAGAACGTAATTTATAATGTTAAGAGTAATATCCGTATTGCCGACGGCATCTGTAAAATGGTGCTTATCGGTGATACGTCGGATATAACTGCTCCCGGTCAGTTTATAAATATAAAGCTTGACGGCTTTTATCTCCGCCGTCCTATATCGGTCTGCGACTATGACGGGGAGTCTGTTACTATCATATATAAGGTGGTAGGCGCAGGAACTGAGACTATGGCTGATATGGGTGAGGGCGAAAAGCTCGACACTCTCATCGGACTCGGCAATGGCTTCGATACGTCAAAAAGCGGAGAAGCTCCGGTGCTTATCGGTGGCGGCGTAGGTGTTCCGCCTATGTATAATCTCTGCAAAAAGCTTGTCTCGGAGGGCAAAAAGCCGACTGTGATTTTGGGCTTTAACTCAGCAAAAGACGTATTTTATGAAAACGAGTTCAAGGCTCTCGGCGCGGCAGTTTACGTTGCAACCGCAGACGGAAGCTACGGTACGAAGGGCTTTGTTACAACGGTCCTTGAAGGACTTGATTATTCTTACTTCTACACCTGCGGTCCCGAGCCGATGTTCAGAGCTATTGACAAAATAGCGAAAACAAGCGGTCAGTACAGCTTTGAGGAGCGTATGGGCTGCGGCTTCGGCGCTTGTATGGGATGCTCGTGTAAAACGCTTACGGGCAACAAGCGTATCTGTAAGGAAGGACCCGTTATGGTAAGGGAGGAGATAATATGGAAAGATTAAGTGTTGAGCTTTGCGGTATAAAGCTTGATAACCCCGTTATCCCCGCAAGCGGAACCTTCGGCTACGGCTATGAGTTCGCCGAGCTTTACGATATAAATATCCTCGGTACGTTTTCGTTTAAGGGAACCACAAAGGACCCGAGATTCGGAAACCCCACACCGAGAATTGCCGAATGTCCTATGGGTATGATAAACGCGGTAGGACTTCAGAATCCGGGTGTCGAAAAGGTAATATCCGACGAGCTTCCGAAGCTGAAAAATTGCTTTGATAAAAAGGTAATGGCAAACGTCAGCGGATTTTCAATCGAGGACTACGCATACACCTGTGAAAAGCTTGATAAGTGCGAGCAGGTAGGTTGGCTCGAGGTCAACGTGAGCTGTCCTAACGTACACGGCGGCGGTATGAGCTTCGGCACAGACCCGAGTGCCGCGGCAGAGGTGACTAGGGCGGTAAAGAAGGTGACCACGAAGCCGGTCATCGTAAAGCTATCTCCTAATGTTACCGACATCGTGTCGATAGCAAAGGCGTGTGAGGACGCGGGAGCTGACGGAATAAGCCTTATAAACACACTTCTCGGTATGAGAATAGACCTTAAAACCAAAAAGCCCGTCATAGCAAACAAAATGGGCGGTTTTTCGGGTAAAGCGATATTCCCCGTAGCCGTTAGGATGGTGTATCAGGTCGCAAACGCGGTAAAGATACCCGTTGTCGGTATGGGCGGCGTCGCAACTGCCGA
>JAZNNG010000055.1:0-27276 GCA_045580165.1 Eubacteriales bacterium
GCAAAAGCATTGATTATTAAAGATGACAAAATGCTGGCAGTAAAAATCAGCGATGGAAACGAAGAATGGTATATCATGCCAGGCGGTGGACAAGATGTAGAGGAACTTTTACCAGAGGCAGTTTGCAGAGAAGTTGCAGAAGAAATGGGGTTGCAGGTAGATGTAAAAGACCTAGTATTTGTTATAGAGGGATTACATGGCGAAAAATTTCATCGTGTTGACCTCGTGTTTTTATGCGAGTATAAGGGAAAAATCGAAAACGCTATCTTGCAAGGTGACACAAATCAGGTTGGATATGACTGGCTTGACATCAAGACATTAAATACAACCCCTTTGTATCCCTCAAAACTACGCAGACAGATTATGAATCTATATGAAGGAAAAAAGTATAGCGTTTATTTAGGAAATGAGGAAATTGGAGACCCCGAAGTAACTAACTAATTCCAATTTGTCGAAAGGAGAAATATGAGAATTTCAAGAAACGCAGATTACGACTATGCTTTCTATGATGTATCTGAAACAAATGGGTATACAAAATGGTATGATTGGAAAATAGTCAAAAAGCATACTCGCATAATAAATATTATCATGACAATAACACTTGTAATTATTGCTTTTTCCTATCGTCAGTTATTGCGAGATATGGTTGATATACCAACATTGATTTTTATCATACTCGGTGGTATTGTATTTTGGTTGGTAGTTATTACACCAATACACGAAATATTGCATTTAATTCCTTTATCAAAAGGTGTACTTGACAATAAATGTGTTATTACAGTCGGACACGGAACCGTTAGTGCTATATATAACGGTTATACCAATTTATATCAGGCGTTGATAAGTTTAATATTACCATTTGCTGTTTTTCTTGTATTACTTAGTCTTGGTGTGATTTTTACAACAGGTGTTACAAAAATCGTTTTTTTGTATTTGATAATATTATCTTCTTGTGGAAGTTATACCGACATTTATATGTTTTTTTATTCTATGAAACACATTGGAAAAAACGATATTATTTTTGGACTTTATAAAAAAGAAAATTGATAAATTCCGATTTGTTGAACTGAGTAGCACATACATTACTATAGGAGCCGGTACGGGAGGGGCTTGCTCCTCCCGAAACACAAGTTGGTTTCTTCAACAAGTGCGAAAAACTGCGGATATTTTAAGAGCGGACAAAGCAGATAATAAAAAATCAGGTGATCAAAATGTGTTGGTCACCTGATTTTTTGATGTTGTTATTTGCTTAAATTTTTATAATACCAACGTGTTGGATTTTCCCAAATGTACTTTCTTCTTGTTTCTAAATCCTCTTTGTCGCGTATTATGTGTTCGGAATAACCTCGTTGGAAAATATTACTGCCAATTTCTTTATTGCAAAATCTCTTGAATGTGGAGATGATATGGGGCAACATTTCGTTGGTAGGGGACGGCGACCTCGACGTCCCGTTCGCCGTGCGTTTTGCCGATTTACCCGATTCGATAAATATAATCGCGTGTATGTGATCGGGCATAATTACATATTTATCGATTTTTAAGCCCGATATGTTTTCACTCGACAATAGGTTCTTTTCAACGATTTCGCCAAATTTCGTCAATCGTATTTGCGGGACGTCGAGGGCGCCGTCCCCTACCGATGAATTTGCAGTCGGCTTTTCTATTTTGGATAACATTTGTTTTCTGTCTTGTATGCAGATCGTTACGAAATACGCGCCCACAGAACTGTAATCAAAGCTTTTTAGTCTTGTCGGCTTTCGTTTTGACAACCCGTTTTCCATTTGTGTTTGCCTCCGTGTGAGTATAATACTAAATCGGCAAAGACAGCAGTCTTTGCCGATTTAGTATTTGTTTTTAATTATGCAAAAGCTCGAACTTGTAGCCGACGCCCCAAACCGTGCGGAGTATCCACTTGTCGGAAACACCCTCGAGCTTTTCGCGGAGTCTTTTGACGTGAACGTCAACCGTTCTCGAGTCGCCGAGGTAGTCAAAGCCCCACACCTTGTCAAGCAGCTGATCGCGCGTGAAAACACGGTCGCAGTTGGATGCGAGGAAGAAGAGCAGCTCAAGCTCCTTCGGGGGAATATCAACGCTCTTGCCCTTGAGCTTAAGCTCATATTTTTCAAGGCTTATTTCGATATTCTCAAACTTGATGACCTCAAAATCCGATTTGTTGTCATGCGAGTTGCAGCGGCGGAGCACCGCCTTTACGCGAGCCGAAAGCTCCTTTGTTTCAAAGGGCTTGACAATGAAATCGTCCGCGCCGAGCTCGAGGCCCAGCACCTTGTCAAACACCTCGCTCTTTGCGGTGAGCATTATAATGGGCTTTGAGGATATCTCTCTTATTTCTCGGCACACCTGATTGCCGTCCTTTTTGGGAAGCATAAGGTCAAGCAAAACGAGATCGGGCTCAAACGTCTTGAATGCGGAGAAGCCCTCCTCACCGTCGTTTGCGGTCTTTACCTCGTAGCCTTCGTTTTCAAAATACATTCTCAAAAGGTCGCAAATGTTGAGATCGTCGTCAATAACAAGAATTTTTGTTGCCATAACATTACCGTCCTTTCATTTATCGCAAATTATGAACTTTGTTAAAAATATTACCATGTTCATATTATACCATCAAGCCCTTGATTTGTCAATAGAAATCAGAGTGAAGTTAATGTGAAGATTGCGTGAATAATACTGACTTGTGAGTTAAGGTCGGAGAAAATATTTTTTAGTTGATTTTGCGCTTTGAATGTATTATAATGTTGTCAAAGTAACGAAAAACGGCGGATATTGTTGTGTTGATTTTAAAAAAACTGATAGCTATACTGTTTTGCGCGCTGACTTTTGTCGGTCTTGTATCCTGCGAGAGCACGGTTACACTGCCGTCCCGTATTATGCACGCAGGAGGAGAAGCTCCCGACGGGCGCCGTGAGACCAACAGTATCGACGCAATGAACGCATCGTACGAAAAGGGCGAGTACTGGCTTGAGCTTGATTTCAGTCTTACCTCGGACTCACACTTCGTATGTGTGCACGATTTTTGCGCCTTTTACAGTAAGGACTTGACCGGTGTGGAGGTGCCCGACTATGAGACCTTTGAAAGAATGCGTAAAAGCACCTACGGCTACGAATCCCCGACTCTTGACTCTCTTATCCTGTGGCTTGATGCTCATCCGAAGGCGGTGATCGTCACCGACGTCAAGGAAAACAACCTCGAATTTGCGCGTACCGTGGCGAAGGAATACCCCGACTACGTCCGTCGCTTTGCTCTTCAGATATACGGGCGCGACGAGTACTCGGAGGCAGTGTCACTCGGATTTGATAAGATAATCTATACGCTCTACAAGCAGCCGCTTGAAAGATACGACACCGACTTGATGCGCGAGTTTGCAGAGGAAAGCGAAAAGCTTATCGCCATAACCTACGCGGCCGACACCGAAAGCTCCGAAGCCATCGCGAAAATCGCGACTATCGGAGTCCCCGTTTACGTTCATACCGTAAACACCGCAGCTGAGCAGGAATTCTGGCGCGGACTCGGAGTCTACGGCTTCTATACCGACTGTATTACTGCTGAATAACTCCAAAAAAGCACCGTTTCTTCCCGAAACGGTGCTTTTTTGTATCCAATATATCAGTCAATGAAAACGATGGGCTTGATGAGGTCGCGGGGCTTGTCCTTCATAAGCTGGAGCGCGTCGCCGATCTTGTCAAGACCGTGGAACTCGTGAGTTATCATAAGAGACGGGTCAACACGGTTTGTAACAAGCATATTCGTGAGTCTTTCTGCGCGTCTTCTGCCACCGGGGCAAAGACCGCCGCGGATGGTCTTGTGACCCATAAATCCGCCGTCGATAGACATATAGTCGAACTTGAATTCGCTTGTACCCGTGATTACGTTGAGGTTTACCATATGACCGCCGCAGCGCGTTACCGCCATAGCCTGTCCGAGTGTTTCTGCGTCACCGCCCGCAACGATAGCGGCATCAACGCCGCGTCCGTTCGTGAGAGCCATTATCTGCTCAACGAGGTTGCCGTCCTTGTAGGAAACTATGTCCGTTGCACCGTACTTCTTTGCAATATCAATGCAGTTGGGGCGAGTGCCGACAGCGATTATCTGTCCCGCACCCATAAGCTGAGAGCCTGCAACAGCCATAAGACCGACGGGGCCGATACCGAAAACAACGACCGAGTCGCCGTAGCGCACCTCGGCAAGCTCGGAGCCGTGGAAGCCTGTGGTCATCATATCGACTACCATAATAGCCTTTTTATAGTCAAGACCTTCGGGAAGGTGGCAGAGGTTGAGGTCAGCCGAACGGACCTTGAATTTTTCCGCCATAACGCCGTCCTCGTAGTTAGAGAAGTTGATTCCCGCGAACATTCCGCCTGCGTCCCACGGGTCGCCGTCCTGACAGTCGGGATGCTTCCAGGTAGGAGTGGTGCAGGGAACTATTACCTTGTCGCCGGGCTTGAAGTCCTTTACGTTTTCGCCGACTTCAAGAACCTCGCCGAGAGCCTCGTGTCCGAGAGTTATATCCTTAAGGTGAGGGCCGTCTATTTCCCACGCGGTATGCACGTCTGACGAGCAGGGGCAAAGCGCGATGGGGCGGCAGATGGCGTCGTCGGGGCCGCATATCGGCTCGGGCTTTTCCATCCATCCGACTACACCTATTTCGTGTCTTACGTATGATTTCATTTTTGTATCCTCCGATTGTTTGTTTTTTTATTGTTGTGCCTTTTAAATAATACTATGCTTACGGGGAAATGTATATCGAAATCTTACTCGCAACTTTAGATTTCTTACTTTTTGCAAAGAAATTATACCAATCTTGCGTCGGCAGAAAGGATGATCATATATGAATGAAAAGCTTTATAAGATGGAACCGTTTATGGACGGTCAGACTGCGCGGCTCTTGCTCCGGTTCGGCTCGTATATGATTTCTCTGCGCGCTATGAGGTTTTCAGTCAAAATATCCCCTGTAAGAAATTTTGAGGTCGCTTTCGGGGAAAAGATGAGAGTATAGGTCGGTGAAATAATCGTCGGTCATACTCGCTATGTAGTCTACCACAAGCTGATTCGGCTCGGTCTTCTCGTACGGAGTGCTTCGCTTGTAATGCGCCTTGCTTACATAGGCAATATGGTGAGTGAATATCGGGGAATCCGTCTTTCCAGATACGAGGTCTGAGAGAAGCTGTTCGTAAAGTGCTTCCATCATAGGTCTGACGACACGTCCCATTTCCACCTTTACCGTATCATTTTTATATATAAGCGCGTAATTGTCGGCTTTTGCTTTTGCAAGCGCTTCAAAATGCGCGTCATCCATTTTTATGTACGGCTTGCCGTAGCTGTTTTCTACAATGTTGACGATAAGATTGTTGATGATCTCCGCGTTGTATTTTCCGATAGTTGAGCTGACGTAATCGTCGGTGTGGATAACGTCCGCCTTTTCCGCATCCTGCCTGTCCTTGCCGAGATACGCGATTATGTCGGATATCCTCATAACAGAACCCTCAAGCGTGGTCGGAACGAGCTTTTTTACGTTTGCTTTGTCAACGTAGCAGGCTTCGATCATAGAATCAAACTCCTCAAAGCTGCCGATAGGTGCGGGGTGATACTCGCTGAGCTCCATTTCGCCGTCGTGTGCGGCTATTCCCGATAGAGTCTGGAGGGAGATGTTGTAGGGGAATATCTTGTCAAGCACACGCACCGAGTGGATGTTGTGACTGAAGTGTCTGCCCGTGTGTGAATGGTATATGCCGTCAAGAAATTCCTCTCCCGCGTGTCCGAACGGGGTGTGACCGATATCGTGGCCGAGGGCTATTGCCTCTATCAGATCGAGGTTTAGTCCGAGCGCCTTGCCGATGGTGCGAGCAATACGCGAAACCAGCTGAACGTGAAGCGCGCGTCGCGTGATGTCGTCGTTTTTGTAAAAGGAAAAGACCTGAGTTTTGTCGGCGTAGCGGCTGTAGTACGGACAGTGCATAATCTTGTCAATGTCGCGGATGAACGCGGTACGAATGATGTTGGCCCTGTCACGCTCGCCGTCACGGCGGATAGCCGCCCCTTCATCAAACGCCACTCCCGTCGGAGTGTTGCTTGTTCTGTCGGCTGTTATTTTTTCTGCAATTTTATCTGATAATTTTTCGTAGTTCAATACCATAAAGCCACCTCGTTTTACTAATTTTACCATAAATCCGACAGTTTATCAAGTGTGACGCGGTGACCGCGACTCACATCCGCGATGATTTTTTGCATCGATAGCCTTGCGCACGCGAATTCGGTCAAAATCAATAGATTGAGAGCCTGTTTTGACCGGACGTTCTTGCAGTAAAAACGAAAATTTCAATTAAACCAAAATTTCGCAAATTTTCATTGACTAAACGCAAACTCTGTGATAGAATATAATGATTGGAAAAGAATATACGCGCTTTTGGACTAAGAGCACGGCTTTAAACGGCTGGAAAAGCAGGATCGTGCCTACCGAAAGCCTTCTGAGATAAAGGAGAATGAGATAAAATGAAACTTGGTATAGTAGGACTTCCCAACGTCGGAAAAAGTACGCTTTTTAACGCACTTGCGGGCGGCGGCGCGCAGTCGGCAAACTACCCCTTCTGCACGATCGACCCCAACGTGGGAGTAGTTACCGTTCCCGACAGCAGACTTGATTACCTCAGCGACATATATAATCCCGAAAAATACACCCCCGCTATAATCGAGTTCGTTGATATCGCGGGTCTTGTAAAGGGCGCGTCCAAGGGAGAGGGTCTCGGAAACAAGTTCCTTTCTCACATTCGTGAGGTCGATGCGATAATCCACGTTGTAAGATGCTTTGAAAACGACGATATCATTCATGTTGACGGAAGCGTTGACCCTGTGCGTGATCTCGAAATTATAAATATGGAGCTTATCCTTGCCGACATCGAGGTGGTCGAGCGCAGAATTGACCGCACGACGAAGGCTATGAAGGGCGATAAGTCACTCGCGGGCGAGCTTGAGTTCTTGAACCGCGTGCTTGACGCGCTTTCAAACGGCAAGAGCGCGAGAACTGTCGAGAGGACCGAGGACGAGGCACCCGTGATGGAGGAAATGAGACTCCTCTCGGACAAGCCTGTTATCTACGCAGCAAACGTGGGTGAGGATGACGTTACCGACGGAAGCGAGAGCAATAAGTATCTTGCAAGTCTCAAAGCGGCGGTTGCCGACGAGAATGCCGAAATACTCCCTGTTTGCTCCAAGATCGAGGAGGAGATCTCCGAGCTTGAGCCCGACGAAAAGAAAATGTTCCTCGAGGAGCTCGGCATAAAGGAAAGCGGACTCGACAGACTTATAAAGTCGAGCTACTCACTGCTCGGACTCATCAGCTATCTTACCGCAGGCCCCAAGGAGGTACGCGCTTGGACCATCGTCAACGGCACGAAGGCGCCGCAGGCGGCAGGTAAGATACACAGTGACTTTGAACGCGGCTTTATCCGCGCCGAGGTTATCGGCTTTGACGAGCTTGTGAACTGCGGCGGCTCTATGACCACCGCAAAGGAAAAAGGCCTTATCAGAAGTGAGGGTAAGGAGTACGTCATCAAGGACGGCGACATCGTTCTCTTCAGATTCAACGTATAAATTTTCCGATCCCGAGCAAAACATAATTATTATGCCACAAAAAGGAGGACAGCCTTGAAACACGTTGATATATATACCGACGGCGCCTGCAAATATAATCCGGGCCCGGGCGGATACGCGGCTATCCTCGTTTATAACGGCAGAGAAAAAGAGGTCTCGGGAGGCGAGATCAGCACCACCAATAACCGAATGGAGCTGCTCGCGGCAATAAACGGACTTAAAATGCTCAAGGAAGCCTGCGAGGTCACTCTTTATTCGGATTCCAAATATCTTATAGACTCGGTCGAAAAGGGCTGGGTCTACTCGTGGCAGAAAAACGGCTGGCGCAAGGCGGATAAATCCCCGGCGCTCAATCCCGATCTATGGCAGGAGCTGCTTGGACTTTTAGAGCGTCACACGGTCAGCTTCGTGTGGGTAAAGGGCCACAACGGTCACGAATACAACGAGCGCTGCGACAGGCTTGCCGTCGCCGGTGCGGAAGCCGCCGCGGCACAAAGCTGACGGCGTATACTATAACACTACCGCGGACAAGCTCCGCATATACGAAAGGTATGGAAACATAAATGGAAAAAAGATTCGTTTACGCCGACAACTCGGCGACAACACCCGTATATCCCGAGGTGCTTGAGGCTATGATGCCCTGCTTCGAAGGCGTTTACGGAAACCCGTCGAGTCTTTACTCGAAGGGTAGAGAGGCAAAGCGCATACTCAACGCATCGAGAGAAACCATCGCCCGCGTCCTTAACTGCAAGCCCACGGAGTTCTTTTTCACCTCCTGCGGCTCAGAGTCGGACAACTGGGCAATAAAGGGGGCGGCACGTGCAAACGTAGCGCGCGGAAAGCACCTCATAACCACGAAGATCGAGCACCACGCGGTGCTTCATACAATGAAGGCTCTTGAAAAGGAAGGCTATGAGGTAACATATCTCGAGCCCGATTCCGAGGGCATAATCTCTCCCGAGACCGTAAAGGCGGCGATCAGACCCGACACCACTCTCGTTGCGGTAATGTATGCAAACAACGAGATAGGAACCATCGAGCCTATCGCGGAGATAGCAAAGGCGGTCAAGGAGATCGATAAGAAAATAATCGTGTTTACAGACGCCGTTCAGGCGCTCGGTAACGTGAAGATAGACCTTCAGGAGCTCGGCGTTGATATGCTCAGTCTCTCGGGGCACAAAATCCACGCTCCCAAGGGCATTGGTGGTCTTTACATCAAGGCAGGAACGAGAGTTTACAACCTCATTGACGGCGGAGGACAGGAGAGGAGCAGACGCGGAGGCACCGAGAATCTTGCGTATATCGCGGGTCTTGCAAAGGCTATCGAGCTCGCGGATGAGCACCTTGCCGACATTCCCCGCGTGCAGAAGATGCGCGACAGACTTATAGATGAGATACTCGCAAAGATACCCTACACAAGACTCAACGGCTCGAGAGAGCACAGACTCGCGGGCAACGTAAACGTTTCCTTTGAGTTTATCGAGGGCGAGAGCCTTCTCCTCAGACTCGACCTTGCGGGAATCTGCTCGTCGACAGGCTCCGCATGCTCGTCGAACTCGCTTGAGCCCTCGCACGTTCTTCTTTCGATAGGAGTTCCCGTCGAGGTTTCTCACGGCTCGCTCAGACTTTCGCTCGGACGCGATAATACGGACGAGGATATAGATTACATTCTTGAGGTCCTTCCTAACATAGTAAAGGGACTTCGTGATATGAGCCCGATATATCCGGGCAATAAATAAGGAGGATAAAATATGTATAGCGAAAAGGTTATGGACCATTTCTCAAACCCGCGCAACGTGGGTGAAATAGAAAACGCAGACGGTGTCGGTGAGGTCGGCAACGCAGTCTGCGGAGATATAATGAAGATATTCTTAAAGATCGAAGACGGAATAATCGTAGACGTCAAGTTCAAGACGTTCGGCTGCGGCGCGGCAATAGCAACCAGCAGTATGGCAACCGAAATGATCAAGGGCAAGTCGGTAGAGGAGGCGCTTGAGCTTACCAACAAAGCGGTGGTCGAGGCGCTTGACGGACTCCCGCCCGCAAAGATACATTGCTCCGTGCTTGCTGAAGAAGCGGTAAAGAGTGCTATCGTTGACTATTACGATAAAAACGGAATAGAACATAACATAAGCATTGATTGCGACGGCCATTGCGATAGCTGCCACAAGCACTCCGCAAACTGACCTCCAAGCTACAAATTGATATTTTATGCCCCGCGGAAATAGCTCCGCGGGGTAATTTTTGCCTTTTTTGTGCAAATTGTATACGTGTAGAAAAACTCGCGAAAAAATTGTGCAAATTGACGAAACGAGAAAACGTCCGAATGACGAAAAAAGTGTCGCATTTGCGCAGTTTGTAGTTAATATCAGTTACATATAGGTGTAATAGTGCTGAATATTGTTTCTCAAAAATGCCTGTAAATCCCTGTATATAAAGGAAAAACCGAAATAGTTGAATGGTAAATTAAAATTACCATTTGTTAATAATGCAGGCTTTTTGAAAAAGAGCAAAATCGACAAAGAAAAAAACGGTTGGGATTTGACTTAATGAAAGCTCGGCAATCGGCGCTTGTGAGAGACCTTTGAGAATTTGGCTATATTTAGCGCTATTGACAATTGCTTTCTTCTATGATATTATATTTCCGTGAAAACTGCGCCGATTTGGCGTTTTTACACGCGAACCACGGAAATAACTCACGGAAAGCTTATCTCAGAGGGGAAGAAGCAAACGCTTGTTGTTCCTTCAGAGGTTGGCTTTCGTTTTCTGTAGTCGCGCGCGTATATACGCACGCGCGGTCGGGTACGAGAGACTCACACCGAGAGGTGTCCGCGCAGACTTGGCAGGTTTTCTGAAATTAAGCAACCAGATTCTCTTCAAAGTAATCTTGGCAGGAGGAAATTTTATGAAAAAGACGAGATTTGAACGGCTGATTGCCGCGATACTCTCACTTCTGATGCTTTTCGGCTGCTTCAGCTTTACGGCGTTTGCCGACGGCGAGGCAGACGGTGCAGAAAGGGAAATGGCGTATGACATTGAAGACGTTAAGGCGCTCCTCAATGCTCTTACCTACACCGAGTACGCATCGAGAAATTTAAGATTCCCGAAAGCTACAAAAACAGTTGTGATCGACGCGGTCAATTATAACGAAGAGCTTACCGACGCCGAGGTCGAGGTAGTTACCGACTATAACGGTGAAAAGGGTGACGCTCTGTTCGTTCCTAAGGACGGCGACGTTTACTGGACCTTCACGGTTCCCGAAACCGCAAAGTACGCTGTAAAGCTTTACTACACGGCAACGGGCAACCAGAAGTCCACGGCGATCGAAAGAGCGTGCCGAATTGATAACGAGTACCCCTTCAAGGGCCTCAGATATCTTACGATGACCAAAAACTGGATCCCCGTTGTTTTTGATGCCGCTACGGCTGAGTCGCCTACTGCGAACGGTCTGCGTACCGACGAAAACGGCAACCTTATCTTCCAGCAGGATATCAACGGAAACGACATCAAGGCAAACTACACAGAGGTACCCGCTTGGTCCGAGTACGTTTTTTCCGACTCAACGGGCTATGACGTATATCCTTATGAGATAGTGTTCACCGAGGGTGAGCATACTATGTCTCTCGAGCCCCTCAGAGACGAGATGGTCCTCAAGACCATTACTCTTTATCCTCTCGAGGAGCAGAAGACCTATGAGGAATATGCGGCAAGCGTTGCAAATAAGAAGAACGACGCGGCAGAAGCTGAGGTTATAAGGATAGAAGCCGAAATACCCGACGCGGTATCCAGCCGTACTATTTATCCTAAGAACGACAGATCCTCGGCTATCACCTCTCCCCAGTCTGCATCCGCAACGAAGATAAATGCTCTCGGCGGTACCAACTGGCAGTCGGTGGGACAGTGGGTAGAATATTCGTTCACCTGCGAAAAGTCAGGTCTTTACTACATAGCACCCAGATTCAAGCAGTCGGAGCTTAACGGTATCTACGTTACCCGCCGTCTGTATATAAATGGCGAGATTCCGTTCGATGAAGCGAACTACTGCCAGTTTGACTATTCGGACGATTGGCAGGCAAAGCCGCTTAGCGACGGCGAAAAGGAATTTCAGTTCTACTTTGAAGAGGGACAGGAATATACACTTAGATTTGAAGTTACGCTCGGACATATGGGCGACGTTCTTGAAGAAGCTAACAACTCGATGAGCTCAATGAACGCGGACTACTTAAAGATCCTTCAGATCACGGGCTCCAGCCCCGACAAGTACCGCGACTATAACTTCAACGTACTTATTCCGGGTACGATCAAGGACCTTTACGATCAGAGCCTCGTGCTCACCGGTATTTCCGATACTCTCGTTGAAGAGAGTGGACAGAAGAGTAGTAACTCCGCATCACTTGATAACATCTCCCGTACGCTTTACAAGATGGCTACGGACGAGGATGAGGTGGCAAGAAACCTCACAACGATGAAGAGCTACATCGGTACTCTCGGAACTTGGATAAACAGCGCGCGTAACCAGCCGTTGCTTATAGACAATATCACCATCTGCCCCGTAGGTAAGGAAAAGGAGCTCCCCAGAGCTAACGCAAACTTCTTTGAGGCGGCGGGATTTGAAATATCCTCGTTCTTCCAGAGCTTCTTTACCGACTACTCCAACCTTGGGGCTACATCCGAGATCGAAAAGACCGACGTTCTCGAGGTATGGATCTCGGGCGGTCGTGACCAGGCTCAGATAGTTCGTAACCTTATAGATAACAAGTTCACGAACGAAACAAATATAGGAGTAAACCTCAAGCTTATCGCTGCAGGTACGCTTCTTCCCGCAACACTTTCGGGAACGGGTCCCGATATTTCGCTTACGAATGCGCAGGGCGACCCGATACAGTACGCTATCAGAAACGCGGTAGTAAAGCTTAACGAATTCGACACGTTCGAGGACGTTACGTCGAGATTCCACGAGGCTGCTATGATCCCGCTTACACTCTACGGTGAAGCGTACGGTATCCCTGAAACAATGACCTTTAATATGATGTTCTACCGTAAGGACGTATTTGCAGAGATGGGCTTTGACATCCCGAGAACATGGGATGAGCTTATGGCTCTCGTGCCGATACTTCAGTACAACAATATGGACGTCGGAATCCCCTCCTCACAGGCGGGACTCAACCTTCTCCTTTATCAGATCGGCGGCGACGTTTATGCCGATGACGGTATGAGGATCAACTACGATTCAAACCTTGCACTTGAAGCGTTTGATACAATGTGCTCGTACTTTACAAACTACGACTTCCCCGTAACCTATGACTTCGCAAACCGTTTCAGAACGGGTGAGCTTCCTCTTGGCTTCTCGGATTACGTAGGCTCATATAACCAGCTTACGATATTCGCAACCGAGATCAGAGACCTTTGGGAATTCATCCCCGTACTCGGTACGACCGATGAAAACGGAAACATCAACAACACGTCGCTCGTAACCGTAGCGCCGATGATGATGATGAACGGTGTAAGCGATGCCGAAAAGGCTTGGGACTTTATGGACTGGTTCGTAACCGCCGATATTCAGGCGTCTTACGCAAACGAAGTCGTTGCAACCATCGGTGAAGGCGCGATGTACGCTACAGCGAACATCGAAGCGCTCGAATCGCTCCCGTGGTCAACAAATGACTACAATAATATAATGAAGCAATTTGAAAGCCTTGATGCAGTTCCCGAATATCCCGGAGGATACATCATCGCGCGTTATATCGAGTTTGCGTTCCTTGATGCATACAACAATGACGCAGACCCCGTTGAATCTCTCCTCGGATACGTTGATGACATCAACAAGGAAATCACGAGAAAACGTGAAGAGTTCGACCTTGAAACGCTTGAGCTTGGACAGACGCTTGCAGAAAAGCGCGCTGAAGAAGCAAAGGCGGCAAACTGATAATTGCTGACAGATATATAATATAAAAGGAGAAAAACACATGTCACAGAATACGGCAACGGCTCAGGTTAAACGGCCGGTATCTCGTAAAGACATGACCAAATGGCAGTGGACGGTCAAGGAGATAAAGCGCAATAAGACGGCATACTTTATGGTAGCGCCCTTTATGATATTGTTCTTTATCTTCACCGTGCTCCCCGTAGGACTGTCAATAGTACTGAGCTTTACAAGATTTAACTTGCTTGAAGCACCGGAATTCATCTTCATGGACAACTATATCAGACTGTTCCTTGACGATGATATCTTCCTTACCGCCTGCCAGAACACCTTCGTGTTCGCGGCGATAACCGGACCGGTCTCATATTTATTGTCGCTCTTCATCGCGTGGTTCATCAACGAGCTTACACCTAAGTTCAGAGCGGTAGTAACACTTATTTTCTATGCACCGAGTATCGCAGGTTCGGTTTACCTTATCTGGAGCGTCCTCTTCTCGAGTGACTCTTACGGTTACGTAAACGCTTGGCTTATCGAGCTTGGCTTTATAACAGGACCTATCCTTTGGTTCAAGGATGCAAAGTACGTTATGGGACTCTGTATCGTAGTTGCTCTCTGGACCTCGCTCGGTACCTCGTTCCTTTCGTTCATCGCAGGTCTTCAGGGCGTCGACAAGAGCCTTTACGAGGCAGCTGCGGTTGACGGCATTAGAAACAGATGGCAGGAGCTCTGGTACGTTACACTTCCGACTATGCGTCCTCAGCTTATGTTCGGTGCGGTTATGTCTATCACCAGCTCGTTCGGCTTCGGAGGCGTAGTTACGGCTCTTGCAGGCTTCCCGTCGGTAGACTACGCGGCGCATACCATTATGCACCACCTCGAGGACTACGGCGGACAGCGTTTTGAGGTTGGATATTCCTCGGCGATAGCCGTTGTGCTCTTCATTATAATGGTGGGTGCAAATATGGTTATCAAAAAATTACTTTCGAAGGTAGGAGATTAAGATGGCTAAGCTTAGAACAAGAAGACATAAAGTCGTCTTAAACCGTTCCGTCGGAGGCGACCTTGGTATCAATATTTTCCTCGTACTTATGGGAGCGTTTATGTTTTTCCCTATGCTGTACGTTATAATGCAGTCCTTAAAGCCGCTTGATGAGCTTTGGATGTTCCCCCCGCGTATCTACGTTATCAACCCTACGTTTAAGAACTTCACAGACCTTTTTAAGCTTATGGGTGACTCTTGGGTTCCTTTCTCAAGATACATATTCAACACAGTATTCATCTCTGTTGTGGGTACCTGCGGTAACCTTATTCTTTCGTCTCTCGCGGCTTACGCGCTCTCGAAGATAAAGTTCCCCGGCCGCGGCTGGATGTTCCAGATGGTAGTCCTCTCGCTTATGTTCCACGCGACGGTTACCGCTATCTGTAACTTCATTACGATGAGTACACTCCGTTGGGTCGATACTTACCTTGCTATAATCGTTCCCGCATTCTGTACGTCTCTCGGACTTTACCTTATGAAGCAGTTTATGGAGTCCAACATTACAGACGCAGTGCTCGAATCCGCAAGACTTGACGGCTCGACCGAGTTCAACACGTTCTTAACTATCGCAATGCCTATGGTTAAGCCCGCTTGGCTTACGCTTATCATCTATTGCTTCCAGGGACTCTGGAACGCAGGTCAGTCGATATACATTCAGTCCGAGGAGCTCAAGACCTTCAACTACGCGATAGGACAGATACTTGCCGGCGGTATTCAGCGTGCCGGCGCCGGTGCAGCCTCTACGGTTGTAATGATGCTCGTTCCGATTTCGGTATTCGTAATCACACAGAGTAACATCATTGAAACCATGGGCTCGTCCGGTATGAAGGATTAAGGAGGTACGAGTGATATGAAATTCAAGAGAATTATTGCATTTGTTGCCTGCCTTATTATGATCGCGGCGTCTGTAATACCTGCGTCCGCTATCACACCTTACTCCACTTACACCTACTCGATAGACGGCTTCGCTCTTATCTCTCCCGATGCATACGTGCCGGACAGAATAATCGACCAGTCTAATCTCACCTACGACGGAGACCCCGTTGCGCTCGACGGTGCAAAGGACCTCTTCGTTGACAGTGAAAATAACATCTACGTTGTTCTCAGCACCAAAAATCAGGTGGTCGTTGCAGACGAGTACTTCAACGTAAAGTTCATTATTGAAGACTTCGTAAACCACCACGGTGTTCCGGACGGCCTCGCTGCTCCCTCGGGTGTGTTTGCAACCAAGGACAAGATCTACGTTGCGGATACCGAGAACAAGAGAATCGTAATGTTCGACAAGGACGGTAGCTTCTATAAGGTTATAGAAGAACCGGACGCAGACGTTTTCCCCGCAAACTCCATTTACAAGCCCGAGGCTGTTGCGGTTGACGAATACGGCAGAATTTACGTCGTATCAACAACCACGTACATGGGCGTTATCGCAATCAATGAGGACGGAGTATTCCAGGGCTTCGTTGGTGCTCAGCAGGTAACCATCAGCGCAATGGAGATCTTCTGGAGACGCTTCCAGACAGACGAGCAGAGAGCTCAGTCTCAGGCGTATATCTCCACGGAGTTCAACAACATCGCTATTAACGACAAGGGCTTTATCTACACGACCACGTCGAGTATCAACGAAAACTCTCAGCAGTCGGCAATCGAGAGCAAGGAGAGTAAGTACTCGCCCGTTAAGCTCCTTAACACCAAGGGTAACGACATTATGAGACGTAACGGCTTCTTCGGACCCGGCGGTGAAGTAGCGGTTTCAAACCTCTCGACCTCGACCATCACAGGTCCCTCCCGTATCATTGACGTTGCGGTAGGTCCCGAGGGTACTTGGTCTATAATCGACGAAAAGAGAAGTAAGATATACACCTACGACTACGACGGTAACCTTCTCTTCATCTTCGGTGATATGGGTACACAGCTCGGTAACATCTCGTCCATCGAGGCGATAGCGTACCTTGGTAACGATATCCTTATTCTTGATAAGGGTGCCGCAAACATCACAAAGTTCAGAAGAACTGAATACGGTGATCTTCTTATCGAAGCTATTAGAAACACAAATGAGAGAAACTACGACCAGACCATCACTTACTGGAAGTCGATCCTCCAGAGAAACAATAACTTCGACTCGGCATACATCGGTATAGGACGAAGCCTTTACAGAAGCGCCGACTATGAGGAAGCGCTTGAATACTACAAGGCAGCCTACGATACCACAAACTATTCCGAAGCCTTCAAGGAAATAAGAAAGGAATGGATGTCGAAGTTCTTCATCTTCATCCCCATTGGAGCCATCCTTGTTGCAATACTTGTCGTGCTCTTTTTCAAGTACGCGGGCAAGGTAAACAAGGCGACTGCTCTCAAGGTCGGAAGAAAGACCTTCAAGGAAGAGATACTTTATACCTTCCACCTGATATTCCACCCGTTCGACGGCTTCTGGGATCTTAAACACGAAAAACGCGGCTCGGTAAGGGGAGCGTTCTTCTGGGTAGCAATCGCAATTCTCACCTTCTTCTACCAGGAGATAGGTACGGGTTACATATTCAATCCCCGTGACGATTATTCGACCATCTTCACACAGATTCTCGGAGTACTCGTTCCCCTTATACTCTGGTGTACTGCAAACTGGTGTCTTACCACGTTGTTTGAAGGTGAAGGAAGCTTCAAGGACGTGTTCGTAGCAACTTCATACGCGCTCGCACCCCTTCCGCTTCTCATAATCCCCTCGGTTCTTTACTCGAACATCGCGCTCGAGAGCGAGGGAATGGTAGTAACTCTACTTTCTACCTTCGCATTTATCTGGTGCGGAATGCTTATCTTCTTCGCATCTCAGGTAACCCACGACTATACGTTCTCGAAGAACATTCTGACAACTATCGGAACTCTTCTCGGAATGGCAGTAATTATGTTTATCGCACTTCTGTTCTCAACGCTTCTTTCCAAGGTATTCGGTTTCATTGCGGACCTTATTACGGAAATAGCGTACAGACTCTAAGCAAGGAGGAAATGAATAATGAAGCTTAACAAAAGAATATTAGCATTTCTGTCCGTGCTTATGCTTGTATGCACAGCGGCTACTCTTGCAGTAAGCGCTGCAGACGGTGGAGTTGTCATCGACGACTACACCGTAACAAAGTATGCGTCAGAAGAGGAAAAGCTCGCAACAATGGAGCTTATCCTCGAAGAAAACGGAAGCAAGCTCTATATTGACAGAGCATCGGGTGAGATCGGCTTCGTTGACTCTAAAACGGGTCAGGTGCTTCTCTCCAATCCCTACGATATAGCAAGCACAAAGGCATCCGATAATATCAAGAATCAGCTTATGAGCCAGCTCATCATCAAGTATGAGGACAGCGGTACTGAGAAGACTCTTGACAGCTATTCCGCTGCGGCTTGTGAAAATCAGATAACTGTAAAGAAGACAAAGGCCGGCGTCCGCGTCGAATATATCATAGGTCAGCAGGTAACAAGACGTCTTGTACCGAGACTTATCGAGAAGAGCCGCTTTGAAGAAAGAATTCTCTCGAAGCTCGACAACGACGGCGTAAAGCTTGAGTTCAGCATTTACTATACACTCTACGACCCCAACGAAGAGGGTCTTACAGACAGACAGCTCAGAGAAATGCGTAACTCCTTCCCGATCACCGAGAAGATGGCGGTTTACGTTATCGACCCGAAGATCACCAACAAGGAGCTTGACAGATTCGAGGGCTACGTTAAGGAATATGCTCCTCAGTACACCTTCGAAATGCTCGACGAGGACCACGAGCTCACAGAGTATGAGGGAACCGAAAAGTCTCCTCCCTTGTTCAGAATGGCTCTCGAGTATTCTATCGACGAGGACGGTAACCTCGACGTAAGACTTCCCGCAAACGGTATCAGATTTGATGAAACCGTATATTCTCTTACAAACATCCAGATCCTCCCGTACTTCGGTGCAGGTCTTACCAAGAACGACGGTGAGATCCTTATCCCCGACGGAAGCGGCGCAGTTATCCGCCCCGCAGAGTTCGGAACAAAGGCTATCACCCTCACTAATATGATCTACGGTCAGGACTACGCATACCAGAAGGTAAGCGGTGCGCACCAGGAGAGAATGCATCTCCCCGTATACGGCGTTGCTCACAACACGTTGACACCCGTTGAAAGCACTGTTGAAGAGGTAGTGGTTACAGAAGTAGTAAATCCCGACACGGGCGCAACCGAAATGGTTGAAGAAACCGTAACAAAGACGGTTGTAGAAAACGTTGAGAGCAGCGTGGGCTTCCTCGCTATCATCAACGAGGGTGACTCGCTCGCTTCCATCACTGCTGAAAACGGCGGTAACCTCCACAACTACTTCACGGCATACACCTCGTTCTCCCCCAGACCTAAGGATACTTACAACCTTTCCGAATCTATTGATATCGGCGGAAACGCTATCCATACGGTAGTATCCGACCGTAAGTACACAGACAGCTACCGTATCAAATACGTAATGCTCAACAATTCCGAGGTCGCCGAAGAAAACGGTGTCGAGGATTATTACGAGCCTGACTACGTAGGTATGGCAAAGGCTTACCGTGACTATCTTGAAAAGGCGGGCATCATTGAGAGAATTGACGATGCAAAGGATGATCTTCCTCTCTTTATTGAATCCTTCGGTTCGATCGAAACGACAAAGCGTGTTGCTTCTATTCCCGTAACGGTAATGACGGAGCTTACAACCTTTGACGACGTTAAGACTATGACCGAAAGACTCGCAGAGGAAGGCATCACGAACGTAAGCTTCAGACTTACGGGCTTTGCAAACGGCGGTATGGTTTCGACGGCTCCCTACAAGCTCAAGTTTGAAAAGGTGCTCGGCGGCAATAAGGGCTTTGAAGACCTTGTAGCTTATGCTAACGAAAAGGGCGTAACTATTTATCCCGACTTCGATTTCTCTTATCTCAAGGCAAGCGGATGGCTCGACGGCATCAGCAATGATGACCTCGTTAAGTCTATGGATAACCGTTATACCTCAAAGCGTTACTACGACTCCACAATGCAGGAGTTTGTAAAAACTACCAATATGGTAATCTCGCCCAAGTCCTACTCAAGACTTTACGAAGAGCTCTTTGAGAACTTCGCAAAGCTTTCACCGAACGGCATTTCGGTATCCACACTCGGAAGCGACCTCAGCTCCGACTTTAACGAGGACGATCCTTACAACCGTGAGGATGCCAAGGAGCTCGTTACCAAGACTCTTGCAAGCATAGCAGAGGATAACACTAACGTACTCAGCGACAGCGCGAACGCATACTCGCTTAAGTACGTTGACAGCTACCTCAACGTTCCGCTTGATTCAAGTAACTACCTCAGCACGAGTGATTCCGTTCCCTTCATGGGTATGGTCCTCCACGGCTACAAGACCTTCACGGGAACTGCAGTAAACATGGCGGGCGACACCGCATATCAGGTGCTCAAGGCTATTGAAAACGGCTCCGCAGTTTACTTCAACCTCTCTTACCGTAACACAAATCTCCTCAAGGAATCAGAAGAGCTCAACAAGTACTACTCCGTAGGCTTTGACATCTGGTTTGAGGACCTTGCAGAAACCTACAAGACCTTGAACGAGGCTCTTGCAGACTGCCAGACAGCTCTCATCGAGGAACACGAGTTTATACTCGCTGAACGTGTTCCGACCGAAGCGGAGATCGAAGCAGATAAGGCTGCAGAGGAAGCGGCAATACTCGCAAGAGAAGAGGCAGAAGAGATAAGCTACCAGAAGGCTCTCAAGAAGCTCAAGCTTCAGGCTCGCAAGGACGGAAAGGATCCCGAAGCAGTCGTTCTCGACCGCGACGAGTATATTGCGTCCATCAGAGCAAAAGAAGAGGTAGCAGAGCCCACGGGTGAGTACGTAAGAACAAAGTACACCACCGACGAGGGCAAGATGGTTGTCGTAACCTACGATAACGGTGTAAGATTTATACTCAACTATAACGACTTTGACGTAACCGCAGTTCTTGACGGTGTTACCTACACCATCGACGCACTCGGCTTTGTGAAGATCAAGTAAGAAAGGAGATGTATCAAGTGAATAAACAGGCAAGTGTTCCGGCAACGCTCGGAAAGAAAAAACGCGGCAGTGCATCTCTGGATAAGCGTAAGGCTCGTGCGGGTTACTTCTTCGTATTACCCTTTATCATAAGCTTTATCATAATTTATCTGCCCATAATTATCGACTCGATAACTTTCAGCTTCAATAGCATCAAGATCATACCCGGAGGCGGATATTATCTTGAATTCGTGGGCTTTGAAAACTACCGCGCTGCATTTATGGATGACCCGAACTTCGTAAAGACTCTGACCTCGGGTATCCAGCAGCTCGTATTCGACATCCCCGCAATCGTAATCTTTTCACTGTTTATGGCGGTGCTCCTCAATCAGAAGATGATAGGACGTGCGGCATTCAGAGCGATATTCTTTATCCCCGTTATTCTTTCAACGGGTATTATCGAGAGTATCGACCAGGAAAATACGTTTATGACGTATATGAACAGTGAAGAGGGAATGGAAACGGGAGCAGGCGTCGGCGGCGCGACACAGATCATCTCGGCAATGGACTTTGAAAATCTGTTTGCCACGATGAAGGTCGGCGGCGAGCTGGTTGACTACGTTATAAACCTTGTAAACAACATTTATAACATTATCAACCGCTCCGGCGTACAGATGCTTATCTTCCTTGCAGGTCTTCAGTCCATCTCGCCCGCCATCTACGAATCCTGTCAGATAGACGGTGCAACGGCTTGGGAAACCTTCTGGAAGATCACCCTCCCGATGATAAGCCCGATGATCCTTGTAAATACCATTTACACGGTTATCGACTCATTTACATCAGAATCGAATACGGTAATGAGATATATCTCGAGCGTGTACTCTGGCGAGAGTGGAGGAGACGTTCTCTCCTGCGCGATGTCGTGGGTATACTTCCTGATCGTAGTACTTATAATACTCGCAGTATCGGGAGCTCTCAGCGCATTCGTATTCTACCAAAGACGTGATTAAGGAGGGATGAAACAATGAATGCTCAACAGGCACCAAAGGTTAAAAAAGAAACCAAAAACAAAATCAGAGTAGAATTTGAAAGAACTCCTCTCCTTCAGCGTCTTAAGGCGAAGTATTTGTCCACCTACTTCCTTACAAACGTAGTATGGACGATATTCAGATTTATACTTCTTATCGGTATAGCTTACGTAATTCTTTATCCGTTCTTCTCGAAGATCTCGGGCTCGTTTATGAGTAAGGAAGATATCGTTGACGTAACGGTAAAGCTCATACCTAAGTACCCGACCCTTGATACTTACACGCAGATCATAACTCAGAACGGTTATTTATCCGCAGTATTCAACACAGCGCTTCTCTCTGTGCTCTGCGGTATAAGCCAGACGTTTATCTGCTGTCTCATCGGTTACGGTGTATCGAAGTTCAAGTTCAAGGGCTCCAAGCTCTTGTTCGCACTCGTTATCTTTACGATGATAGTTCCGCATAAGACATTGCAACTTTCAATGTTTATGCACTTTAGATATTTCGATATTCTCGGAATATTCAAATTCCTTGGCGGCGGAGTTATAGAGGGCTTCAAGATATTGCCCTTCACGTCTATCAACCTGACTAACTCCTTCTGGCCTTTGACACTTCTTTCTCTCGGCGGTCTTGCGTTCAAGAACGGACTTTACATCTTTATGATGCGTCAGTTCTTCCGCGGCGTACCGGATGAGCTTGAAGAGTCGGCATACATCGACGGAAGCGGCGTTTTCAGAACCTTCGTACAGATCATTCTTCCTCTGTCCATCCCGATGATGATAACAATATTCCTGTTCTCGTTCTCGTGGCAGTGGACTGATAACTTCTATACGACAATGTTCTTTACAGGTACCGGCGCAAAGCTTATGCCGAGTATCGTAAAGATCCCGAAGGGAATGGATACGGTATATGCAGGTCAGGTTCTTTACGAATCTGCTATCACAAACACCTGTGGTTTGCTTATCATCGCTCCCCTCGTAGTCGTTTACCTGTTCTGCCAGAAGTACCTCATTCAGGGTATCGAGCGTTCGGGTATCGTCGGCTAAGGTCGAAAATACAAACAAAAAGCTTCGCGGTTTTCCCGCGAAGCTTTTTTGTTGTTGTATCAAGTAAACCACCAGCAGTGCTGGTGGTTCTAAAGAGCTTTAGCTATGCAGAGATCCGCCGCAGCGACAGCCTTCTCCAGTGGGAGAAGGTGGCAGGCGAAGCCTGACGGATGAGGTGTCATAAAACTTCAAGCAACTCCTCATCCACCGCTATCGCGGTCCCCCTTCTCCCTCAGGAGAAGGCTCGTTTAAGTTGTTTCCACATATGTAGCGGTAGAGCAACTACCGCAAGTGGCAGATCGTTCGACGAGCCTATAGGCTCAGCGTGTGAAATGCCCAAGGGGCTTGTGCAAGCCACCGCTAAGCCGGTGGTCATGACTGGATTGTATTGAGTAAGTATGGAAACAAAAAGGCTCCCTCCGGGAGGGAGCTGTCGTGGAGCGACTGAGGGAGAGTGCGTCATACTAAAGTTTGCACAAATATAAAGCTGCGAGAGCTCCTTCCGTCACGCTATGCGTGCCACCTTCCTCCCGGAGGAAGGCTAAATAATTAACGGTTTGTTTGAACGCTGAAATTAAGCGGATTGCGCACGGAGATTATTTATTATCGCTTGAAACAAATTCAAGATTATCAAATGCGAATTTTAATGCTTTGTTAATCAGCTCGTTTCTTGAACGTCCGCTTTTTCTTGCAATTTCCTCAATATAATTGTTCAATTCGGTTTCAAGGCGAACCGTTATAGTTATTGATCGTTCAGTTTTGGGTGTTACAATGAATTTTTTGTTTTTGTTTTCCAACACTAATCACCTCTAACTATTATTATACAATCTATTTTGCTTTATTATAAGAACACAAATCGTAGTACAAATTGTGTTGACATTTGCCGGGTTATATGTTATAATTCAAACGGCTTATTATCTTATAAAGTCAAGAAAAGGAGAATGTAAAATGAAAAGGACTTTAGTATTTATTCTTGTTGTTATTTTAGTAATATCTTTGGCAGCTTGTGGAGAATCTTCCACCGGTGAGGTTAAGGAACCCTCAAATGTTACTATCGGTAATAACGATGAAATACAACAGGAAACGGCAACTCAAGAGAATAATGTAACGGAAGTGACTATTAATGAGGCTGTGCTTGTTGATGAATCCGGTGTAAAAATAACAGCTAAACGACTTGATAAGAGTTTTATGGGAACTGAAATCAAGTTGCTTATTGAAAACAATTCAGGAAAAGATCTTACTTTCCAGTGTCGCAATGCATCTGTAAACGGATATATGGTTGATACAATGATGTCTGTCGATGTTGTGAATGGTAAAAAGGCTAACGATAGCTTGACTTTTATGGAATCGGATTTTGATTTGTGTGGAATTGACGTAATTGCTGACATTGAGCTTGCGTTCCATATTTTTGATACGGCTGAATGGGAAACTTACTTGGATACTGATGTGATCCGGATCAAAACATCTATCGCTGATACTTTCGAATATATTTATGACGATAGTGGCGATTTGGCATATGAGGGCAACGGAGCAAAGGTTGTGGTAAAGGGTCTTGCGGAAAATGAGTCTATCTTTGGTCCAAGCATTGTCGTTTACATTGAAAATAACGGAGAGAAGAATATTACCGTACAGACTAAAGATGTGTCTATAAATGGCTTTATGGTAGACGCAATATTCTCAAGCGATGTAGTGGCAGGAAAGCGAGCTGTTGATACCATTACATTTATGGAAACCGATCTTGATGAAAACGAAATCACCTCTATTGATGATGTAGAGTTATCTTTCCATATTTTTGATTCTGATAAGTGGGATACTATTGTTGACACGGAAGTTGTTAAAATAACCTTCTGAATTTGTTATAGCATCCAGAAAGTCCGAAGATTTTTCAAAAGTCTTCGGACGTTTTTTATATAGTAATGATGCACTTTTTTCTTGACATAATGCGGCAAGTGTTATAAAATATAACAGTAAACAAAAACAATACTCTGAATATTATGTATATGATAAATCTCATATACGGAGGAAATAATGGTTTTAGACAGTATACTTGACGCAATAGGCAATACCCCGATTATAAAGCTTTCGAGAATGGCAGAGCCCGATAGCGCGGATATTCTCGTAAAGTTTGAGGGACTCAACGTGGGTGGCTCTATCAAGACGAGAACCGCATACAATATGATACGAAAGGCAGAGGAGGACGGTATTATAAACGAAAATACCGTTATCGTAGAGCCGACAAGCGGAAATCAGGGAATAGGACTTGCTCTGGTCGGCGCGGTGCGCGGCTACAAGACCAAGATAATTATGCCCGACTCGGTAAGCGAGGAAAGACGCAAGCTCGTAGAGCACTACGGCGCTGAGGTAATTCTTATCCACGATGCCGGCAATATCGGCGCTTGTATTGAGGAATGTCTTGAAACTGCGCTCAGAATGCAGAGAGAAGACCCGAACGTCTTCGTTCCCCAACAGTTTGAAAATCCCGCAAACCCTCAGATACAGAGGGAGCAGACAGGAGTGGAGATACTTGAGCAGGTGAACGGTCCCATCCACGGCTTCTGCTCGGGCATCGGTACGGGCGGAACCATAACGGGTATCGGTGAAACACTCAAGGCAAAGAACCCCGACATAGAGATATGGGCGGTCGAGCCCGAGCACGCGGCGATACTTTCCGGCGGCTCTATCGGCACTCATCTTCAGATGGGCATTGGTGACGGACTCATCCCCGCGATACTTAATCAGAGCATCTATAACGATATCTGCATAATTGCAGACGACGAGGCGATACGCACCGCGAAGGAGCTTGCCTCAAAAGAGGGAATAATGTGCGGAATATCAAGCGGAACTAACGTCGCGGCGGCTATAAAGCTTGCTAAAAAGCTTGGCCCCGGCAAGACGGTGGTTACTGTTTTGCCCGACACCGCGGAAAGATATTTTTCAACTCCGTTATTTTAATTATAAATAGACGCGCAGAGCAAAAAAATAATGTGAAATATATAGAAATTTGAAGATTTCTATTGCATAATCGCAAAAAATATGGTTAAATATAAGGTGTGGTTTTTGCCTTTGGTGAAATTCCGCAGTGCGCTTTATGCTTCTCACCGTGAGGCGTGCATATATTTTGTGAGTAGAAAGGCTTGGCCAAAAGATGTCAAACACTGAAAGAAGAGTAGGAACGGTATCGAGAGGTATCCGTTGCCCCATTATACGCGAGGGAGACGACCTTGCGGCAATAGTTACAGAAAGCGTGCTTGAGGCGGCAAAGTACGAGGGCTTTGAGCTCCGTGAACGCGACGTTATTTCGATAACGGAATCGATCGTTGCTCGCGCGCAGGGTAACTACGCGTCTGTGGACGATATAGCTGCTGACGTTCGCGCAAAGCTCGGCGGCAAGACCGTAGGCGTAATTTTCCCCATACTGTCGAGAAACCGTTTTGCAATATGCCTTAAGGGTATTGCAAAGGGAGCAGAAAAGATAGTTCTTATGCTCAGCTACCCCTCCGACGAGGTAGGAAACGCGCTTCTTACTATGGATCAGCTTGACGAGGCGGGAGTAAATCCCTATTCCGATGTTTTGACACTTGAAAGATACAGAGAGCTCTTTGGTGCTAATAAGCACGAATTTACAGGCGTTGATTACGTTGAGTATTATGGAAACCTCGTTCGTGAATGCGGCGCTGAGGTTGAGATAATATTTGCAAATCAGGCTAAGGCTATTCTCGATTATGCTGACTGTATTATAAACTGTGACATACATACGAGAGTGCGTACCAAGCGTATTCTTAAGGCTGCGGGCGCTCGCGTAGTATGCGGACTTGACGATATTATGAATTCTCCCGTAAACGGCAGCGGATGCAACGAAAAGTACGGTCTTCTCGGCTCGAACAAGTCGACAGAGGATAAGATCAAGCTCTTCCCCCGTGAATGTAAGGACCTCGTGCTCGATATCCAAAAGAGAATTTTCGACGCAACGGGCAAGCACGTTGAGGTAATGGTATACGGCGACGGTGCGTTCAAGGATCCCCAGGGTAAGATCTGGGAGCTTGCAGACCCGGTCGTTTCCCCTGCCTTCACCGACGGCCTTGTGGGAACACCCAATGAGCTCAAGCTCAAGTACCTTGCAGACAACGATTATAAGGATCTCTCGGGCGAGGAGCTCAAGAAGGCTATCTCCGAGAGCATTCGTAAAAAGGACGGCGACCTCGTCGGTAATATGGCATCGCAGGGAACAACACCCCGTCAGCTCACCGACCTTATCGGCTCGCTCTGTGACCTTACAAGCGGCTCGGGCGATAAGGGTACTCCCGTCGTTCTCGTTCAGGGCTACTTCGATAACTATACTAACTGATAAAAAATCCGCAGATTTGGCTTCAGGTTCTAAAGGACAGTTTTGAATAGTTTAAAAGCCTCGACAGGTAATTTTCTGTCGAGGCTGAATTTATTTCAATGCATTCTTGCAATAAACACATTTATATGTTATAATAAACTCAACGCGAAGTTGAATCGAACTCATTTTTAAGTCGCTTCTTTTTGTGCAAGCAATATGCGATAATATAATCACAAACCAATTACCTAAAATGGAGGTTCGATTATGAAAGAAACAATGGGGCAGATCATACGCCGATTACGTAAAGAA
>JAZNNG010000056.1:0-38383 GCA_045580165.1 Eubacteriales bacterium
TAAGGCAGACTCTCTTTCCTACGTCCTTTGCCGAAAGCTCGGCGCAGTAGCAGGTTCTTTTGTCGTTTTTGTCAAGAAACTTATTTGCTTCCATAATATCTCCAATCAGTCAATATGACTTAATAAATATTCGGTAATTTCGTCAAGACCTACCTCGGTCTGTGTCGAGTTTTTCATATCCTTTATCTGCACTCTGCCCGATTCAAGCTCACTGTCGCCGAGGATTACCGTGTAAGCAGCGGATTTCTTGTCGGCGTACTTCATCTGAGCCTTGAGCGAGCGCGATACGAGGTCAAGTTCTGCGTAGATGTCAGATTTTCTGAGGTCCTCAACAAGACGAGCCGCGCGGACTGTTGCCGCCTCACCCATAGGAGCGATGTATACCTTGGGAGCGTTGTCGCTTGCCACTTCCACGCCGCACGCCTTCATGGCGAGGATAAGTCTTGTTATACCCATAGCAAAGCCGATGCCGGGAAGCTCGGGGCCGCCGAGCTGCTTCATAAGCCCGTCGTAGCGTCCGCCGCCGCAGACTGTGCTCTGTGCGCCGATAGTGTCGCAGATAAACTCGAACACCGTCTTGGTGTAGTAGTCAAGACCGCGCACTATGTGGGGGTCTATTTCGTAAGCGATATCCATCGCGGTGAGTATATTTTTGAGTCCCGTGAAGTGATCTTCACACTCGGGGCAGAGGTTGTCGATGGTCTTGGGCGCGTCCTCGGCAAGCTTCTTGCACTCAGGGCACTTGCAGTCGAGGATACGGAGAGGATTGGTCTTGAGCCTTTCCTTGCAGGTGTCGCAAAGCTTGTCTGCGTTGTCGGAGAAGTATTCGACGAGCGCCTTATGATACTTCGGGCGGCACTCGGGGCAACCGATACTGTTGATGTGAAGCTTTACGTCCTTGATGCCAAGCTCCTTTATAAAGGTGTCGGCAAGGGCGATTACGGTAGCATCAGCTTGGGGAGCCGCCGCGCCGAACATTTCGGTGCCGAACTGGAAGAACTCACGGCTTCTGCCTGCCTGCGGCTTTTCGTATCTGAAGCAGTTGATGATGTAGAAAAGCTTTAAGGGCATAGTGTCCGAGCATCTGCCGTTTTCGATAAGCGAGCGCACTACGCAAGCCGTTCCCTCGGGGCGAAGCGTGTAGCTTCTGTCCTCGCGGTCGGTGAAGGTATACATTTCCTTCTGAACGACGTCGGTGGTGTCACCTACTCCACGGGCAAAAAGCTCGGTGGATTCAAAGGTGGGAAATCTTATTTCCGAGTAGCCGTATTTAGCGCAGACCTTACGGGCAACGCTTTCGATGTACTGCCATACTCCCACGTCTTCTGGAAGTATGTCCATTGTTCCTCTGGGTTTTTGTATCATAGTAATCTCCGGTATATATGTGAATTTTTGTTGATAAACTTATGTTTAGACGGGATTATGACCTGATTTTGATTTGTGGAAAAGTGGGTTGGTTTGTCCTTTTCTGTATGCACAGAAAAGGACGAAAAGAAGCATCTAAGAGGAGACTCGAGGTATCCTCTTAGATATCTCCTCTCGCAAAAGGGGAGACCCCTTTTGAATCCCCGGCGAAACGTTTATCCTCACGCTGTGCGAAGTCTGGGGACGCATAATTTTGTTTTAACGCGTTTTTTTATTGTTGGATGTCAAGCCCTGCTTGGCGGTAGTGGGCCCCAAGCAGAAGGGCGCGGTCGGGGCGCCCCGACGGGCGATACGCGCGTGAAGATTTGTAGGGGCGATTCACGAATCGCCCGTAAAACCTCGACCCATACCCTGACATTAAATAAAATTCAGAGAGTGGACTAGTTGAATCCCTTTCTCGCGCAAAGACGCGTCTTTGCGCTCCCTAAAGCTTTTTGCAAAGTTGCCGAAGGCAATCTTTTGCGCTTCTTTCTCGAAAAAGCCGGAAGATCCTCTCAATCGCGTAAAGCCAACTAAAGTATCTTTCCGCCGCCGACGACGGTGTCGCCGTCGTACATAACCACCGACTGACCGCGTGTTATGGCGCGTTGGGTTGAATCAAATTCGACGTGTACGGCGTTGTCGCCCACCTGCCACACCTTAGCGGGCGCGGGCTTTGCCGCGTATCTTATCTTGACCTCGACGCGCGAGGCATCGGGAAGTCTGTCAGCGGCAATTATATTTACGTCCGTGGCATCAAGACTGCTTTTCATAAGCATATCGTTGTCGCCAAGTGTGATCCTACGGCTGACGGGATCGATATCGCAAACGAAGGCCTTTCTGCCTATCGCAATACCGAGCCGCTTGCCCTGCCCCACGGTATAGTGGGTTATTCCCTTGTGAGGTCCGAGAATATTGCCGTCACAGTCGACGAAATCTCCAGGGACATCGGGCTTTCCCGTATATCTTTCTATAAAGGCGGCGTAGTCTCCGTCGGGAACAAAGCAAATGTCCTGACTTTCGGGCTTGTCCGCAGACTTAAAGCCGTTTTCACGCGCAATATCTCGTATTTCATCCTTGGTGTACGCACCGAGAGGCAGTATTATCTTGGAAAGCCTCTCCTGTGTAAGCGTATATAGCACGTATGTCTGATCCTTCGCAGGATCTGCCGCACGCTTCAAGAGGTATCTGCCCGAGCCTGCGTCATATTCTACCCTCGCGTAATGACCCGTTGCTATATGTGTATATCCAAGCTCCTCTGCGTGAGCAAGGAGCGCGCCGAATTTGACGCATCTGTTACATTCTATACAAGGGTTTGGCGTTCCGCCCGCGAGATAGGTCGAAACAAAGTTATCGACAACGTCCCGCTTGAAATTTTCACCGTAATTGAAAAGATAGTGGGGTATGCCGAGTCTTGCCGCCGTGTCACGCGCAGAAGCCACGTCCTCGTCGGTCACGCACGGAGTTTCGCCACCGCAGAGAAAGCCGTCGCTATCAAGCATTCTGAAGGTCATTCCGCAGACATCGTGACCGTCGCGCTTAAGTAAATACGCCGCAACAGAGCTGTCAACGCCGCCGCTTAGTGCCGCCGCTATTTTCATTTGTGACAACTCCTTCCAAACGCAAGGCATAATACCGCATAATAATCATTCTTACATAAAATATATTATACCAACGCCATCGTATTTTGTCAAGTATTGAGCCGCGAAATCGGTTAATTACAGATAGTAAATAATTCCCAAACAAATCGCAAAACAAAAAAACGCACCCTCGGATTTCCGAGGGGGCGAAAACATCAATTGATTATCTTTGCTTATGCAAGGATATCGTTACCGATGTTGTTGAGGATTACTGCGTTAAGAGTATTGCCGGGAATTGCTGCATATGGAGAGAGGAATACTCTGTCAGTCTCAGGAGAAGAAGCGTTCGGAAGCTTACCTGTAGCGTAGTTACCAGCGATGATAACCTGTACAGTATCGTTTTCATACTCTTCCATGAGCTTGATGAGTGCAGGAGTTGTCGAAGGAGCAACCTTTGCATCGTAGAACTTTGTAACGATTTCGTCTTCGTCAACAGTGAGTTCCATGAAGTGGAGCGCCTTTACGTTAGCATCAGTGTTGTTCTTAGAAGCGAAGCCGCCTGTTACACCGAAGTTAGCCATCTGAGCGTTGTTGATTCTGATATCGGAGAAGTTGTAGAAGTCGAAGTCTTCGGGCTGGAATTCAGTCCATACGAAACCGAAGTCTACGCCGCCGTCAGCCCAACCGCCGTCAACTGCGATCTTGATGTTGCCATAAGAAGCAGCCTTGATTTCAGCGAGAGTCTTGCCGTTAACGATCTTGCCTTCGCCGTCAACTACGTATGCACCAGCAGGGAGTTCAGCAACTTCCTTACCTGCAACGTAAACAGTGTCTACGCCTGCGAAGGTGGAGAGAACGAATGCCTTGTCGGATACGTCGTACTTAACGAATGCCTGGTCAACTGTATCGTCTTCATCAGTATCTTCGATTTCGAATGCGCTTGCAGTACCGAGTTCGAAGTCAGCTACGTCTTCCTGAACGAAGATGAGCTTGTGGTTGGAGTAATCCTTTGCTGCTTCGGGTTCAGAAGCTGTGATGTAGATAACGCTTGCAACGCCGTGTTCGAAGTCGCAGAGCTCATCGTTAGTCTTACCGAAACCGATCTTGTCAGCGTAGAATGTAGCGCCTTCAGCTACGGGGATCTCGAATTCGCCGGATGTCTTTACTGTAACAGCTGTTACCTTCTGCTCTTCTACGTCGATGAGGTAGATATCAGTGTTAGCATTGATTCTGATCATCTTGTTTCTCGAGATGAGACCAGCAGCGGACTCTTCGGAAGAAAGCTTAGCGTTTGTCTGAACTGCATCCTTGAACTTGATGGATGTGCCAGTAGCAAAGTCAGAAACGTTGTATGCGAGGTTGGTTTCCTTAAGTGTGTAGTAACCGTCGTCATCTACAGTGTATGTGTAGATACCGAAGAGACCCTGGAGCTCTTCTGCGAGCAAGCTGTAGCCCTTAGTGTTGAGCTTAACAGTTGCACCGAGTTCGCCGGTTTCTTCATCGATTCTTGCGATCTTCTGAACCTTGATCTCTTCGTATTCGCCGTCGATGAATGCTTCCATTACAACGTGATCGTAGAGTTCAAAGTCTGTGAAGTCCTTAACAACGAGGTACTTAACTTCTGCTGCTTCTTCAGCCTGCTCTTCGCCGATTGCGATAAGCTTGCCGCCGAGAGTATAGTATGTGTAAGTGCCTGCTACGCCATTAGCTGCAGCTGCCTTGAGGTCATCAGCTGTGGTGTTGTCGAGATCGAGAGCATCGCCGTCGTTGTCAATAACGATAGCATATGTCAAGTCTTCGTCACCGATTGTGTACTTAGTACCGTCGATCGTAACATGACCGATAGTGCCGTCTTCTGTCTTTTCGTTCTTGTAGCCTGTGATCTTACCAACAGACTCTTCGATTACTTCCTTAACGTCAACTGTCTTAGTAGCGAGGTCGAAGGTGTAAACGAATACGTCGCCTTCAGTAAGAGTTTCGGAGTAAACAACCTCTGTGAGGTCTTCCATAAGACCGAACTGCTCAGCACCCTTGGTGTTAGCTTCTTCGTAAACGTCCATTGTGTAGAAGTTTACGTAACCGTACTCATAGTACTTGTCGCCGTCTACGTCGTAAACTACGAGGTCAAAGTACTTGCCGTCGAGGTTTATGAATGCTGTTTCTTCGTATACAACTTCGTCAAGATCGTCGCTTGCAGTCTTAACTGTGTAAAGCTCGATTGTGTTCTTTGCATCAGCGTTTGCTGCGTAGTGAGTCTTGGAGTTGATCTTTGCATACTTAACTGCGTTGTCAGCGTATGTGTACTTAACGTTAGAGTTTGCAAGAACTGTAGGTTCAGTCTTTTCAAAGTTAGCGAGGTACTCAAAGTCTGCAACGTTTTCTTCGTCGTAGTTGATGATCTCGAGAGTAGCTGCGAAGTACTCGTCGATGTTTTCAACGTCGATGTTCCACTTTGCGAGGTCGTCGAATGTTACGTTAGTAGTATCAACGCCTTCTTCTGCGTTCCAAGCGATAACGATCTCTTCAGCATCTGCTTCGAGTGTGCCGGTTTCGCCGAAGAAGTAACCGGGAGTTTCAGCAACCCACGCCTTCATGGAGTTTTCAACTTCAACGATTGCCTTGCCGCCGAATGCTACATCGTAAAGAGTGTAGTTGTTAGCGTTTGCGCCGTCCTTAGCGTAAACGGGTGTGTAGATCATGTTGTAGATGAGCTGAGCTGTTTCAGCACGTGTGAGAGCCTTGTCAACTGCTACGTTGCCGAGGTTCTCGAGGAGGCCGAGCTCAATAGCTCTCTCGTAGTAAGGTGTCCAGTAAGCTGCGCCTGTCTTGTTGTACTTCTTAGCGCTTGCTTCGAGACCATCGTCTTCCTTCTCGTAACCGAGAGCACGGATAGCCATGATGATACCGTCTCTGAAGAGGATGTTGTTGTCAGGAGCGAATTCAGTAGCTGTTACGCCCTTGATGATTCCTCTACCGTAGCAGTACTGGATAGCACCGAGGTACTGTGTGCAGTCTGCGAAGATCTTAGCGCCGTCTGCCCAGTCTGCGTCGTCTGTCACTGCAGAAGCTGCTCTAGCCATAAAGAGAGCCATCTGCCATCTTGTTACAAGTGCATCGGGAGTGAATGTTGTCTCAGATGTACCTGCAACGATTCCTGTTGCCTGAAGTCCGTCGATTGCTTCAGCGTACTTTCCGCTAACGTCGTCAAACGCTGCTACGGAAACTGCGCTACCTGCGATCATAAGAACTGCAAGGATGAGTGCAAGAAACTTTTTCATAGTTCTTTCTCCTTATAAAAAATAGTTTTTGAGGTTAACTTCGCGGTTTTTCCGCTAATTACCTGTGTATATCTTACGTCAAGTTATGGATATTTGCAATATATTTTCCGTATTTGTAAGATTACTGTAATATTAAATGCAGTTTAATAACTCCGATGCTTATTTACGGTAACCTCTATACGGTGCAAATTCAAGCTCTCGTAAGATCTTGAGTACATTCTACCTCTTTTGGTTTTTATTTGCAATACCTTCTGCCGCTTTGTAATCTTTTTGTAATTTTTGGCTTTTATCATTTTGCGCGCGTGCGTGTAATATATATTATAATGAAGATTTTTGCCGCAAAGGGAGTCGTTTTATGGGTTTTGGGTCAAGGAGATCGCTTGTATTTTTTCTGATTTTGACGATAATCGTCGCTTCCGTCACCTCCTGCAGTCAAATGAAATTCTCCGAGATCGACAGTCGCTTTTCAGACGCCGTATCGGGCTTGGGCGGCAAAAGCGTGACTTTTGAGCCGTTTTCGGGCGCATCCGTGCCGCGCGAGCTGACAACTCTGTTCGGGCGCGACGGTAAGGCTCCCGACGAGTTTTCGCTTATTGAATATATGCAGGTGTGGTATTCCGAGCGCTATGCGGGCGGTGACGCCGCCGTTTTTTACGCCGTCAACGCCACGGACACTCCGTCAATAGTGAAAATGTGCGAGCGTAGGGCGAGGACTCTTAAGTATTCGGCAGGTATTGAGTCGGAGATCTTCGTAAACGGGCATTTGGTGGTGTTTATAAACTGTCGGGGAGAGTATGAGGGGATAAGAGATAAGCTTATTGAAGCTTTCGGGAAGTGATGGCTTTACTTTTTGTGTCGAGATGAGTATGAACTGTTTTTGTTTTGATGAAGTTTGCATCGTTTTTTCATTTCTGTGCGGACAGAAACGAACCAAAGAGCCGCCGAGGGGAACCCTTCCGATTGGGTTCCCCTACGGATACCCTTCCTTGAAACGGCACAAAGGGGTTTCACCCCTTTGGAATCCCCGAAACACCAAATTTTATGAAATTTCAAATCTGTATTTCTTATTTATCTCTTTTAAACTCAAAGGGTCTGGATTTGCGCTCTCAAACTCTATTTTGCGTGTAGATAACCGTGTCGCAGGGTTTCCAAAGGAATTCTCCCTTTGGCGAGGAGAGGATATTAGAGTTGTTTGCAACTCTTGGGAGACCGACATCAAGCCTCTCCTTAAACGGTTCTTTTCGTCCTTTTCTGTCCGGACAGAAAAGGACATAGCCAACTCAAAGCCCATCAAAACAAAACCAGGTCATACTCCCCCTCCAAACAAACGCAACTTTTCCTTACAACCTATTTTCATTTTGCAAAACTTGTGCTATAATATATTTATTAAATGAAGATTCTCCGAAAGGACAAGCTATATAAATGAAACCGACTCCAATTCAAGAGGGATTTTTACCGCTTTGCCGCGCGGATATGGACGAGCTTGGCTGGGACAGGCCCGACTTCGTATACGTAACGGGTGACGCATACGTCGACCACCCGAGCTTCGGCACGGCTATAATATCGAGAGTTTTAGAAAACGCAGGCTTCAGGGTCGCTATCCTCTCACAGCCCGACTACAAGAGCGCCGACGCGTTCAGAGAATACCCGAAACCCCGTCTCGGCTTTCTCGTAAGTGCGGGAAACATTGACTCAATGGTTGCACACTACACCGTTTCCAAGAAAAGGCGCTCCTACGATTACTACTCACCCGGCGGAGCTATGGGCAAGCGCCCCGACCGCGCGGTAATCGTATACTGCAACCGTATCAGAGAGGCGTTCGGTGACGCGCCCATAATCATCGGCGGTCTCGAGGCGTCGCTTCGCCGTCACGCGCATTACGATTACTGGGACAACAAGGTCCGCCGCAGTATACTCGTCGACTCGCGTGCCGACATTCTCACCTACGGCATGGGCGAGAACATCATACTCCGTATAGCAACGCTTCTTGACCGCGGCGTTCCGATAAAAAAGATACGCGACGTGCGCGGCTCTGTATATCTCGCGCCCAAGGGCGACAAAATAAGCTTCGAGGTCGCGGGTGAATTCGACTACAACGTCCTCAAGGAATCAAAAGCCGAGTATGCCAAGGCCTTCGGCGTGCAGTACAGAAACACCGACGCCGTTTCGGGCAAGGCGGTGGTGGAATACTACGACGACAAGCAGCTCGTTGCAAATCCGCCGATGCCGCCGCTTGAGCGCGAGGAGCTCGACCGCGTGTACGCGCTCCCCTACACCAGACGCACCCACCCCTCGTACGATATATTCGGCGGAGTGCCGGGCATCGACGAGGTGAAATTCTCGGTCACTCACACCCGTGGCTGCTTCGGCGGCTGCAACTTCTGCGCTCTCGCCTACCATCAAGGCAGAACCGTGCGCTCCAGAAGCATTGAATCGGTAGTGAGAGAAGCCGAGCTTATTACGAAAATGCCCGATTTTAAGGGCTACATCCACGACATCGGAGGCCCTACGGCAAACTTCCGCTATCCGTCCTGCAAAAAGCAGCTGACCGACGGCGTTTGCTCGGGCAGAAAATGTCTTGCGCCGACTCCGTGCAAGAATCTTGAGGTCGACCACAGCGAGTACATCCGCTTGCTTGAAGCGGTCGAGGCGCTCCCGAAGGTCAAAAAGGTGTTTATCCGTTCGGGAATCAGATTCGACTACGTTATGTACGACAAAAACGAGGCGTTTTTCAAGCGTCTTGTATCACACCACGTCAGCGGTCAGCTCAAGGTCGCACCCGAGCATTGCTCGAACGCGGTGCTGACTCATATGGGCAAGCCTGCGATAGAGGTCTACGAGCGCTTCCGCAAGAGATTTTTCGAGCTTACCAAGAGCTTCGACCTCGAGCAGTATCTCGTCCCCTACCTTATGTCAAGCCACCCCGGCAGCAGACTCGAGGACGCTGTCTCGCTCGCGCTTTATCTCAAGAGCATCGGTATGAAGCCCGAGCAGGTGCAGGACTTCTACCCCACCCCCGGTACCGCTTCGACCGTTATGTTCTATACGGGTATAGACCCCATCACGAACAAAAAGGTCTACGTTGCCTCGGATTTTGAGGAAAAGCGTATGCAGAGGGCTCTTTTACAGTACACAAAGCCCGAAAACGCAGACCTCGTGCGCCGTGCGCTTGTAAAATGCGGACGCGAGGACCTCATCGGCTACTCGAGTGAATGTCTTGTAAAGCCCGAAAGAAACGCGGGCGCAGGCGGAGCTAAAAGGTCGTCAAGACCCGCTTTGAAGGGTGCAAAAGCAAGCGCGGCAGGAAAGCGCGGCGACAGCGGTGCGAGAACACGCGAAAAGCGCGCAGGCTCGGGTAACGGCACCGCCGCAAAACCGTCCGTTCGTTACGGCAAGGGCTGGGCAAAGCCGAAGAAAAAGAAAAAATAACACCTTTTCTTACATTTGGATTACAAAATCGTCCACGTCATTGAAAAAGAACATAGTTTGTTGTAAAATGGTATCAGTATAAATATATTATCCTACCGAGAAAGGACGGGTATGTTATGCAATCCAGCGATACTATAACCTTTAAGCTCCACGATGACCGCGAGAGCGAAATAAAGGACATACTTCTTGAGGTATATTCGGCTCTGAGCGAAAAGGGCTACAACCCCATAAATCAGATAGTCGGCTACATTCTCTCCGAGGACCCCACGTATATTACAAACCACAAGAATGCGCGCAGCCTTATACGCCGCATCGACCGCGACGATCTTCTTAACCTTATGCTTAAGAATTATCTCGGTCTTTCCAAGTAATTTTGGCGTTTTATGGATATTTGCAATCTTGACGGCTATACTCTCCCCTCGGGCGAGAGTCATATAGTTGCGCTCGGGAACTTTGACGGCGTTCACGTCGCTCACACGGTTTTGCTTGAGACGGCGGTCAGTAAGGCTCGCGAGCTCGGCGCAACCCCTGCCGTTTTTACGTTCAGCAGACATTCGCGCGAAACACTCGGCGACAGTCCCAGACTGATTACGCAGGGCGACGAAAAGCTTGAGCTTTTTGAAAGCGTCGGCATTAAAAGAGTGTTCGTTGCCGATTTTGAGAGCGTGCGCTCACTGTCTCCGAGCGAATTCGTCCGTGACGTGCTTGTAAAAAGGCTTGGCGCGGTGTGCGCGGTGTGCGGATTTAATTTTCACTTCGGCAAGAACGGCGCAGGCACGGCAGACGAGCTTTTATCCCTTATGGACGGGCGCGCTATAATAATTCCGCCCGTGAATGCGGATGATTCGCCCGTAAGCTCGACTCGCGTACGCGAGGCAGTGGAGCGCGGCGATATGGAATACGCCGCAGCCCTGCTCGGACGTCCGTTTTTCATTTCTCTGCCCGTGGTACACGGCAAGGAGCTTGGACGCTCGATAGGTGTGCCCACCATAAACCAAAGCTTCCCTGTGCTTCACCTTGTTCCGTCACACGGAGTTTACGCGTGTCTTGTGCGTATTGACGGCGTGGATTACAGGGGCGTTGCTAACGTAGGTGTAAGACCGACGTTTGAGGACGGCGGCAGAGTGAACTGTGAAACGCATATAATAGGATATTCGGGAAGCCTGTACGGAAAGTGTATCAAGGTTTCCTTTTACAAAAAGCTTCGTGACGAAAAGCGCTTTGATTCGATCGAGCTTCTGCGCGAGCAGATACGGCTTGATATTGAGGCGGTCAGCAAATATTTCGGAGTCTGAAATGAAGAAATTTTTCGTAATTTTTGCGGCGGCGATACTTCTCGCCGCCGTTCTGTTAACAAATACATACGCGCTTGACGCGCCCGATTCGCCAAATCTAGCGCTGACTGAATACGCCCATATTCTGAGCGTCGACAGCGGCCTTACGGTTTTTGAAAAAAACGCGGATGAGCCCATTGCTCCCGCGTCCGCCGTTAAAATTATGACCGCGATACTCGCGTACGAGCATTTCGACGGCAGATTTGATACCGTACTCACGGTAAGCGAAGAAGCCATCGACGCTACCGAGGGCAACAACATCGGTCTTGAGGCGGGCGAGGAGGTCACGGTGGATCAGCTTCTCACCGCGCTCATAGCGGGAGGCGCTAACGATGCCGCAAACGTGTTTGCGTTTGAGATAAGCGGCTCGGTCGAGGCGTTCTGCGAGCTGATGAACAAGAAGGCAAAGGAGCTCGGCGCCGAGTCGACCACTTACGAAAACGTGTCGGGTATCGATAGCGAGGGTATGCGTACCACCGCGCGCGACACGTCGCTCATCGCGGCGTACGCCTACAAGCTCCCCGAGTACGCAAGGTACGCGGGAGTTACGCGCTACGTTATGTCGGCGACAAACAAGTCGGGACAAAGAGTGGTACACAACAGAAACTACCTGCTCTCGACCCACATTGAGAGAAAATATTACGATAAAAACGCTATCGGTCTGAACTCGGGCTACACTCAGCTCGGCGGTCACTGCGTGGTCACCGCAACCGAAAAGGGCGGACTCACTTACATAATCACGGTAATGGGCGGCGGCAGAGACGACAGTGGCGACAACGTCGCGTTTTACGCCGCAAGCGAGCTTATCAAGTGGGCAAGCGGCAGCTTTGGCTACGTCACCGTGCTGGATCCCGACTCGATAGTAAAGGAAATTCCCGTATCGCTTGCAAAAAACGTGGATTACGTAATAGCGTCACCCGAAAACAAGGTGGATTATTTCCTTCCGCTTGACACCGACGTTGCGTCTGAGATATCGTACGAGATGAAGCTCGACCGCGAGACTATGACCGCGCCCATTTGCGAGGGTCAGCGCGCGGGCGAGATAGACGTTGTGTATCGCGGCGAGGTCATTGCAACGGTGCAGCTCTTAACCAAGAACAACGTGCGTGCAAGCTCGCTTTTGCGCGCGATGGACTATCTCAAAAATCTTCTCAAAAGCCGTCAGGTAAAGATAACTCTGATAGTGTTCGCCGTGGTATTTACGGCGTATCTGATACTCAGCTACGTCGCGTTCACACGCCGCCGCAAAAGAAACAGAAGAAGATGAAGAAAACCACCGACAGAATTTCTGTCGGTGGTTTATTTGTTGAGAAAAGCAATACCTTAATCTTCCGAATACAATTCATCGTAGTACCAACGCGTTGGGTTTTCGTGAATGTATTTTATATGTTTTTCGTAATCTTCGCGATTACGGATAACGTGATCGTTAGAACGGGATTGCCAAATATTCTCCCCGTACTCTTTGTTGCAAAACCGCTTAAACGTCGATATAAATTTGGAAAAAGTACTGTTAGCTTTAATTGCGTTTGTAGGGACAGGCGTCCTCGACTGTCCGTTATCTTTAATGAACAGCAAAATGTGAATATGGTTCGGCATTATAACATAACTTTCGATAGATATATGGTCATAAAACGAATCCAATTGCTTAATGTATTTCTCGGCAACCTCTCCATATTTCGTTAGCTCAATTTGCGGACAGTCGAGGACGCCTGTCCCTACAATGCGAGATAAAATACATCGCCTGTTTTGCGTACAGATCGTTACAAAATACGCACCCACACTATTATAATTAAATTCGCGCAGTCTTGGCGATTTTCTACTTTTTTAATTCTTCCATTATCATCACCCGCACCCATTATACCACAAAATCGGCAGATCATCTCTGCCGATTTTGGTTTTTATCCTCTGTCCTTGAAGATGGGCTCCTCAAAGTCGCCCTCGTCCTCTTCCTCGACGTAGTAGGGGTCTATCATATACTGCTTTATTTTCGGGAATGCCGCGTACGCGCCCATAAACGAGCAGGTGCCGAAAAGCGCCACGAACGGTATGATTATTCCAAGCGGTACAAAAAGATTAAGCGTGTACCATGTAATAAACAGCGAAAGCGCTATTCCGAGAAGCGCCATTACGTTTCTCTTTATTCCGAGAAGCGAGAAGATAAGCGCGTTTTTGAGTATTTTGAATATCGAGAGGTCGAAGGTGACCATTACGATATACATATAGAAGCGCATAAAGAGGTATATTACCGAAAGCGCTATCGAGAACCAGAAAAACACGCCAAGCATAAAGTTGCTCGTATTAAGATTAAAGAAAACTATATCGTAGGCGATAACTCCCATAAACACGAGGTCAAGCACGCCGAGAATTATTCCCTGCCGCCAATTCCTCTTTATCGCGTACCAGAAGTCTGTCCACATAAATATCGGCTCGCCCTTTACCATATTGCGAAGAATGTAGGTACAGCCCACGTTCACGAGTCCGAAGGTCACGAGCACGAGAAGCGAAAGCCACCAGAACACGTTTGTCGCCGTCGTTGGTATCGAAAGCTCGCCCGAAACTCCGTGAATTCCGTTAAGCGTAGCAAGAAGCGGTGTGTTCGCGCCGTTTTCCATAAGGCCGTACAGTGCCGAGTACAGTGACGAGGTGGGTGCCGAGAGCTTGACGTTCAGGTTTCCGCTTATTGCAAGCATTGCAAAAAGCACGGGGAAGTTGCCGAAAACGTAATAGATGTTGACGGTAACGAGCTGACCAAACTTTCGCCAGTAGCTTATAAAAAAGTTTTTGAGGTTTTTCGGTCCCTCGGGCTCTTTTTTTACGCCCTTTCCGTCAAGCGAGTAATTGAACAGCTTGAGCTCACGTCCGAACAGTTTCATTTTGACGTCCTTTCCGATCTAACGAATGAAGTTTATAAGTATCAGAGTACCTGCGACGGTCGTGAATATCACGCCCGCCGATATAATAAAGTCGCATATATACGCTCTGGATTCGGCTCTTTTTACAACGTCCGCAAGGCTTACCCGTTCAGAGTTGAAAAAGCCCGAAAAGAAGAAGGCGCGCATTGCCACCGAAACGCTTACCGATATTATGGCGATCTGGCTTACAAGGTAAATGAGCGACTCGACGAATATGCCGTTCACCGAGGTGAATTCAAGCATACATATAGCAAAGCCGCAAAGTGTCGCCTTCCACATACACAGTGCCGCCGAAAGCACGGGCGCAAACACGGTGTATCCGCACACAAACACGAGCGCGGGGAATACGATCTCATTCAAGAATGCGTAAAAGATAATACTTACCTTTGCCACGAAGCCGTCGGCACCGTTGAACATTCCGCCGAAGTAACGGCTGACTATGGACGTAGTGTCAAGGCTGATGTCGTCGCCGCAGATACGGTAAAGCACCACGCCGAGGGCAAGTCCGAGAAAAACGAGCATCGCGGACACCGAGAGGGCGATGCGGCTCTCTCTTTTGGCGCGAAAGCGGTTCATAGTACGGTAAAGTGACTGATTTTCGTAAATATCGTAGTTTTCCATATCCCACACTCCGTTTTTTGTTCTTACAAAATTATATGCGGCGGCGCGGTGGATACAGAACGCACGTACAAGGTAATGATAACACAAATAATTGCATTCTTCAACAGATTGGTAAAATAGTTTACAATTTTAGTTATTGTTTGGCGTTTGGGAGGAGCAAAATCAGGTCATACTCCTTAGCCGCTTTAAACTAACTATATTACCTTGCGGTGCTTCGCACCTTTTTTCAAAAAGGCGCCCCAAAAACTTCCCTTGCGCGCATTCAGCTTAATAAATTTTAAAATCTCCTCCCATACCCTTGCATTTTATTAAATTTATGGTATAATAAAGAAGATATTGTATAAAATACGGAGGACTAAATTATGATTCGTAAAATTATGGACTTTATCTGCGAAAACGACGCAGAGCTCGGTAATGCCGTCAAGGCGGAATTCAACCGCCAGCAAAGAGGTCTCGAGCTCATCGCTTCCGAAAACGTCGTTTCTCCCGCAGTTATGGCAACTATGGCTACCGTTCTCACCAACAAGTACGCCGAAGGCTACCCCGGAAAGCGTTACTACGGTGGCTGCGAATGCGTTGACGTTGCCGAAAATATAGCAAGAGAACGCGCCAAAAAGCTTTTTGGTGCAGAACACGCTAACGTTCAGCCCCATAGCGGCGCACAGGCTAACCTCGCGGTATATATGGCGCTCCTCGAGTACGGCGATACCGTTCTCGGTATGAACCTCGCTCACGGAGGTCACCTCACTCACGGCAGCCCCGTTAATATGTCGGGAAAAAACTACAACTTTATTCCCTACGGTGTTGACAGCGTTACTCACCGTATCGACTACGATAAGCTCGAGACTCTCGCTAAGGAGCACAAGCCCAAGCTCATCGTTGCGGGCGCGTCTGCTTACCCCAGAATCATCGACTTCAAAAGACTCAGCGAGATCGCAAAGAGCGTCGGCGCTTACCTTATGGTAGATATGGCGCACATCGCAGGTCTTGTTGCCGCAGGTCTTCATCCCAACCCCGTTGAATACGCAGACGTCGTTACTACCACAACTCATAAGACTCTCCGCGGTCCCCGTGGCGGTATGATACTCTGCCGCGAGGAGCTCGCAAAGCAGATAGACAAGGCTATATTCCCCGGAACTCAGGGCGGTCCTCTTATGCACGTTATCGCATCAAAGGCGGTATGCTTTGGTGAGGCGCTCAAGCCCGAATTCAAGGAATATCAGACCAAGATAGTTGAAAATGCAAGAGTTCTCGCAAAGGCGCTCGTTGACAACGGTCTCGAGCTGGTTTCGGGCGGTACCGACAACCACCTTATGCTCGTTGACCTCAGAAACGCGGGCATTTCGGGCAAGGACCTCGAAAAGAGACTTGATGAGGTCTACATAACCGTCAACAAGAACGCAGTTCCCGATGACCCCGCTTCCCCCTTCATCACAAGCGGTATCAGAATCGGTACTCCCGCGGTTACCTCGAGAGGACTCGGTGCAGAAGAAATGGTCAAGCTCGGTGAGCTTATCGCACTCTGCGTCAAGGACTTCGACAACAACGTCGACTACATCAGAGCAGAAGTTACCAAAATCTGCGAAAAATATCCCCTTTACGCGAACTAAAATCACGGCGCTTCGGAGTCACGGTGATTCCGAAGCGCTTGTTTTTTGTTGACAAAAGCAAAAAACAAGTTGTGAACTATTGACAATAATATGGGTGTTATGGTATAGTATTATTGTTACTATAATAAAAAAACGCGGCTTTTTTGACAAAAACAGGGTCAAATTGCCCATTTTAATGATTTGAGGCAGGTTATGGCAAAAATCGTACTTGTGACCACCACCAAGGGCGGTGTCGGAAAATCCACCGTCGCGGCAGGTGTTTCGGCGGCGCTTGCGCTTTCGGGCGAGAGAGTGTTGGTGATAGATCTTGATTTTGCCGTCAGAAGCCTTGAGCTGATACTTGGCCTTGAAAGCAAGACCGTATTCAATTCGCTCGACGTAACCGAGGGACGGTGTCCTATCAAGCGCGCAGTAGCGGAGTGTGACGGAGTCGGCGGACTTTACCTGCTCGCCGCGCCGAGTCAGAGTCAGGCAGACGCCTCAAGGCTCGATCTTCAAAAGCTTTTTGACGAGATAAAGAGCTTCTCCGAGGGCGAAGGGGCGATCGACTATATTATAGTAGACGCGCAGGCGAATAATACCGATATCATACGCGGTGTGTCGCCCTACTGCACCACGGCGCTCGTGCCGTGTACCCACTCTCCCGCATCCGTAAGGGCGGCGGAGCAGACGGGCGAGCTTTTGCGAGACTGCGGTATCGGGGAGATAAAGCTTGTTGTAAATGAGTTTGATGCTGAAGGAGTACTCCACTCGGAGAGGGTCGGCATTGCCGAGCTGATAGATACGTCGCGGCTTATGCTTTTGGGTGTCGTGCCGTATGACCGTGAGCTTGAGCTCATTGGCGAAAATGGCGAAGCCCTTGACAAGTTGCCGAAATCGAGCAACACAAAACGCGCATTCGTAAATATTGCCGCAAGGCTCGACGGTACGCAAGTGCCGCTTTTCGACGGCTTTGCAGGCAGCATATATAAGAAAGTATTACAGAACAAGAAGATCTATTAAGGAAAGGGTTGGTAGAGATGGTAATTGCTCTGATAGCAGACGATAAGAAAAAGGAATTGATGACTCAGTTTTGTATTGCATATTGCGGAATTCTGAGTAAGCACAGAATTTGTGCAACGGGAATTACGGGCAAATATATATTTGAAGCAACGGGACTGAAGATAGAAAAGCTGCTTTCGGGAACTCAGGGCGGTGCCGAGCAGATAACCTCGAGGATCGCTTACAACGAGATCGACCTTGTGCTCTTCTTCAGAGATACCTCTCCCGAAATGTCCGACTCCGAGGTAGCAAACGAGCTTCTCAGAATGTGCGACATCTCGAACGTGCCGATAGCAACAAATATCGCAACCGCCGAGGTGCTTGTAATGGCGCTTGAAAGCGGCGGTCTCGACTGGAGAGATATCGTAAACCCCACCTCCGACTACAATCAGAGAAAGAAAGCTTGAAAAAACTGCAGGTCATTGACCTGCAGTTTTTTATTTGAATGAGTGAGTTATACTATCAAGGCGAAGCCTTGTATAAACAAAAAGTTGAAAAAGCACGAATCACCCTTGAGAAGCAGAAGAAATGCTTAAAGCATACCAACAAAAGTTTTGTTTATTGCAATCGTTCCGTTCGCTTCACAAATAATTGTGTAATCGAAGTTGTTTTTACTATCCCAACCTCTTGTTTTGAACGAATCGGCCACCTCCCACAGTTTTGTTAAACCGTAGTATCCCGTAATTTTCTCCAATTTTTCATATGTTAGATCTTGCAATTTTTTCGCGTCAATTTCTCCACCAAAAGCTCGCCGTCCATGATTGAAGTATTCGATCGCAATTATGTTGCCGGATATAATTTCATTAATCCACTCGATTATATCGGCTTCGTCTTCGAAATGACGATGTTGGAAAGAAAAGCAAACAATGAATTCTGATTCATCGTCATACACAGTAATGTTTTCATCATAATTAGGATTAACGATCGTCGCGGTAGAATAATCATCAGCGAATTGCAACTTGATTCCCGGTAATGCATCTTTTAGGAAAACCAGGCTATTATCACTCATTTCACACTCTCCTTTGCTGTTTTACAGGATGCGATCAAAAGCCTACGGATATTGCCGCAAAGCTTCTCTGCGTGTTGATATGCTGCAATATCTATTCTTTTGGTTTCGAACATCAATTTTAACCAATAGCTTGTTTCGTTGGACTCCTTGAGTGCAATCTCTAACTTCGCCACAAAGTCCTTCTTGCTCTGTGCGTACTGTGCTTCGTGAATATTTGCACCGACAGAAGTTCCTGCTCTTGCAAGCTGATCAGTCATATAAGAACTTTTGGGTGCAGTTATGCCATCGACAAGATTTACGATCGCAACTGCAAATTCAAAAGATAAATCAAGCAATTTGTTTTCAGACATAAAATCCCCTGCTTTAACTCAATTATATCATAATTCGTTATACTTTTCTATGATATATCGCTAACGCGATATGATATACGGCGTCGCCGTATGATATACTTGCTTCGCAAGTATGATATAATATCCGTTCCTTATACGCGAAGCGTATATCATCGCACGGAGTGCGATATCATACCGAAGGTATATCTCCCGTTCCGGCAGGAACGGATATAATTGAAAAAGCCTCTTCTGTCGATAGACAAAAGAGGCTTTTTCATGGTGGGCCAACAGGGACTCGAACCCCGGACCGACCGGTTATGAGCCGGTAGCTCTAACCAACTGAGCTATTGGCCCTCAATTGGTGACTAAGTGATTATATCACAGAAAACTTCCCTTGTCAAGCCGTTTTTTGAAGTTTTTTCGTCGGCTTTCTATCATCTTTTCAGATATTTTTCTATATTAAGACGTTTTCTGAGTCTGTATACGTACAGAATAATGAGTCTCGTGCAGACTATATCGAAAAGCACGAACGCCACGTTACCGAGCAGGACGAACACCACGTTTATCCAAAGCGCGTCCTCGGGGAGCATAAATATATACTTTGCCGCCGCGAGTCCAAGCACGAGCGATGCGTTTATATACACGAGCTTTACGCACCACGCAGGTATTCTGTCAAGCCTTTCAATTCGCGGCTTGAGTATCATATACGCCGCCATAAGCGCGTATTCGAGCGCCGCTACCTTTACGGGCAGTATCATAAGCGTAAGCAAAAGCGTTGCCGAGCTCACCCCAACGGCATATCCCGTGCCGAATTCAAGCAGAGCAAACACGCATATAAACGATGCGAGCGCGCACGCGCTGAGGTCGAGCAGGTCGGTGATGACACCGAAATATATGAGCACAGCTCCGAGCGCCGTCAGCATTGCGCCGAGCGCCGTGAGCTTTATTCTTCTATGCAAGCGTGACTGTTTCAAAAGCCGTTATCCCGCCTTTCAGCAACAAGGTACGAGGTCTCCTCCGCACATCTCGCAGCAGCAGTCCGCGCAAATCAGAGTCGAGCATATATCGCACGCCGACGTGCCTCCCACGTTTCCGCCGCGGTAGTTTCCGCCGTAGGATGCCGAGCTGTTACGGAGATTATTGAGCATATTTTTATATTCTGCGTTACCGGGATCCATATAGCACGCGCTCTCAAGGTATCTCTGCGCGTCGATATACCAGCCGCGCTTTATAAGAACTACTCCCTTTAAGTAGTTCCACTCCGCGTTTCTGTCACTCTGAGCCACCGAGTCGATAATAAGCTCCGCCTCGGAGTATCTGCCTGCGTTTATGAGATTTCTTATATGCGCGAAGCTTGAATTCTGAGAGGAGTAGCCGCCCGTGCCGCCCGAATAGCCGCCCGCGCGCTCCTTCTGTATCTGGTCGTAGGCTTCGTTGACCTCTTTCATTTTTTCTTCAACGAGGTCGGCGAGAGGATTGCCTGCGTAATTATCGGGGTGATATTTACGTGCAAGCTCTCTGTAAGCCTTTTTTATCTCCTCATCGGTGGCGTTTCTTGAAACGCCCAGCACCTTATACGGATCGTTCATACAATTCTCCAATTTTATACTTTACTGTTGTCTTTGATATCGTCTGCCCTTTTATACACGGGCTTTTTCAAAATGCTTCCGATCTTTTCGGGCATTCCGATATATATTATATTCTTCACTATCTCCTCATATCCCGGACAAAGTGAAAAATCAACAAGATTTATCGCCGCTTCAAGCTGACTGAGCTCTAAAAGCACCGCAGTTTTGATTTTTTCGGCAATATCCGAAAGTCCCGACTCGCCGTACTGCTTCACGAACGGGTTGAACTCACCCGACTTAATATCGCGCTCTGCGTCGTCAAGCGCGTCGGCAAGGTAAATATATCTTCCCGTATGTAAGCCGATCTCAGCGGCTATTCTCTTTTGGGAGTCCGAGTCAAGCCCGTAAGTGAATATCTCCGACATTATCCTGCCGAAAACGTCGGCGAGCATATCGGGCGAGACGTCTGAGCTTTTTTCAAGCGCGGATATTTCCGTGAGCAACTCCGCCACCTTATCGCCAAGCGCCGCTACCGAGTCGGCTCTTTTATATATACCCTTGCAAACGGGCGCAACCGCCATAAAGGCGAATTTTTTCGCGCCGCGGCAGTCGTCGATATTGTCACGCACCTTGTGATAGGTGAGAATCGCGCTCACGTCGGCGCAGTACTCAAGCACCTTATCGTCTATCGCCATAGCTCTTTTTTTGGTTGGGTGAAGCATACACCTTGACGGCTCGAATTTCGGCTCGACTCCCTCAAGCGCGCTTCTTATCATAGCGAGGAAAACGTAATCGTAATTGAGCGAGAGCCTCGACAGGCTTCCCGTGTGCTTACCCATACTGCGGCAGAGTCCGCAATACACCGCGCGATAGCGTTCATATTCCCAAAGTCTGAACTGACCTTTGTCAGGCTCTATGTATCCGAACAATCAAATCCGCCCTTTCTCATCTCATTTTACATTCCAATATTTGATTTACCCTTAATTTCTCGTTAATTTTTTGTAAATGTGATTAAAAAAGCAGATGCTTCGGTGATTGACAAGCGAAGTGTGTTAATGTATAATACTATAAGGTAAACGGGAGGGGAAGCCCCTCCCCTGCGAAGTTCCGTGTATTACCGTAAAAGGAGGCAAAGCTATGACGTACAGAAATAACGGCTGCAGGCTTTGCCCCAGACGTTGCGGCGCGAATCGCAAGTCAGGCGAGGTCGGTGTCTGCGGTGCGGGCGGCTCTATGGTTGCCGCGCGCGCTTCTCTCCACTTATGGGAGGAGCCTTGCCTTTCGGGCGAAAACGGCTCGGGCACGGTATTTTTCTCGGGTTGTCCCTTGAAATGCGTGTTCTGCCAGAACTCCGAAATATCGGCAAAGCTTCACGGCAAGGAGATAGACGCCGCCAGACTTTGCGAGATTTTTTTCGAGCTTCGTGACAAAGGCGCTCACAATATAAATTTAGTGTCGCCAACGCCCTATATCCCCGAGATTGCCATAGCGATAAAGCTTGCGAAAAAGAAGGGGCTTGACATACCGATAGTGTATAATTCGTCGGGCTACGAGCTTGTCGAGAGTCTTAAACAGCTCGATGGGCTTGTCGATATCTATCTGCCCGACTTCAAGTATATGTCGGGCGCGCTTGCAAAAAAATATTCACACGCCGAGGACTACCCCGAGCTCGCCGCAGAAGCGATACGCGAGATGGTGCGTCAGCAGCCTGAGCCGAAATTTATCGGCGGTATGATGAAGCGCGGAGTTATCGTGCGTCACCTCGTTCTGCCGGATCAGACCGATGATTCAAAGGCGGTCTTGCGTCACCTTTACAACGAATTCGGCGACAAAATTTATTTCAGCATAATGAGTCAGTACACACCCGTCGGAGAGCTTGAGGACTTCCCCGAGCTTAAGCGTAAGCTAAGCGAGGCGGAATACGACGAGGTCGTGGATCTTGCGATAGACCTCGGCATATCAAACGGCTTTATTCAGGACGGGGATGCCGCCGCAGAGAGCTTTATCCCCGTTTTTGACGGGCGGGGCATTTAGTGAAAAGGAGATCTTTATGGACAGTCAATACACGAGCATAGCGCGGCTTTACGACCGCTTGAACACCTCTGTCGACTATGCGCGACTTGCCGATTTTCTGCTTGAGAAGACGGCAGAGTATTCAAAGGGAGGCAAGATGCCCTCGCTTCTTTTGGACCTTGCCTGCGGTACGGGTAAGCTCACGGGTGAGCTTGCGCGCCGCGGCTACGATATGACCGGCGTTGACTTGTCCGAGGAAATGCTCGGCATCGCGCTTGAGGACGCACGCCGTGATGGGCTTGACATTCTCTATCTCTGTCAGGATATGAGAGAGCTTGAGCTTTACGGCACGGTGGGCGCGGTATACTGCTGCTTCGACAGTCTGAACTATATCACCTCACCCACGGGACTGAAGAAGGTATTTTCTCTCGTTCACAACTACCTAGACCCCGACGGTATATTCATTTTCGATATGAACACCGAATACAAATTCGAGAACGTATACTCCGACAACTGCTTCGTGCTTGAGGAGGACGGCGTTATGTGCGTATGGCAGAACTGCTACAATCCGAAAACCAAGATGTGCGACTTTTACCTCACCTTCTTCGAGGAGAGAGAGGACGGCTCGTATGTGCGGAGCGACGAGGAGCAGAGAGAACGCTGCTATTCAAGAAAAACCGTGGAAAAGTATTTGAAGAACACGGGCTTTGAGCTTTTAGAGATGCTCGCGGAGGACAAAAAGACCCCTGCGGGTGATGAGGACGACAGACACTATTTCATTGCGAGAGCAAAGAAGTAACGAAAGGATACAAAAATGACCGAACAAAACTGCAAGATACTCCGCGCTATGACAAGCGATGGAAGTGCGAGAGTATTCGTAATAAATTCAACCGATATGGTAAACGAGGCGATAAGGCTTCACAAGACCGCGCCTACCGCGACCGCGCTTCTCGGAAGAACTCTCACGGGCGCGTCGCTTATGGGAACTCTCTTAAAGGACCCCGGAAACACCCTCACCCTCACTGTGCGAGGTGACGGTCCTGCGGGCGTGACTCTCGCGGTGTCCGACTATATGGGCAACGTCAAGGGCTACATCGAAAACCCCGACGTTGACATTCCGAGAAAATCAAACGGAAAGCTCGACGTGTCGGGCGCTGTCGGCGTGGGGACGCTCAGCGTGGTCAAGGACATCGGGCTCAAGGAGCCGTACAGCGGTATGATAGAGCTTGTCAGCGGCGAAATTGCCGAGGACATCACCGAATACTTTATGAGCAGTGAGCAGACGCCGAGCGCCTGCGCTCTCGGTGTCCTCGTTAACCCCGACCGCACCTGTCTTGCGGCAGGCGGACTTCTTATCTCCCTGCTTCCCTTCGCAGACGACGACACCGTCACCAAGATCGAGAGAAATCTCGCGCATTTCAAGAGCATTTCCCACCTTATAGCAGAGGGAAAGACTCCCGAGGAGCTTATGGCTCTTGCCCTGCAGGATATCGAGTACGATATTTTCGACGAGATTCAGGTAGGCTACGCCTGCGACTGCTGCCGTGACCGAATGGAGCGCGCGGTGCTCAGCATAGGAAAAGCCGATATCGAGGAGATATTCGACGAATGCAGGCGCGAGAACAAGCCCGAGGAGATCGAGATATGCTGTCAGTTCTGCAACAACAGATACAAATTCACAAAGGACGATCTTCTTCCCTATCTTTCATAAGCTATCGGTGACAACAATATGAAGAATTTATGCGTATGCTTCACGGGACACAGAGTAATTGCCGCAGATAAGGCTCCCGTGATAGCGTCAAGACTCTACGACTCGCTGAAGGAGCTTATCGGCGAGGGCTTTTCAGAGTTTGCCGCAGGCGGTGCGCTCGGCTTTGACACCCTCGCGGCAAAAACGGTGTTAGCTCTCAAGCGCGAATTCCCGAACATAAAGCTCACACTCATTTTACCCTGTCCCGAGCAGACGAAGGGCTGGAAGGCGGCAGATATCGACACTTACGGGCACATACTCAAGGCGGCAGACGAGGTGATCTACACGGCAGACGAGTACTCTATCGGCTGTATGCACAAGAGAAATCGCAGACTTGTTGACGAAAGCTCGGTTTGCGTGTGCTATCTCACGAGCGAGCGCGGCGGCACCGCGTACACGGTAAAATACGCCCGTGAAAACGGACTCAGAATTATTAATCTTGCTTAAATTCCGCGCGGCAAAAAAGCCGCGCGAAATTTCGTTATATCAATAAATTTTAACAAATATAATTAAGTAACGCCTTGAAAAAAGCATACGGGTATGCTACAATAGTTGTGAATTTAGGTTTTTGAGGAAGGATGGTGAATATATGAACCCAAAATTAAAAGAAAAAACGCTTGAATCTCTTTCAGCAGTCCTTCCCATTACCTTCATAATGATGCTTGTCAGTGTTCTGCTCGTGCCGATGGAGCTTGGAACTATGGTTATGTTCCTCGTGGGCGCGGTGCTACTCATAATCGGTATGGGCTTCTTCCAGCTCGGCGCCGAAATGGCAATGACTCCAATAGGCGAGGGTATCGGTGTTCAGATATCGAAAACCAAATGGGTATGGGCGGTAATGATAGTCGGCTTTATTATGGGCGCAATCATAACCATTTCCGAGCCCGACCTACAGGTGCTTGCCGAGCAGGTGCCCGCGATTCCCAATATTACGCTTATACTTACGGTTGCAATCGGCGTGGGAATTTTTCTTGCGCTCGCAATTCTGCGTATAAAGTTCGGCATCAGCCTCTCGCTCTTGCTTATCATTCTTTACGTAGCGCTTATGGTGCTTGCGTTCTTCGTGCCGAGAGAGTTTATGGCGGTAGCCTTCGACTCGGGCGGAGTTACGACGGGTCCTATGACGGTACCCTTCATTATGGCGCTCGGTATCGGTCTTGCTTCGGTGAGAAGCGACAAGAACTCGGCAAGCGATAGCTTCGGTCTTGTTGCTCTTTCGAGTGTCGGCCCCATTCTCGCGGTGCTTATTCTCGGATGCTTCTTCAAGCCCTCCGAGGCGGATTTCTCACTCGGTGAGGTTGCAAACGTTGAAACCACTCGCGACGTAGTAAGGGTATTCGGCATTGAGCTTCCCTCCTTCGGTGAGGAGGTGCTTGTTTCTCTGCTCCCCATCCTTGCGGTGTTTGTTCTTTTCCAGATACTAACAAAACGCTTCCAGAAGCGTCAGCTCAAGCGTATCGCCGTGGGTATGGTTTATACCTTTGTGGGTCTTGTTATGTTCTTATGCGGAGTGAACGTGGGCTTTGCCCCCGTCGGCGCGCTACTCGGACGTGAGCTTGCCTCTCTTTCCTACAACTGGATAATAATTCCGATAGGCATGCTTATCGGTTACTATATAGTCAAGGCGGAGCCTGCTATACAGGTCCTCAACCACCAGGTTGAAAGCGTTACCGACGGCGCTATCTCGGTAAAGGCTATGAACCGCAGTATGTCGATAGGCGTTGCTATAAGTATCGGTCTTGCAATGCTCAGAGTGCTTTGCAATATCCCGATATACTACATAATTATTCCCGGCTACGTTATCGCGCTCGTAATGTCGCTTTTCGTGCCGAAAATGTTCGTCGGTATCGCTTTTGACTCGGGCGGAGTTGCAAGCGGTCCTATGACCTCGACCTTCTTGCTTCCCCTCAGCATCGGTACCTGTCAGTCACTCGGCGGTAATCTTATGACAGACGCGTTCGGAGTCGTCGCGCTTGTTGCGCTCACCCCCCTTATAGCAATTCAGACTATGGGCCTTGTTTATAAGGCAAAGGCTGATAAGCTTCAAAAGAGATTTGCCCGTCACGCAGGTCTTACTCCCGATAGCGACAGAATTATCGACCTCGAGTAATCGCACCCTGCGGCTCGTACACTTAATTTTGATTTAACGGAGAAAAATATGGCAAACGGTAAAAAGTCCTATCAGGCTCTCGTACTGATATCCACTCCAAAGCTTGCCGATAAGGCGGCGGAGATGTTTCTTGAAAAAAATATTCCACTTCAGTACAGGCTCAACGCCGAAGGTACTGCATCGAGTGAGATAATGGACACGCTCGGCTTTGGAAGCACGGACAAATGCTTACTAATAACCACGGTGACAAAGGAGCTCGGGCGTGAAACACTCGGTCTGCTTCACTCAAGGCTGAGGCTCGACGCAGTAAACAGTGGAATCGCGTTTACCCTGTCCTTGACGGGAGCAAGCAATATCGCGCTTCGTATGATAGAGCGCACCGACACTCAAAATCAAGCCACAGATAGCGGAAAGGACGAAAATCCTATGTTGGAAAATACACACGCACTTATAGCCGTTACGGTTGACCGCGGATTCAGCGGCGACGTTATGAACTGCGCGAGAGAGGCAGGCGCCGGCGGCGGTACCGTAATACACAGCCGCAGCATTCAAAGCGAAGATGCAGTAGGATTCTGGGGACTCAGCATTCAGGAGGAAAAGGAAATAGTCCTTATCCTTGCAAAGCACGAGGACAAAACCAAGATAATGAGCGCAGTAAGTGAAAGGTTTGGAATGAAGAGCGAGGCGAAGGGCCTTGTGATCTCGCTCCCCATTGATTCGGTAATGGGACTGTAAGAGAAAGAATAAATAATAAAGAAGAAACAAGAAAAACGGAAAAAAGTGGCGGTTTCCCGCCACTTTTTTACATTCTTTAGTCTTTCGTTTCCCCAAGTTCCCCAAGAACCCTATCAAACTCAAAAAGCTCTCCCGGGTCGGTTCTTGTTTTCGAGTAGTCACTGTGACCGATTATATGCTCTCGGTCAAGGGGAATCCCGTTGCGCTCACTTATATCAACAACAAGCTCTCGAAGTGAGGTGTACTGCTTGTCCGTAAAGCCGATAAGGCTTGTGTCAAGCGATGCGTACTCGTCGGGCGTGAGATACGCCGCCATATCGCGCTGACTTCCTATTCCCAAAAGCTCAATGCCTATCGCGTACTTGTTCATCGCGTTCACGTACCTTTCTTCCCCCTCGTACTCGCCCTTGCCCGCGTGCCAAGCCACTCTGTCCTCGGGAATATAGGAATACACGGTGCCGTCACGGTCTATTATGTAGTGGATGCTGAGCTCATAGTCAACAAAGGTCTGTCTGACGTACGACATATTGTACGGGTCGTCGGGGTGCTCTACCACCGCGCTCGTGAAATGTACCATTATAATTTCGGGCGCGTATTCGCGCTCCCACGAAAAATCGTCAAGCGGCTCGAGCGTGTCGGTCACCGCGCCCTCGTATACGTACACGGGCTCACTCATCACGGGCACTGCCTCGGTCAAGCATTCGGTAGTGACCTCGGTGTCACACGCGGAGGTGGGCTCTGTATTTTCACCGCACGAGCATAAAAGCAGTATAAAAACCAGCAGTAATATAAATTTAAGTCTCATATTTTTCACTCTCACAGATCAACGTCGGTCGCCTTCGGAAGACTAAGCTTGTATTTTGCCGAAAGAAGTCTTATCATTATGATAAGCAAAAGTCCGCTGACCATACTTACGCTCTGCCCTGCCTCATTCCACAAAAGCTTGCACAAAACGGCACCTGCTATCGCCGCACAGGCGTATATGTGCTTGATGAAGATATAGGGTCTGTCGTGAGCGAAGATGTCGCGCAGGACTCCGCCGCCGACACCCGTAACCAGCGCGACGAAGAGAATGAGAAACGTGTTTTCAGCATATCCTGCGTCTATCGCCACCTTTACTCCGTAGACCGTGAAGATCCCGAGTCCCGCAGAGTCGGTAAAAAGAAGCACCGCCTCGTATATCCTCTTGTTTACGGTGAGAAAATGTCTGAAAAACGGGAAGAATATTATTATCGACACGACAAGCGACACGACCACGTATTTGGAGTCGTAAAACATCTGCGGAGGGGTGCGTCCGAGGATAATATCCCTGATAACACCGCCGCCCGTTGCCGTGGTGATGCCCATCACGCAGACACCGAAAATATCCATATTCTTTTTAAGCGCGGTTACCGCGCCCGAAACGGCAAACGCCGCTGTTCCGATTATTTCGAGAAACACTATAAAATACTGCATAAGAAGCCCTCTCGGAATTATAATTTTACCTGATTTTATTATACTCACAAGGACTTGTATTGTCAACCGCCCGCGCAAACGCGCACGGATAAAATAATACAGTGATAAAATAATATTGACTTTTCTTACTGCAAGTGGTATAATTTACATTTAGAAAAACCTTTACATATATAATAAAAGGGAGTAGCTTGCGAGGCGTCGCCTCGTTTCATCTGCGTCAGTACGGCTTTTTGCCCGCAGTTGAATTAAATGGCAAGACTTTTGCCGTCTGCGGTAGAGGTCTTTTATTTTTTAAAAAGGAGATTTTGAAATGTCAGCAATAGCAGATCTTTTTTCAAACGTAGGCAATCTGACCTGGCAGCACCTCGTTATGTGGGTGGTCGGATTTATCCTCATTTACCTTGCCATCAAAAAGGATATGGAGCCCACGCTCTTGCTTCCTATGGGCTTCGGTACTATTCTCGTAAACATTCCGCTTTCGGGCGCTATCGACCAGCTCGTCGGCGGCGAGGTAGAGCACGGCGCGCTTACCACGCTCTTTGACGCGGGTATCGCAAACGAGCTCTTCCCTCTCATACTCTTTATCGGTATCGGCGCAATGATCGACTTCACGCCCGTTCTCACAAACCCAAAGCTTATGATATTCGGCGCGGCGGCGCAGTTTGGTATATTCTTTACCTTCTGCCTCGCTTCTATGTTCTTTACCACAGAAGAAGCTGCGTCAATCGGTATCATCGGTGCGGCAGACGGCCCGACGGCTATCGTAGTTGCAAACAAGCTTATCGGTGCGGACAGTAACATTACGGGCGCTATCATGGTTGCGGCGTACTCGTATATGGCGCTCGTGCCCATCATTCAGCCCCCCGTTATCAAGCTTCTTACAACCAAGAAGGAGCGCCTTATCAGAATGACTACCGACAATGTACAGGTGTCAAAGCTCACAAAGATCATCTTCCCCATCGCAGTAACAATAGTTGCGGGTATCGTGGCTCCGTCCTCGGTTTCCCTCGTCGGATTCCTTATGTTCGGTAACCTCATCAGAGAGTGCGGCGTGCTGGATTCTCTCTCCGAGACCGCGCAGAAGGTGCTTGCTAACCTCATCACGATATTCCTCGGCATCACCATCGCGTGCCAGATGGAAGCAACGAAGTTCCTTCGTCCCGAAACACTTCTCATTCTCGGACTCGGACTCTTTGCATTCATCTTCGACACCGCAGGCGGCGTGCTTTTCGCAAAGTTCTTAAACATCTTCTTAAAGAAGAAGATAAACCCGATGATAGGCGCTGCGGGTATTTCCGCGTTCCCGATGTCGGGACGCGTCGTTCACAAGCTCGGACTTGAGGAGGACAGATCGAACTTCCTTCTTATGCACTCCATTGGCGTAAACGTATCGGGACAGATCGCATCGGTAATCGCAGGCGGTCTTATCCTCAACTTCTTTATGAAGTAAGCGAAAGGAGAAGAATATGTTTAATTTTGATATAAGCTTCAACCCTATGGCATTCGTTGAAAATCTCAAGTATATGGGACAGGGAATGCTCGGTATATTCGTCGTGATCGGAATAATCATTGTGTTCACAATGATACTTGCAAAGGTTTCTTCAAAGATTGGCAAGAAGAACGACGAGGAGTAACTATTAAGGTCTGCGCCGCGGCGCAGACCTTTTCTTTTTGCCGTTCAAAATCCGTGTTTTATATTGAAAAAACGGTAAAAAAGGTGTATAATGATACTAATATCTACGAAAGGATATTTTCCTATGAAGGTTATTATAAAAAATCTGACGAAAGAATTTCCCTCCCGAAACAAAAAGAATCCTGCGCCCGTTGTTGCCGTAAACGACTTCTCGCTTGAGATAGGCGACGGTCAGCTCATCGCGCTTCTCGGACCCTCGGGATGCGGAAAGTCGACCATACTCAATCTGCTTTCGGGTCTGCTTTTACCCACGGGAGGAAAAATATACTTCGGGGATAACGACGTCACGGACACCCCGCCCGAAAACCGCGGTGTCGGTCTTGTGTTCCAGAGCTACGCGCTCTATCCTCACCTCACCGTCAAGCAGAATATAACCTTCCCTCTCGAAAACAGACGCGGCAAGGACAAGCTTGGCCGCGAGAAAATGAGCGAGATGGCGCTTGAGGCGGCAAAGCTCGTTCAGATAGAGGAGCTTCTTGACCGTAAGCCCTCTGAGCTTTCGGGAGGTCAGCAGCAGAGAGTCGCCATCGCACGCGCTCTCGTTAAGGCTCCGAATATCCTTTTGCTCGACGAGCCGCTTTCAAACCTCGACGCAAGGCTCAGACTCCAGACCCGTGAGGAGATCCGCCGCATCCAGCGCTCCACGGGAATCACCACCGTATTCGTTACCCACGACCAGGAGGAGGCTATGTCCATCTCCGATCGGATCGTAGTTATGAAGTCGGGTGTGCTTCAGCAGATAGGCGCGCCTCAGGAGGTCTACGATAACCCGAAAAATCTTTTCGTTGCCAAATTCCTCGGTACTCCCCCGATAAACGTCTTTGACGGCGAAGTGCGAGACGGAGTGCTTTATATCGGTGATGAGGCGGTAATGATCTCAAGCGCTCCCGACGGCAAGGTAGACGTTGCCATCAGACCCGAGGGCTTTACGCTTGACGGTCAGGGTATCTTCACCTGCACGCTTGAAAGAGTCGAGGTCATGGGCCGCGACATAAGCGTTATCGCCAAGCACAGCGCACATCAGGGTGAGCTTATCCGCGCGATAGTCGACTCCGATAACCTCAAGACTCTCTCGGGCGACACCGTAAAATTCGGAATAAAACATGAAAAGCTATTCGTTTTTGACAAGGAAACGGGTGAAAGAATATGAAAAACAACCTTAAAGGCTGGCTTTATCTTCTGCCTGCGATAGCCTTTCTCGGGGTGTTTATGGTCTATCCGCTGATAGACGTTTTCGTGTACTCGGTTGAGGAGGGCTACAACTTCGCGTCGCAGACCTTTTTTGGCGTAGGCGGATACAACTTCTCCTACGTCCTGCGCGACCCCTACTTTTTACAGGCACTTAAAAACACGTTTATTCTCGTTATGATAACCGTGCCGGTTTCAACCGCGCTCGCTTTATTCATCTCGGTGGGACTCAACTCCATCAAAAAGCTCCGCGAGCTTTTCCAAACCGTGTATTTTCTCCCCTACGTCACCAACACTCTCGCGGTCGGACTCGTGTTTATGCTGTTATTCAAGCAGACTCCGTACAGTAACGGTCTTATAAACTCGGCTCTCGCGGTGTTCGGCATCTCTCCCGTCGACTTCATCGGCGGTCCGTATTGGGCAAAGATGCTGGTGCTTTGCATTTACACGGTATGGGTAGTTATGCCGTTCAAGGTGCTTATTCTGACAAGCGCGCTCGCATCGGTCAACGAAACCTACTATAACGCCGCCAAGGTGGACGGCACCCCGAAAAGCCGAATTTTCTTCAAGATAACACTTCCTATGATATCGCCCACTCTGTTCTATCTGATAATTACGGGCTTTATCGGCGCGTTCAAGGCGTATTCGGACGCAGTCGCGCTGTTTGGCACCGACTTAAACGCCGCCGAGATGAACACCATCGTCGGCTACATCTACGATATGCTCTACGGAAGCTCGGGCGGCTACCCCTCGTTCGCATCCGCCGCCGCGATAATCCTTTTCGTTATAGTGCTGACCATCACCTGCATAAACCTTATCGTCAGCCGCAAAAACGTTCACTATTGAGGTCTGAAGTATGGATATAACCAAAACCGAAAAAGCCGCCCGTGTGAAAAATCGGGCAAGCAGGATTATAGTGTATTGCCTGCTTAGCGTGTGGGCGCTGATAGTTCTGTTCCCGTTCTATTTTATGGTGCTGACCTCCGTCAAGGAGTACGGCGCATACAGCTCGGAGTGGATTCCAAAGCTCTACACCCTCGCGCCCACGCTCGAAAACTACGTATCGGCGTTTGTTGAGGTTCCGCTTGGCAGCTATTTTCTCAACACGGTGATTTTCACCGTAATTACCACCGCGATAATGCTCGCGGTCACGGTGCTCGCGGCATTCGCGTTTTCAAGGCTCGAGTTCCGCGGCAAAGATCTCGTGTTCACTCTGTTTTTATCACTTATGATGATACCGAGCGAGCTTGTTATCATCACAAACTACGTCACGGTCACAAACCTCGACCTCCGCAACACCTTTACTGGACTTATCCTTCCGTCCGTGACGTCGGTGTTCTATATATACCTGCTAAAAGAAAACTTCTCGCAGATACCGAACGAGCTCTACCTCGCCGCAAAGGTCGACGGCACGAGCGACTTCAGATATCTGACTCGCGTGATGCTTCCGATATGTAAGCCCACCGTCGTGACCATCACCATTCTCAAGGTCATCGAGTGCTGGAACTCGTACGTATGGCCGAGGCTCGTCACCGACGAAAGCGCCTATTTCCTCGTGTCCAACGGTATTCAGGAAATGCGCGAAAACGGCTTCGGACGTGACAACATCCCCGCTATGATGGCGGCGGTCGTGGTCATCAGTATTCCGCTTATCGTTCTGTTTATAATCTTCCGCAAAAAGATAATGGAAGGTGTTTCGAGAGGGGGAACAAAGGGATGAAAAGGCTTATTCCCCTCGTTCTCGCGCTTCTCTGTGTGCTCTCACTCACCGCCTGTCACGGCGCAAAGGAAAAGCACAGCTTTGAAATGCCGGCGGAGTTTGATACGTCGAGAAGCTACGAAATTTCGTTCTGGGCAAAGAACGATACCAATATGACACAGGTCGAGATATACAAGAAAGCTATTGCAGATTTCGAAGCCCTCTACCCGAACATCAAGGTAAATCTCAGGCTTTACACCGACTACGGCAAGATATATAACGACGTTATAACCAACATTTCGACCGACACCACGCCAAACGTCTGCATAACCTACCCCGACCACATAGCAACCTATCTCACGGGAAAGGATACGGTCGTTCCGCTTGATACTCTGTTCCGCGACGAAAAGTACGGTCTCGGCGGAAGCGAGGTGAGGTTCGCCTCACCAAGACTTGACGAAATAATACCCGAATTTCTCGCCGAGTGTGAGTTTGGCGGTCACTACTACGCAGTGCCGTATATGCGAAGCACAGAGGCGTGCTACGTCAACAAGACCTTTATTGAAAAGCTCGGCTACACCCTGCCCAACGTGCTTACCTGGGACTTCGTGTGGGAGGTAAGCGAGGCGGCGACCGAGAAAAATCCCGACGGCACCTATAAGATAAACGGTCAGAAGGTAATGATACCCTTTATCTACAAGTCCACCGACAATATGATGATACAGATGCTCCGTCAGCGCGGCGCGGAGTATTCCACTCAGACGGGAGAAGTCAAAATTTTCAATCCCGTGACCGACGAGATACTATTAAGTGTTGCAGATCACGTAAAAAGCGGCGCGTTCAACACGTTCAAGCTTGCAGGCTACCCCGCGAACTTCTTAAACGCAGGTCAGTGTATCTTCGCAGTCGACTCCACTGCGGGCGCGACCTGGATGGGCTCGGACGCGCCTCTGATCGACATCGACGAGGACAAGCTCGTGGATTTTGAGACCGTGGTTATGACCGTTCCGCAGTTCGACCCCGAAAACCCCGTTATGATATCACAGGGACCCTCAATGTGTGTGTTCAATAAGGAGGATCCGCAGGAGGTGCTTGCATCGTGGCTGTTCTGTCAGTTTATGCTGACAAACGACGTGCAGATAGCATACTCCATGACCGAGGGCTACTGCCCCGTCACGTCAAAGGCGCAGGAAAGCGACGAGTATAAGGATTACCTCTCTCGCGCAGGCGAGGACAATGAAACCTACTACGACGTCAAAATGCGCGCTACAAGACTTTTGCTTGACAACACGGAAAACACCTTTGTAACACCCGTTTTCAACGGCTCCACCTCGCTCAGAAACGCCGCAGGTCAGCTTATCGAGAACGTAAACAAGGGCGTGCGCCGCAATCAGACCGTGGACGCAGAGTTTCTGACAGAGCTTAAAGCCGAGGTCACCTCCCTCTACCGACTCGACCAGATAAGCACGACTCACGGCAAAATAACCCTCGGAAAGCTCCCCGCAGGCTCTGCCGCGCTTATAATCGGCATTATTATTTGTTGGATTGGCATTATTTTATATGCCATGCGAGAGAAATTTAAGTATAAAATCTCCAAATAATCGGAAATTACTTGATTTTTCAAAAAAATGGTAGTATAATAAGTCCATATTATTAATTTGACACTCAAAAAGGAGATTAGAATTATGAAGAAGATTATTGCAATTCTTATGGCTGCGGCTATGCTTTTTGCACTCGCTGCTTGCGGTACCGAGCCTGTTGTAACAACAGAAGAGCCTACCGAAGAAGCAACAGTAACCACCGAAGAAGCTACTGAAGAAGCAACTCCCGACGTTAAGGTTATGTCCTACGACGAGTACGTTGCGGCTGAGCTTCAGTCCGAGGTTGTAGTTGAAACATACATCCAGGCTAAGCAGGGCTGGTGGGAAAATGAAGGCGTTGGCGTTGCTACCTTCTACACACAGAACGAGGACGGCGCTTACTTCCTTTACAATATGCCTTGCTCCAAGGAAGACTTCGACAACAAGCTCACAGTTGGTGCTAAGATCCGTGTTACAGGCTTCAAGGCTGAATGGGCAGGCGAGGTTGAGATCATCGACGCTAAGTACGAGGTTCTCGAAGGCACTTACGTAGCAGAAGCTATGGACCTTACAGACAAGCTCGGAACAGACGAGCTCATCAACTACCAGAACCGTTTCGCTGCATTCAAGGGTCTTACCGTTGAAAAGATCGAATATAAGAACGGCGAGCCCGGCGACGATATCTACGTAACGTTCGGATTCGGCGGCGCATCCTATGACTTCTGCGTTGAAGCTTACCTCACAGGCGCTGACACAGAGGTTTACAAGGCAGTAGGCGAGCTTACCGCAGGCGACGTAGTTGACGTTGAAGGCTTCGTATACTGGTACGAGGGCGTTAACACTCACATCACCAAGGTTACACCCGTTGACGCAAAGTAAGTTGATATAAACGAACTCCCGAGATATGATTCTCGGGAGTTTTTTATATTCTTTCAGCCAAATTACATACTTTTACGCCACGCTTTTCGGCATAGTATACCGTGTAAATTGCGCATATGTTTTTTGCCATAATAAACACCTCCGTTTTTGTATTTTAAATTTTTCATTGTTTTTGTCAAGGGTAGTTATTCTTACTGCTCGAAAACACATGTTTTTTAAAAACACTACCTTTGGCTTTTTGTAAATTTCGGATAGCTATACAAATGAAATATTAAATCAGAAAATACACCTTGACATTTCAAATTTCATATGTTATAATAGTTTCACCAACTCGGTGAAAGGTGGCTTTTTAGTGAAATTCAATTATTCGGAATATCAATACGAGCAATTGGCAAAAGAACAGTTATGCCAAACATTGAATAATATTCCTTTTGTATCAGATGTAGAAATAATCAGTATTACAGAACCGGACTATGGTTTTGATTTTTATGCAATTGTTCATTATTCGGATACCGACGAAGTGGAAAGATTTTGTGTAAATGTAAAATCCAACGGTGAAAAACGTTTTGTCAATTCATTTATGCAAATGACTTCAAGGTTTAATGACAATGCTTGTTATGTTTTTATAGCACCCTATATATCTGATGTATCGGCAGAAAGTCTTATTAAAAATCAGTATAGTTTTATGGATTTGTCGGGTAATTGCTATATTCTTTCGAAACGCATAATCATTCACTACAAAGGAAATGAAAATAAGTTTATAACAAAAAGGGAAAAGAAACAATATCTGTCTAAATCTTCCACAGCAGCTTCTGCCATTATACGTACTCTGTTGGATAAACCAAAGGAGTGCTGGGGGGTTAAACTTTTATCGGAGAAAACCTGCAAAGCTATAGGTACTGTTTCAAATGTAAAAAGCTTTTTGAAAGACCGCGACTGGATTGAAGAGCATACTCACGGATTTGAACTGAAAAACATAAAAGAGCTTTTGTATACATGGGCGAAAGATTACCATCAAAAGGATTCACTGACCTTTGAGTACTATTCCTTTGATTCCGTACCTGAACTCGAAAAGCGAATATCAAAGTGGAGTAAAGCACACGATAACAGTGCCTTGCTTGCGGGATTTTCCGCAGCGGCAAGATATGCTCCAACTGTTCGTTATAAAAAAGTTGATGTTTATGTAGAGCAACAGGCTTACAGTGAGTTTATAAGAGATTTAGAGTTGAAGTCGGTAGAATCAGGCGGTAATATTGTAATTACCCTTCCTCATGATGAAACACCGTGTATGTTTTTCCGAGAAATCAATGGTGACTATATTACGTCGCCTGCACAAACGGTAATTGATTTGTTGGGAAATGCAGGGCGTGGAGAAGAAGCTGCCGACGCTATTATTTTAAAGGAGTTTGAGCAACGATGATAAAAGATGCAGATTTAAAAAGCGCTACCGACTATTCCAAAGGAATGGTAGATGCGGCATACAGTGTGCTTGGTGAAATAGTAAATCTTCTTGAACACTTTGCTGATGATATAAGAATTGTAGGAGGTTGGGTTCCGTCGTTATTATTTCCCGACAACGATCATATCGGTTCTATTGATGTAGATGTACTTTTCAATCAAATTGATATCGGAAAAGCCGAGAGCTATGAGAATATAAAACGAATACTCACAAGAAACGGGTACAGAAGACATCCCGAGAAGTATTTCACTTTTATAAAAACAGTAACTATAAATAATGTCTCATATGATGTGGATGTTGATTTGCTCTCAGGGAAATACGGCGGTGACGGAAAAGGAGTAAGTAAGCATATAGATGGAATAAAGGCTTTGCCTGCAACAGGTGGTAATTTTGCCTTTGAGTTCCCTGCAAAAGATGTTAAGATTGATTATATCCGCCCTGACGGAGCACTTGATACCGGGCATGTACGAGTAATATCAATTATTCCCTACATAGTTATGAAAACGGCTGCACTCGGAAGAGGCAAACCCAAGGATGCGTATGATATTTATTACTGTATCAGTCACTATGACGGCGGAATCAAAGCACTTTTGAATGAAATGCTTCCTTACAAGGATAAAGGCCTCATAAAAACAACGTGTGAAAAGCTTTCAGAAAAGTTTGCATCTCCGAATCATTCAGGACCGGTTGATATCGTGAATTTCATGAATATAGTGGATAACGAAGAACTGGAACAAATAAAACAGGATGCATATCAAAAGATAAAATTCCTTGTGGATGGATTAAACGAATGATAATTCGACATCGGCAAAAACAGTCCACCGGTCTGTTTTCTTCCGCTTCGCTCCCTCCTGTAAGGTTCCCTTTTGCTAAAAAGAGAGATAGTGAGCCGTTGGCTCTGTTGTTCTTAACGGAGAGTTTGCGGACACAAAAAATCGGCAGAGAACTTGTTTTCTATGCCGATTTGTGTTATAATGATACAGGTGATGTAAATGGACGAACTGAAAAATCGCAAGACCACTCGGTTGAAAAGTGCGGACTATAATCGGAATCAAGCCGTGTTTCTCACGATATGCACGAAAGAAAGGCGCTGCGTTCTTTCTCGTATTGTAGGGACCGGCGTCCTCGACGGTCCGCAAATCGAATTGACAAAATACGGACAAATCGCTGATAAATACATCCGTCAATTGAACGACTTTTACGATGATCTATCCGTTGAAAGTTATGTGATCATGCCCAATCATATCCACATTATGCTGTGGGTAAAAGGCGAGGGAAACGGACCGTCGAGGACGCCGGTCACAGACGGACCGTCGAGGACGCCGGTCCCTACAGTACAGAATTCCGTTCCGTCGCGGTTCGTATCTACGTTCAAACGATTTTGTAACAAGGAATACGGCGTGAATATATGGCAATATCGCTCCAATGATCACATCATTCGCAACCGTCAGGACTATGATGAGCATTTGCGATATATTTATGAAAAACCCTATGCGGTGGTATTATGACGAATTATACGCAGAACAACAAAAAAATTCCCACAGACCGAAGCTTACGGTTTGTGGGAATTTTATTTATATAGGCAGAAGAAGGAGCGAAGGCAGGCTCCCTCCGGGAGGGAGCTGGCGCCATAGGGGTTCCCCGAAGCAAGCAAAGCGAGCTTTGGGGGTTCCCGTAGGGCGACTGAGGGAGAGCGCGTGACAATGA
>JAZNNG010000057.1:0-14523 GCA_045580165.1 Eubacteriales bacterium
TATTTCAAATCTCCACTCGGATTTCTACCAATGTCAGCGGTATGGGTTGAGATTTTACGGGCGATTCGTGAATCGCCCCTACAAAACCTCACGCGCGCCTTGCCTGCGGGGGCGTCCCCGCCCCTTTGGAAACCCTCGCGACACGTTTGTTTTTCACGCTATGTGAAATCGTGGGCGCATAATTTTGCTTTGCGATAAAATTTCAAGTATCACCGTAGGGGAGGGGTCTCCCCCTCCCGTCCCAATTTACACAGATAAACGGGTATGGGTAGAGATTTTACGGGCGATTCGTGAATCGCCCCTACAAATCCTGACGCGCTGTATGGGAGCCGACCCTTGTCGGCCGCGCGCCTTGCCTGCGGGGGCGTCCCCGCCCCTTTGGAATCCCCCCGCGACACACTTATTTACACGCTATATGCAGTCTGTGGGCGCATAATTTAGAGATGAGATTTGCAATCTCAACCCATACCCGTTTGCTTGTGCGGATTTGAACGGGAGGATATTATCCTCCCCTACGAGCAAATTTCAAATCTCTTCGTAGGGCGGGGGCTTGCTCCCGCCGTTTACAACGACATTTACAATCCAATCTCTATTTTTGTTGAGAGAAAATTCCCCGTTCTTACGGAAGAAGCAAAACCCTCCTATACCAAACGATTTTGAAGCTGTTTCGTAGGGGTCAACGCCTCGGCGACCCGTTTGCGAACGGCGGGCAGGTAGCACCCACAGGCAAACAGCGCGCGTAGTTTTGTAGCAAGTGAAATCTCAACCCGTACCCGAGCATTTCCCACAGATTAGGCGCGCTTGGCGGTAGTGGGTCCCCAAGCAGAGCGCCGCGAATAGTGTTGTCGAGCAGTTTGAACAAGCATCCGTCCAATGTTGAGATAATGCTCCTAATAAAACAGATAAAATTAAGAGAGTGGACTAATTCCATCTCTTGCCCGCGCGAAGACCGCGTCTTTGCGCTGATTGAAGTTTTTGCGTCGATTTTTTTCAAAAAGCGGCATAAAACCCCTCAAACGCGTAAAGCCAACAAAATCCAACCTCACTCCAAGCCTCTCAGACTGCGGCGGAAATCGGATGGGGTTTTTCCGGTGTGATAGGAAAAGAATTTTGTGAAGTGGTTAGGCTCGGAAAAGCCCGACATTTGCGCGACGGTATTGACGTTGAAGTCGGAAAACTCGAGGAGTGCGGCGGCGTACGCCACCTTCCTTTCGTTTATATACGCCTTTATGCTCTTGCTTGTCGCGGCGGAAAACACACGGCTGATATGGCTTCGGTTGTAACCCATCGCCTCGGCGATAGCGTCGACCTCGACCTCCTCGCCGATATGCGTATCAACGTAGCGCTTTATAAAGTCAACCACCTCTCTCTGCTTGCTTTCAAGCGTATCGGTAATGATCACGAGGCTGAGCGCGGTGTCGAAGATCGCGTTTTCGACCACCCTTACGCTCTCTCCCTCGGCAAAAAGCTCGGCGAGCATCGCGCGCACCGAGTCGGGCGATTCGGGAGTCAGTACGTTTTTGGTGTCAAGCGCGATTCTGCGCTCCATAAGAAAGCCGATCTCATAAAGCTCAATACCGTTTTCATCCGAGCTTGCCGCGCTTACCCTGTCGTTTCTGTCAACAATGAACGCCTGTCCTGCCCTCACACGCGAGGTCTTCTGGCGCACGTTTATTTTAAGCTCCCCGCGCGCCACGAAAAAAAGACGGAAGCAGTCCCTTGCTCCCGCCGCGTGACGCCAGCGCTCGTTCGTATCTATTCTGAATTTGTAGTTTATCATTTGTTTTCTCTCTGAAATATCACAAAATCTCACTTTTCAGCGGTGACTTTATTATATACCCTGCGAGTTCAAAAGTCAATAGTCGCGTGATATTTCAGATTATTTTCGCCGGCTTGTCCGAGCACAAGCTTGGTTTTTGCGCCGATAGCCGCAAGAAGCTCACTGTTTGTCGGGCATTTCGTGCTGTTCCAGCCGATATATCTGTTAAAGCGACGAAAGCCTCCGCGTGACCACGCGGCAGACACGGCACTTCTTATGCTTCTCTCCACCGCGTACGCGGTGGTTTTGTTTTTCTTCGCAATATCGGGATAGATGTCCTTGGTTATCATTTCACCGTCGGGCAGCTGCAAAGCCGTCAAAATATAGTTATAACCCTTGTGCGCCCGATTAAATCCAAGACCGTCGAGAGTATCACGGGCGGCATACGCCGCGCCGTCTTGCTCTTTACAAAAGCCGATAAGTATTTCCTCGCGCACAAGCGAAAGTATATACTCAAAATCCTCTTTCCCCTTGACACATTTTGCGCATCCGGCAAATCCGCAGTCTCCTTCGGGAGAGCATCCGTCGTAGGTGAGTATAAATCTCGCCCTCGGACAAACTCCGACACTATTCCCTCTTTTTGTCGCAGACAAAAGATCGGAATATCTTAACCTGTTTCCGTGCGCTACTATAACGCGTCCCGAGCAGGAGTCGCAATCGTCGCATACCAAAGGCAGCGAGTCGACAACGCTTACGCTTTCGACTCCGCTTGATATGAGATATTCTTTTAGTTTGTTTGTGTAACTTACTTGTGAGCTTAATATAATAACGTCAGGTGTCATAGTCATAAAAAAGGCTTACCGCGCCTTTGCTACGGTAAGCCTTTGCGTTCATTTAAGTAGTCTGTCTATTTCTGTTTTAAGTCCGTTGAAATATGCCTCAAAGCCCTTTTCGTTCGGGTGAACGATCGGAAGGTCACCGAAGTAGGACTTATCGTGCGGAACGAAATCAAAGCCGTATATGAAGTGAACTCCGACTCTTTCTGCACAAGCCTTTATCGTATCGGATATTTCGGAGAAGCTTTCAAACTCGCCGTTACGGCTATTGCCGCAATCAGCTCTCCAGATCGGGCTTATTGCAAAGATCTCGGCTTTCGGGTAATTCGCCTTGATGCTTTTAAGGAAATTCTCGCAATCTCCCTCAAACGCCGACTTAAATGCGTGGTTAAAATCGTTCGAGCCGTACGCAACCGTGATATAATCGGGGTCGATATCGTTCTTTATATCGGCAAGACCGGGTCTGTATATCTCTCCGCCGATGCCCTTATTGTAAAGCTCGGCGTCAAGGTGGCGGGCGAGTCTTGCAATATACGAGCGCGAGGGATGGAGCGTATCGTAGCCGTGAGTGATGGAGTCACCGTAAGCAAGGAGAGTCTTCGGAAGCTTTACGGGCTCAACGAAGCTTGCACCTACAAGCTCAAGCTCCCGTGTAACCGCGTAGCTTGAAAACGGGAACACAATGCGTACCGTCTTTGTGCCGTCGCCAAGCTCAAAAGACTTTTCGTAAGAGCCGAGCTCGAATTTGGTCTGCGCGTAGCCTGTCTGCTCAAGGTCGTCGGGAAAATTCTTCATTTCACCGAAGAACTCACCGTTAACGTAAATATCAAACGAGAAAAACGAGCGTGTGGATGCGGTGGACATTGACACTGCAAGCTTCATTGCCTCGGCATCTGTTTTGAATTCAAGCTGAACGCCTGCCGTTGCAAAAACCTTAGAATAGGTATCGAGAGTCTTGTAAAAATCCATTTCCTCACTGTTAAAGCGGAAGAATCTGATACCGTCGGCATCCTCTCTTACCTCAAGGGCGCCTTGAGTTATGCTTTTTATTTGTTCCAAATTAAGCTTCATTTATTCTTCTCCGATAAAATTACTTTGCGGCTTCCTTGGCTTTCTTATGCTCTTCTCTTGCGCTTACCTTGCCCTCGGGCTGTATTTCGCCTGCCTTGAGAAGCGCTATCTTTGTAAGGAAGGGGCCGACAAGCTCATATATAAGCACGGAGAACAGAGTAATGTTTGCGACAAGCGCACCGGGCTCGCCGAGAGCCTCTGCCTTGATCGCCATACCGAGTGCAACGCCTGCCTGAGGAAGAAGCGTTACACCGAGGTACTTTACGATGTTGGGGTCGCACTTGGTAGCCTTGGCGCTTCCGTACGCACCGAAATACTTTCCGAGAGAACGGAAAACTATATAAACTATACCGATGATTACAACAGTGTAGTCCTTGAACACGGAAAGCTCAAGCTCAGCACCGCTTATCACGAAGAAAAGTATGAAGAGAGGCGCTGTCCAACGGTCAACTCTGTCCATAAGCTCTTCCGAAAAATCGCAGTAGTTGCAGAACACGGTTCCGAGCATCATACATACGAGAAGTGACGAGAAGGCGATGTGAACGCCGCCAACATGGAATTCCATCATAGAGAGCGCAACGGTAAGCAATACAAATGTTACCGACATTGCAAGTCTCTTTGAGCGAGAATGGAAGAACTTTTCAAAGTATGTAAACAAAAGGCCCATAACGAAGCCGAGCGCAAGAGAAAGAATTACCTCGAGAAGCGGCTCAACTATTACCGAAAGAAGATCTATCTGTCCCTGCATAAGCGCCTTTGCAACACCGAAGGACACCGCGAAAAGCACGAGTCCGACTGCGTCGTCAAGAGCAACGACGGGGAGAAGTATGTCTGTAAGCGGACCCTTTGCCTTGTACTGACGTACGACCATAAGGGTAGCCGCAGGTGCGGTTGCGGAAGCAACTGCGCCGAGAACGATAGCCGTGGGAAGCGGAAGCTTGTCGGGCATAAGGAAGTGGAGTCCGATGAGCGCCGCATCAACGAAAAGCGATGCAATGACTGCCTGGATAATACCGATGACCGTAGCCTGACGTCCTATCTTCTTGAGCTGAGAAAGTCTGAACTCGTTACCGATAGAAAACGCAATAAATCCGAGCGCAACGTCGGGAATGATAGAATAGGTCTTAATGTCATCCATACTGATAAATCCGAGTCCCTTAACACCGAGCGCGCCGAGAAGGTACGGACCGATCACGATACCTGCTACAAGGTATGCGGTAACTGCGGGGAGCTTTACGAGCTTTGCAAGTCTTGAGAGCATAAGTCCCGCAAATAAAGCTATTGATAAGCTTAAAAGTGACTGCATTTTTATTTCCTCCGAATAAAAAAATCATATTTTCAAGTGTTATTAGTCCAATGATTATAATAATACTTTGATCCCCTTTTGTCAAGGCAAAAAGCGACTAAAAAAGCTCCGGTTTTGCATTGACATTAGTACACTTTTGTGATAAAATTTATAAAACTCTCCTAAAGGTGTGGAAATATGAGTAATATTGACGATATTGACAAGAATTTCAAGGTCGAAACGGGTATTAAACAAGAGGGGATAAAATACTATAACCCCGAGGAGAAGCCCTTTAAGATATACGGTGTTTTCCGCGAAGCAGACAAGCTCAGACGTCTTCCGAAGGCGGTCGGTGAAGCCGTAAACGAGGGAGTGCTCCTCCTCGGCGCTCATACCGCCGGCGGACGCATCCGCTTCAGAACTGACAGTAAATATATCGCTCTCGTTGCAAGAATTGCCGCAGGCAGAATGCCTCACTTCGCATTTACGGGCTCTGCGGGCTTTGATATTTATATTGACGGCGGATATATTTCAACATACGTTCCGACTGTTGACGTAACGGGGCACGTTGAGGGAATAAAGACCTTCCCCGACTCCAAAATGCGTGATGTTACCATACACATGCCGCTTTACAGCAGCGTGTATGAGCTTTATATCGGTCTCGACGAGAACGCGTCAGTTGAAGAAGCCGCGCCGTACAAGGTGGAAAATCCCATCGTCTACTACGGCTCGTCCATAACACAGGGCGGATGCGCGTCGCGTCCCGGTATGGCTTACCAGAACATCGTGTCACGCCACTTTGACTGCGACCATATAAACCTCGGATTCTCGGGCTCGGCAAAGGGTGAGGAGGCTATGGCAAACTACATAGCGGGACTTGAAATGTCCGCGTTTGTACTTGACTACGACCACAACGCACCGAACGTCGAGCATCTTGACGCAACGCACGAGAGATTCTTTAAGATAATCAGAAAAGCTCATCCCACTCTTCCCGTAATAATGATGCCGAGACCTGCAATTTTCAAATGCAACGATGACGACAGACGCCGCGCGGTTATTGAAAAGACCTACAACCACGCGCGTGCCGCGGGAGACGAGAACGTCTACTACATCAGCAGCGCCGAGCTTTGCGCCCTCTGCGGCACCGAAGGCACTGTTGACGGCTGCCACCCCACCGATCTCGGCTTTGCTTCAATGGCAAAAGCGGTCATCGAAGCTATTGAGAAAAACCATATACTGTAAATCTCTTGACTATTTCGCGGTTTGGTGATATAATTGATTCAAAGAGGTGATCTAAGTGCGACTCGGATATGCAAAAAATTATAAAATTGCGTGTTCGGAGTATAACTGCACCCACCTTACAATAAAAGCAAAAATGCCGGAGTGATCCGGCATTTTTTAATTTCTTTCACTTTCAAGGAGGACTTATTTATGCTTGGAGCAATTATCGGAGACGTAGTCGGCTCGCCTTACGAGTACGGCTCGGACAAAACCAAGGACTTTGAGCTTTTTATACCGAGCTGCAGGGCAACGGACGACAGTGTGCTGACTATATGCGTGGGATGCGCCTGCGCCGAGGCAGACTGCTCGAACGAATACGAGTTCAAGAAAACTCTTACAGAAAAAATGCACGAAATAGCTCGCCGTTATCCCGACGCAGGTTACGGCAAGCTATTTTATTTTTGGCTGATCGACGATGACGGCGAGCCGTACGGTGCAAACACAAACGGCTCCGCTATGCGTGTGTCGCCGTGCGCGTGGGCAGTCGACACGCTCGATGAGGTCGAGACCCTCGCCAAATGGAGCGCAGAGATAACCCACAGTCATCCCGAGGGAATAAGAGGCGCGCAGGCAGTCGCCGCCGCTATCTTCCTTGCCCGCACGGGAAAAAGCAAGGAGGAGATAAAAGCCTATATCGAGGAGAGGTACTACGACCTTGACTTCACCGTCGACGAAATACGCGACTCCTACTCTCACGATATGACCTGCGAGGGCAGCGTTCCGCAAGCAATCGTCTGCTTCCTTGATGCCGAGGACTTTGAGGACGCAATAAGAAACGCCGTCTCCCTCGGGGGAGACGGCGATACTCAAGCCGCTATTGCGGGCTCTATTGCCGAAGCCTATTTCGGAATACCCGAGCATATCGAAAACGAGGTCTTTAACTATCTCGACGAGGACCTCGCCGACTACTATTTTGAGTATTCGCAGTACTTATACAAGTAAAGCGAGCGCCGCCTCGATATGCTCCTCACCGAGCCCTCTGCCGATTCGGTAATTGGTCTTGATAAAATGCTCACGAAGGTCGCCTAAATCAAAGTTGTCGTCATCAAACATAACGAAGGCATCGACGTCGGGGTGCTCCGCGAGCCACGCGCGGACCTCGTCAGGCCTTTTTATATAACCAATCTCGGGTGTCTTGCCGTATATCTCAAGACCTGCCTCGGCAAAGGTTTCGATCAGCTTTATTCCCGAACTGTCACAGTCAGGCTCAAAGCTTTTGCGCCACGAGCTTGATAAAACTATCTTCGCGCCCGTTTTGTCAACGAGCCCCTTGATAAGCGCAAGTCGGCTTTTGTCTATGTAGGTGTCGTTCTCGGTCTTCTGCCTGTCGTAATTTGCCGAGGTCAGAACTCCGTCTATGTCAAGAAATATTACCTTCATTCGTGTTTACCTCCACTATATCGTAATAAAGCGCGCGAAATCTGCCGTACACCTCCTCGTCGGTATGCCAATGCCCGAAAAACCACCGTTTAAACTCGGCTTCATGCATTATCCATTCGAGAAATCCGCATAGCTCGGCATCGTGCGCGTCGGGACTGTGCCCCATTCTCCGTACTATTTCGGTGGGCGCCGTGTGGGTCAAGATATGATCCACCCTCCATCCCGCTTCTTTAAGATTTGCGGCGGCCTCTCTGTACTCGGGGCTCGTCGGAAGCTCCTCCTTCCACCAGCTGACGTTTTCAAGCCTCATATACTTGTCGATACTGTATGCTCCGCCCATGGTGAAAAAGCGCTTACCCCCGAGGTCAAACACCTGTCCGCGCATAAGGTGAATGACGTTCTGCCTTATGCGATGTATCCTGCCGCCGTTCCAGGTCTCGGTGGGATAAGAATATATCGCGTTAAAGTTTTCGTGATTGCCGTCCAAAAAGCAAACGGTATAAGGGCGGCGTTCAAGGTCGTCAAGAAAGCCGTTTTCAGTCGGATCATCCCTGAAAAGATACCCGAAATCGCCGCAGACGATAAGATGATCTCCCTCGCCGATCCCCGTTTTTTCTTCTATCTGTAATATTCTGTTTTGTTCGCCGTGAGTGTCACCGGTTATATATATCATAGCTTTTCCTGTTAAAGCAGCTCCTCAAACACCTCGGAAGCCGAGTCACGTATAACGTATTCCGCAAGCTTATCGTAAGGCGTGGGTGATAGATTTACAATTATAAGATGCTCTCCCCCGAAGTCGCGGACGAGGGATGCGGCAGGGTCGACGCGTAGCGAAGAGCCGCACGCTATCAGAACGTCTGCCTTCTTTATTTCGCTTGCCGCATCGGCAAAGGTAAAGCCGTCGAGCCTTTCTCCGTAAAGCACCACGTCGGGACGGATTATTCCGCCGCAATCGACGCAAACGGGAACATCCGCGCTCTCGGTGAGCGCACTCCGTCCGTATGCCCGTCGGCATTTGGTGCAGTAAAACCGGTCTGCGGTGCCGTGAAGCTCGATTACCCTCTCGCTTCCCGCCGCCTGATGAAGACCGTCTATATTCTGGGTGATTACAGACTTGATCAATCCCCTTTTTTCAAGCTCTGCAAGCGTCTTGTGAGTAGAATTCGGCAGAGCGTCGCGGAACACCATATTGCGTCTGAAAAATTCGTAAAAGCGCTCGGGCTCGTGACAAAGACAGTCGCGGCTCAGATAGTATTCGTTGTTTAAATCGTTGTCGTAAAGACCGCCCGTTCCTCTGAAGTCGGGGATACCGCTGTCGGTGGAAACTCCCGCGCCGCCGAAAAATACCGCATGCCGTGAGGCGTGAAGTATTTCACGTACCCTTGCGGCGATTTTTTTGTTTTCCTGTGTCATTTTCGCCTCCGTCAGATATAGAATTCCTGCATGGTTTCAAGGCAAAGACAGGCGAGTCTGCCTCCGTCAAAGGTTGCACCGCAGTCGATGCAGACGTTGTTTTGGCTTTTGTAGATCTCGGACTTGCCCGAGATGTACTTCGTGGGAGTGTGACCCGACACTACGAAAACGTTATCGTCCTCGAAGCAACGCACGTCGGGGTCGGAGCGCATAAACGCAAGCTCGTTAAGAGTGTAATCGTCAAGCTCCTTGTCGGGCGAGAAGCTTCCGAGTCCCGAGTGAACGAGAATGAAGGTCCTGCCGCCGATCTCTGCCACCTCGTAGGGCATAAACTCGTCGAAGTATTCAAGAATATACTCCCTCTCCTCGACCGAAAGCGCCTGAAACTGCTTTAAGGTAGTCTCGCCGCCGTCCATCTGCCACATGATCAAGGACTCCATAAGCTCGGGTGTTATTTGTTTGTCGTGGTTTTCCTCGGTTATCTCGACAAGTAGCTTTGACAAAAGCTCTGACGCCACAATCTCGTGGTTTCCGAGAATGGGAAAAACGTTCGAGCGCGACATCATATCGAGCAGAATATCCACGGGACGCTCACCTCTGTCCACTACGTCGCCGAGAATATACAGCGTGTCGCTGTCCTTAAGGTTTATTTTACCGAGCATAGCGATATACTTATCGTACTCGCCATGTATATCAGACATTACGTAAGTCATTAATTAATTCTCCGTTCGATGTTTTTATATTGATCCGCAACACATCTGAACACCGCGGTTCAGAAGTCCTTCTCAATCTTATAACCGAGCGCCATTATAAGCTTCAAGGTCTCAAGCGCGGTGACACGGTCATATTCCTTTTCACGCTCGGCAAGCTCATTGTACGGCACCAGACACGGTGTGGTCTTCTTTGTATCGTCTCGGCTCGGGCCGTAGCTCCAACCGTCAGCTATCCTTCCGAGTGACCAGTTCTCGTGGACGTTCTCCGCAATTTTTTCGGTAAGCTCAAGAAGCTCTGCGGGAAGCTCCACCTTGCTCGTATCTATTGGATTTGGCTTATACATAGTTTCCTCCGATAATGTAAAATTGGCACAATACCGCCTACAATCATTATATTTATTACCGCACAGGCAATATTACCGTGTTCAGCGGCGACACTTTTCTTCCTGAATCGCCGATGCCTGCCACACGTTCCTGAGCTTTTTCGCAAGCTCGGTATCGTCCATATCCTGAATATTCTTTATAACGATTATACCCATATCGGCGGCTCTCTGAAGCAAATGCTTTCCGTTTTCCTTCATTTCGTCTATGGCGTTGGCAACCAAGACCTTTTTCGCGTACTCACCGCCGAAGCGTTCCGCCACGGTATTGAGCTTATATAGCTCATCGTTGCTTAAATATCCGTTTTTGCATGAAACAAACACGGGCACCACGCCGTGCATAAGGAAAACGTCAATTTCGTTTTCGGTATCGTAAGCGCCGCGCTCACAGTCATCGTCCCAATCTATAACGACGCCGTTAAGCGCATCGGTGTATTCGGGCAAGCCGTCCTCGTCCGTCAATTCATTTACCGTTGTGAAGATCTTCAGCTCAAGAGCTTGTCCCGCCTTAACGAGGCATCTCTTGACTTGACTGTTTTTGTACGTAATGGTGATCTCGCTTTCACTCTTGTCATCGTAACAGGTAAGCAAACGGGTCATAAGAAGCGGCTCTACCACCTCTTTGATCCTCTTGAGCTTTCCTCCGCGGCCGTCCAACCAGCTCTCGACGGCAGCACGGGAAGCGACCGTCGTAAGACCGTCATCCGAAGCCCTTCCAACGTTTTCAATAGCCATAAAAACACCCAGCTGTGTGTTCCATGCGCGAACGTCCTGCTTACAGATGCTCCACGCAAGCTCGGCGTCCATCAAAAAGTCGGGAGTAAGCTCCCACCTGTACGTATTTTCTCCGTCAACGTCGCCGTATACGACCTCTCCGCCGAAGAGACGTACGTTTTCCTCGACAGAAAGCGCAAGCGGTGTTTTGTATATAGTGTTGCCGTCCTTGTCACAGTCGTGGACCGTGCCGTGTCGAAGATTGATCCTATGTATCTGAATATTCTTGTCCTTATATCTCTCGCATACTATTCCGAGCGCGAGCAAAAGGACCTCCTCTCCGCCTGTTATGTCAAACACGCAGTCGTCGTAAGCTTCAACGATCTCGGAAATCACATGCACTGCAAAATCGAGATTGCTCTTTGACACGGATCTGTAGGAAAACTCTATATTATATCCGCGGTCGGAAAAAATTCTGTCGTAGTTTGCAATGTGACGCTCCATTTGCTTGCGGTCGTCGCCGATAAATATCACTCTTTCGGGAATGTCCGTCAGACACGCGCAAATGTTCTCACTTGGTGGCTTGTCAAAGAATTCAACGTAGGTCATTTTATTATCCTCAATTCAAGCTTGGTATTATAGCGAAATTATACCATAAATCACAAAAAAACTCAACAAAAGAATTGTTAAAACAGTTTTTTATCAAAAAAGCAAGTTTAAATTAAACCCCAAACAGCCCCCGAGAACGGCGGGCTTTTGCAACCAACTCAATCCAATTACGCTAAAGAGGAGCCACAAAAAAGCCACCCGATCGGGTGGCTTTTTTGTGGGTTTATCCGATATAATCAACCCTTTAATACAGTGGCAAATCCCCTGTCAATTCGTCTGCAATTTCGGCGGACAAAGGTTCTAAAGCAAGGCAAGTTTTTGTTGGAACACCGTGAAATTCCGTCATTCCCGCGTCTGTAATAACGGAGACTATAATGCCTTTTTCTTTAGCTTTCTCTGCTATTTCCAACAAGGCGGCCTCGGAATCCACATACACGCATACCTTTGCGCAACCGTACGCAAACCAATCAAATAGCGGAGAGATTGGCTTGTCGTTATGCTTCAAAACCGGCCCTTCATCAGTCATTTCAAAATCGTTAATACGCCCCTCTTTACTAAGAGCCATTAATATTGCATCAATGCAAGCGTGCCCCGCCTGCGCTGCGATTTTACCTTTGCGCATCTTTAAGTCTCGGCGCATCACAATCATCATTTTTGATTTATACATTAGATTAGTTTCCTTTTTCAGGTTTTATTTGCATTTCCATTTGTAATTCCACGCCAAAAGGAAGCTCCTTTTCGTTTCCATTAAAATCAAATCCAAATTTTTTATAAAAAGATATCGCTCTATCGTTTCCTTTAAGAACCCATAGAGTGATTTTTGAACTGCCTCCAAACGTAGAAATTGTTTGCTTTAACAATTCGTATCCTAGTTTTTTACCTTGGTATTCTTTGAGTAAGTAAATGGCAACGAGCTCTTTAGCATCTTTTGTATCCCTGATCTCGCTCATACAAGAAAAACCCACGGCTTTATTATCGACTTTCAGTAAAAGTGTACTTTGCGGAAATTTATGAGCCATTTCTACGCATTTTTGTAAAGTTATCTTTCTTAAATAATCCTCTGGCATTAGGTCAGTATATGTTTCTTGCCAAGACTTCCAATGTACGTAGCCTTTTTCATCCATTTCGCTATTCGTAGTCATCGGACATATCTCATGGTCAATCACACAATCACCTTCTTTCTTGCCACCATTATACCATAATACCGGACATTTTTCAATATAAAAACGCTTTTCACCCGTAGGGAGAAAAGCTACCACAATTATTCATTCAAAGTCCGTTTGTTAGAAATGAAAAATGAATAATACAAACAAAAAAATCCGCTTTCGTATGGCGCGTGTTCTTAAGGACAGTTTTAAGGATACGCTACCTACCGACGGGAAATGACAGAGGATGGATTTGTATTCTCTGTCATTTTTCTTTACAAGCACTGCTTTTGTAGACACAAAAGCAAAATTCAACTCACAGTTGCGAAACGCAACATTGCCTCCATTGTATCAAACCGTAATTTGTGATATAATAAGACCACACCGGTGATAATGAAGCTGTGGAGATTATTATGGAACTCAAAATCGGAGAAAAGATTGCAAAATATAGAAAACTTAAAGGTTATACGCAGGAACAGCTTGGGGAATTAGTAGGTGTTTCGGGACAAGCTGTGTCGAAATGGGAAAACGGAGGCGTTCCCGACACTTATTTGTTGCCGGCTATTTCTAAAGTTTTAGGGGTGTCAATCGATGCCTTGTTTGGAGTAGAAAAGAAAATATCTGATTACACTCAAGATGAAATCCTTGATGATTTGTTTAAGTTTTGCCTTCAAAAGACACACTGCAAAGATGAAGGAATAGATTTGTTCAAGTTTTTGTTTGATACTATATGGACTGTACAAAGCGCATATTTCGGGAATGAAAGCCGACCGCTATTAAAAGATGTTGTTGACAATAATCGTGGCAATCAGCAAATAACATCACAAATTATCAACAATGAAGGAACAACATATTTGTCACTTGTAGAAAACTTTCCATTCTTTTGTGCTGTCAGCGATACTCCCGAAATATCAAAAAAGCTATTGTCTGAAAAGAACTTTGGTGAGTTCTTCTCATTGCTTGCTTCGGATGATGGAATGAAGGCAATTATTTTCACACAAAGCACAACAGAAACAAGCCAATATACGGCGGATATGATGGCCAAGAAAATTGGAATTACACTTGAAAGATTCCTTGAAATTGAACCGTTACTTGTTAAATATGGTCTTTTAAATGAAGATAGCTTAACATTGGATGATAGCATAATCAAGGTATATCATAAGTGGAGCAATCCCGAAATCCGTCCGCTATTAATGATGGCATACCAATTTATCAATGCAAGACAATGTTATTACGATTTTACCTGTAACAGAACCAAGCCCTATTTCGAAAACGAATAAATTGTGCCGCCGAGAGTAACTAAACAGTCGCTCTCGGCGGTCGCATTATAGACTGATTCATGATCTTATGATATAATTATAAAAAAGTTCCAACCTTTTTCAAAACTCGTGTCTATATGGGCGAAAGCTTTCAACGAGGTACAAACAAGTGAACAGACAAGATGCAGAGAAAATCATAACTGAATATCTGAAACCCATATTCGGCTTTGCGCTGAAACGGTGCAAAAACGCACACGATGCGGAAGATCTGTCGCAGGAAATAGTGCTCAAAGCGTTCCGCGTGCTTCTCATAAAAGACGATATCGAGGATGTCAGCAAATTTATTTGGACGATTGCTCATAATGCGCTAAGCAATTACTACAGAGACGCCGCCAAAAGCATTATAGGCGTATCCATTGAAGAGGTAGCGGAAATAATTGCCGATCCCGACTCAATGTTGGCAGATGACGACAATGCCGATACTATCCGTAGATTACAGAGTGAGATAGCGTATCTTTCAAAGCTCCAACGTAAAATCGTAATTGCATACTATTTTGAAAACCGCAAGCAGGCCGATATTGCTAAAGATTTGGGTATTCCTCTCGGCACGGTCAAGTGGCACTTGTTTGAAGCGAAAAAAGAATTGAAACGAGGTATGGATACTATGAGAGAAACAAG
>JAZNNG010000058.1:0-5639 GCA_045580165.1 Eubacteriales bacterium
AAGGTCGCCAAGATCAAGCTTGTAGGTGCGGCGGCGACGGGGGGCAATATTGAGCCCCGTGATGCGTCCTTGGCGAATCACACGGCCGTTGCGCTCAATGCTCCAAACAAGATCAAGGTCGGAGAGGTTTTTGAAATAACGGAAGCTTTGCAGAGTGACACTTCCCTTTTCGGCATCGATCACCATTTTATCGATATCGGTATGCTCCGATGCCTTCAAAAGCTTGTCCATGGGCGGAAGGGAGGCCGATGCGGGATCGTCCGTGCCTATAACTCGGTAATTATGCCAAAGAGAGAGCACACTTCCCATCGCCACGTTCACCGTGCCGTTGGTGGTATTATACATCTCTTTGGCGAAAAGAAGCATATCGATAATGCGCTTGTCAACGTTTACCGTGCGGTGTTCCCCGTCATAAATATCGTTTACCGTACAGAGGTTTTCCATCCCGTCAAAGCGGTGATAAATGGTATAAAGCCGATGGTATTCCTCGAACAGTGCCAATATCTCGTCGGATACGGCATTGAACTCCTCTTCGGTCTCTTCATATCCCACTATTGTGATCACGGTGTCGAAACAGTCCATCAAATAAGCGGTATATTTATTTTTTGCCGTCTTCGTATTGCAGGAAAAAAGCGCCGAGCTGACGACAAGAGAAAATGCAAGCAATATGCATTGTAATCTTTTTTTCATAAGCATAAATTACGCAAAAAAGGAGACGAATCTCCTTTTTTGCTCAAATATTCGTTTGTCGTTTTGATTACTTGGTGGCAGCCATGATAAAGCCGGTTACACCGATGGTGCAGCCTGCGGTAATAAGCTCATCAACTCCGTGGTAGCCGTCAGCAGCAAGGAGAGAAGCGATCTCTGCCTTGGTCTTGCCGATACAAGCTGCATCAAATGCTGCTGCCTGCTCGAACCATTCCTTAGCGGAGCCGCCGTATGCTACCATACCGTAGTTTGCGCCCTGATCCTTCTTTGTAACAACTGCCTTTGTTGTGTCGAATGTAGCTACGCCCGTAGCATCAAACGTGAAGGAAACCTCTGCACAGTCGCTGGATGCGGCAACTGCCTTGCCCTCAGCGTCTGTTGCTGCTGCGAAGAGGTAAACGGCGATCTTATTGCTTCCGTCCTTTTCTTCCGTTGCATCGGTAAGTGTCTGCTCTGTTGCTATTCTTACCTTGAGAGCAGCGTCTGCGCTTACTTCTGTTGCTGCTGCACTATAAGCCTTTTCGATAGCGCCTACGAACTCGTTTACCATAATGGTGCAGCCTGCGTTTACGACCTCGTCTGTACCCTTGTTGCCTTCGGCAACGAGAGCCTTTACTTCGTCGAGAGTCTTGCCGACAACTACCTTTTCAAAAGCATCTGCCTGCTCGAACCATTCCTTAACGGCGCCGCCGTATGCTACCATATTGTAGTCCTTGCCAAGCTCGTACTTGGTCTTGAACTCTGCGTTTGCTACTGCCTTACCGTCTGCGGTAAAGCTTACTGTGTTGCTTGCTGTGTCAAGCTCGCAAGCTACGATCTTACCGTTTGCGTCAACTGTAACTGCCGCATAAGTAATGTCGAGCTTACCCGAGCCGTCCTTGTCTGCAGTTGCGTCTGCAACTGTGGGTGTGCTGATGTATTCGCCTGCGCCGAACTTTACGGTTGTGGGTTCTGTGTTACCGCAGCCAACGAGAGCCATAGGAATTACCGTAAGAAGGCAAAGTGTGAGTGCTAAAAACTTTCTCATAATTATATCTCCTTGAAAATTAATTATTTAAGCGTCAATATTATACTACATTATTTGCAGATTGTCAACTATTTAACAATTATAAACCGTATTTATATTCAAACAATATTTTTAGTGTATTTTATCAAAAGCGAGCCGCAAACACCCACGAGTATTCCCGCGATAGTTCCCGTAACGGTCAGCACGACAAGATAATAGCCGAGCTCTGCCGTTTCAAGAAGCAGCATCGCCATAAGTATCTGACCGATATTATGGCAGACTCCGCCTGCTACGCTGACTCCGAGCGCTGACATAAGGTTGAGCTTTTTTAATACTATCATAACAAGTAAGCTCAAAAATCCGCCTGCCAGACTGTAAAATAGCGCCATCACGTTGCCGAAAAGGATGCTTACTAAAATTATGCGTAAAAGCGACACCCATACGGCAGGCACCGCGCCGCGCTTATAAAGCAGGAATATGATTATTATGTTCGGCAGGCCCATCTTTATTCCCGGTATCGTGGGAAAGAGGGGCTGAAGGAGTATCTCAACGTATGCAAGGATAAGGGCGAGCGCCGTACAAAGTCCGAGAAAGGCTACGTCTTTTGGTCTGTTTTTCATAACGTCACACCTCTCTATGCGACAACGTCGGGAGCATCCGCGTCACCCTCGGTGACGACTGTGACCACGACCTTATTCGGAAGGCAGACTATGCTCTCTCCGTTTCTGAATACGGGAGGGTGAGAAACGCATATTCCGTCGGGACAGGTGGCGCTTTCAATATACGCCTTGCCGTCCTTTATTACGAGTCGGTTGACGCCGTTTTCTCCCGAGTGGACATCCTCGGTGACGCTCTCGTCAAGAGAATATACCGCGTAGAGCTCTCCGTCGACCGTGACCTTCACCGTATCTCCGCCCTCGCGAAGCACGTACAGGTAAAATAAACCCACCGCGGCAATCAAAAGAATTGCCGCGATGAAGATGATATCGTTTCTCAGGTGAAATCCACCCGAGCCTTTTTGTTTGTTCATATCACTCCGAAAGTGCCGAAAAATCGTAATCCTCGGGAAGATCGGGGAAGAATACGGTCTTGAGGCAGCCCGTGGGACACTCGCTTACGCAAAGTCCGCAGTTTTCGCACTTGCCGTAATCGATAACCGCTAAGTTATTTTCAACCGTGATCGCTCCGTGAGGACAGGTCTTTTCGCACTTTTTGCATCCTATACAAGCATTTTTACAAGCCTTACGGGCGTCAGCACCCTTCTGCTTGTTCGAGCACATTACTACAGTAGCAGTATTCTGCGCCAGCATAGTGATTATGTGTTTAGGACAGGTTTTTTCGCACAAACGGCATCCGAGGCAACGCGACGTGTCAATATGCGCGATTCCGTCGTCAAGACAGATAGCACCCGCGGGACATACGTTTGCACAGTCGCCGTATCCGAGACAACCAAAATGGCAGGCGTTAGTGCCGCCGTAAAGCATAGACGCGGCGAGGCAGGTGGATATTCCCTCGTATTTTGCTACGGGGTGGGTAGCCTCGCAGTGACCGTTACAAGCCACGAATGCGACAACGTCCTCGACCTCTTCCTTTTCGATGCCGAGAAGCTCACTTATTGTATCCGCCGCCTTCTGAGCGCCGGGTACGCAAAGCGTCGGCTTTACTCCGCCCTCTACGAGAGCCGCGGCGTAGTCGTCACAGCCCTTATAGCCGCAAGCGCCGCAGTTGATACCGGGCAGGCACTCTCTGATCTCTTTTTCAAGAGGATTCTTCTCTACTGCGAAAAGCTTTGAGAAAACAAGAAGCAATATACCTGCAAGTACAGATATTGAAAGTATTACGATAAAAGCAGTTAAAATATCCACAGATAATACCTCCAAATCACGCAAAAATGTTTTCTATTATACCGCCGAAGCCCATAAATGCGAGGGAGATAAAGGAAGCGGCGATAAGAGTAACTGCAAGTCCGCGGAAGGGTGTCGGGATATTTGCCTCGTTGATTCTGGAACGGATTCCCGAAAACAGAACCATAGCAAGTAAAAATCCGAGTCCGACGCCGAGCGAGCTTACCATAGATTCGATAAACGAGTAGCCGTCGATGATGTTGTTTATGGTAACGCCGAGAACCGCGCAGTTCGTTGTGATAAGGGGGAGATATACTCCGAGTCCCTTATAAAGCGCGGGAGACGATTTCTTTAAGAACATCTCAAGCATCTGAACGAGAGTTGCGATAATTAAGATAAAGAGGATATTCTGAAGATATCCGAGTCCGAGCGTATCGAGAACGAAGCGCTGAATAGGGTAAGTCACCGCCGTTGCAAGAAGCATAACTATTGTTACGGCAACGCCCATACCGACCGACTGATTGAGCTTTTTTGATACTCCGAGGAACGGGCAGATTCCGAGGAATCGGCAAAGCACGTAGTTGTCAACGAAAACTGCCGACAGGAGTATTACCATAAGAAGCTTGAAGTTTTCCATCAGTTCTCTGCCTCCTTCTCTTTATTTGCACATTCTCCCATTCTGCAGGTCGCCGCGCTCGGGCATCCGCTGCAGGAGAAGGATCTTTTAAGGGGAGCTTTTCCCTTTGTAAGAGCATAGACAAGCGCTATGAGAAGTCCGTAAACAAGCAGACCGCCGGGCGCCTTGGTCAAGAACTCTATCTTGTACGCGTCCATAAAGGGAATTGCAATTCCCGCAAAGGACGCTGCTCCGAACACCTCACGAATAGTTGCCATCATACCGAGCGCCAGAGTAAAGCCGAGTCCCATACCGATACCGTCAAGGGCGGATGCGCCGACCGAGCTTTTACCTGCGAACATTTCCGCACGTCCGAGAATGATACAGTTTACGGTAATCAGGTCGAGATAAACGCCGAGTGTTTCGTAAAGTCCCGGGAAATATGCCTGAACGAGCATTTTAACAATTGTAACAAAGCCCGCGATAATTACTATGTAGCAGGGGATACGCATAGTTTCGGGGATTATCTTACGAAGAAGAGAGATAAAAATGTTCGAGCAAACGAGAACTATAAGTGCCGCGATTCCCATACCTATCGCACCCGTGACGGTAGTCGTGGTAGCGAGGGTGGGGCAGGTGCCGAGGATCAGCACAAGCACGGGGTTTTCTTTTATAATTCCGTTGGTAAGAATGGAAAGAGAGTTATTCTTTTTCATATCAGTTCTCCCCTCCGTTAAACGTTTTTACTGCCGCAAAGGCTCGTTCTATTGCCTGCTTGTAGCCGTCTGTTGTGAGTGTTGCGCCCGAGATAGCGTCGATCTCGGTGTAATTTTCCTCGGTCTTGCCTGCAAACTGAGAGTAGAAGCTCTCGTCTGCGCACGCATCACCGAGTCCGTCCGTTTCGGCCTCCGAGACGGTCAGGCAATCGATTATTTTGCCGTCCGGTGTCATTGACACGCGAACTATTATATACTCGCCCGATGCGGGATGGTATTCGTTGCCGCCCTTGATGCCGTAGCCGGCACCCTTGGTCTCAACGATGAAGTTACCCGTTGCGGTCTTCTTTGCCGAGACGACCGTCTTTGACATATCGGGGTAAGCGGTAATGTCGATATCTTCAGTTACCGTAGACTTAATGAGCGCGACCGCGTCGGCAAATGCCGCCGCGTTATTAACGCCCTCGGTTACTACCGTACCGTCGGCATTCACGCCTATAAACTGCTCGCCCTGAACGAACACGTAGCCGCTTTCGTTTACTGCCGCGTAAATCGCGTCGACGTTTTCGATAACCTCAACGAGGAACAGCTTACTGAATTTGCCCTCGCCTGCGGGAAGTGCCGCCGCGAGATTATCTGAAAGAATTTCAGCTTCTGTTCTGATGTCAACGCTTCCGCCGCCGAGGATTATCGCGGTATTAAGCGCGTCCTTGACTGCGTTCTTGTATGCGGCGGTGGTCTTGGTGGCG